>JBQLZH010000003.1:0-412622 GCA_052168175.1 Kiloniellales bacterium
CGGCGCCGCGCCAGCCGTAGATCGACTGGTCGTCGTCGCCGACGCAGCAGATGTTCTTGTGACCCTGGGCAATCAGCCGTAGCCAGAGGTATTGCGCGACGTTGGTGTCCTGATACTCGTCGACCAGAAGATAGCGAAACTGACGGTGCAGGTCGGCCAGGACGTCGGGACGGCTGCGGAAGATCTCGATGCAGTGCAGCAGCAGGTCACCGAAATCGCAGGCGTTGAGCTGCTGCAGGCGAGCCTGATAGGCCGCATAAAGCTCGACACCGCGACCGTTGGCAACCGCGCCGGCCTCGCCCGCGCTCACGCGTTCCGGCGTTAGACCCTTGTCCTTCCAACGCTCGACGGCAGACAGCACAGCACGTGCCGGCCAGGTTTTATCGTCGATGCCTTCGGCGACCAGGATCTGCTTCATCAGACGCAGCTGATCGTCCGGATCCAAGATCGTAAAGTTAGGTTGCAGGCCGGCCATCTCGGCATAGCGGCGCAAGAAGCGGGCAGCCAGCGAATGGAAGGTGCCCAGCCACCAGCCCTCGACGCTGCGTCCGAGCAGTCCGGCCACCCGCTCCTTCATTTCCCGGGCCGCCTTGTTGGTGAAGGTCACGGCCAGGATCTGCCCTGGCATGGCGCGGCCGGTAAGAAGCAAATGCGCCAGACGGGCGGTCAGCGCCCGAGTCTTGCCTGTGCCCGCTCCGGCAAGCATGAGCACCGGGCCGTCGAGCGTCTCGACGGCCTCGCGCTGCGCCGCGTTGAGACCGGAGAGGTAGGTCGGCTCCGATGCCTCGCCGGGCTGCGGTCCTTGTGCGAAGGATGACGTGGACATACCGCAGATATAGACGATCGTTTACGAGTCCGTGAGTCCCGCAGGAGACTGTGGACCAAGAGTTTACAGGGGCTGCCCTTTCCGCCTGGCCTGCACTACCTTGCCGGCGTCATGGAGCACCCCCTCGAAACGATTCCCCCACAGGATTGGATGACTGCGGCGCCGACCCGCGCCGTGCTGGCAGCGCTCGCGGCCGGCAGCGCCGAGGCGCGCTTCGTCGGCGGATGCGTCCGCGACGCCTTGGCCGGGCGGCCGGTGCGTGACATCGACATCGCGACACCGGCCGCACCCGAGCAGGTGATGCGGCTGATCTCCAAAGCCGGCCTGAAAGCCGTACCGACGGGCCTGGCGCACGGGACGATCACTGCCGTCGCCGATCACCACCCCTTCGAGATCACGAGCTTACGCGAGGATGTCGAAACCTTCGGTCGTCACGCGACGGTCGCCTTCACCGACGACTGGAAGGCCGACGCGGCGCGGCGCGATTTCACCATGAACGCGCTGTTCTGCACGCCCGAAGGCGCAATCTACGACTACTTCGGCGGGCTGGCGGACCTGCGAGCCGGTCGCGTACGCTTCGTCGGCCAGGCGGCCCAGCGCATCGCGGAAGACTATCTCCGTTTGCTGCGCTTCTTCCGATTCCATGCCCACTACGGCCGCGGGGCGCCGGACTCCGAAGGCCTGACGGCGGCGGCGGCGGCGGCCCCGCACCTGATCCGTCTCTCTCAAGAACGGGTGCGGGCCGAACTGTTGCGTCTGCTGGAGGCACCGGATCCGGTGCCCACTCTCGACATCATGATCCTACATCGCATTCTCGCCGAGGAGCTCCCGGAAGAGGGCGATACGCTTCCTCTGGCCCGCCTGCTGACCTTGGAGGCCGGGCCGCCGGACCCGCTGCTCCGTCTTGCCGCGCTGGTGGAGACCGACCGCAAAGGTGCCGACGCCATCGCAGCGCGGCTGCGCCTCTCGAATGCCCAACGCGACCGCCTGGAACTGCTGACTCAGCCGCCGCTGTCGGTTGCGCCCGGGATGACGCGGCACGCTCTGCGGATCGCCTGTTACCGGCTTGGAAAAACGGCGGTCGCCGATCTGCTCCGCCTCGCCGCCGCACGGAGCGGCGAGACCGCAGAGCTGGAGCTGGCGTTGGCCGAAGCGGCCGCCTGGCCGGATCTGCAGTTCCCGGTCAAGGGCCGCGATCTGATCGATCTGGGCGGCCAGAAAGGCCCGGCAATCGGGGATTTGCTGGAAGAGCTGGAGCGCTGGTGGATCGCAGAGGATTTTCTGCCGGACCGAGGCGCGATCCTGGATCGGGCGCGGCTCCACCTGGCCCGATAGCTTGCCAGCAGTTGCGGTCGAACCCGACCACCTATGCCCTGCTGGCTACTCAGGCCAGCCGCAACCGGCCTGCATCAGACCCAGAATGCTGTGCAAGTTGGCCGCTTGCTGGAGGTCGTGGTCCTTCAGGTAGCGGGCCTGGGTGCTGTAGGCTTCCGACTCCAGCAAGCCGACACAGCGGACCTCCGCTTGGCGTCCAGCCGCGAACTGCAACGCGTGCACCAGCTCATGCAGCAGATAACTGCGCCCCAGCGGCGTCGAGAGATCGAGAGTCGTATCGAGCAGGATGACGTTACCTGCCGGCTCGTAGAGTGCCGCAACCTGCTGTCCGGCGGCGTTGGCACCACCGGCCGCGAAGTGCGCCTGCAACTCGGCAGTCGAGGCCAGTTCGACCCTTGGCACCTCAATCTGCGCCGGATAGCCGGTGGACTGGCTCGCCCAGAGCAAAAGCGCGGCAACCAACTCCTTCATCGGTTCGACTCCTTCGCGACAGCCGAAGAAGTGTGACAGAACGGTGACAGGCGTCGCAAGCCACAGGATCGAAACGGAAACGTTTACAGATGAAAAAAAGCACGTCCCGGGCGATCCGACAGCAGATCGCCCGGCTTGGCAGGCCGGAACTATGGATCTAGAGGGCGCGGCGCGTAGAGGCGTGACGCCGCCCGTAAGGTGCGCCGTCAGAGCTGCGTCGGATTGGGTGCGTCACCGTAGACTTCGACGGGATCGAACGTCTTCTCCGTCTCTTCGAACTGCAGCTGAACCGGCCCTTGCCCGGCCCCCTCGCCGACCGGTAGAGAGCGATAGAAGCAAGAGCGATAGCCGACATGGCAGCTCGCATCGCCAACCACCTCGACACGAAGCCAGACGCAGTCCTGATCGTCGTCGATGCGCATTTCACGCACCTTCTGGACAAGGCCGCTGGTCGCGCCCTTATGCCAAAGTGCCTGACGACTGCGGGAGTAGTACCAAGCTTCACCGCTCTCGATGGTACGAGCCAGCGCTTCGGCGTTCATGTAGCCGTGCATCAGCAGTTCGCCGCTGGCGTAAGCGGTGGTCACCACCGGGATCAGGCCGCGCTCATCAAATTTCGGCGCCAATTCATGGCCTTCCTCGACCTGTTCGACGCTGAGCCGGTCAGCAAAGAGCGGTGACTTCGAGCCCTGTTCGGTCATGACTTTCCAACCTATGTCGGTCCGACGTTTGTCGGAACTCCAGCTTGTCCGACTTCTGTCGGAGGAGATAGCCGGCACGTGGCGCGGCTGGCAGAGGCGGTGATATACCCATGAGGGTCCGCCGCTGCAAGGAACCGGCCGGCTAAGCGAGGGTAGGACGGCGAGGCGATAGAGGCGAGATGGCCGACGAAGCCCTGAAACAGCTCTATAATGACGAGGTCATGGCCCTGGCGCGGGATATCCCGCTGCAGCAACGCTTGCCCGCACCCGACGCCACGGTGCAGCAAGTCAGTCCGCTCTGCGGCAGCCGCATCACAATCGATCTGAAACTCGAAGACGATCGGGTTTCGAACTACGGCCAAGTGGTGCGTGCCTGCACCTTGGGTCAGGCGGCCGCATCGATCCTGGCTCGTCATGTGATCGGCCGCTCGCCCGACGAGCTGCGCCAGGTGCGCGACGAGATGCGCGTCATGCTGAAACAGGGCGGCCCGCCGCCGGGATCGCCCTGGGAAGAGCTTAAGGTCCTGTTACCTGCACGCAGCGTGAAGTCGCGCCATGGGTCCGTGCTGCTGGCCTTCGAGGCTGTGGTTAAGGCGCTCGATCAAATCGAGGCAGAGCGAGCCCGCGAAGCCTGAAAACCCGAGCCCGAAAGTCCCGGCCAAGGACGGAACGCAAACGCGGTTAATGCGTTGAAATCGGGCCTCTCGATTAACCTCCCGTTAAGCCGAATCGGTGCATCCAAGACGCAACATATTGCGGCTGGAGTCGTGACCGACCATGCATATTGTGGACAAGCCTGTGGATGACTCCCGGAAAACGCGGCCGGCATTGCCGGTCAGCCCCTACTTGCTCAGACCCCTGCGCAGCCTCGATCAGGTCCTGTCTAGTCAGGAAGATCAAAGGGTTGCAGAGCGGTCTCGTCATACGACTTTGAGCGGTGAACAGAAGACGCCTTAACCAAGATTTCCACGCCCCGAGATATCCACAGCCTGGGGATATCTCGGGGCGATCTTTCAGGTGCCAGCTATAGGCTCCTCTGCCCAGCGGCCGCACAGCAGACTGGCGTCGAGCGGGCAGTCAGAAAATCTCCAGAAAAACAGTCTTGGCGTGAAGGTTCCAAAGCCAAACAGAAGCTTCGGGCTGAACTCGGACTTTATATCACACTAAATTGAAGCTGTTTCTGTATTGGCCTCGAAAGCCGATGTCCCGGATTTCGGAATCCCAAGGCTGGAGACGCACAAAAGAAAAGCCCCGGCGGTGAACCACCGGGGCAAGTTGAACAGGGAGGCTTCACGTCTGGGAGACGTAGGACCCGCCGCACGGGGGGCGCGCTTGCGGGCCCTGATATCCGGAGAAACTCCGGATTAGTGTCTTGCCGCTACCTGATCCGGCTGTGGCAAGGAAACTCAGGGATGCTGCGTCGCAGCAACTACGCCCTGAAGATGTGCATGAATTTGCCTTGCGTCTATGCAAATTGCCGCAAGCGAGGCATGCCCCTGTTGCATGGCTTCCCCACTCTGTTGCAAGTCTGTCACACTTCAGTCCGACGGCGCGCGAAAAGACTGCTCAAATCAGTGCCTTGACCCAAGTGTTAACGGGCGTAATTCTCGCGACACATTCCCCTCATTCGGGTCCTCGACCGCCATGGCGCGACGCACCGATATCCGCCTTTTGCCCGCGCCAGCCGCCGGTACGGCGCAGCAGTTGCTGATCCATCGATTCGGCCCGGAATCAGTCATCCCGGAGTCGCCGACCGGACGCAAGGCCTACATCCAGGCCTCTCTCCATGCCGACGAAACGCCAGGGATGCTGGTTGCGCATCATCTGCTGCGCCTCCTCCAGACTGCAGAAGCTCGCGGGGACGTTACGGGTCAAATCGTTCTTGTGCCCTATGCCAATCCGATCGGCCTCGCGCAGTTCCTCGACCATACGCAGTTGGGTCGCTACGAGTTCGCTCTGTCGGGGGGGAACTTCAATCGAAACTGGCCGGACCTGGCCGCTCTGGCGGGCGACCGCATAGAAACCCGCCTGACCGACGATGCCGCCAGCAACGTCGCAACCATTCGCGCCGTCTTTCGCAGCGTGCTCAACGACATCGTGCCGCAGCGCGCGCTGCAGGCCCTGCGCTTGATCCTGGCCCGCGAGGCTTGCGATGCGGATCTGGTGCTGGACCTGCACTGCGACGACCTTGCGCTGCCGCACCTTTTCCTGATCCCGCAACACTGGCCGCAGGCACAAGACCTGGCCGCGGAACTGGGCGTGGAAGCCGTGTTGCTGGCCGAAGACTCCGGCGGCAACTCCTTCGACGAAGCCTTCTCGACGCCTTGGCTAAGACTGGCGGAGCGCTTTCCCTATGCGCCGGTTCCTCCAGCCTGCGAGGCCGCCACGGTTGAACTGCGAGGCTGGATGGACGTCAGCGACATCCAGGCGGAGGCTGACGCCCTAGCGATCTTCCGGACACTGCAGCGCCGCGGCTACGTCGCCGGCCAACCCGGCCCGCGGCCGAAGCCGAGATGCGATGCAACGGAACTGACGGCCACGGACAGCGTCAAAAGTCCCGTCGCGGGCGTGGTGGTCTACGCCGTCGCGCCGGGCGACCGCGTGAAGATCGGCGATCTTATCTGCGATATCGTCGATCCAGCCGCGACCGATCCGAAGCGCGCCCGGACGGCTGTCACCGCCGGGACAGACGGTTTGATACTATCGATCCGCAGCCATCGCTTCGTCACGCAAGGTATGTCGCTCGCCAAGATCGTCGGGCGCACGCCACTTCCGCATCGCAGCGGCTACTTGCTGGAAGACTGAACGCGCGCATCCGGCCTATGATAGAAAGATAGGGCCCCGGGGGAGGTCGGATCGGCTTTCGGGAGAGCAAGATGACTGTAGGTCGCTTGGCACAGTTTGGACTGTTGCTTCTCTTCGCTGCAGTCCAACTTTCACCACGGCCCGGCCTTGCCGACAGCGAGCGCCCCGGCACGGAGGCTACGGCCAATCCGTTGGACGCGGTCGTCGGCCTGCGCGCCCTGATCCCGGGAGATGCGCGGACAGCGGCCACGCTGGGCATCGAACGTCAGGGCTCGGGCGTCCTCATCGATGCGCAGCAAGGCTTGGTGCTGACCATCGGCTATCTGGTGATGGAAGCCGGCTCCGTGGAATTGCTGTTGCCCGACGGACGCATCGTCGGCGCAGAGGTCACGGCTTACGACTATGACAGCGGCTTCGGTCTGGTGCGCGCCGATCGCCCGCTGGGACTACCGGCAATGCCCCTGGGTGATTCCTCAGCGGACGCGGAAGAGCGCAGCGAAGTCCTGGTTGCGGCGTTCGTCGGCAGCGATCGGTTGATCGGGCCGGCGGTCGTGGTCTCGCGGCGAGACTTCGCCGGCTATTGGGAGTACCTGCTGCCTGACGCAATCTTCACCACGCCGCCCCATCCCGGCTTCGGCGGTGCGGCCTTGGTCAGTCGCGAGGGCGAGTTGCTGGGGATCGGTTCGTTGCATGTGGGTGATGCCGCCGGCATAGCCGGTGGAGGGACACTGGCCGGCAATATGTTCGTACCGATCCAGGCGCTGCATCCGATCTATGACGACCTCTTGACCCACGGGCGCGCCAACACCGAGCCGCGGCCCTGGCTAGGCCTTCATACCGTAGAGGTCGGCGGACGGCTGCTGGTCCAGCGCGTGACACCAGGCGGTCCCGCAGACCAGGCCGGCATCGAACCGCTGGACGCCGTTCTCGCCGTCAGCGGAGAGGACATCGCGGATCAAGCCGACTTCTATCGCAAGATCTGGGCTCTCGGCGGGGCAGGGGTCGAGGTGCCTTTGACGCTTCTGCGCTCCAGCGGCCCGCGCCAAACCCGAGTCCATTCGATCGACCGCTACGACTTTCTCAAACTCGACGGCAGCTTCTAAACTGTGAGCTCACGCCAAGCCTTAGCCGATTCCACACCAGGGGGCTCCGATCCCCATGGCCTTCTCACAGATTGGCGAGAAAGACTTGCAGAGCTGCGAACGCGGACCCGGCGCGAGCCGCAATTCAATCCGGTGCAGCACCTGGCCTTCGAGCTGTCCGTCGCGCTGGAACGCGGAGAGATCGCTCTGCGCGACATCGCCGCCGTTGCCAAGACTCTTTGCGACGAAGCACTGATCGATCGTGCGGATCGCCTGCGCCACTACCTCGGCTTGGACGAAGGTGGCACCGAGCATGTGAGCACAGAGGACGTGACAGGGCTAAGGGCCCTGGTGCGCCACACCGCTGTCGGGGCCGATGGCACGACTGAGCCCTTTGACGCTTTTGCCGCGGCCTGGAGCCGGCCGGAAGACGGGATCGTCTTCACGGCCCATCCCACCTTCGCCATGTCCCAGGCACTGCGCGGGCTGCTCGCCGATCTGGTCGAGGGCGAAAAACCGCGGTCGGAGATCGAGCGCAGCCTGCACAACCTGCCGCACCGACCGGACAAACCGATTACCCTGGACAGCGAGCATGAGCAGGCCTTGTCCGCCCTGGCCGAGGCACAGGAGGCGATAGCGGTGCTGTTGCACGCGATCCTGCAGGTCGGCCAGGAGGTCTATCCCGACCACTGGACCGAGCTGCGCCCGGCCCCCGTCAGCCTCGCCACCTGGGTCGGCTACGATCTGGACGGCCGCAACGACATTACCTGGGCCCATACGATCCGCTTTCGATTGCAGGAGAAACACTGGCAGCTGGGGCGCTACGCGAAGCGTCTCGAGCGGTTGCTGGCCGACACTCCGGCTAGCTCCGCTCAGGTCGCCGCAGACCAAGCCGCCGCATTGTTGCGACAGGAGCGCGCGGCAGTCGAAACCCAGATCGCTGCCTTCGACACGGAGTTGGACGACCCTGAGGCTCTGGCGAAAGCGGCCAACTGCCTGACGCAATCGCCGGCCACCGGGCTGGGCAATTCGGCCGCCGCCTTGATCGCCGCCTTGGACGAAGCCGTGGCGACCTCCACCACTGCCGGCGTCCTGGAGGCGGCACGCGCCTTCGCCGTCCTGCGCGCAGAGGTTCAGTTGCACGGCCTGGGCGCCGGACTGATCCACCTGCGCATCAACAGCGCCCAAGTCCATAACGCCATCCGCAAGCCGCTGGGCCTGGCTCCTTCGACCGAGATGGAGAGTCGGGTTCTGCTGGACCAACTGGACCGCACGGTGGAACGGCTGCCGCAGGAGACGGTCAACTTCGCCTCCTTGGCGCTCGAGAGCGCCACAGCCGTCCGGCAGTTCATCGCCATCGCACAGATTCTCAAGCATATCGACGGCGACAAGCCGATCCGCCTGCTGATCGCCGAATGCGAGCATCCCTTCACGCCGCTGGCAGCGCTCTATTTCGCCCGCCTGTTCGACGTCGAAGATTGCGTCGATATCTCGCCGCTGTTCGAGACCGAGCAAGCCCTGGAGCACGGCGCAGCACTGGTGGAAAGCCTGCTCAAAACCCGCAGCTATCGCCGCTACCTCGCCGCCCGCGGTCGCCTTGCCGTGCAGACGGGGTTCTCCGACGCCGGCCGCTTCATCGGTCAGGTTCCTGCCGCACTGGCTGTCGAACGGCTGCAAGGCCAGCTCGCCGGCGTCATCGAGACCGCCCGGAAGACAGGTGACCTCGGCGAACTCGAGGTCGTCATCTTCGATACGCATGGCGAGTCGATGGGCCGCGGAGCCCATCCGGCCGGCTTTCGCGACCGACAGGATTACGTGCTCTCCCCTTGGGTGCGGCAACGCTACCGGGCGCGAGGGATCCCTCTCTTGCACGAGACCAGCTTTCAAGGCGGCGACGGCTACCTTTTCTTCGGCCGCAGGGGACTGGCGCTGGCGACCCTCGCCCGGATCCTGGGGGCTCGGCTTGCCGACAGCGACCCGGCTCAGGAGGACCCTTTCTACGCGGCCTACCTGTTCAACCGAGACCTGCACGAACGCCTGCGGAGCTTTCAGACGCAGCTCTTCGCCGACGCGGATCACGGCACGCTTCTGACCGCCTTCGGCACCAATCTGCTGGTTTCGACGGGATCGCGCAAAACCAGCCGGCAGTTCGACGGCCGCGGCGACAGCCGCATTGCCGCCGCCACGCTGCGTGCCATTCCGCACAACGCGCTGTTGCAGCAGCTGGGCTACGGTATCAACGTGGTTGCCGGTCTCGGGTCTGCCTTACGCCACGACCGAGAAACCTTTGTCGGCCTGCATGCCCGCTCCAGCCGTCTCAAAGTAATCGTCGACCTGGTTCGGCGGGCGAGGGAACTCTCCAGTTTAGAGACGCTTGCCGCCTATACGGCTTTGTTCGACGGCGCCTACTGGGTGTCGCGGCCACGCAGCGAGCGCGAAACGGGGCTGAAGGAAAGCTGCCTTCTGTTGGCGGAGCATTTGCGTGACGACCAGCGCTTTTACGCCATGCTACGGCTGGTCTCAGCCCTACGCGAGGATGCGATTCACCTGGACGACCTCCTTGGGGAGATCGGTGCCGAAACGAACAAGGGCGTCGCGACAACCGATCCAGCCCTGCTGCACGCCCTACGCATCGCGCTGATTCAACACATCTTTCTGCTCGCGGCGCGGCTGCCGAAATTCTCGACCCGCCACGACGTCTCGCAAGAGGATGTCATCGCCCTGACGACACGCCTGCGCGTGACGGAAACAACGCAGCTGTTGCGCAGCATCTTCCCCTCAGGCCAGCCGATCGCTGCCGACTACCGTCTGGAGGAACCGGCCAGCTATCGCGGCGCCGAGGCGGTCGACTATGCAGAGATGAACCGGCAGCTGATCGATCCCATGCTCTCGGCCTTCGAGATCGCTCAGGATCTGACGATCGGCATCTCGCACTGCTTCAACGCCTATGGGTGAACGCTTTTCCAAGACGCCACCGATCGGCGTCTCTTAAAAACGACTTCTCACACCGGCTCGCCCTCGGGACTTTCCGAACCGCGACGGTACTTGAAGACCCCCTCACCCTGGCCAACCAGTTTGCCGGCTTCGTCGCGCACCTCGCAGGTGGAGAAGAAGACGCTGCGGCCGCCACCGGTCTTACGCGCATGAGCGATCAGCGTCCGGCCATCGAAGCCCGGCGCGATAAACTGGCAAGAGAGTTGCAGAGTCATGGCGCGGCGTACCCGACCGGGTGTCGGGCAGTAGCAGCCGCTATAGCCGCTGGCCGTGTCGATCAGGGTTGTCAGCACCCCACCATGCATGACACCGCTACGGTTCATATGCCGCTCGGCAAGCGCCAGCTCGACCTGCGCCTCGGTCTCGGTCCACTGCAGCAAGCGGTAGCCCACCAGATCGGCAAAGCCGGCGACGTCGATGGGATCGAGGCGAGGAGTTTCCAAATCGTTCAAAAGCTCGGTCATGGCGGGCAAGCTGCCCTGCAAGCCTTTGCTTGTCCAGACCTCTGCCGCATTCCTTGTTCAGAACCTCCGACAGGCTTGACGCGTCGCAGCATCCGAATTAGAACATATAGGCAACTAAGAACATTTACAGAACTTTTCTTTCGATGATCGCCCTCGAACGAGGCTTAGGCGATGACGATCGAGACGCTTGAGAACAGGAGCCGCGGCCAGGGTTTGGCGTCACTGCGCCGCCAGGTGCGTGCTCTGGAACAAGGCGAAGCCGACCGGTCGCAGAGGGTCGTACCGCTGGGCGCTCGGGCGCTGGACGAGCGCCTGCCCGGCGGCGGTCTGGCCGCCGCCGGGCTGCATGAGATCCTGCCGGCCCGCAGCGAATGGGACGACGGCGCCGCGCTTGGCTTCGCTCTGACCCTGCTCGGCCGGCTGGCAACCCGCCGTGAAGGAGAGATTCTCTGGGCGACCCGGCAGGCCGACCTCTATGCCCCGGCGCTGGCCGGTTTCGGTATCGCGGCCGAACGGCTGCTGCTGGTGCGTACGGGCGGAGATACGGAAAGCCTTTGGGCTCTGGAGGAGGGGTTGCGCTGCCCAGAGTTGGCCGCTGTGGTCGGCGAGGTCGGTGAGCTCGATCCAACGGCAGCGCGGCGCCTGCAGCTGGCCGCCGAGACGGTCCAGCGCCCTTGCCTGTTGCTTCAGCGTCACCGCAGGGCACCAGGTCGCAGCACCGCCGCCAGTCCGGCCCTGACCCGCTGGCGGGTCGCAGCGAGAGCGAGTGATAGAAGCCTGTCCAAGAGCCTGGTGGGCAATCCGGCCTGGCGGATCGAGCTGCTGCGGTGTCGCGGCGGTCAACCGGCCAGCTTCGAAGTGGAGTGGGACCATGCGACGCGTGATTTCGCTATGGCTGCCGAGCTTTGCGATTCAGCGCCGGCCGCGTTCGAGCGCACGGCCTGAGCAAGCAAGCCAGGCGCTGCCTCCCTTCGCGCTGACGCTGCGTGATGGCAATCGTCTTCTGCTGGCCGCAGTCGATGACGTTGCCGCCCGGACCGGCGCAGCACCGGGTCAGACGCTGGCGGAGGCGCGTGCCCTCTGTCCCAACCTCCGCAGCGAGATGCAGACCCCGGCAGCCGACCGTGCCGCCCTCGACAAGCTGGCTGACTGGTGCGGCCGCTACACCCCCTGGGTCGCCGCAGGGTCCGCGAGCGAGCCGGGAGGGGCAGCCGGCCTGTGGCTCGACATCACCGGCTGTTCTCATCTCTTCGGCGGCGAAAAAGCCCTGGCCCTGGAGCTGGTGGCACGGCTCGAGCGCTTCGGCTTGACGGCGCGGGCCGGACTGGCGGACACGCCGGGTGCGGCCTGGGGGCTTGCGCGCTATGCCACGGAGGCAGTCCAGCCGGCTCGCTGCATCTCGACCGGCAGGCAAGAAGAGGCACTGGCCCCGCTGCCGGTCGCCGCCCTACGCCTATCGCCCGAACGGACGGAGCTGCTGCGCCGGCTCGGTCTGTCGCGGATCGGCGATCTCCTCGATCTGCCTCCGGCAACCCTGGAGCCGCGGACTGGGCCGGAGGTGGCACGGCGCCTGCGTCAGGCTCTCGGAGTCTTGGCCGAACCGGTCTCGCCGAAAACGCCGGTCGCGCCGCAGTTACAGCGACTGAACTTCGGTGAGCCGATCGGTACGCCGGAAGACATCGCCCGGGCGGTCGAGGTTTTGCTCGGCCACCTCTGCAGCGGGCTCGAACGAGATCAGTCCGGCGGCCGACAGTTCGTGCTGACGGCCTATCGAGTCGACGGCAGCCTGATTCGCCTGGTTGTCGGCACCGCCCGGCCCCTGCGCGATACCGCCCATCTGAAACGCCTCTTCGCGAGCAAACTGGAGGGGCTGGACCCCGGCTTCGGGATCGAAGCGCTGGTCCTGGCCGCCGAGACGCTGGAGCCGCTGACCGCCCTGCAGATGACTCTCGAGGCTGGGCGCGCAAAGAGCGGGGCAGGAACGTCGACTTCACCCCAACACGATCTCGGCCGCTTGGTCGACCGCCTGGGCGGCCGCTTCGGCTTCGAGCGGGTGCATCGTCTGGTTCCGCGCGAAAGTCATCTGCCGGAGCGCTGTGTCGCCGCCGGCCCCGCCCTGCCCCACCGGACTTCCGTCCAGGATCGCTCACAGCGCATCTCCCCCGCGCGCCACGCTCAGGGTTGGCCGGCAGGGTCTCCACGGCCGGCCCGCCTGCTGGCCCGGCCGGAGCGGATCGATGCGATCGCAGCCTGGCCCGATGCGCCGCCGGCTCAGTTCCGCTGGCGTCGCCTGCTGCACCGCGTCGCCCGTGCCGAGGGCCCGGAACGCCTGAGCCCGGAATGGTGGCTGCCGCAGGACGCCGCCACGCCGCAGCGCGACTATTTCCGCGTCGAAGACGAAGACGGCCGCCGCTATTGGCTCTATCGCGAAGAAACCCACTGGTTCCTGCACGGCTTGTTCGCATGACCCGGGACACGGAAGACGCCACAGAGCACGGAAGGCGCGTCGATCAAGCTCCAGCGGCTCTCCTCTCTGCAGCGGCCGGCGCCCCGGAAACGTAATGTCGACGGCAGCGGCCCCCGCCTATGCCGAACTGGTTGCGGCAACCAACTTCTCCTTTCTGCGAGCCGGCTCCCATCCCGAAGAGCTGGTGACGGCAGCAAAGGCGCTCGGGCTATCGGCGCTGGGGATAGCCGACCGCAATTCCCTGGCCGGGGTGGTCCGCGCCCATGCGGCGGCCAAGGAGGCCGAACTACCGCTGCTGGTGGGCGCCCGCCTGATGCCGCGCGACGGGCCGGAGGTTGTCTGCTATCCCAAGAACCGCGATGCCTACGGTCGGCTCTGCAAGTTGCTGACCCGAGGCAAGCGGCGCGCAACCAAGGGCGACTGCGATCTCAGTTTCGGGGAAATCGTTGCCTTTCTCCCCGGCCAGGTCGCCATCCTGCTGCCGCCGGAGGACTTCGACACGGGCTTCGAAGCCGAGCTCCGCGACCTGGTCCAAGCCACGCCCGGCGACGTCTATCTAGGCGGAAGCTGGCACCACCGCGGCGACGATACGCGCCGCCTGACCCGGCTGGCGCAGATCGCGGAGCGCTGCGGAGCACCGCTGGTCGCCGTTGGCGACGTGCTGCTGCATCACCCCGCCCGCAGGCCGCTGCTCGACACGCTGACCTGTATTCGCGAGGGCGTGACGATCGATACGGCCGGTTGGCGGCTGGACGCCAATGCGGAACGCCACCTGAAGCCGCCCGAGGAGTTGGCGCGGCTCTTCGCCGCCTGGCCAGAGGCCGTAGCGCGCACGCTGGAGATTGCCGCTAAATGCCATTTCAAGCTGACAGAGCTGACCTACGAATATCCCATCGAAGCAGGCCGAGATGGCCGCACGCCGCAGCAGGAACTGGAGCACCTGGCCTGGGAGGGGGCCACCGAGCGCTACCCGAAAGGCATCCCGGACAAAGTCCGCACAGCGGTCACCTACGAACTGAATTTGATCGCCGAGCTGAACTATGCCGCCTATTTCCTGACGGTCCACGATCTGGTGCGCTTTGCCCGCAGCAGAGACATTCTCTGCCAAGGTCGCGGGTCGGCCGCCAACTCGGCCGTCTGCTACTGCCTTGGCATCACCTCCGTCGACCCGGCGAAAATAGATCTCCTCTTCGAGCGTTTCGTCTCCGTCGAGCGAAACGAACCACCCGACATCGATGTCGATTTCGAGCACGAGCGGCGCGAAGAGGTGATGCAGTACGTCTACGAGAAATACGGCCGCGACCGCGCGGGGTTGGCTGCAACGGTGATCTGCTATCGTAGTCGCGGCGCGGTTCGCGAGGTCGGCAAGGCTCTCGGCCTGTCGGAAGATACGGTTAGCGCCCTCGCCGGCTCGATCTGGGGCTGGTCGAGCGATGGCGTGGAGGAAGCTCGGGTGCGCGAGCTGGGCCTCGACCCCGAGGAACCGCGCATGGCGCAGGTGCTCGCGCTCACCCGCGAGCTGATCGGCTTTCCCCGCCACCTTTCCCAGCATGTCGGCGGCTTCGTCATGACCCGCGGTCCGCTCGACGAGGTGGTGCCGATCGAGAATGCGGCAATGGCAAGCCGCACCGTCATCGAATGGGACAAGGACGACCTGGAATCTCTCGGCCTGCTCAAGGTCGACGTCCTGGCGCTGGGCATGCTGACCTGCCTGCGCAAGGGATTCGATCTCCTGCAGCGCCACTACGGCCGCATCCTGAATTTAGCGACGGTGCCCCAGGACGATCCCGCAGTCTACGACATGCTCTGCGAGGCGGACTCCCTCGGCCTGTTCCAGGTGGAGTCCCGTGCGCAGATGAACATGCTGCCGCGGCTGCGGCCCAAGGTGTTCTACGATCTGGTGATTCAAGTCGCCATCGTGCGCCCCGGCCCGATCCAGGGCGACATGGTTCACCCCTACCTGCGGCGGCGCAATAAAGAAGAACCGGTCGCGTTCCCCTCGAAAGAACTGAGAGACGTGCTGGGCCGCACCCTCGGCGTGCCGCTATTCCAAGAGCAGGCGATGAAAATCGCCATCGTCGCCGGCGGTTTCACCCCCAGCGAAGCCGACCGGCTGCGCCGCGCCATGGCAACCTTCCGCAAGCTCGGGATCATCCACGAGTTCCGCGACAAGCTGATCAACGGCATGGTCAAGAACGGCTACGAACGCGACTTCGCCGAGCGCTGCTTCAAACAGATCGAAGGCTTCGGCACTTACGGCTTTCCGGAAAGCCATGCCGCCAGCTTCGCACTGTTGGTCTACGTCTCCGCCTGGATGAAGCACCACTACCCGGCCGCCTTCGCCTGTGCCCTGCTGAACAGTCAGCCGATGGGCTTCTATGCCCCGGCACAGATCGTACGGGATGCGCGCGACCACAAGGTCGAGGTGCTGGAGCCGGACATCAATGCCTCCGACTGGGACTGTACGCTGGAGCCGGCGCGCGACGGCCCCGGCATGGCGCTGCGGCTGGGCCTGCGGCAGATCAAGGGTTTGTCCGAAACCGAGGCCGAGCGGCTGATCGCAGGCCGCGGCAACGGCTATCCCGATCCGCTGAGTCTCTGGCGCAAGGGGCAGATCGGCTCCAAGGCTCTGGAGGCACTGGCACGCGCCGACGCCTTCCGCTCCATGGGTCTGGACCGGCGCGAGGCGCTCTGGGCGGTCAAGGGCCTGCCCAAGGCCCAACCGCTGCCGCTCTTCGCCGCCATGAACGAAGAGGAGCGCGGAGCGGAGCCCGAAGTGTCCCTCCCGAAGCTCAGCAAGAGCGAGCACGTGGTGCAGGACTACGCCAGCCTGCGCCTGTCCCTGAAGGACCACCCGCTGGTCTTCCTGCGCGATGAGCTGACGCGGCAAGACTATTGCCCCACGAAAGCGCTTCGGGAGGCGAGAGACGGCCAGCGGCTTTCAGTCGCCGGTCTGGTGCTGGTACGTCAGCGCCCCGGCAGTGCCAAGGGCGTGATTTTCATCACCCTGGAGGATGAGACAGGGATTGCCAACCTTGTGGTTTGGCCGGACATCTTTCAGCGTTTTCGCACGACGGTGCTTCAAGCCTCACTGCTCGGTGTGACCGGCAAGGTGCAGCGCAGCGACAAGGTCATTCACCTGGTCGCCGGAAACCTGGTCGACAAGACCGAGCGGCTGGCGACTTTGGAGACTCAGTCGCGCAATCTGATCGCAGACCCGATCCCGCCCGCCGACAACGGACGAACCGCCGCCTCGCAGATCGCCGCGACCGAGGGCATCTTCCAGCGTGCCATGAGCAGCGTCGACGAGGTCAAACGCCCGGTCCCGGAGCAGCGCAAGCCCAAACGGCTGAAGCTCCAGCAAAGCCGGGATTTTCATTGAGAACGGACCGTGCCGAGCAGGCTTCGAGCCGCGTCCGCGCAAACTCATTCGGCCCGGCGCCACTCCTCCACCCAGAGGGTCGTGGTGCCCATATGGCCGGTCGGGCGCACCCCCTCCAGCCAGGGCGGCAACACGAAGGGCTGCGCGCGCCAGTAGAGCGGCAGGGCCGGCAGGTCGGTGGCGTAGAGCTGTTGCAGCTCCGCCCAGAGCTCCGCCCGCGCTTCCCGGTCAAGTTCGACCTCGATCCGGTCGATCAGCGCATCCATCTCGGGCGTGCAGTAGCCGGTATAGTTCTGACCGCCCCAGCCGTTTTCTTCCGTCGGAACCTGCTCGCAGTGCAGCGTGGTGCGGGGCACGTTCTCAGGGCTTGAGAACCAGGCAAACATGGCCAGGCCGGTGAAACGCCGCTGGCTCACGGTCTGGCCGAAGAACACTCGCGCCGGCTCGTTGCGAATGGTCAGTTCGACGCCGATGTCCCGCAACTGGCTCTGGATCACTTGCTGCACCAGCTCACGCGTGCGGTCCCCGGCCGTGGTCATGATCTCCAGGCGCAGAGGGTCACCCGCCGCATTGCGCCGAACGCCGCTGCCGCCTTGGCGGGTCCAGCCCGCCTCCTCCAGCAGCGCCTCGGCCCGCTCGGGATCGTAGGAGTAAGTCGGGATCGCCTCGCTGTAGACCCAGTCGAGCGGACTGACGTTGCCATCGGCCACCGGGTTACGTCCGGCAAAGAGTCGCTCGCTGATGGCGTCGCGATCGATGCCATGCAGCAGCGCCTGCCGTAAACGACGGTCCGCCAGGATCGGATTGTCGAGCATCAGATCGATATGCTCGTAGACCAGCCCCGGCTTGAAAAGCACGTTCCAGTCGTCGCCGTGACGCTGCTCGAAGGCCAGAGCCTGATCGACGGTCAGTCCCATCGCGCCGGGAATCGTATCAATGGCGCCCGACAGCAGGTTGGCCTCCAGGGCCGGCGTGTTCTCGATCACCCGCACGACGATGCGATCGAAAGCCGGCGGCGGTCCGAACCAGGTCTCGTTCGGCTCCAGCGCCACTTCCGCGCCCGGGGTCAGCGAGACGATGCGGTAGGGTCCAAAGGCCAAACCAGGATTGGTCGGATCGCTGTCGAAGGCCGTGCGCGTGCGATAGCTCGCCGGATCCGCCTCGAAGATCGGCCGTTCGATGTGGGCAGGAAGCACACGGAAATCGATGGCCGAAGCATAGGCGAAGGTCACACGATCGACGTGAAAGGTGAAAGTCTTATCGTCGATGACGGTGATATCGAGAATGCGCCGGTAGAGCTCGAAGTTACTGATGCCCGACTGCGGATGCCGCCCGACCTCCCAGGTGAAGAGCACGTCGTCGGTGGTCACCGGCGTACCGTCGCCCCAGGTCGCATCGGGGTGAAGACTGTAAGTAACGGCAATCCCCTCACCGCCGTCCGGTGTCGTCTCGAGCTCTGCCGTTCCCGCCTCCAGACTCGGCACTTCGGTACAGAGGAAGCAGACCACCTCCCAGTCCTGATCATAGTGCGTCAGGGGCCGGAGGGTCATGGCCTGCACATAGTTCTTGGCCAGCATCGAATCGATATTGGGATGCAGCGTCGAAGGAAATTGGGTCACGCCGATGGTCAGCGTACCAGACCCGCCTGCCGCACGCGCGGCATCGAGCTGGGCTACGCTCAGCACGACGAAAGACAATAAGAAAACGAGACCAGAGTGCAGCCGACCCGGCGCACGGGCGATCCGCTTGCGCCTCATTCGTTCAGATCGCGGCTGGCCGCCAGGGCGCTGCTCTCGCCAGGCGGCGGCAACCGACCCTCTTCGACCGCGTGACAGCGCACTTGGCCACCCGCTGCGAAGTCCAGTGTTTGCGGCGTTTCACTGCGGCAGCGGTCGTTGGCGAAGGGACAGCGCGGGTGGAAATGGCAGCCGCTCGGCGGATGGATCGGGCTGGGGACTTCGCCGGCCACCGGAATACGCTGACGTCCCGTCATCTCCAGATCCGGAATCGCATCCAGCAGCATGCGCGTGTAGGGGTGCTGAGGATTGAAGAAAACCCGCCGTGCCTCGCCCCACTCGACCAGCCGGCCCAAGTACATGACGCCGACATAGTCGGAAATGTGATAGACGACCGCCAGGTCGTGACTGATGAAGAGATAGGTCAGCCCTAGCTCTTTCTGCAGCTCCTTCATCAGGTTGAGGATCTGCGCCTGCACCGAAACGTCGAGCGCCGAGGTCGGCTCGTCGCAGACCAGGAACTCCGGATTGGAGGCCAGGGCTCGGGCGATGGAGATACGCTGACGCTGACCGCCCGAAAACTCGTGCGGAAACTTCTCTCCATCTCGTGCCGAGAGGCGGACCTGTTCCAGCAGTTCCCCGACGCGCTTTCGGATCTGATTTTCATCGCTCATGATCCCGTGGGCACGGATCGGTTCGGCGATGATCTCGGCGACCCGCCAGCGCGGATTCAGGCTGGCGAAGGGATCCTGGAAGATCATCTGAAAGCGGCGACGGACCGGCGCCTGCTGCTTGCGGGTCTTCAGCGTGGCCATGTCCACGCCTTCGAAGTGAATGGTTCCGCGAGTCGGCTGGTAGAGGCCGACGACAAGGCGGGCGACCGTCGACTTGCCACAGCCGGACTCGCCGACCAGGCTGAAGGTCTTACCGCGCGGGATATCGAAGGACACACCGTCGACCGCCTTCAGGATTGAGCGCGGCTCGTTCTCCAGGATGCGGTTCAGCCATGGGGGCGACACATCGAAATAGCGAGCCAGATCCTGCACCTGCACAAGTGGCTGCTCGCTCGCACCGGACGGGACATCCGATGCTTCTCGATTCTCTGCGGCAAGGGTTTGCGACATGGACATCCTCCGGCCCGCTCTACTCGGCCGCCTTCTTCGCGCCCTCATCGAACAGCCAGCAGGCCACCCGGGTATCATCCACCGGGATCAGCTCCGGCCGCTCGCTGCGGCAACGATCGAAGGCATGGGGGCAGCGCGGGTTGAAAGCGCAGCCTTGCGGAATCTCGGTCAGACGCGGCATCGACCCCTCGATCTGGGTCAGCCGGTCGGTGTCATGGCCGATCATGGGGATCGAGCCCATCAGGCCGTGGGTATAAGGGTGTTTGGCGTTTTGCACGACATCGCGGACAGGGCCGATCTCTGCGATGCGGCCGGCGTACATCACCGCCACCCGATCAGCCGTCTCCGCTATCACCCCCATGTCGTGGGTAATCAGCATGACGGCGGCGCCGTGCTCCTTACACATCCGTTTCAGAAGCTTGATGATCTGAGCCTGGATCGAGACGTCAAGCGCGGTGGTCGGCTCGTCGGCGATCACCAGCTTCGGATTGACGCAGAGGGCGAGTGCAATGACCACGCGCTGCCGCATGCCGCCTGAGAACTGGTGCGGATACTGGTCGATGCGCCGCTCAGGTGCCGGAATACCGACCTCCGAAAGCAGATCGATAGCCTGCTTGCGGGCCACCTCTTCCGAGACGTCGCGGTGGGTCTGGATGGTCTCGACGAGCTGGCGTCCAACCGTATAGAGCGGATTGAGACTGGTCAGCGGGTCCTGAAAGACCATGCCGATCTCCCGCCCGCGCACCCGGCGCATCTCGCGGTAGGGCAGATTGTCGATCCGCCGGCCCTTCAGCAGCACCTCTCCGGCCGCGATCCGTCCCGGCGGCTCCAGCAGTCCGATCACCGCCGAACCGGTCAGCGATTTACCTGCGCCCGACTCTCCGACAACGCCGAGGACTTCGCCTTCCTTGATATCGAAGGACACGCCGTTGACGGCCACCAGGGTGCCGCGACGCGTGGGAAACTCGACCCGAAGATCCCGGACTTCCAACAGAGGTGTTCGGTCAGTATCGGACATCAGCGCAGCTTCGGGTTCAGGGCGTCGCGCAGCCAATCGCCCAGCAGGTTGACCGCCAGGACCAGAATCACAAGCGCGATACCAGGGAAAATGGTCATCCACCATTCGCCGGAGAAGAGATACTCCTGGCCGATGCGGATCAATGTGCCCAGAGACGGCTCGGACGAGGGGATGCCGACGCCGAGGAAGGAGAGCGTGGCTTCCGTCAGGATGGCAAGCGCCAACGACAGCGTCGCGATCACCAGCACGGGGCCCATGACGTTAGGCAAAACGTGGCGCACCATGATCAGAGTCGGATGGATGCCGATCACCTTGGCCGCCTGAACGTACTCGCGGTTTTTCTCGACCAAGGTCGAACCGCGCACCGTGCGCGCGAAGTTCACCCAGAGAGAGGAGGCGATCGCCAGGATCAGCACGGGATAGGTCAGCTCCTCCGCCGTATTGCGGGGCAGAACCGAACCGACGATACCGTCGATCAGCAGGGCGATCAGGATCGCCGGGAAGGTGAGCTGCACGTCGGCGACGCGCATGATGACGCTGTCGACGCGCCCGCCGACATAGCCGGAAATCAACCCAAGTATCGTTCCGACGACGGCCGCCAGAGCCACCGAGGCGAAGCCGATCACCAGCGACGCCTGCATGCCGAACATGATGCCGGACAGCATGTCGCGGCCCTGATCGTCGGTTCCGAGCAGGAAACTGCCGTCCCCGCCGACCGACCAAGCGGGCGGCTTGAAGGCGTCCATCAGATTGAGGCTCGCCATGTTGGTGGTGTCGTGCGGGGCGATCCATGGAGCCAGAAAGGCCCCGAGGATCAGCAGGACCGTCACCACGAAGGCGGTGATGATCAGCGGCGAGCGTTTGAAGGAGTAGAAGACATCGGAGTCCAGGAAGCGAGTCCAGCCGTCAGCGATCTTGCCGACAAAAGTCAGCTCCGGAGCGGTTGGCTGCTGGTTCGGCTCGCGAGCCATCTCGGCCATGCGACGTGCCTCCCCTAATGTCCGCCGCCGCCACGCTCGACGCGCAGCCGCGGATCGACGACGTAGTAGAGCAGGTCGACGATGAGATTGATCATGACGAAGAACAGCGCGATCAGCACGAGGTAGCTGCTCATGACCGGGATATCGGCAAACTGAATCGCCTGGATGATCAGCAGTCCCATCCCCGGCCAGGCGAACACCGTTTCGGTGATGATCGAAAAGGCCAGCAATGAGCCGATCTGCAGCCCGATGATGGTGATCACCGGCACCAGGGTATTCTTGAGCGCATGTCCGAAGTTGATGGCACGGTTGGACAGACCGCGCGCCCGCGCGAACTTGACATAGTCGGTGCGCAGCACCTCAAGCATCTCGGCACGAACCAGGCGCATGATCAGTGTGAGCTGAAACAAGGCCAGCGTGATCGACGGCAAAATCAGCGAGCGCCACCCCTGAACGGTCAGGAAGGAGGTTTCCCACCAACCGAGGTCGATCGTCCCTCCGCGCCCGAACGTCGGTAGCCAGGCAAGCCAGACACCGAAGATCAAAATCAGCAGAATCCCGATCAGAAACGTCGGGAGAGAGATACCGATCAGAGAAACCGTCAAGAAAAGCTTCGAAATCGGCGAGTTCCGATTGAGCCCGGTGTAAACCCCCATCGGCACACCCACAGCCAAGGCGATAATCGCCGAGACCAAGACCAGCTCGATGGTCGCCGGCAGCCGCTGGGCAATGATGTCTTCGACCGGCACACCCAGCCGGTATGACAACCCGAACTGAAACTGCGCCGCGTTACCGACGAAGTTCATGAACTGGACTGGAATCGAGTCGTTCAGGCCGAGCCGCTCGCGCAGAGCCTCTCGCTGAGCTTCCGTAGCGTCCTGACCGACCATGTTGTTGATCGGGTCGCCAACGAACTGGAACAGCGAAAACGAAACGAAAGCGACGACCAGCATCACCAGGATGGCCTGGAATAAACGCTGGATGACGAAGGCGAACATCTGCCTCGAAGCTCCCTGACGCTGATCCCCGACCTACCCGAGCGATCTGGCCGCCGCTCTTCGGGCTTACAGGCCTTGGGGATGCGAAAAAGCCGACGGCGGCCCGGAGGTTTCCTCTCCCCGGGCCGCCGCCCCACACCCGAAGGCGTTACTGCATCACGACGTAACGCAGGTCAACATCGTTGAAGGGTCGCTGGATGATTTCTGCGACCGTATCCGTCCGCACACCCCAGGCCAGGGCCTGCTGGTGCAGCGGAATGTGTCCGACATCGTCCTGGTGGATCTGGAAAGCCTCGGTGATCATAGCCTGGCGCGCTTCCGGATCCATCTCCGTCTTGATCTGCTCGGCCAGTGCCATCACCTGCGGGTTGTCGTAGCGCCCGCTGTTCCAGTCGCCATGACCCGGCGCACCGGTGGTCATGAGCTGCATCAACGGGTTCAGCGAGTCGTACGAACCCGGGGTCCAGCCCAGCATGAAGAAGCTGGTGTTGTTGCCCTCGGTACGACCGATCTTGTTGAAGTGCAGCGACTTGGTCTGCGCATTCAAGCTGACGTCGATGCCGACGCGTTCCAGCATCGGGATCACCGCATTGCAGATCGGCTCGTCGTTGACATAGCGGTCGTTCGGACAGTCGAGGGTAACGGGGAAGCCGTCACCGAAGCCTGCCTCGGCGAGCAACTCCCGGGACTTGTCGGGATTGTACTCATAGGGCGTGTTGAGGTCTTCGACGAAACCGTTGATGCCCGGCGCGACCATCAGACCCGTCGGCGTCGAAGCGCCACGCATCACGACGCGCTGAATGGCCTGCAGGTCGATCGCATGAGCGAAGGCCGCACGCACCCGCTGATCCTTGAACGGGTTCTGGCCGCTGCCCGGCATATCGAGCAGCTCGTCACGCCATTGATCGAAACCGAGGAAGATCGTCCGCAGTTCGGGGCCTTCCAGGACATCGACGTTGGCTTCGTTCTGCAAACGCGGCACGTCCTGTAGCGGCACCGGGTACATCATGTCGATCTCACCCGACAGCAGCGCGGCAACGCGCGTCGCGTCGTTCGGGATCGGCGTCAAGACGGCCCGATCGATGTTCGTCATCAGATTGCCGGCGTTCCAGTGGTCTTCAAAGGGCTCGAGGACCAGGCGATTGTCCTGCACCCACTCGACCACACGGAAGGGTCCGGTGCCATTGGCGTTGAGGTTCGGGAAGTTTGTCTGCCCGGCACCACGCACCACTTCGAAGGCGTTGTTTTCCTCAACCCACTCCTGATCCATAATGTAGAAGTTGGGCATGTTGAGCAGCAGGATCGGGTCGGGGCCGGTGGTGATGATCTCCACCGTGTAGTCGTCGACCTTCCGGACCTCCTCGATCGTAGCGATCGCAAAGGACATGTCCGAAGTTTCCTGCGACTGGCGCTGGAAGGAATAGACCACGTCGTCGGCCGTAAAGGGGTTGCCGTTGTGGAAGGTGACACCCTCGCGCAAGGCGAAGCGCCAAGTCACCTCGTCCACGTTCTCCCAACTCACCGCCAGATCGGGCTCCAAAGACAGGTCCGGCTTGCGATGAATCAGCATGCCGTAAATGTTGCCCTTCATGGTGTTGGTCGGCCCCTCATTGTTCGAATGGGGGTCCAGACCCAAGACGTCGCCGGTGGTGGCGTAGCGGAACACCTTGTCCTGCGCCTGCGCATCCTGCGCCGACGACAGTGTGAGGGCCGCAACGGCAGCCACAGCAGCGACCAGTCCCAGACGGTATCGCATAGCTGTCTCCCTGTAACTCAGTCCCTGCACGGCCGGACGGCGGGTTGCCGCCGGCTGCTTTCGTGGTCCCTGCTTTCTCCTGCTACAGCAGCAACGCACAACCTCGATCTCGGTTGACCGCAGATGCTACCGGCAGGCGAAACGGTGAGGGTTACCCGTTCCATTGGCCGGTAACCTATGCCCGCTTTGGCCGCGGGAACAAGCGGAAATGATTGCAGTCCGGTGTCCGACGACCGTCTTTGTATCCAGCCTCCTACAGCGTGTTCTTGTAAATCTCGCCGGCCTTAACGATCAGGGGGATGTGCTGTCCCTGGCCTTGTAGGAGATCAAGGTTTGCAAGGGGATTACCATCGACCAGCAGCAGATCCGCATAGGCACCGGCCGCAATACAACCGAGCTTTCCGCCACGATCCATCAACTCCGCATTGCCGCTGGTCGCCTGCCGCACGACCTCCAACGGCGACAAAACTTCCGCGCGAATCAGGAACTCCCGCGACTGATGCCGGTGCATCTCGCCCAGCAGGTCGGTTCCGAAGCCCATCTTGACGCCGGCCGTCTTGAGAATTTCCAGAGCCTGCAATCCACTGGTGCGTACATCGGCGACCTTCGCGACACTGACCGGCGGCAGGCCGAGCGCGCTCCCCTCCTCGGCCAACGCGTCATAGGTGACGAGCGTCGGCACGACCCAGGCACCGCGATCGTGACAGATCGCGGCGGTTTCCGCGTCGATCAGGTTGCCATGCTCGATCGACTTGACGCCCAACTCGACACAGCGCCGGATCGCCTCGGGTGTATAGGCGTGTGCCATGATGTAGGTCTTCCAGCTCTCCGCTTCCCAGACCGCCGCGGCAATCTCCTCTTCCGAGTACTGCAGGTTCCAGATCGGGTCGGCCGGGCTGGCGACACCACCGGATGCCATGATCTTGATCTGGGTCGCCCCCTTCCGCAGCTCCTCGCGGGCGGCGCGGCGCACCTCGGCAACACCGTCGGCGATGACGCCCATGACGTTGCCGTGCTGGCCGCAGAAGCAGAAGGCCGGATGAGCGGCCGCCCGCTCCCGAAAGTCCGCGTGACCGCCAGTCTGCGTCAGGGCCTTGCCGGAGTAGTAGAGCCTCGGCCCCTTGATCAGGCCGGTTTCGACCGCCAGCGAAAGGCCGAAGTCGGCGCCCGCGGCATCGCGCACCGTTGTAAAGCCGCGCAACAGCGCCGCCTCAAGGAATCCCCGCGCATACTGGGCAATATGATAGGCGCTCATCGTCTCAAGTCGCCCGATGTTGGGATCGACGGCAACGGCATGAAAATGCGCATCGATCAAACCCGGCATCAGAACGCGCCCGGCCGCATCGATTCGTTGCACCTCCATCGATCCCGTCGAGATCGGGCGGTCGGCCACCTCCCTGATGTGACCCTCCTCAACCAGTACGGAGGCACCTTCAGCCAGATCGGGGCCGAAACCATCAAACAGGAGAGCATTCTCGATTACAAGGGAGGTCATCTGAGCCTTCTCATCAAGCTGTCGGACTGTATGCATACCAGCCGTACCCGTTACGGCTGTCAATTCGCGACCACGACCTGCAACGCGGAGAAGCTTGCTCTCATCGAACGACGGGTTCGGAGCCGCTTTGGCAAGCAGGGCCGAATTAGAACACCTGGAACAGTGCCAGCACGCCAACGGTGGCCACGACCACCCCCAGCACCCGATTGACCTGGACGATGAAGTTGCTGGAGACGTTACGCCGCACGGCGCTGGAGCCAGCGATGAGGGTGAGCCACCAGAGCGTCGAGCCGGCAGCCACACCCAAGACCAGTGTGGTGCCCTTCGCCCAGGTCTCGGCTTCGCCGGACGGACCGAGGACGCCCAAGCCGGCAAAGGCCCCCATGAAGCCAACAAACGTCGCCGGATTGATGATGGTCAGCCCAAAGCCGGTGAAGATCATGCCGAGGCGATCCAGCAAACCGGCCAGAGACCAGGGGCTGAGATCGTCTTCCTCCTCTTCGGTGATGGCCTGACGACGCAGCAGATTCGGCGCATGCACAATCATGTAGATGCCGTAGCCAAGCAAGAAGATACCGCCGACCAGGCTGAGCTCGCCGTGGTGTTCCTCCAGCCACTTGATGACGAGCGACAAGCCCAGCGCAGCGATGGCCGCAAAGACGCCGTCGGCGATGGCAGACCCGATACCGCACAGCAAGGCCTCGAAGCGGTGGCCGTGCAGCGAACGGCGGATGCAAATCGCGCCGACGGCCCCGACCGGCGCGGCTACGACATAGCCGATCGCGATCGCCTGAAGCAGAAGATAAAAGTTTGAAATCATATCGAGAGGGCTGTCCCGCGCCGGCGGCTGCCTGTCCTAGCGTCGCCGGCGCAACGATCCAAGCACTTTCCTGCCCTTGCTGCCGACCGACCGAGAGCGATAGGCTATGAAAAACTTCCAGTAGCTAGCCCAGGAGGCGCTTTCATCATGGTCGATCGCCCAAACTCTCCCGCTTTCCGCGACGTGGCGGTCAACTTCCACCCCTATACCAACGCCCGGAAGCATGAAGACAAGGGCGCTATGGTGATTCGCGAAGGCAAAGGCATCCACGTCTACGACGACGCGGGTAAAGAATACATCGAGGGTCTGGCCGGTCTCTGGTCCGTCGCCGTCGGCTTCGGAGAGCCCCGTCTGGTCGAGGCGGCGCGCGCTCAGATGGAAAAGCTGCCCTACTATCACTCCTTCGCGCACAAGAGCCATGAGCCCTCAATCGAGCTGTCGGAGCGTCTGCTCGCCATGGCGCCGGGCAAGATGTCCAAGGTCTTCTACACAAACTCGGGGTCAGAGGCGAACGACACGGCGGTCAAGCTGGTCTGGTACTACAACAACGCCCTCGGGCGGCCGGAGAAGAAGAAGATCATCGCCCGGCTGAAAGGCTATCACGGCATCACCATCGCCGCCGGCAGCCTTACCGGCCTGCCCTACAATCACAAAGACTTCGACCTTCCGATCAAGAACATCCTGCATACCGCCTGCCCGCACCACTGGCGGTTCGGCTGGGAAGGCGAGAGCGAAGAGGAGTTCGCCTCCCGTCTCGCGGGAGAGCTGGAGCAGTTGATCCTCTCCGAAGGCCCGGAAACGGTCGCCGCCTTCATCGGCGAACCGGTGATGGGGGCCGGTGGCGTCATCACGCCGCCGAAGACCTACTGGCAGAAAATCCAGACAGTTTGCCGCAAGTACGACGTGCTGGTGATTGCCGACGAAGTCATCAACGGTTTCGGTCGCACCGGCCAGCTCTGGGGGTCGACGACCTACGGCATCGAACCGGACATGATGATCTGCTCCAAGCAGCTCACCTCCAGCTACATGCCGCTTGCTGCGCTGCTGTTCTCCGACAAGATCTACCAAGCCATTGCCGACAACACGGCGAAGATCGGCACCTTCGGACACGGTTACACGACAAGCGGTCATCCGGTCGCGACTGCCGTGGCGCTGGAGAACCTCAAGATTATCGAAGAGCGCGATCTGGTCGGCAATGCCGCGCGCATGGGCGAGCGCCTGCAGGCCGGCCTGCGTCGCTTCGCGGACCATCCTCTGGTCGGCGAGGTTCGCGGCGTCGGCATGATCGGCTGTATTGAACTGGTAGCCGACAAAGCCAGCAAACAGGCCTTCGATCCCGCGGGTGCCGTCGGGACCTATTGCTTCGAGCGCTGTCAGGAGCACGGGCTGATCATCCGCAACCTGGGCGACCAAATGGCGTTCTGCCCACCGTTGATCATCGACGAAGCGGGAATCGATCAGCTGCTCGAACGCTTCGGCCAAGCGTTGGACGAAACCGCTCAGTGGGTCGGCAGCCAGCATCTGGCAGCCGAGTAGACGATCTCGGCAATCGACGCCACAAAGCCGGGACGAGGCGTGGGGCCGGCGGCTGAGAGGCCGCCGGCAGTGAGATCATAACCTGTCGGTTCGGCTCTGACGGGTGGACATTGCTTTGGAATTCTCGTCTGCCGCGGCGCAAAAAACCTCTCGAATTCCAAGGGCGCTTTGTCTAGCATCGCCCGGTTGAAACCGCGCGCCAACGACGCGGATCGCACAAGCTATCGAACAGGTCAGGCGGCCCAGATCGCAATGGCGCGAACGAAAGGGGCCAAGTAGCAGGGATGACGAACCGGGGCGACGTACTCGTCGAGTTCATCGAGGTTCAGAAGAGCTACGACGGCGAAACGCTGGTCGTGAAGGACCTCAACATTGAGATCGCACGCGGCGAGTTCCTAACCATGCTGGGTCCTTCCGGGTCCGGCAAAACCACCTCGTTGATGATGCTCGCCGGTTTCGAGGCACCGACCCACGGCGACATCCGGCTGGGCAGCCGCTCGCTTTCGAACGTTCCACCCCACAAGCGGGACATCGGCATGGTTTTTCAAAACTATGCCCTCTTTCCGCACATGACCGTTGCCGAGAACCTCGCCTTCCCCCTGCAGGTGCGCAAGGTTTCCAGAGCGGAGACCGAGCAGCGGGTCGACCAGGCGCTGAACATGGTGCAGCTCGGCGGCTACGGAGCGCGCAGGCCGGCACAACTCTCCGGCGGTCAACAGCAGCGCGTCGCGCTTGCGAGAGCGCTGGTGTTCGAACCGACCCTCGTGCTGATGGACGAACCTCTGGGTGCGCTCGACAAGCAACTGCGCGAACAGATGCAGTTCGAGATCAAGCACATCCACGAGAACCTGGGCGTCACCGTGGTCTACGTGACCCACGATCAGTCGGAAGCGCTGACGATGTCCAACCGCATCGCGGTTTTCAACGACGGCATCATCCAACAACTGGACACGCCGGCCGACCTCTATGAGCGACCGCAGAATGCCTTCGTTGCCCAGTTCATCGGCGAGAACAACACCTTGCGCGGCACCGTCAGCAAGCTGAACGGTGCCAATGCCTGCACGGTAACGCTGGACAACGGCAGCGGCGACGTACAGGCGTTGCCCGTCAACGTGAGCGGTGGTCAGGGCGCCAAGACCACGCTGTCGCTCCGGCCGGAGCGCGTCACGATCGACCCGTCGCCCGGCAGCCTGCCGAACATCTTCTCCGGTCGCGTCGAGGAACTAATTTATTTGGGCGACCACATCCGCACGCGTGTCAACGTCTGCGGCAGCGATGAGTTTATCGTGAAGGTCCCCAATGCCCAGGGTCATGCGCACCTGCGCGAGGGCGCCGACGTCAGCGTCGGTTGGGAGACGGAAGATTGCCGAGCCTTGGACGCGTGAGCGAGGCTGCAGCGGCACAGCGGTTTGCGTTCTTTACCAGGACGCAACGTTGCGGACCGGCACCGGCCGGTTCGAAAGAGTGCGGACCGACAGGGACCCGCAAAGACGCCGGCAAGACCGGCATCAGCAACAAGCAGGGAGTGTTCCATCGATGAAACACATGCTTCGCACCACCACCGCGGCGCTGGCCGTGGCCGCGGTGGCGGGCTTCGCCGCCGGGGCCGCCAAGGCCGATCCGCTGACGGTCGTCTCCTGGGGCGGCGCCTACACCAAGAGCCAGGTGGAGGCCTACCATAAGCCCTTCACCGAGAAGACCGGCATCGAGATCGTCTCGGCCGACTACAACGGCGGCTTGGCCGAAGTGAAGGCACAGGTCGAAGCCGGCAACGTCACCTGGGATCTGGTCGACGTCGAACTGTCCGACGCCGTACGCGGTTGTGACGAGGGGCTGCTGGAGCCGCTCGACCATGCGATGCTGCCGGCGGCGCCCGACGGCACCGCGGCAGCCGACGACTTCCTGCCGGGCACGCTGCACGACTGTGCCGTGGCGACCATCGTCTGGTCGACGGTTTACGCTTACGACACCACCAAGTTCACGGATGCTGCGCCCAGCACCATGGCCGACTTCTTCGACCTGGAGGCCTTCCCGGGCAAGCGCGGCATGCGCAGGACGCCCAAGGCCAACCTCGAGTTCGCCCTGATCGCCGACGGCGTCCCCGCAGGCGAAGTCTACGAAGTGCTCTCGACCCCCGAGGGCGTCGACCGGGCCTTCGCCAAGCTGGACACCATCAAGGACGAAGTCGTGTGGTGGGAAGCCGGCGCCCAGCCGCCGCAGCTGCTAGCCGACGGTGAAGTCGCCATGACCACCGCCTACAACGGTCGCGTCTTCAACGCCATCGCGACCGAAGGAAAGCCCTTCGAGATCGTCTGGGACGGCCAGGTATGGGACCTCGATCTCTGGGTGATTCCGCGCGGTGCCCCGAATAAGGAGACGGCTCTGGAGTTCATCAAGTTCTCCACCGACACGCAGCGGCTGGCGGACCAGGCCTCGTGGATTTCCTACGGTCCGGCGCGCAAGTCCTCGGTCCCGCTTATTGGTGCCCATGCGGAATCCGGCGTCGACATGGGTCCGCATATGCCGACGGCTCCGGACAACTTCGGGAACGCCCTGCAGAACGACTTCCTGTTCTGGGCAGACTACCAGGACGAGTTGAACGAACGCTTTAACGCCTGGCTCGTCAACTAGGGCCAGCCGCCGTTTGAGACTGCAGGTGTGCGGGGCCGGCCTGCCGGCCGGTCCTGCCACCCGCAAATGAAGCTGTTTCAAGATTTAGGCCGGTCGGCTCTTTTGCAGCGCTCCTACCGAGCTGCAGGCCGCAGGTGCACTTGGGGAACAGGACGGGCGTCATGGCGCAAATCGCCATCGGACAGACGGATAAGCCCGAACGGCTGACCACAGCAGACGGGACGCCGCTGAAACAGGCGCTGGGGCGAGTCGAGTTCCGCGCCAAGACCCGGGCCTTCCTGCTGGTCGCGCCGCTCCTGGTCTTTCTGTCGATCACCTTCCTCTTTCCGATCGGGCAGATGCTGTTCCGCAGCGTTCACGATCCGCTCGTTTCGCAGATTCTGCCCAACACCCTGGTCGCACTGGAAGACTGGAGCGCCGAAGACGGCCTGCCACCGGAAGAGGCCTTCGCGGCTCTGGCACAGGAACTGGCCGTTGCCCGCGAGAACAGGTTCAGTGGGGACCTGGGTCGGGTCGCCACCCGTTTGAACTTCGAAAAACCCGGTATCCGCTCCGCAGTTACCCGAACCGCCCGCAGCGTGGCACGCATGGAGCCGCCCTTCCAGGAGGCCATGATCGACGCCGACGACGACTGGGGCAAGGTGGAGACCTGGGCAACCATCCAGAGACTCGGCAATGCCTACAACGCGGTGCAGTACCTAGCGGCCGTCGACCGCCGCTATGACGAGTTCGGCGATATCGTCATGCAGCCCGAGAATCGGCAGATCTACGTACAGCTCTTCGGTCGCACGCTCTGGATGTCGCTGCTGGTGACGGCGCTGACTTTGCTGCTCGGCTTTCCGATCTCCTACCTGCTGGCGACCCAACCGACGCGCATCAGCAACCTCTTGATGATCATGGTGCTGCTGCCCTTCTGGACCTCGCTGCTGGTGCGCACGACCTCCTGGATCGTGCTGCTGCAGCAGCAAGGCGTGCTCAACGACATCCTGGTCTGGATCGGGCTGGTCGGCGATCAGAACAGAATCCAGATGATCTACAACCAGACCGGCACGGTGATCGCCATGACGCAGATCCTGCTGCCCTTCATGGTGCTGCCGCTGTTCTCGGTGATGAAAACGATCTCGCCCAGTCACATGCGGGCGGCGCAGTCGCTCGGGGCGCCACGCTTCCAGGCCTTTTGGAAGGTCTACGCACCGCAGACACTGCCCGGCGTCGGGGCCGGCAGCCTGCTCGTCTTCATCCTGGCCATCGGCTACTACATCACTCCGGCGCTGGTCGGCGGACAGGACGGCCAGATGATCTCCAACTTCATCGCCCACCACATGCAGTCGTCGCTCAACTGGGGCCTGGCGGCAGCGCTGGGCGGCATTCTCCTGGCCGGTGTGCTGGCGCTCTACTGGCTGTACAACAAGCTGGTCGGCGTCGAACGCCTGACCCTGGGCTAAGCGAAGCGGAGGCGCGACGTCATGGCAAAAGTCTCCTCCCTGCCGCCCTACGCCACGCCGGCGGAGCGGGCCTGGTACTATGCCTTCCGGATCATCTGCGCGGCGGTCTTCATTTTCCTGATCATGCCGATCCTGGTGATCATTCCGCTCTCCTTCAATGCCACGCCTTACTTCACCTTCACCGAAGGCATGCTGGCGCTGGAGGCAGAGGCCTTCAGCCTACGCTGGTACGAGAATTTCCTAACCAACGACCGCTGGCTCACCTCAATCGAGAACTCCGTGATCGTCGGGATTCTCTCGACCCTGCTCGCCACAGTCCTAGGCACTCTGGCGGCCCTTGGCCTCAGCCGCGAGAAGATGCCGCAGCGGACCTTCATCATGGGCATTCTGATCTCCCCGATGATCGTGCCGCTGATCATCACCGCAGCCGGCATCTACTTCTTCTATTCCAGCGTCCAGCTTACGGATTCGCTTCTCGGCCTGGTCCTGGCACATACCGCGCTGGGCACGCCCTTCGTGGTGATCACCGTGACCGCCACCCTGATCGGCTTCGACAAGGCCTTGCCGCGGGCCGGCGCCATGTGCGGGGCGCCGCCGGTCACGGTGTTCTTCAAGATCATTCTGCCGCTGATCCTGCCGGGCGTGATCTCCGGCGCGCTCTTCGCCTTCGTCACCTCCTTCGATGAAGTGGTGGTGGTGCTCTTCGTCGCCTCCAGTCCGGAGCAATACACCATCCCACGGCAGATGTGGTCCGGCATCCGCGAACAGATCAGCCCGACGATCCTGGCCGTCGCCACCCTGCTGATCGGCGTCTCGATCCTGCTGATGACCACCATCGAGCTGCTGCGCCGCCGCTCGGAGAAGCTGCGCGGGCTTTAGAGCGCACTCGTTCTCAGCGGCGTTCAAGGGCTAAACGACGCCGCAATTCTCCATATCATCCACAGAAAAGCATACTTTTGCCCGCTTTTCCGACCCGGCTTTCTCTTGGCGACACGGGCAGGCTTCAGCTACACTCTGTAGTCTTCAGAATGCAAACACCCACAACATCTAGTGCCTTGGAGCCATCCCCGCATGTCGCTGCTGGACGCCGATCCGATCTACAAGCCCTTTAGCTATCCCTGGGCCTTCGAGGCTTGGCAGGTGCAGCAGAAGGTGCATTGGCTCCCGGACGAGGTGCCACTGGCCGACGACGTGAAGGACTGGAACCGCGCGCTCAGCGAGGGTGAGCGGAATCTGCTGACCCAGATCTTCCGCTTTTTCACCCAGTCCGACGTGGAGGTGAACAACTGCTACATGCGCCACTATGCGCGCGTGTTCCAGCCGACCGAGATCCAGATGATGCTGGCCGCCTTCGCGAACATGGAGACCATCCATATCGCGGCCTACAGCCACCTGCTGGACACCATCGGCATGCCGGAGCAAGAGTACTCTGCCTTCCTCCACTACAAGGAGATGAAGGACAAGTACGACTACATGCAGCAGTTCGGCGTCGAAACGAAGAAGGACATCGCCCTGACCCTGGCGGTTTTCGGCGCCTTCACAGAGGGCCTGCAGCTCTTTGCGTCCTTTGCGATCCTGCTGAACTTCCCCCGTTTCAACAAGATGAAGGGGATGGGCCAGATCGTGTCCTGGTCGGTGCGCGACGAGTCGCTGCACACCAACTCGATCATCCAGCTCTTCCGCACCTTCGTGCACGAGAACCCGGAGGTCTGGGACCAGGACCTGGAGCGCGAGCTTTACGGCGCCTGCGAGACCATCGTAACCCACGAGGACGCCTTCATCGATCTGGCCTTCGAGTTGGGCGGCATCGAGGGACTGAACGGCGAAGAGGTGAAGCGCTATATCCGCTGGATCGCCGACCGTCGCCTGAGTCAGCTCGGGCTGCAGCCCATCTACCGCATCGAGCGCAATCCCCTGCCCTGGCTGGACGCCATGCTGAACGGGATGGAGCACACCAACTTCTTCGAGAACCGCGCTACGGAATACGCACGCGCGGCCACCCAGGGCAGCTGGGGCGAGGCCTTCGACTGACGCCCACCAGCCATTCGCTATAAGCCGCGGGCCACGGCCCACACCCGAGTGTCTCCCTGTGCATTGACTTGCCCGGCGGCTTCTCACATCCGAGGAGCCGCCGTATTTCCGTAGCGATAGCTTTATGGCAACCGGGCCGGAAGGACGTACCTCGATGCTGATGGTCTTCGGCGGACTGCCTGGGGTCGGCAAGACGACCTTGGCCAAGGGACTCGCAGCAAAGCTTGTCGCGGTTCACCTAAGGATCGATTCGATTGAGCGGGCACTTGCCGACAGCTCCCTACAGATCGCGGCCGCCGAAGACGCCGGCTACTGCGTCGGCTACGCCTTGGCTGAAGACAACCTGCGGCTGGGCCTCATGGTCGTTGCAGACTCGGTGAACCCGGTTGAGCAGACACGCCGCGCCTGGCGAGACGTTGCGCAACGCGCGGGGGTGACCGTCATGGAAATTGAGGTCATCTGCTCCGATCCAGTCGAGCATCGTCACCGGGTCGAGGCGCGAAGCGCGACCAGCACTGACCAGCGCCCACCGAGTTGGCAGGACGTCATGGGCCGGCATTACGATCCGTGGGTCGGAGAGCACACGGTGATCGATACAGCCGGGCAGCCTCCGAAATCCTGTCTGCGAGACCTTCTTGAGCGGCTACGTCAGGCAGGCGTCCAGAGCCGCTGAGTCGAAGCGTTCGACTGACTCATCAGCCGAAGAACACCGAGGGTCTCAGCGAGTGTCCTTCCGCGCGTCAACGTGCCCGGCGACGGTTATCCGGTTAGATCAAGATTATCGATCTCTATCTTGGTTTCGGAAATGAGTTTGCCAATCTCGGTTGCCGATCCTGAGGACCGCCCCGCCAGTTCGCGAACTTCCTCGGCGACCACGGCAAACCCGCGGCCGTGCGCACCTGCGCGAGCAGCCTCGATCGTTGCGTTGAGCGACAACAGATTGGTTTGCGATGATAACTGGTTGATCTGTGACGCAACACCGTCAATGCGATCCAAGACGCCTGACATAAGCTCGGTCGACCGTGCAATGGCAACGCGCCGCGACGTCGCATCCGACGCCGTCATGACGATCCTGTCGAGGGTACCCGACACATCCATGATCGGCTGGAAAGTGGCTGATAGCCAAACGGTCTCGTGAGTTTCAGTCTCAAGCGAAAACTCCTTTGCAATTGGAGTCCCTTGCTTCAATGACTGCTGCTCTTCGCTAGTGACAAAATTCAAGAGACTCAGAATTTGGGAACTCTGATTCTCGCAACCGAGCAGCTCACAAGCGAACGCATTAACGTCGGTAACTCGGCCATCGGCCCCCCATTCGATGACGGCGTTCGAACGGCGAATAGCTTCGATCCGTGCATTCGATGCCAGAGCGTCCAATTTGGTTGCCGTTACATTCGCTTGCACCGAAATGAATTTATTGAGCTTCCCCGATTCGTCGAAGACCGGATTAATCGATAGAGAAATCCAGTATGGCTCTCCTTTTTGAGAATAATTGAGAATCTCTTCGTAAAAGGGTTGTTGAGCGCCAATCTTTTCCCGAATTCGGGAGACAGTTTCTTGAGATGTATGTTGGCCCTGAAGAATAGAGCCAGGTTTACGGCCGGCGACCTGCTCCAAACTGTAACCTGTTAGCCTGGAGAATCCAGGATTAACGTATTCGATCAGACCTTTAGCGTCAGTAATAATCACCGAGTTATCGGTCTCATTGGCGACGAGCGAGAGCAGCTTGAACTGATCTCTGCGCTGAACCTCCTCATGCACATCCTTCACGAAGGCGGTGTACACAATCTCGTCGTCCAGTTTGATTTTTGAGAGCGACAGGCTTCCCCAAACACGCGTTCCATCCTTGCGTTGCACGGGCACTTCGCGGCTTGTTCCGACGATCTTGTCCCGACCCGTTTTCCGATTGGCATTGACGTTGTCGTCGTGATCAGCCCGAATCTCATCGGGCACCAACATCTTGACGTTTTGCCCCAACACCTCTTCTCGTGAATAACCCCAAAGACGTTCGGCGGCACGGTTGAAAGACGTCACCATGTTGTTCTGGTCGATCGTGACGACAGCATCCAGCGCTTGTTCCAACGTCTGCCTGATCATCTCGCGTGCACGGCGTTCTTCGGTGATGTCCTTAACGAATGCGGTATAGCTGATCTGGCCGCCTACGTTGACTTTCGACAAAGACAAGTTCGCCCAGATCCGAGTGCCATCCTTACGCTGAACTTCCACGTCCCGAGATGTGCCGACGATCTTGTCCTCACCGGTCTCTCTGTTGTGGTTCACAAGCTGGTCATGGTTCGCCCGGATCTCCTCTGGCACCAGCATCTTGACGTTCTGGCCAACAACTTCGCTACGCTGGTAGCCCCAGAGAGTTTCTGCCGCACGATTGAAGAAAGTGACGATGTTGTTGTGGTCGATGGAAACCACCGCATCGAGGGCTTGCTCCAACGTCTGCGCAATTCTCTCTCGTGATTCGCGCTCTTTCGTGATGTCTTTGACGAAGGCGGTATAGGTAATCGCGCTACCGCTCTTGACCTTGGACAAAGAGAGGTTGGCCCAGGTTCGCTCACCGTCCTTACGCTGAATTTCCACATCTCGCGAGGTACCGACGATCTTGTCCATGCCGGTGCGTCTGTTGGCGTTGACCAGTTCGTCATGCCGGTCCCGGATCTCCTCCGGCACCAGCATTCTTACGTTTCGGCCGATCACCTCTGAACGGCTGTAACCCCAAAGCCGTTCCGCCGCCGCATTGAAAAAAGTGACGCAGTTCTTGGCATCTATCGAAACGACGGCATCAAGCGCCTGCTCAAGCGTCTGGTTCACGGAGGTACCGCGGCGACTGAAGATCCGATGAAGCATAGAGACTTCCCGTCCGATCAAACCACAGACAGGAAATCTCACAATTTCTAAAAAATACTCTAAATACTTATCTATAGTTTACGTTGTTTCAAACAAAAATTACTGTAGGTAGATTCGATAATATTCGCTTGCGCACAAATATTCTCTTGTAAATTGAGAGAGGAATAGTTTGCACTATGCGTTGATTGAGTTTGATTTACAGGTGGCGACCGCGAGAGGCTGCCGTAACGTCGACCAGCGAAGCGTCGACGAGCAGATCGTTTTCCGACACGGGAGAGGTTATGGCTCGAGCAGCACTCTGAGACGCTTGAGCCTCAGAGAAGCGCCTACTTACGCTTGCCTTTCGGCCCATAGCGCCCCTGCCATTCGTCGAGCTGGGTGCGGTCGGACAGGGGAACGCCCATGCGATAGGCGGCACGACCGATGGCGTGCGCGGCGACGGGCGCGGTGATCAGCAGGAACAGGATCGTTAGAATCGAGAAGGAGACGCTAACGGTTTCGCCGAAGTGAACCGCGAGCGCCGCGAAGATCAGGCCCGCACCCAGAGTGCCGGCCTTGGTCGAGGCGTGCATGCGGATCAGCACGTCCGGCAGCCGCAGGATGCCGAGTCCGGCGACGAAGACGAAGAAACCGCCGGCCAGCAGCAGCAAGGCGACAATCAGATCGGTCAGCATCAGCGGTCACCCTCCCGGTCGTGCAGGTCGCCCTCTTGGCCGAACTGGGCGGCTCGCCGGTCCGCATACCAGGCGAAGGCCACGGTGGCGAGAAAAGCCACCAGTGCCAGCCCGATCGCCACGTCAAGGAAGGCCGACACATCGCTGGCGATAGCAAAGAGACCGACGAAGCCGACAGTGATGATGGTGATGAGATCCAACGCCACGACCCGATCCGGCAAGGTGGGGCCGCGCACCAGGCGTAGGAAAGACAGGGCGATGGCGATCAGCATCAGCAGTGCCGTGATATCGATCGCCCAGGCCAGAACCGGCGCATGGTCGCCCAGGTCGCTCACTGCATCGCCTCCATGACCTTGCGCTCCATGCCGGCCTTGATATCGCGCCGCAGGGCATCCGGATCGTCCACGAACATACCGTGGACGTAGAGCACCGTCTTGTCGTCGCTGACATCGAGGCTGAGCGTGCCGGGCGTGAGCGATATCAGATTGGCAAGAACCGCGATTTGAACCGGATCCTGGATATCGAGAGGAACGGCGATGATGCCGGGCCGTGACTTATGAACCGGGGTGATCACGTCCCAAACCACCTGAAGGCTGGAGACCACGAGTTCGTAGAGGAAGTAGCCGCCTAACCGGATCAGGCGCAGCACCCGACCAAAGTAGCCGGTGCCGTCGAACAGCGGGCTGGCGACCCAGAGCGCGGCGAAGCCCATGACGAAACCGATCGCAAGGTTCATCAGCGTAAAGTCGGCGAAGAGAGCGCACCATCCAATCGCCAAGAGCATGTTGAGCACGAAAAGGTTCATGGCTCCACTCCCGCTTCCTCGCCCTCAAGCGATAGCACCATCATGCGCGCGAGCCCATCCTCACCCAGCACCGCCGCCACGTAGGGCTGCGGATTGAGCAGTTCTTCCGCCGAGCGTTCCGCCAGCTGGTAGAAGGGTTCGACGAACAGGCCGATGGTCACGGTCATGGCCGCCAGCACCGCAATCGGCCCAAGCAGGCACCAGCGCTGCAGACCGGATAGAGGCGGCGGCGGCGGGCCGGCTTCGGCCGGACGCGCCTTCCAGAAGGCGTTCAGCCAGATCTTGGTCATGGAATAGATGGTCAGGAGGCCAACCACCAGCGCCACGGCCGCGATGATGTAGCCCTCCACCTCGAGCGACGCCTGCACCAGCACGAATTTGGCCCAGAACCCCGACAGCGGGGGAAAACCGGCCAGCGAGAAAGCGGGGATGAAGAACAAGATCGCGATCAGCGGATGATAGCGGTAGAGGTCGCCCAGGCGGCTCAGTTCGAAAGACCCGGCGATCCGGTTGACCACGCCCGAGACGAAGAAGAGGTTCGCCTTCACGATGATGTGGTGAACCAGATAGAAGACCGCGCCGACGATGCCCAGCGGCGTATAGAGCGCCAGACCGAGGATCATGTAGCCGATCTGGCTGATGATGTGGAACGAGAGGATCCGCCGCAGCTCGTTCTGCGCCGCCGCGCCCAGCACGCCCGTCACCATCGTCAGCCCGGCGATCCACAAGAGGATCTCGTGGGTGTAGCCGACGTCGCCGGTGAAGATCAGCGTGAAGCAGCGAATCAGCGCATAGACGCCGACCTTGGTCAGCAGGCCGGAAAAGATCGCCGAAACAGCCACCTTCGGCGTGTGATAGCTGGCCGGCAGCCAGAAGAACAGCGGGAAGACGGCCGACTTGATGCCGAAGGCGACGATGAACATCACCGCCACCACGGTTACCAGCCCCTGGTTCTCAACCTCCTGCAGCCGGATATGGAGATCCGCCATGTTGAGCGTGCCGGTCAGGCCGTACAGCAGCCCGATGCCACCGAGAAACAGAATGGTGGCGATCAGATTGAGCGCCACGTACTTGACCGCACCGTCCAGCTGGGCGCGCCGCCCGCCGAGCACCAGCAGCGCAAAGGAGGCGATCAGCATCACCTCGAACCAGACGTAGAGATTGAAGAGATCGCCGGTCAAAAAGGCGCCGCAAACACCGCACAGCAGGGCATGCAGCAGCGGGTGGAAACCGTAGGCCACCGCCTTGTCGCCGACGTCGCCGAAGGCATAGATGACGGTCGCCACACCGATGATGGCGGAGATCAGCACCATCACGGCGCTGAGGTGATCGGCGACCAGCGTGATGCCGAAGGGGGCAGGCCAATCGCCCATCTGGGCCGCCACGACGCCTTCCTGCCAAACCGCGGCCATCAGCGCGATCGAAAGGCCGAGGAGCCCCAGGGCGGCAGCCAGACTGACGACCCGCTGCGCTACTAGATTGCCGCGTAGAACGAAACCGACCACCGCAGCGATCATCGGCAAGATAATCGGAAGAACCAGCAACCAACTCATACGGTGCGGTCTCCCGAACGCGGCGTCTCCCCGAGCTCTGCGGCGTCCTCCTTCGGCTCAGCCACTCGCATGGCATCGGTGTCTACCGTCTCGAGCTCCTGATAAGCGCGGAAGGCCAGCACCAACGCAAAGGCCAGCAAGCCGAAGGAAATCACGATTGCGGTCAGGATCAAAGCCTGTGGCAGCGCGTTCGCGACGCCGGAGGCGGGCAAATCGGCACCGCTGGCGATCAGCGGCGGCGCGGCGCGGGTCAGCCCACCGCCGGCGAAGATCAGCAGGTTGGCGGCATTGGAGATCAACACCAGGCCAAACACGAAGCGCACCAGATTGCGGCTCAGCATGAGATACACGCTGGCGGCCATCAGCACGCCGACCAGCACGGCGACGATCGGCTCCATCAGCGCCTGTCCTCCGGCTCGACCGGATCGTCCTCGACATCCGCCTGTTGTTCCTTGATGCCGAGCACGATGGTCAGCACTGCGCCCACCACCACCAGGTATACGCCGATATCGAAGGGCAGCGGCGTGCCGGCCTTGAAGTCTCCGATGGTCGTCCATTGGCCGGTCAGGAAAGGCGCAGGCTCCAGCAGTGCCAGAAAGCCGGAGCCGATGGCGAGGCCCAGCCCGACGGCCGCGATCACCCGCGGATCGGCACGCAGCGCCTTGCGCACAGCCTGCGCATCGGTCGCCAGGGCATAGAGCGCGAAGGCGATGGCGGCGATCAAACCGCCGATGAAGCCGCCACCGGGTTCGTTGTGTCCACGCAGCAGCATGAAGATGGAGAAGAGCAGCATCAAGGCCACCAGCAGGCGTGTGGCCTCGCGTAGGATCAGGGAGTTCATGTGCCGGTCTCCTCGCCCCGCTTTTCACTGCGCCGGCGCGGCCGCAGCATGATCAGGGCGTAGGCCGCCACCCCTGCGACCGCCACCACGGCGACCTCACCCAGCGTATCGAGAGCGCGGAAATCCACCAGGATGACGTTGACGATGTTCCGGCCGAAGCCGCCGGGCACCGAGTTCTCCTCGAAGTAGTCGGTGATCGCTTGCTGCGGCGGCTGCGCCGTCACCGACAGTACGATCAGGGTGGTGCAGACGCCGACCACGCCGGCCACCAGCGCATCGCGCAGCCGGCCGGCGCTTGTGGGGCGTCGCTCCCCCCGGAAATCCGGCAACTTCAGCAGCACGATGGCGACGATCACCACCACCAACGTCTCGACCAGAAGCTGGGTCATGGCCACGTCGGGTGCACCGAACAACAGGAAGATCAAGGCCACACCAGCCCCGACGACACCGAGCGAACAGATCGCGAGCAAGCGCGAGTCCGCCAGCAGGGTCGAAATCGTCGCTGCCACGATCAACGCCGCCACCCCCCACTCTACGAAGTTGGCCGAGACCTGCGGCAGCGGCCAGACCAGCGCATCCTTGACAACGAGAGTCACCGCCAGAGCCGCACCGAGCGTCAGAAATACGACAAGGATGTAGCGACGCTGGATGCCGCCCTGCAGCCATCGCGTCTGCCAGGCCGCAAACTCTGCCAACCAGACCATGACCTTGTCGTAGGCACGGTCGCCGGTCAGCGGCAGCGCCGCAACGCCGCGAGACAGAGCCGCCAAGAGGGTGGCTCGCTTCAGGTAAATCAGGGCACCCGTCGCCACGGTGATACCGGAAAGGATCAGCGGGATATTGATGCCGTGCCAGAGCTTCACCTCGTAGTCTGGCTGATAGCCCATGACCGCAGCCGCGGCCGGCAGCAACAGAGTCTCTGCCGTCAGATCTGGCAACAATCCGCCAAACAGCGCGATCACACCCAGGATGATGGGACCGATCCACATGGTCACCGGCGCTTCGTGCGGGCGCTTGGGCAGATCGCGCTGCGCCCCGAAGAAAGGCAGCACTGCCACCAGCAAAGCCACCGTCACCATCATCACCTTGGCTGCAACAATGGCAGCAACGGCGATGTAGGGCTCAGCCGGCCAGGCGAGCGCCCCCTTGTAGAGCAGTTCCTTGCCGATAAAGCCGACGAAGGGCGGCAACCCGGCCATGGACAGCCCGGCCAACGCTGCCGCGGCGAAGGTCCAGGGCATCGCTCGCCGCAATCCACCGAGGCGGCTCAGCTCGCGGGTACCGGCCTCATGATCGATGTTCCCTGCCACCATGAAGAGCGCCGCCTTGTAGAGCGCATGAACGAAGATGAAGGTGACGGCGGCGATCAGACCGATCGAGGGATCGCCGCTCTCGGCCTGAGTCGGTGCGCCCAGAAACATGACGCAGGCGCCCAACGCCATCACTGTGGTGTAGGCCAGCACCTGCTTCAGGTCGGTTCGGGTCAGAGCGATGATCGAGGCGTAGACCGTGGTCACGGCGCCGAAGATGGTCAGCGTCGCCATCCAGACTTCGGTGTCGCCCAGCACCGGGGTGAAGCGCGCCAGCAGGAACACACCGGCTTTCACCATGGTCGCCGAGTGCAGATAGGCCGAGACCGGCGTCGGTGCCGCCATGGCGTTCGGCAGCCAGAAATGGAAGGGGAACTGCGCCGACTTGGTGAAGGCGCCACAGAGCACCAGGATCAGGATCGGCAGATAGTCCGCATGGCCGCGAAGGACATCGGGGTTGGCCAGGATCTCCGACAGGCTGTAGGTACCGGCTGCCTGGCCCAGCAGGATGAAACCCGCCAGCATGGCCAGCCCGCCGGCTCCAGTGACGAAGAGTCCTTGCAAAGCGGAACGGCGCGCAGCGGCATCTTCGTGAGTGTAGCCGATCAGCAGGAAAGACGTGATCGTCGTCAGTTCCCAGAAGACGAACAGCGCGATCAGGTTATCGGACAGCACCAGCCCGAGCATCGCCAGCATGAAGCTGACCAGGAACAGCGTGAAGCGGCCGACCTGCGGATAGCCGCGCATGTAATCGCTGGCGTAGAGCAGAATGAAGCTGCCAATGCCGGTGATCAGCAACGCGAAAAGCAGGCTCAGCCCATCGACCATGAAGGAGAGATCGATGCCGAGTTGCGGGATCCAGGAAATCTTCCAGGTCAGCACCGCGCCGCCCGAGACCTCCGGAAGGAAGGTCAGAAACCAGACGAAGAGCGCGGCCGGTAACAACACGACCAGCCGCGAAAACAACGGCACCGGCGCGTCAGCCTTGCTGGCGGCAGCCATCCTAGAACTCGTCTCCCCGTCCCTACCTGAGGCCGGCCGGTCGCTTAAACGCAACTGTCCGACCGCCGCGTTGATCGCAGCATCCTCGTAGCCTGCACCTGAGAGCGCCCTTCACGGATTCGGACCAAGCCATCGCGTGACCCGCGCCCGATCCGAATTTGCCCTCGGGCAAACCTGTCCGCCTTTCGGCTGAGTTTTCGCCAGCCTTCCGAAACGCCGGCGCGCCCCCGCGCGAATTCTCCCGCGTGTTGCGCGGTATATTTGGCACAAAGTGAAGTGTTTCAAGACGAATCCGCTCGCGATCTATCTGCGACCGTGCGGAAAGAGCCTTGCGATGCTGCGGCGCACACTTCCGCCCCTTCCCGCCACACTGCGCCTTGCCTATGATCCGCAGCGCTCAAGATTGCGGTTGTCGTTCGAGGCACCGCGAAACAACGGGAGAGTTCGGTATGGGCCAATTCGGCAAGGGCCAAGGCATCACTCGTGTCGAGGACAAGCGGTTCCTCACAGGTCACGCGCGCTATACCGACGACATCAGCTTGCCAGATCAGGTCCACATGGCGGTCGTGCGCAGCCCGCTGGCCCACGCCGATATCTCCGGCATCGACACCGCCGACGCCCAAGACCTGCCTGGGGTCCTCTTGATCCTGACAGCGGAGGACCTAGCCGCGGAGAACATCGGCGACATCCCCGTACTAGCCAAGATACAGGGTCGCGACGGCGAGGTGAAGCAACCGCCGCACCCTGTCCTGGCGCGGGGGGTCGTACGGCATGTCGGCGATCCCGTCGCGGTGGTGATCGCAGAGACTTACGCCCAAGCCGTGGAAGCGGCAGAGCTGGTGGTCGTCGACTACGACGATAGGCCTGTTGTGACGGATGCCGCTGCGGCCCTGAGGCCCGGCGCAGCGGAGCTTCACCCCGAAGCTCCGGGCAATCTCGCCCTCACCTGGGAACACGGCGATCGCGCTGCCACGGAAGCCGCCTTCGCCAAAGCCGAGCGAACGGCACAGATCGAAATCGTCAACAACCGCCTGGTCGTGAACTCCATGGAACCGCGGGTTGCCATCGGCGAGTACGACATGGACAAGGCGCATTTCACCCTGACCACGCCCAGCCAAGGCATCTTCCGACTGCATAGCCAACTGGCCGAAGACATCCTGGGCACGAGCAAGGACAAGCTCAGGATCGTGACGCCCGACGTGGGCGGCGGTTTCGGCATGAAAATCTTCTGCTATGCCGAACAGGTACTGGTCCTGCTGGCGGCGCGCCGGCTCGGCCGCCCGGTCCGGTGGGTCGGCGAGCGTACGGAGTCTTTCCAGTCCGATATTCAGGGCCGCGACCACAGGACCGTTGCCGAAATGGCGATGGACAGGGACGGCCGCTTCCTTGGAATCCGCATCGACACCAAAGCGAACCTGGGCGCCTATCTGTCCAATTTCGGACCCTACATCCCGACCGGTGCGAGTACGCAAATGTACTCCGGCCTCTATAGGATCCCGGCGATTTTCGCTGAGGTGCAGTGCGCCTTCACCAACACCGTGCCGGTGGACGCCTACCGCGGCGCCGGCCGGCCGGAAGCGGCTTACTGCATGGAACGGCTGGTCGAGGCTTGCGCCCGCGAAATCGGCGTGGATGCGCGAGAGATCAGGCTACGAAACTTCATTCGTCCCGAAGACCTGCCGTACGAAACGGGGATGGGCCCAGTTTACGATTCGGGCGACCCGGCCAAGCTGCTGCAGCGCGCCGCGGAGCTGACAGACTGGGACGGTGTAACCGCACGCAAGACGGAAGCGCGCAGCCGAGGCAAGTATCGCGGCATCGGCTTGGCGTCCTACGTAGAGGCTTGTGGCGGCATCGGCTTCGAGGAAGCGCGGGTCGCGCTGGAGGAAGACGGCGGCGTCACCCTTGTGATCGGCACCATGACCAACGGCCAGGGCCATCACACGGCCTACGCCCAGATCCTCAACGACCTGATGGGCGTCGATCCGACGAAGGTACGTCTCGTGCAGGGCGATTCCGATGTGGTCAAACGCGGCGGCGGCACCGGCGGTTCCCGCTCTCTGCTGATGGGCGGCGTCGCGACGGAGCGTGCCGGCGAGAAGGTGATCGCGCGGGCCCGCAAGGTCGCAGGTCATCTGCTGGAGGCGGCCGACGCCGACCTGGAGTTTGCGGAAGGCGTCTTTACCGTCGCCGGAACCGACAAGCGGGTGACACTCGCCGAGGTCGCGCGCGCCACACATGGCGAGGATTTGCCGGAGGAGATTGCAGGCCCGATCGAAGAGACCGGCGACTACAAAGCCGAAGCCATGACCTATCCGAACGGCTGCCACGTTGTCGAACTGGAGGTCGACGAAGCGACCGGGACAGTAGAGATCCTGCGCTACGTGGTGGTCGACGACTTCGGCACGGTGGTGAACCCGCTATTGGCATTAGGCCAGGTTCATGGCGGTACGGCCCAAGGGATCGGACAGGCGCTGCTGGAGCATACGGTCTACGATGGCGACGGCCAGCTCATCACCGCCAGCTTCATGGACTACACCATGCCCAGGGCGGACGACACGCCCAACTTCGAGATCACGCTGGTGGAGGACATGCCCTGCACGACCAACCCGCTGGGCGTGAAAGGCGCCGGTGAGGCCGGTGCGATCGGCGCACCGCCGGCAATCGTCAATGCGCTGTTGGACGCGCTGCGCCCGCTGGGCGTAACCCATCTGGACATGCCAGCAACGCCCGAGCGGATCTGGCGCGCCATGCGCGACGCGACCCAGGCCAACCGGCGCGAGGCCGCAGAGTGAGCCGGACCGACCAGGCGACGCAACAGGAGGACGACCTTCTCGCCGTTTTGCGCGTGCTGGCCGAGCGCGCGGGAAAGATCGCTCTGGCTTATTACGCCGAGGGCGGCGAAATCCAGGTCCGCGACAAGGCAGACGCCTCTCCGGTGACCGAGGCGGACGAAGCCTGCGAGGCCTTTCTGCTGGAAGCCCTGGCGAAGCTGACGCCGGAGATTCCGGTCGTGTCGGAAGAGGCCGCTGCGCAGGGCGGTTTACCGGATATCGACGTTTCCCAGCCCTTCTGGTTGGTCGATCCGTTGGACGGGACGCGCGAATTCATCTCTCGCAACGGGGAGTTCACCGTCAATGTCGCCCTGATCAGGGATCGGAGACCGGTGGCCGGCGTGGTGCATGCGCCGGCCATGGCCATGACCTGGTGCGGCGGTTTCGACGAAGACGGCGGCCGCCATGCCAGCTTCAGCGAGACTGATCGCCCGCCAATGCAGATAGAGGCGCGGCAGCCGCCGGAGGAGGGCGAGACTGTTGTGGCCAGCCGCCGGCATGGCTCCGGCGAGGAACTCGACCGCTTTCTCGCCGCGCGGAAGATCGCGCAGCGGGTGACCGCCGGCTCCTCCCTGAAGTTCTGTCTGCTAGCCAGCGGCAAGGCCGATCTCTATCCACGCTTCGGTCGCACCATGGAGTGGGATACAGCCGCCGGCCAGGCTGTTCTGGCCGCGGCCGGAGGCCGGGTCGAAACGCTGGACGGCCAGCCGCTGCTCTACGGCAAGGCGGGATTTGCCAATCCGAACTTCATCGCCTATGGGCGGTCTCGCAAGGGCCCCTAGGAAACGATGGGTTTCCCGGCTGGCTATTTCGTTTCCACACACGGACCCTCATCTCCGGCTTACCAGTCAACGAGAGAGGAACTTTGCCATGACCGCCAGCGTCACGGATCTTGCAGAGCGGCGCAGTATCGACGACACGGCACCACGCGTGCTTCGTATTGAAGCCAGTGCGCGTAAGAGTCGCTCCATAAGCCGTTCGCTGGGCGACAAGGTGGTTGCGCGACTGCGAGTCCAGCATCCGGATCTGACCGTGGTCGAACGCGACCTCGCGGATGGCATCCCCTTCGTGACGGAAGATTGGATCGCCGCCAACGTCACGGCGGACGAGCAGCGCACGACAGAGCAGAAGGAAAAGCTTGCCGTCTCCGACACGCTGGTTGCCGAACTGCAGGCTGCCGACATCCTGGTGATCGGTCTGCCGGTCTACAATTTCGGCCCGCCTGCCGCACTCAAAGCCTGGATCGACCAGGTGGCCCGAGCTCGCGTTACCTTCCGCTATACGGAGAACGGCCCCGTTGGCCTGCTGACAGGCAAGAAAGCCTACGTGGTCGCGGCCTCCGGCGGTACCGAGGTCGGCAGTGCGGTCGATTTCGCCACACCCTACCTGCGCCACGTACTCGGCTTCATCGGCATAAAGGATGTCACGCTGATTGCTGCCGACCGCCAGATGGTCGACGCCGAAGCCGCCAGTATCAGAGCCGAGACCGCCCTGGAAACGGCCTTGCCCCTGTCCGCTTGAGCTGTCCGCGCGTTCTGGCTTTGGCCTTGCGCCCCCGAGGCTGAGTAGCTCTAGAGACCCCAAATGAGCACGATCATGGGGATCGCTACCGCAACAATCAGCAGCTCGAGCGGGGCGCCCATCTTCCAGTAGTCGCCAAAGCGGTAACCGCCTGGCCCCATGATCAGGGCATTATTCTGGTGGCCGATCGGCGTCAGAAAGGCACAGGACGCACCGATCGCCACGGCCATCAGGAAAGCGTCCGGATTGGTCCCAAGACGCTCGGCAAGAGTGACTGAGATCGGTGCCATGACGACGGCAGTTGCGGCGTTGTTCAATACGTCAGACAGCGTCATGGTCACTACCAGCACCAGAGTGAGAACCATCCAGGATGGCAGCCCTCCGGTCAGGCCAAGGATGGCCGAGGCGATGGTGTCGGTGGCGCCGGTGGTCTGCAGCGCTCCACCGACCGGAATCAACGATCCGAGCAGCACAATCACGGGCCAATCGATCGCCGCATAGAGACTGCGCAGGGAAACGAGGCCCGTGCCGACCATCACCGTCAACGCTGCACCGAATGCGATGTAGATCGGAACGATGCCCAGACTGGCCGCGACGATGGAGAGCAGAAAAAGAACGGCCAAGGAGACGGCGTGGCGGCGCTGGCCATAGGTCAAGCCACGCTCAGCCAGCGGCAGCAAGTCGTAGCGGGCTACAAAGTCGCTGACCCTCTCGTCTTCGCCATGCAGCAACAGAACGTCGCCAGCGGCAAAGCGGAAGTCTTTCAGGCGCCCTCGGTAGGGCCGCCCCTCGCGCGCCACGCCCAGCAAGTTGAGACCAAGGCGAGATCCCAAACGCAGCTGTTCAACAGTCCGCCTCTCCAGGTTGCTGTTCGGCGGAATGACGGCTTCGGCTACAATCGCATCGCCGCCGGTCAGGAGTTCGTCCCCAACTGCGCCGCTTCTGCCCTGCTCCACATCCAAACGCTGCACGAAGGCTTCGAGATCCGTTGGGGAGGCCTCGATGAGTAAGCGATCGCTGGCGTTGGGCACCAAGCTGGCGGGCACAGGTGCAATCCGCCGATCCTTTCGGAGAACGGCGACCACTTGAACGTCGAGATCCTTCACCTTCTCGTACAGCTCTGCGAGCGTAAGATCGGAGGCCTCACTTTGGGTCGGAACGCGAATCTCCGAGAGGTAGGTTTCGATCCGCATCAGCTCTGCTGCGCCGGTCCCGGCCGCCGCGCCGCGCGGTGTCAGGCGCCAGCCGATCAGCGTCACGAAGACGAGGCCGGCCAGCGCCACGGCGCCGCCGACCGGCGTGAAGTCGAACATTCCGAAACTGCCGCGTTCAGGCAGCAGCTCCGCCCGCTGCGTCGCCACGATGATGTTGGGTGGGGTGCCGATCAGGGTAATGAGGCCGCCGAGGATCGTTGCGAAGGACAGCGGCATCAACAGGAGCCCCGCGGCTCTCTTCGCCTTGGCCGCCGAGGACAGCGCCACAGGCATCAGCAACCCAAGGGTTCCGACGTTGTTCATGAAGCCGGACAACACCGCGCCGATCCCGCCGAGCGCTGCGATATGCGTGGTCGTGCGACCGATCGCAGGCTGTACCGCTCGGGCGAAGATATCGGTGGCGCCCGAATCACTCAGCGCCTTGGACAATACCAAAACCAGCGCCACAGTGACGGTGGCCGGGTGACCGAAACCTGCAAAAGCCTCAGAGGCCGGTATCAAACCCACGAGAACGCAAAGAACGAGAGCGCCGAACGCGACGGTGTCGTAGCGGATACGCCCCCAAATCAGCAGAACGACGACGAGGGCCAACAGGCCGAAGATCAAACCCTGGTCGAGGCTCATCGGCACCCGCCCAGCGGCTGCCTCATCCTTCTAACCTTGCCAAGTTCAGTAGAGATGCTGGCCGCCGGTAACGAAGACTTCGGTGCCGGTCACGTAAGCGAAGTCTGGAGTGCAAAGACGGAAGACGGCTGCAGCCACCTCCTCCGGCGTACCCATACGCTGCATCGGGATGCGTGGAATAAGGGTCTCGTACTCCGGCCCGATCATCGCGGTCTCGATTTCGCCCGGAGCCACGGCATTCACTCGAATGCCCAGCTGCGCCAACTCAACGGCCAGCTCGCGCGTCAAGGCCGAAAGGGCCGCCTTCGAGGTTGAGTAGGCCGAACCGGCAAAGGGATGGATCGCGTGGCCGGCAATCGAGGTGATGTTGACGATGGAGCCCTTGCCGCGCCGCAGCGGCACGGCGAATCCGCGCGCCAACGTCAGCGGCGCGAAGAAGTTCAACTCAAAGACCCAGCGCCAGTCCGCAATATCGCCATTCAGACAACCCAGCCGCTCCTTGAAGGGTGTCTTCGGGCTGACCGCTGCGTTGTTAACCAGCGCTTGTAACCCCTGATCGCCCAGAATCTCGAGCGCCTCTGCGATGAAGTCAGTGACGCCGGCAGGGTCGGCCAGGTCGGCGGTAATGTGGTGAGTCCAGTTGGGGTCGCGTTTGCAGGCCTCCGGCACCTCCTCGCGAGAGCAGGTGATGATCCGCCAGTTCTCCTTGGAAAACCGCATCACGGTGGCATGACCGATCCCCCGGCTGGCACCGGTCAGCAAGACGGTCGGCTTGTCGCCATCGCCGAGCTGCGCATCCTCCAGTGGGAGCTGTTCGGGTGGTATCTGGTCTGGCATATCCGGCAGTCTAGAGCATCACGCGTTCGATTGAACGCGGATAAAATGCGCTGACGCCACAGGGGCGATCAACTTTTCCGCCAGCTTTCCCGAGGTCGAGCGCATCTACCCGCCGGCGGATCACTCGTTCGCAATGCCACACGGAGAGCGCCGCGCGGCGGCTCAGGTCGCGGCAGCGCTGCCGTGTTTGGACAGCGGGGCGTGCCCAGCCGGCCGAACCGCCACCACCCGAAACGTTCGCATCACGTCGTCCTGCTCACGAAGCGACACATACTCGCCTTCGACGAAGCGGTGACTGTCGAACCTATAGCCCGATTCATCGACATCGGGATCGCCCTTGATGTCGTAGTGAAAGGCCCAGCTACGGCCACGGGTATGGACAAGATGTCCGTATTCGTCGGCTTCGCCTTCCCAAAACCGCCAGACATTGCAGTGCTTGCGCTGCTTGCGCCATGCCTCGACATCGATGTGCGCCTCGGAGTCCAGCGGTGCAACGAACTCGTAGCCGCGGTTCGGACTGCCGTTGGGAAAGTCGTGATCGCGTGCCAACTCCAGGCGAATCGACATGAGTGTCATAAGCGTGAGGGCTCCTGCAAAAGTACCGATAAGGTCGAGCTCAATGGACCCTAGGCCGAGGCTTCGGTGGTATCGACTTCGGGGTGAGTCTCGACGAAGTGCCGTAAGACCAAGCGCAACTTGAGGGCATGCTTATAGTCCTCACGACCCTCTGCCGCAGCAATATCTTCAAGAATCATGCGCTTAAGCATGGGCACACCGTCTGGTGAGTGCACCAGATAGTTCCCGAGCTCGGCTGCCACGATCTCGGGGCAGTGCTCATGCTCCACGATTGCGTCGATCTCATCTTCCGTCAGATCGGACAGGGCGATCACGTCATCCAGAGTCAACATGGCTTTTCCTCCAGGAACCGCCGCTGCAGCGGCTCGGCGCGTCCACGGGCGGCACTCTTTGGCACGGCGCCACCTCCGGGTCGCAGCAGATCGATCAAGGTGTCAAAGGCACCTCATCTCGAAAACAGACATATCAGTGCGCCATCAAAACCGGCAGAGCCGTGTGCGTCAGAACCTCGCGCGTCGCTCCACCGAGCACGAACTCGCGCAGCCGGCTGTGGCCATAGGCTCCCATCACCAAGAGGTTGGCACCGGAATCCGCTGCCGTGGTCAGCAGCGCGTCACCGGCGCCATCGGTCATCGGCACCTCTCGCGCCCTCGCATCGACGCCATGCAAATTCAACCAGGCGACGGCCGCATGCGGGTCTCGCGCGTCACCGGCCACCGAGGTTTCCTCGCCATTCAGATGTACGACCTCGACCCCCTGCGCTCCCGTCAGCAAAGGCAAGGCAGCCGTCACCGCGCGTGCGCACTCGCGCCGGCCCGACCAGCCAACCATGACTTTGCTGCCGACCGCGCCGCCGTAGCCCGGCGGCACGACCAGCACCGGCCGGCCGGCCTCAAACAAAGCTGCCTCCAGCGCCGGTGCGTAAGCCCCCTCGCTCTGCGCATCCGGCCGCCCTGTGACCACCAGGTCGAACAGAAGCGCCCGCTGCGCCGTTTCCGCATCCTCGCGGCCGGTCACACGGCGCCACGCAAAGACGAACTTGCCGGCCTCCGCCTTGCCGTTGGCATCGAGCGGTTGAGCGTCGATGTCGCGGCAGGCGCTCTCATAGGCCGCGCGTGCTGCCTTGGCATGGTCTTCGCTGCTACGCCGCAAGTCCGCGGAGATCTGCTCGACCATGGCCCCCGACATGCCTTCGCCGACCAGCGGAATGGAGCTTTCCGGATCAAGCTCGACATGCAACGCCTCCACGTAGGCGTTGCAGCGCTGGCCAATCTGCAGGGCCGCAGTCAGCACCGCCGAAGTGGTGGCGCCGCCATCGACGACTGCAAGCAGCGAAGCTATGGACATGGATCTCGACATCCTCCGCTTTATTCTTTTTTCATCTGCCGCTTCGAGATCGAGCGCAGCGTTCCTGCACGATCCTTTCGTTGACGGCCGGGGGCATTGACCTGCGTCAACGGGCGCTCCGCCTCAGGCTTCGAACCAATCTCAGGCCCCATACTGGGGCGTTTCCTCCGCCAGAACGTAGGGGTCCTGGTGGATAATGACCTCGGCCCCTGGAAAAGCGGTCTGCAAGTCAGCCTCCACCGCCTCCGCCACAGCGTGGGCGCGATAGAGCGTCATGCCGCCATCCAGCTCCAGATGAAGCTGGATGAAGGTGCGCGGCCCGGAACTCCGCGTCTTCAGATCATGTATGCCCAACACCTCGTCATGGCTACGCGCCACCTTGAGAATCCGCTCCCGCTCCTCCGCTGGCAGTTCACGGTCCATCAACATATCGAGCGCATCACGGCCGATTCTGTAGGCGCTGTAGAGAATGAAGCCGGCCACGCCTAAGCCGATAAGGGGATCGGCACGCAGAAAGCCGAATTCGCTGGCGAGCACCAAAGCCACGATCACCGCACCGTTCATCAACAGATCGGACAGATAGTGCAGGGAATCGGCCGCTATGGCGCTGGAGCCGGTTCGCCTGACGACATAGCGCTGGAACCGGGTCAGGGCGAAGGTAACCAAAATGGAGAAGACCATCACGCCGACGCCAAGCGTTCCCTGCTGCACGACCTGGGGCTGGATCAAGCGATGCAGCACTTCAACGGCCAGCAGCAAAGCCGAACCGCCAATCAGACCCGACTGCAGCAACGCTGCCAACGGCTCGGCCTTACCGTGGCCGAAGCGGTGTTCGCGGTCGGCCGGGACAAGCGACTGCCGGACCGCCAGCAAGGTGACCAGGGACGCTGCCGCGTCCAGCAAGGAATCGACCAGGCTGGACAACAAACTCACGGAGTCTGTCAGCCACCAGGCACCCAACTTTACGACGATCAGAACAGAAGCAGTGGCCACCGAGGCATAAGTTGCCAGACGCATCAACCGGCCGGCGCGACGCGCGTCCAAGCGTTGGTGCTGATCTGCGGCTACATCGGCTCGAGCCATAAGGCCGCTGTCCTCAGGGGTAGAGCCGTTCCGTCCACCAGCCCGTCGGGCTCTCCAGATCACGATGATACACGAGCCGGTCATGCAGGCGGAACGCGCCATCCTTCCAGAACTCGATCAAACGGGGCGTGATCCGAAAACCCGACCAATGGGCGGGTCGGGGAACGGTTCCAAGGCCGTACTTCGCCGCATAGCGAGCGACCTGCTTCTCCAATGCATGGCGGCTTTCGAGCGGCCGGGACTGTTGCGAAGCCCAAGCGCCGATTTGGCTTTGCTTGGCGCGACTCGCGAAGTAGGCGTCGGCCTCCTCCGCATCGACCTGCGCCACCTCGCCCTCAATCCGGACCTGACGGCGTAACGACTTCCAGTGAAACAGGAGCGCGACCTTGGGGTGCGCCAGGATATGCGTGCCCTTACGGCTTTCGTAGTTGGTATAGAAGACGAAGCCGCCGCGGCTGACGTCCTTCAGCAAGACCATGCGGACCGCCGGCATTCCGTCCGGCCCCACCGTCGCGACGGCCATGGCATTGGGATCATTGACTTCTTGTGCCTTAGCCTCCTCCAGCCAGGCACCGAATAACGCGAGAGGATCGTCCTGGGGGGCGTCGGCGAACATGAGGTCTCCACAGTCGAGCGGGATCGGGTGAGACATGATCGAGATCATGGACGGGGATGGGTCGTCAGAACGATCCGTATAACCGGCGAAGCAAGGCCGGATTGAAAGTATAGCCGGCCCACAGCCTGCTCCAACCCTGTTGGGGGGCAAGGCTGACAGGATGAAAGAGCAGAACGAGAGGCAAGCTCAATGATGCGCAAAATGGCAATCATCGCAGCGGCAGTCCTATCTCTAGGGTTGGCCGGCTGCGCGAACGACGGCAGCGGCCCAGGCACCAAGCAGGTTGTGGGCGCGCTGGGCGGCGCCGCGCTCGGCGGCTTCGTGGGCTCCCAGATCGGTGATGGCACCGGTCAGTTGATCGCCACGGCGGCCGGCACCGCGATCGGCGCTCTTGTCGGGTCGGAAATCGGCCGCGGTCTGGACGACGTCGACCGCATGCGAGCCTCCCAGGCACAACAGCGAGCCGCCACTGCGCCGATTGGCGAAACGATTTCGTGGAACAACCCGAACTCCGGCAATCAAGGCGCCTACACCCCGACCCGCGACGGCTACACTCAAAGCGGCCGCTACTGCCGTGAGTTCCAGGAAACGATCACCGTCGACGGACGAACCGAGACCGGCACCGGCGTCGCCTGCCGCCGTGCTGACGGAAGCTGGGAAATCATGAGCTGATCAAGAGATCGGCTGACACCTGCTAAAGGGGCGCCGGGTTCAAACTGAACCGGCGCCCCTTTTTCTGTCCGCACTCCGGGAAACACGCCGCCCAGTTGCCCCAGCGGCCCGTTGGCTCCTAAATAGAGCGCTGAAGAGCCTGATCTGACGGGACCATTGGCCGCCGATGCGCGATCCTTACGAAGCTCTAGGCGTTGCTCGCAGCGCCAGCCAGGATGAGATCAAAACAGCCTATCGCAAGCTGGCGAAGGAACTGCATCCGGACCTCAATCCGGGTAACGCGGAGGTCGAACAACGCTTTAAAGAGGTTTCTCAGGCCTATGGAATCCTGAACGACGCCGACAAGCGCAAGCGCTTCGATGCCGGAGAGATCGACGCCAGTGGCCAAGAGACGCCCCAACGCGGCTTCTATCGCAACTATGCAGAAGCCGGCGGAACCAGTGGCGACAAGTACAGCCGCTTCACCTTCGATCAGGACTTTGCCGCCGACGAGATTTTCGCCGATCTGTTCGGTGGCGCCTTCCGCCGCAGCGACGGCGAAAGCGGTCGGGGCCGCAGAACCCAGCAGCGCGGCGCCGACGTGCACTACAGCGTGCAGGTCAGTTTCCTGGATGCGGCAACCGGCGTACGCAAGCGCATCCAGCTTTCCGACGGCAAGACTCTCGACGTGGCGATCCCGGAAGGCATGGAGAACGGTCAGACCCTTCGCCTGAAGGGCAAGGGGCGTCTCGGCTTCAACGGCGGCCCGGAAGGCGATGCCTATCTGGAGGTCCACATCGACCCCCACGCCTTTTTCGTTCGTAAGGACAACGACGTGCACCTGGAGGTGCCGGTGACTCTCGCGGAAGCCCTCAAGGGCGCCCAGATACAGGTCCCCACCGTCCACGGCAAAGTGGCTATGAAGGTCCCCGCCGGCGCCAACAGCGGTACGACCCTCAGGCTCAAGGGCAAGGGCATCAAGGACCGCAAGTCAGATCTCTACGGCGATCAGTACGTCAAGCTGAAGGTCGTCCTGCCCGACAAGCCCGATGCGGAGCTTGTCGACTTCGTCGCCGAGTGGTCGGAAAAACACCCCTACGACCCGCGCCGCAAGGCCGGGCTGGCTTAACCTCCGGCCGATCCGAACTGCCAGAAAGGTCGACCATGCTGCTAACGCTCGATGAAGTGGTGACCCGCATCGACGCAGATGGTCTCACCGTCAGTCAGGCACAGCTTGTCTACTTCGCAGAGCAACAGTGGGTTCGCGCCCTTCAAGAAGAGGGAACCTGGTATTTCGACGAGCAGGATACCGCCCGCGCCCGCCTGATCTGCGAGCTGCGCCAGGACATGGCCATCAACGACGAGGCGCTGCCGCTGGTGCTCCGGCTGCTCGACCAAGTCTATGCCCTTCGCGGCTTGCTCGGCGACGTGCAGCAGGTTCTCCGGCAGCTGCCTGCGGAGGAACGCGCCGAGATCGAGGAAAAGCTAAGAGCAGCGCTGGAAGGCTAGAGCCGACGACGTCGGACAAGTTGCGCAGGCTTGGTCCTGAAAGCGTTAACCATCTTGCGACGAGACGCTATCGTCCCCCATCGCTTCCAACACTTCTGCCACGGAGATAACAGCCAAGTCGCGGCTGTGGTCGGCCCAACGCTGCGCGGCACGACCGGCGGCACCGGGCCAACGACGCTTCGGATTCGGGTCGATCTTCAGGGCTTGCTGCAGATCGCCGAAACTTAAATGGCGTAAGTCGCGAGAGAGGACGATCCGGCTTCGACTGGCACGTTCGACGATGCCGGCTCTCTTCAGTTGGGAGATCAGCAAATCCACCTCGGCCGGGGTCGCTGGGATCCCGCGATGAAGCCGCCCATGCGACAGTCGCCGTCCCTCTTCCGCCGCAGCCTTGAGACGTTCCAGCACCGCCAGGCCGAGCGCCAGTTTCTCGCCGGGGTGTATGAGGACAGCGCTTGGCGCATCGCTGTAGCGCCACTCGGGAATCGCAGCTGCCGTTTCGGCGCCCAGCAGAACCACAGTCCAAGCGAGATAGAGCCAAAGCAGAAAGATCGGCAGAGCCGCGAGCGCCCCATAGAGCGCTTCGTAGGCGGGAAAGGCAGCGATATAGAGACCGAAGCCGTACTTCAGAAACTCCAGCAGAACGGCTGCCGTTACCCCACCCGCCAGGGCATGGCGAGCTGCGACCCGACGATTCGGCACGACGAGATAGATCAACCCGAAGCCGAGCGCGGCCAAAACGACGGCTACAAACCGCGATGCCACGGCAGCACCGCCGGTGAGTCCGCCGACGGTTTCGAACTGCCCCAAAGCATAGGCATAGGACGAGAGCGACAGCGAAGCGCCGATCAGCATGGGACCCAAAGTCAGCATCGCCCAGTAGGTCAGAAAACGAAGGGCCGCCGACCGCGGTTCCGCCTCTCGAAAGATCTTGCTCAACACCGCGTCGATGTTGTTGAGCAGCAGCACGGCGGTCAGTGCTAGGCCAATCACACCGGGGGCCGTCAGTCTCGAGGCATTCTGGAGGAATTCGTCGTAGTAGCTGCCGATATCGACACCGCCGCCGGGCGGGAAGATCGCATAGGCAGCGTCACGCAGTTGGTCCCTCGCCGCATCGAAAGCGGGAAACGCCGCTAGAATGGCCAACGCGATCGCGATCATCGGCACCAACGCAAGAAGCGACGTGTAGCTCAGACCGGCTGCCAGACGGAGTCCATCGTCCGCCAGGAACCGTAGGAACACGAATCGCAGAAAATTTAAGGCGACGAGACGCGCGCGCAGAGCTTTCGGCGGCGCCAAGGACCGCTGCGGTCCCGTCGGTGGCTTTTGCGCGGTTTCGGCCATGACGGCGCGAAGCATAGCGCAGCCATCCGTGTCTCGCGTATCCAGAATTCCAGACGTGGGAAATGGCTTCGAGGCCGGAAAACCGCCGGCTCCGCCCGCCTTTGACCTCTCTGTGCCATAGTGTAGGATGCGCCGCCGCTGGGCCGCGGGGCCGACTCGGACCCGCTGTCGGCGGCCCTTTCATTCTGGTCGGCGGCTTATCTGCGCCGGCCTGGAAATCGGGCATCGAGTAACGGGAAGAGCATGTCGGATTCGCCTGCGCTGATGAGCGGCAAACGCGGCCTCGTGATGGGGGTTGCCAACGATAGATCGATCGCCTGGGGCATCGCTCAGGCCGTAAGCGCCCAAGGCGCGGACCTCGCCTTTACCTATCAGGGCGAAGCCCTGGAAAAGCGCGTTCGTCCGCTGGCCGACAAGGTGGGGAGCGATCTGGTGCTGCCCTGCGACGTGAGCGACGACGCCTCCATCGATTCCGTCTTCTCCGCGCTGAAGGACCGCTGGGGCCAGATCGACTTTCTGGTTCATGCCATTGCCTATGCGGACAAGGAAGAGCTGAAGGGCAAGTACCTGGCCACGAGCCGCGACAACTTCGTCAAGTCACTGGATATCTCCTGCTACTCCTTCACGGCCGTCGCCCAGCGCGCCGTACCCCTGATGTCGGAGGGCGGCAGTCTGCTAACGCTCAGCTACTACGGCGCCGAGCGCGTGATGCCGCACTACAATGTCATGGGCGTGGCCAAGGCGGCGCTGGAGGCATCGGTACGCTATCTGGCAGCCGATCTGGGTGAAGCCGGCATCCGCGTGAACGCCATCTCGGCCGGCCCGATCAAGACACTGGCGGCGTCGGGCATCGGCGATTTCCGCTATATCTTGAAGTGGAACGAATACAACTCGCCTCTGCGCCGCAACGTCACCCAGGAACAGGTAGGCGGCGCGGCACTTTATCTGCTGTCAGGGCTGTCGGGCGGCGTCACGGGAGAGATCCACCATGTGGACTCTGGCTATCACACCGTCGGCATGATGGCCGTGGAAGCCGCACCGCAGATCCGAGATCTGCTCGAAGGCTTCAAAAGCCAAGGCTGACACTAGGGCTGAGGGAGCCATAACCCGTGCCAGGCAACGCCTTCGGCCAAGTCTTTCGTATCGTGACCTGGGGCGAGAGCCACGGACCCGCCATCGGCTGCACCATCGACGGCCTGCCCCCGCGCATGCCGTTGAGCGAAGCGGATATCCAACCGCATCTCGACCGGCGCAAGCCGGGCCAATCGCGCTACACCACGCAGAGACGCGAAGACGATCTCGTGCGCATTCTCTCCGGTACCTTCGAGGGGGTAACGACCGGCACGCCGCTGGCGCTGGAAATTCAGAACGCCGACCAACGCTCCAAGGACTATAGCGACATCGCCGACAAGTTCCGGCCCGGCCATGCCGACTACACCTATTGGGCCAAGTACGGCATTCGCGACTATCGCGGCGGCGGGCGGTCGAGCGCACGAGAGACTGCGATGCGGGTTGCGGCAGGTGCTGTTGCCCTCAAACTGCTGCATCACCTGTTGGATAACCTCACCCTGCGCGCCGCGCTGGTCGAGATGGGCGGCGATAGAGTGGCTCGAGAAAACTGGGACTGGGAGCAGGTTGGCGCCAACCCTTTCTTCTGCCCGGATGCCATGGCGGCGGAACGCTGGGCCACACAGCTCGACGCCGCACGCAAGCAGGGTTCCTCCTTGGGCGCCGTGGTCGAGGTGGTGGCCGAGGGTTTTCCGCCGGGGCTGGGCGAACCCGTCTACGACAAGCTGGATGCCGACCTGGCCAAGGCGATGATGTCGATCAACGCGGTCAAGGGCGTGGAGGTCGGCGACGGTTTTGCCGCGGCACGTCTGCCAGGCGAGGAAAACGCCGACGAGATGCGCATGCAGGATGGACAAGTCGCCTTCTTGTCCAACCATGCCGGCGGCGTGCTGGGTGGTCTCTCAACCGGTCAGCCGCTGGTCGTGCGCTTTGCCGTCAAGCCGACAAGCTCGATTCTGAGCCCGAAGCGCACCGTCGACCGTTTCGGCCAGGACACCGAGATCGTCACCAAGGGGCGCCACGACCCTTGCGTCGGTATTCGTGCCATTCCGGTCGGTGAAGCGATGATGGCGTTGGTGCTGGCGGATCACCTGCTACGGCATCGCGCCCAGATCGGCCTGTGAGTGGAACCGACTCCGCGGCCACCGTTCGCCGCGCGGGTCCCAACGACTGCGGGCGGTTGTCGGCGCTCTTGATCGAGGCTTTCGCGTTCTACGGCGATCCGCAGCCCTTGCCTGCTTCGGAGATGGCGGAGCGGCTACGCCGGCGGATCGATCAAGAACCAGGCTTCGAAGCCTTGGTCGCTGAGCGCAACGGCTTGCCGGTCGGCTTCGCAATCTACGCACCGGTGTTCTGGACGACGGACTGCGAGTTGGCCCTGTTCCTGAAGGAAATCTATGTCACCGACGCCGCTCGTGGCGACGGCGTCGGCAGAGCGCTGATGACCGAGATGGCGCGTACCGCAGCCGAGCGCGGGTGGACGCGGCTCGTCTGGACCGTGGACCGCTTCAATCGCCGTGCCATCCGCTTCTACAAGTCCCTGCCGGGCTTGCGCATCCTGGACAAGAACGTCTTCCTGATCACCGGGGAAGGTCTCGCCGCGCTGGCCAAGGAAAGCTGACGGCCTGGAAGGCCTAACGCGCCTTCAACGCCACCCAAAGCCCAGACGATACTAAGGCAACACCCAGCAGAAACTGCGGCGTTACGGCTTCTCCGAGCAGCCCGACGCCCAGCGCCGTCGCAACGATCGGGCCGAGCGAAAAGAAGGCTGCGACGTCGCTGGCCGCTGCGCGCGCCAAGGCCCAGGTCAACAGCAGAAAGCCGGCCGCGCTCGCAAAACCGGTGAACACGACCGCTGCCCAGGCCGGTGCCGTAACCTCCGACCAGTCCGGGGGCCAGCCCTCGAGCAGGACCAGGACAGGCAACAGCACGATCACCGCAGGCGCCATCGACAAGGCACTGACGGACCGTGCGCCATGGCGCCGCGTATAGGTTCCGTAGAGGACGTTGCAGACCGCCCCGATAAGCGCACTGCCCAAGGCAGCGAGATCACCAACCCAAGCATTGGGATGCGTGAGGATATCTCGTTCACCGATCGCCACCGCGACACCGATCACGCAAGCCAGAACGGCGAGCGCCTTTACGAAGCTGCGAGGCTCACGCCCCAGTGCCGTAGCAATGCCGAGCGTGAGCAGCGGTATGGTCGCGAAGATGACGGCAGCCCGGCCAGCTGGAATGAACAACAGGCTGAAATGAAACAGCCCGGCCAAAATGGCGAATTGCGCCACTCCCAGAGCTGCAATTGCCGAGAAATCGGCGAGCGATATCCGCCGCCACATTGAAAAGGCTGCAAAGGGCAGCAGACAGGCCAACGCAATGGCATAGCGCAAGAAGGTCAGACCCGCCGGCCCGATATCTTCAACAGCAAACTTCGACGCGACGGTCGTCGAGCCGATGAACACCCCGACCGCAACTGCCGCGGCCAGAGTCGGGCCGCGAAGCCGGCTCACGACCGATCACATTGCCGCCGCGCGGAAGCGCCAACAGCCTCCGCAAGCGAGCAACAGAATCGAAAGGCTGTCTTATGCCATCCGCTGAGGGACAGTTCGCGCTCCACGACTGGCGGGGTCCAGAGCCGGCAGGCGGTTAGGGGCCAGCTCTTTAGTCTTCGTAACGGAGTGCCAGTCTAGCACGACATCTGAAAGAAGTACGCTTGCCTGTTCTGTGAAAGGTTGAATTTCTTTGAAGTTCGGTCGACCAAAGCTTTTATACAAAAGCGCTCCGTGTGCACTGCCGGGCAAGTAACGTGGCAAGAGCCCGCTGAAAGCGTAGCCGAGCGGTCGCAAGCTTTCGATCGCTGCAGCGGCTTGAGGCCTGTCGAGACCGATTAGAACCTGTGCCGTCCGGCGACCGGCGGCCGCCGAACGTCGCTCGAAATCGCCTACAAGGCTCGAGAGATCGTCGCCAGCCTCTTCGAGCGTCAAGCGCGCCATATCGAAGCGCGGCAGATCCGTCTCTTCGCCCAAACAAGTTCGCCGCGTCAACTGTGCCTTGACCACCGGCAGCGCGGGTCCCGCCTCGCCGCCGATCCGCAGCAGCCGCCAGACCCATCCGGCCAGAGCCGGAGACACATAGGCCGGGCTGACCGGCCCGCGGCCGAAGGACCGGTACTGCACGACCGTAGCGATCGGCCCGGCCGCACCTTCGCGTGAAAGCATGCGTTGCGGCACATAGTCGATTTCGAAGCCGACGTCGCGCAAGCCGGCCTCCGACAGAACGCGCTGGGAAATCTTATGATTCGTCAGGGCCGTGCCGAACAGGGCCTCGCAGGTCGGATCGTTTTCGGCCATGCCGAGCGCGGCGTCGAATATGTGGCGAAAGATGCCGGCCTTGCGATGCTCGGCCACCACGATTCCCTGACTGATCTCGTAGATGTTGGCGTTGGGTGCTGATCGGCGCAGGGCGATGTGACCGGCAAACTCGCCGCTGATATGGCGTGCGAGAAAGGAGATCTGCTCCCCGCTGCGCAGCGCTTCACCGATCGCTTCGGTGTCGTAGACAGCGCTCGACAGGTAGTTTTCGCCATAAACCCGCCTGAAGCCATCCGGGATCAGGCTAGCCTCTTCGGGGCCGATGCGGGCGATGGTGTAGTCGCCGATACGCAGCGGCGCTTCTGTCGGCAGCGCCGCTGGAAGGTTAACCCGATAGCCGACCGCCTCCGGTCGATGACGCGGACTGGGCACCTTACCCGCAGCCGAACCACCAGTTTTCGCAACAGCGACACTCGGCATAATTTCGCCCCCAAGTAGTATGGCTATCAACAAAGTAGCGTAGCTACTCCGCCCTTCCGTCTACCGTATCGCGAAATTAACCATACGTAAATCGGGTAGTTAACCATATGTAAACGAGTTACACCGTTGGGGTTTCTCCCCCTGCCAGATCACCCTAAGGGATTATTCTATTATAAATTGTATTGCTGACGTAAAGGCGCGACGACCGGACCTCACCGCACGCGCAGATCGGCTGCACGTCGCATCACGACCCATACAGAGAACTTTTTGGGCGGAATTGTCGCAGCGGTTCTATTCGAGATGTAAAGGCGCCTCTGGCCCTAAGGGCCTGCTTTGAGCACCCGCACCGGAGACGATTCACAGAGGGAGGGATCGCCTCGCCATCTCACCTCAATCCGAAAACGCTCAGCGCCGAAACACCGCGACGAGTTCGAGGTGGCTCGACCAGGGGAATTGGTCCAAAGGCGTGACCTGGTCCAGCCGGTAGCCACCGTCGACCAGAGTACGGGCGTCGCGGGCAAAGCTGGCCGGGTTGCAGGATACGGCGACCACCGTCGGTACGATGCTTTGCGCGATGTGAGGTGCCTGGGCGCCGGCGCCCGCACGTGGCGGATCGAACACGACAGCATCGAAAACATCCAGCTCCTCAGCGCGGAGCGGCTGTCGATCGAGATCGCGACGCTCCCCCGCGACACGGCCCTTTAGCGCTGGCTGGCGCGCCGCTCCCTCCAAGGCTACCAGAGCCTCCGCATCGCCTTCGTAGGCAAGAATGCGTGCGGGATCCGCCAGGGAGAAAGCGAAGGTACCAATCCCAGCGTAGAGGTCGGCGACGCGCAAGGCCGAGGCCGGTATCGCCGCTCGCACCATTTCGACCAGAGCTGCCTCTCCCTCGCGACTGGGCTGCAAGAACCCACCCGGTGGCGGCGTAACCTGTGCGCGACCGAACGTCAGCCGCGGCAGGCGTCTTTGTGCCAAGGGCTCCGGCAGTCCCCCTTTGCGACGCCAGGAAAGCCTTGCCAAATCCTGCGTTTCCGCGAAAGCGGCCAGCGCTTCGCGCGCTTCGAGACCAGGCGCAGTCTCCGTCTCGATCAGCAGATCCAGACCCGTTTCGGTCTCAGCCACCACCGACTCCGCTACGGCGCCGTCGGGCAGCCAGTCCAACAGGACCGCGCGCAACGGCGCCAACAGCCTTAGAAGACTTGGCGTAACCAGAAGGCAGGTCTCAAGATCGACGATGTTGTGGCTGCGCGCCTCGTAGAAACCGAGCAACAGGCGCCGCCCCCGGCGACGGGCGGCAAAGACGGCGCGACGACGGCTACCAGGTGCGACTTTCGTCAACGGCCTCACCGTGGCGGGATCAAGCCCCTGGCGCGCCAAGTGCATGGCGACCAAGTGTTGCTTCCAGTCGCTATAAGCCTCCGCCCGCAAGTGCTGAAGCTGACAGCCGCCGCAGGGACCGAAATGCGGACAGGGGGGTTCGACCCGCAAGGAACTCTCTTCGAGAACCTCCAGAATCTCGCCAAGTAGGGCGCCGCCGCGTTTTTCGCCCGCCAAGCGCAAGCGCAGGCGGTCGCCGGGGGCCGAGAGCGGCACGAAGACCAGCCCATCCCCACTTTTGGCCACGCCGTCTCCGCGCGCGCCCAGCTCGGTCACGCTGACATCGATTTGCCGGCCGCCGCCGGGGCGAGCACGTCGTCGCACTGGAAACCTCACGCCGCTAGAGGCCTGCCTGACGCTCTCAGGGCAAACCTGTGTGGTGACCCGCTTTCGGCTCTGGTCAAGAACGCCCCAAAGACGCTACCACCGGAGTCCCGGTCCGGGAAAACGAGCGCCGCAAGATAGGCGCCGCCGAGGAGGAAGGCCATGCCGCAACCCGATCACGTCATGAAACTGCCGGTGCCCGACGAAGCCGAACTTGAGGAGGATCTGCAAACCTATTTCCAGAAGTGCCGAGAAAAGCTGGGCCTGGTCCCCTATGTGCTGCAGGCCTACGCCCTGAGGCCGGAGAAGCTGCGCGCTTTCGGTCGCATGTACAATGATCTGATGCTCGGCGAGTCTGGCCTGACCAAGCTGGAACGCGAGATGATCGCCGTCGTCGTTTCTAACGTAAATCGTTGCTACTATTGCTTGGTCGCTCATGGTGCGGCGGTACGCGAGCTGTCGGGCGATCCGCAATTGGGCGAAATGCTGGCGATGAACTACCGTGTTGCCGAGCTGAGCCAACGTCAAAGAGCTCTGCTTGACTTCGCCTGCAAGCTCACCGAAACCCCACATCTGATCGCCGATGCGGACAGGCGCCGATTGTTCGATGTCGGCCTGTCGAACGAAGATGTCTTCGACCTCTGCGCCGTCGTCGGCTTCTTCAACATGTCGAACCGCGTCGCCTCAGGAACGGACATGATGCCCAACCCCGAGTACCATGCCGTTTCGCGTCAATCCTAAGTCAGATTCCACCCGACCCCGCAATCGATCGGAGGGCAGCGGCGTGATCCGCATTATCCTCTTTCTGCTGAAATCCATCGTCGGCCTTCTGGCCAGTGTCGGCCTGCTGGTGGTCGTGGTCGTGCTGATCGGCGTCTTCGCCTGGCGCGAAGCCGCCGAGACCTTCGACGAGAGAATCGGCCTGCAAACGGCCGAACGCGAGCTGCCGGACTCCATGATGCTGGAACTCGACGTCTCGTCGGGCGTCGTCGAGCGCGGCGACGGCGGCTTCCAGACGACGGCCTTTGGTGGGCCTTGGCAACTCGCCGAGCTGATTGCGACGATTGAAGATGCCGGCCGGGACCCCGGCGTGGAAGGCATTCTGCTGCGTCTGGGGGCCGGCGAGATCAATATCACGCAGGTTCAGGAACTGCGCGACGCGCTGATCGCTTTCAGGGCGGAAGACAAGGTCGTGTTCGGCTTTGCGGAAAGCTTCGGCGAGGGCGGCAACGGCACACTGCACTACTACCTCGCGACCGCGGCTGATGAGGTCTGGCTACAACCCTCTGGCGGTCTGGATCTCACCGGTTTCCTGCTGGAACAGCCCTATATGCGCGAAGCGCTGGCAGGCCTGGGAATCTCGGGACGCTTCGGCCAGCGCGAGGAGTACAAGGGCGCCGTCGACCCCTTGACCCGCAACGCCATGTCCCCCGCGGTCCGCAGCAACCTGAACCGGCTGCTGGCGTCCTGGCGCGATCAGCTCGCCCTCGCAATCGCCGACAGCCGGGAGATCGAGCCGACAGAGGCCAGACGCCTGATCGACGAAGGCCCCTATCTGCCTGCAGAAGCGGTGGATGCAGGCCTGGTCGACCGCCTGGCTTATCTCGACGAAGTGCGCGGCCTAGCCGAGGACTATGTCGAACGCGTTGCGTTCCAGCGCTACATGAATCAGCGCGAGCGTCCGGAACAGCCGGCCGATGCGCCCAAGGTCGCCTTGATCTACGGGCTGGGGCCCGTGGTGCTGGGCAGCGAGCAGCAGGGCAGTCCCTTCGGAGGCGCGGAGATGCAATCCGGGCGAATCGTGGCAGCGCTGCAAGCTGCAGCGGAAGATCCCGACGTGGAAGCTGTCGTTTTCCGAGTCGACAGCCCGGGCGGCTCCTATGCCGCCTCTGATGCCATCTGGCGGGCCGTTGCCCAGGTCCGCGAGGCCGGAAAGCCGGTGGTCATCTCCATGGCCGGTCTGGCCGCGTCGGGCGGTTACTTCGTATCGGCCGGCGCAGATCGCATAATCGCCCAACCGGGAACCATCACCGGGTCCATCGGCGTCGTCACAGGCAAGTTCGTCCTAGCCGATCTCTGGAATGAACTGGAGGTTAACTGGGACGGTGTACAGGCCGGCAACAACGCCGCCTACTGGAGCGCCAACCGCAACTTCACACCGGCCCAGTGGCAGAAGCTGCAGACCGGTTTGAGCGTCGTCTACGACGATTTCCTGGAGAAGGTGGCCACAGGGCGAAACCTGGAGATTGCTGCAGTTCGCGGAGTTGCCGGCGGCCGCGTCTTCACCGGCGCCGACGCAGCGGAGAACGGCTTGGTCGACACGCTGGGTGGCCTGACCGCCGCTGTCGAGGCAGCAAAAGAGGTCGCGGGTATTGCTCCGGAGACCGAGGTGCAGCTGATTGAGTTTCCCCAGGAGCCACCGTTCCGCCGCTTTCTACGTGACCTCGCCAATCTGCAAGCCGACGCCGGAACACTGGTTCGCCTTGCCCAGGTGGTCGACCGCCTCGAGCCGGTACTGCGCATGATCGGCGCTTTCGAGACGCAAGGTCCGCAGCTTCGGACCCCGCCGGCACTGGAGCGTTAGTGCGAGGCGGCAGCGGCTCGTCTAAGTGGCTTTCACCGCCCGGATAAGCGCTTCGAGATTGCCGTCGCCGCCGGCGATCGGGCTGTCGATCACGCCCTTGACGGTCCAGTGGAGTTGGCTGTCCAGCCAGTCGCGAACCTTGACGATGGCTGCCTCGCGAACGGCAGAATCGCGCAGAATCCCACCTTTGCCAACGGCACCGCGCCCAGCTTCGAACTGTGGCTTGACCAATGCAATCAGTTCGGCCCCAGGCGCCGCCAGCTCCAGCGCTGCCGGCAGGGCAAGCGTCAGGGAGATGAAGCTGAGATCCGCGCTGATCAATCCAACTGGCTCGGACAGCTGTGACAGAGTCAGATCACGCGCATCTGTCTGCTCCAGGGAGATCACGCGCGGGTCTTCGCGCAAACGCTCGGCGAGCTGCCCGCGGCCGACGTCAATGGCGTAAACCTTCGCGGCGCCACGGCTCAGCAGCACGTCAACGAAGCCGCCGGTCGAGGCCCCCAGGTCCAGGCAGACCAAACCGGTCGGGTTGATGCCGAAGACCTCCAGCCCGGCCTCGAGCTTGACGCCGCCGCGCGAGACCCAAGGGTGATCGCGACCGGTGACGGTGAATTGCACCGTGTCTTCGAGTTCCTGGCTGGGCTTGGCAAGCGGCCGACCGTTGCAGAGCACCAGCCCGGCAGCGATCAGCGCCTGCGCCCGGCTCCGGCTCTCCGCCAAGCCGCGAGCGACCAGCAGGCGATCTGCGCGCTGTCTCATGCTGCGGTCGGCCGGTCGAGCAGCCCTAAGCGCTCGCGCAGAGCGAAGCGGATGGTCAGACCGACGGCGGCGACTGCCAATCCGACCGCAAGCCCCATCCAGATTCCGACACCTTCCAACCCGAGCGGAAAAGCGAAGATCCAGGCGGCAACGACCCCGACCGCCCAGTAGCTGAGCACCGCTATGATCAAGGGCCAAGCCGTATCCGAAAGGCCGCGCAGACTCGAGATCATGGCAACTTGCACGCCATCGACCAGTTGGAAGACCGCAGCCACCAACAGAAAGCTGACGGCCAGGGCAAAGACCGGTGCATCGACCGGGCTGTCGGCATCCAGAAAGAGGCCGACAATCGCCTCCGGTGCGAACCACATGGCGAGCGCCCCGACGCCTGTCGTGAGGCCGGCCAGGATCAAGGCCATCCAACCGGCCCGGTGAACGCCGGCCCGGTCGCCGGCCCCGAAGCGCTGCCCGACACGGACCTGGGCCGCCTGGCCGATGCCAAGCGGCACCATGAAGGCGACCGAGGCCACCTGAATGGCGACGGCATGGGCGGCCAGCTCCAGAGTCCCGATCTGTCCCATCAGCAGTTGGCCGGCAGCGAACAGCCCGCTCTCGGCAACCAGAGCGATACCGACCGGCAGTCCGATCCGCCAGATCTCTCGATAGCGCGGCCAGTCCGGACGCCAGAAGCGGACAAAGACATGATAGCGCCGGAACTCCCGGTCACGCAGAACCACCAAGACCAGCCAGGAGAAGAGGCCGACCCAGACCAGCGACGTTGCCCAGGCCGCCCCCGCAATCCCAAACGCCGGAACGCCGAGAGCGCCATGGATCAACACGTAGTCCAACGGCACGTTCACCAGCGCGCCTCCGATCAGTCCGATCATGACGGTTGTCGGGCGCGATAGCGCCGAAACGAAGAAGCGCAACACCAGAAAACCGAAACTGAAGGGGAGGCTCCAGACGATGGCATGCAGGTAGGGCTCGGCCAGGGCCACCACTTCCCTATCCTGCCCCGCAAGCAACAGGAGGTCGCGGCCAAACCAAAGAGCCAGGGCGGCCGGCGGCACCAGAGTTAAAGCGACCCAGAAGCCTTGCCGGATCGAACGGCGTACGCCCTTAAAGCTGCGCGCACCTCGGGCCTGGCTGGCCAGCGACGCCGAGGCAATCAGGACACCGAGGCAGAACAGCCAGATGTTGAAGTAGAGCATGAAGGCCAGGGAGCCGGCGGCCAGATGCGTCGGACCGAGCGGCGCAATCATCAGCACGTCGGTGACCGACATGGCGATCAGGCCGAGCTGGCTGGCGATCAGCGGCAGGGCAAGCTTCACCATGGCCCTGGCTTCCGCAAGCCAGGGGCCGAGGCCGGCCGCACGTTCAGGCGCAGCTGGCGAGGGAGTGGACGCCGCAACGGTCATAGGACCGGGGACTATGGTGGATTTCGCACCCGCTCGAAAGCGAACTGACGCCAGACCAGCTATGCGGTCGACGAGGCAACGCTGCTCGGCAAAGCAGGCTCGCTATAAGTCAGAGAATTCAGCGGCAACTAGTTTGATTAACGCCGCTACGCCCGCGCCGGACGGACTTCCGTATCGTTGTAGCCAAGCGCGGTCAGAGCGGTGGCGACGATGTCCGAGGCGCTCAGGCCGGCCCAGGCGATCTGCTCGTCCGGCTTGCCGTGATCGATGAAGCGATCGGGCAGGCACATGGGCCGTACCTTCACACCGGACTCCAACAGGCCCTGGCGTGCCAAGGAGTGGAAGCAGTAGCTGGCGAAACCGCCGACCGCCCCTTCCTCGATGGTAATCAGCACCTCATGCTCACTGGCCAAACGCCGCAGCAGATCCTCATCGAGCGGCTTTGCGAAGCGCGCATCGGCAACGGTGGTGCTGAGGCCCTTGGCGGCCAGTTCGTCGGCCGCGGTCAGGGCATCCTTCAGGCGCGTGCCGTAGCTGAGGATAGCGACCTTGGTGCCTTCTTTGAGGATCCGGCCCTTGCCGATTTCCAGCGGCACGCCGCGTTCCGGTAGAGGTACGCCGATGCCCTCGCCCCGCGGATAACGCAAGGCCGAGGGGCGGTCGTCGATGGCCACCTGCGTCGCAACCATGTGCATCAATTCGGCCTCGTCCGAAGCGCCCATCAGCACGAAATCAGGCAGGCAGCCGAGATAGGCGATGTCGTAGGAGCCCTGGTGGGTCACACCGTCGGCACCGACCATGCCGGCGCGGTCGAGCACGAACCGCACAGGCAGCTTCTGGATGGCCACGTCGTGCACAACCTGGTCGTAGGCGCGCTGCAGGAACGTCGAGTAGATCGCCGCGAACGGCACAAAGCCTTCGCAGGCCAGACCCGCACAGAAGGTGACGGCGTGCTGCTCGGCGATGCCGACGTCAAAGGTACGATCAGGAAAGCGATCGCCGAACTTGTTGAGCCCGGTCCCGGAGGGCATGGCGGCGGTCACCGCCACCACCTTTTCGTTGTCTTCGGCCTCCTTGATCAGCGCATCGGCGAAGACGGAGGTATAGGCCGGCGCCTTGGGCTGCGGCTTGGTCTGCTTTCCTGTGATGACGTCGAACTTGGCGACGCCGTGATACTTGTCCGCCGCCGCCTCGGCCGGTGCATAACCCTTGCCCTTCTGGGTCACGGCGTGGATCAGGACAGGCCCGGCGAAGTCGGTGTCGCGCACGTTCTTCAGGACCGGGATCAGGTGTTCCAGGTTATGGCCGTCGAGCGGGCCGATATAGAAGAAGCCGAGTTCCTCGAACAGCGTACCGCCGGTGACCAGGGTGCGCGCATACTCTTCGGCTCTCTTGGCCGTGGCTTGCAGGCTTCTGGGCAGCCGTTCGGCTAGGTGCTTGCCCCAATGGCGGACAGACTGGAAGGACTTCGAACTGACGATCTGCGACAGGTAGCTGCTCATCGCACCGGCCGGAGGAGCGATGGACATGTCGTTGTCGTTCAGGATCACAATCAGGCGCGTGTCGCGGGCGCCGGCGTTGTTCATCGCCTCGTAGGCCATGCCGGCCGACATGGCGCCGTCCCCGATCACCGAGATCACATGGTTCTTGGCGCCCTTGTAGTCACGCGCCACAGCATAGCCCAGACCGGCGGAAATCGACGTCGAGGAATGCGCCGCTCCGAAGGGGTCGTATTCACTCTCGGTTCGGTTGGTGAAGCCCGAGAGGCCGTCGGTCTGGCGCAAAGTACGAATCCTGTCGCGCCGCCCGGTCAGAATCTTGTGGGGGTAGCACTGGTGACTGACATCCCAGATCAGCTTGTCGTCGGGCGTGTTGAAGACATGATGCAAGGCCACCGTAAGCTCGACCACACCGAGCCCGGCGCCGAGATGCCCACCGGTGTGGGACACCGCATCGATCATTTCGGAGCGCAGTTCGTCCGCAAGTTGGCCGAGTTGACTTTCGTCCAGTTGGCGCAGCTCGGCCGGGGTCGGCACCTGGTCCAGCAACGGGGTCTTGCTCTCGCCTGATACGCTCACGCTCGTCCTCTTTTGTGCTTATGAAGCCCCGACCCGCCGTTCGGAAACAACGGCAGCCAAGCGGGAAAGGTCCGACTTCACAGTGAAAAGGTCAAGCCCATGCGTTTCGGGGATTTTTGGCGAAAGCGCGTGGTCAACTTACTGCGACGACCACCACAGTCCCGACGCAGGGGTGTCCAAAGCCCTTCAGTTCCCCTCGAAGGGCTCGCTGCGGGCCGTTCCATCGGGGCCAAGCGCGATCTTCTCGATCTTCGCCTGAGCTTCGCGCAGCTTTGCCTCGCAGTGGGCCTTCAGGTGCGCGCCGCGCTCGTAGGCGTCGATCGCTTGATCCAGTTGGCCTTCACCCGACTCCAATCGGCCGACGATCTGACGCAGTTCCTCCAACGCCTCTTCGAACGACATCTGAGCGATCTCGCTCGGCACCTGCGGTGCTTGCTGTCCGGCAATCTCTGCCATCTGTTCTACTTTTATCCTCGTGCACACGATCTCGATTGGCTGCTGTCTGTAGCATGCGCCGCCCCCCGTTGTCTTCGGGATTGGCTGCCAGCCGGCCAGCAGTTTAGACTTCTTAGAAAACAAACCTTCTGCGCCGTCCGGTCGTCGGGCAGACTTGCAAAACGAGAGAGCATGACACGGCATCGGGTCCTTATCTGTGCAGCCGCCGCGCTTGTGTTGACTGGGTGCAGTGGCAGCCTGTCCGCGCGCTACGGCCAGACCGTGCTGGACCGTGTGGCGCCGGAAACACCGGCTCCGGACTCCCTGGTCTACTGCACCGGACATGGCTGTGCCGAACGCCACGACCTCGCCCTGACCTCTCGGGAATGGCAGACGATCGCCGCGCATTTCGATCCCTTGCCTGAAGACTCGGCAGAGGAACGCCGCAGGCTGGCAGCCGCTGCCGCCACCTTCGAGACAATTGCCGGCCAACACACGAACAGCAGTAAGGATCGGGCAGGGACTTTTGCCGGCTTCGGCAGCAGCGGCCAGCTCGACTGTATCGACGAAGCCGTCAACATGACCCAGTTGGCCCGGCTGCTGACGGCAGAAGGACTGCTGCGTCATCACGCGCCCGCTATGCCGGTACAGCGCGGGAATCTTCTGGATGGTTGGCCGCACTACGCAGCAAGCTTGCAGGAACGCTCGAGCGGCCGCAGCTACGTCCTCGACGGCTGGTACCGGGATAACGGCGAGCAAGCCCTGGTACTACCTCTCGAGGTCTGGCGTGCCGGAATCGACGAACCGCTGCTGGCCTGCTTGCGGAGCGCCGAAGCGCGGGCAGCAAGTGGGTTGCGCGGCGATCAGCCGACGGACGTGCCGCTCTGCTACAGCAGCTGACCCTCTCCGTTTCGACCCACCCGCATCAGTTCCCGGTCCTAAGGCTGCAACAACGCTCCCACATGGGCCGCGGCCGACCGTGCCAGTCCGTCGAGGTCGTACCCCCCTTCCAAGGTCGAAACCACGCGCCCGCGCGCCGAGTGCTCCGCGACGTGCAGGATCTCGCTGGTCGCCCAGGCGAAGTCCGCTTCTGTGAAATTGAGTCCCGCCAGTGGATCGGCGTAATGCGCGTCGAAGCCAGCCGAGATGATCACGAAATCGGGGTCGAAGGCCCGCAGCCTCGGGATGACGACATTGCGATAGATCTCGCGAAACTCCTCCGACCCGGCGCCCGGAGGCAGCGGTACGTTGACGATGTTCCCGTGTGCGCCCCGCTCGCTGGCCGAACCGGTTCCGGGGTAAAGCGGCATCTGATGGCTGCACAACAGCATCAGGTCGGGGTCGTCCCAGAAGGCGGCCTGAGTTCCGTTGCCGTGGTGCACATCGAAATCCACCACGGCGATGCGGTGAACGCGGTGCGCAGCGCGGGCATGCAGCGCACCAATGGCCGCGTTGGAAAAAACGCAAAACCCCATGGCGCGATCCGGCTCGGCATGGTGACCCGGCGGCCGAATGGCACAAAAGGCATTATCCGCCTCACCGGCCATTATGGCATCGACGGCCGCCGTCACCGCCCCGGCCGCCCTTAAGGCGGCTTCGCCGGAGGCCGGCGATACCACCGTATCGCCGTCCAGGTGTGCCGTGCCGCTATCGGGAACCGTGGCAAAGACTGCCTCCACGTAGTCCACCGGGTGCACACGCTCAATCTGCGCCCGTTCCGCCAGGGGCGCCTCCCGCCGCTCCAGCGCCTCGAAGGCCGGATCCTCCAGAGCGCTCAGAACGGCCCGCAGACGGGCGGGCCGCTCGGGATGACCGGGTCCGGTATCGTGTTCGGCACAGATGGGGTGGCTGTAAAGCAGGGTTGTCATCAGGTAGGGCGCCGCCTCTCTCGCGTGTTGAGTCCCGTTCTTTTGCCGCAGCTTACGCGACGGTCGGGTCGGGAAACAAACGCCCTTTCCTGCTGCTTGCGCCAGGCGGATTGTGGCGACTCCCCCGGGCTGCTACAGGAGGTCAGCACAGAGAAAAAGAAGTTTGCGATGGCCGAGGCCACCACTGCCATTCCGTCCCAATCCGCGCCGCGTGGCGCTGGCATTCTGCCTGCCCAGGCAATCCGCGAACTGATCGCCAGCGGCGAGATCGTCTCGAGCGACGAGGGCGGGCCGGCCGACTTGCTGAAACAGGTTCAGCCCGCCAGTCTCGATCTGCAGCTCGGTCCGGTCGCCTACCGGGTGCGCGCCAGCTTCCTACCTGGCAAAGGCCGCCCGGTGACGGAACTGATCGAAGATCTTTCGATGCATGCCATCGACCTGACGGCCGGAGCGGTTCTGGAGGTCGGCTGCGTCTACATCGTGCCTCTGATGGAGCGCTTGGCGTTGTCCAGCCGGGTGGCCGGTATCGCCAACCCGAAGTCCTCTACCGGGCGGCTCAACGTCTTCACCCGGCTGATCTGCGACGGCGCAACCTCTTTCGACAAGGTGCCCGAGGGCTACGACGGACCGCTCTACGCCGAAATCGCCCCAAACGCCTTTTCCATTCTCGTGCGCCGCGGCACACCGCTGAACCAGCTTCGGCTCATCCGAGGGTCGCCGGGCGTTCGGGATTCCGCTTTGGCGAAGCTGCATGCGGAAGTCGGGCTGATCGGCGCGGAAACAGAAGCCGTCATCGACCGTGGCTTGATGTTTACCGTGGATCTAACCGGCCGCGCCGGCGGTGCCGGCAGCGAAGGCCTGATCGGCTTCCGAGCGAAACGACACGCCGACGTGATCGATGTGGCCCGCATCGGACATTACGAACCTGCGGATTTCTGGGACCCGCTCCCGGCCAGCAGAGGCAACCGCCTGATTCTCGATCCGAACGAGTTCTATATCCTGGCGTCGAAGGAAACGGTGCGCATCCCGCCGACTCATGCCGCCGAGATGGTCGCCTACGATGTGCAGGTCGGCGAGTTCCGAGTCCACTACGCCGGCTTCTTCGACCCCGGGTTCGGCTGGGAGACGGCCCCTGAAGAACCGAGCCAAGGCACCCGAGCCGTGCTGGAAGTCCGCAGCCATGAGGTTCCCTTCATGCTCGAGGACGGGCAAGCGGTGGGCCGACTGGTCTACGATCGCTTAGCCGCACCGCCTGATCGGCTGTACGGCGCCGGCATCGGCTCGTCATATCATGCTCAAGGCCTGACGCTGTCGAAGCACTTCAAGCCCTGGGTGATATAGCGACTGAAGAATACACGACTATAGATTGTTTCTACAGTGCTTCACCTCTGGTTCGGGTAAGTTTGATCGGCTAGTCTGCGTACAAATCAGCAGACAACTTGCCGGTGGGCAGAAACCGCACCATCTCCCAGAGCGAGGAGGCCGGGCGGCATGCCCGGCTTTTTATATGCTGAAGCCCGATCTGCGGAAGGAAGTGGAGTGATCGTGAACGCAGAGGTTCGACGGAGCGGTCTTGCCTTCTGTCTGTTGCTCGGCCTAGCCGTGGCGACCGGTGCTCTTGTGTCTTCCGCAAAGGCTCAAGGCGGTCCGCCGGCCGCCCCGGTACATGTCGACGAAGTGGTGCGCGCACCGCTGTCTCAGACCGCACCGGCGATCGGCCGCGTCGTGGCTCGCAAGGCCGGACCCGTGGCAACGCGGATCGATGGTGCCATCGCCGAATACCTGGTCGAGGTGGGCGACAGAGTGAACGAAGGCCAGCCTCTGGCTCTGATCGACGATGCGGTGCTGGCGGCTCAGCGCGAGCTTGCCGCGGCCCGCCTGAGCGAGGCCAATGCGCTGATTGCCACCCGTCGCGCCAGCGTCACGCTTGCAGAACAGGAAATGCGCCGGATCGAGGGCCTACGCAGCTCCGCCGCCTTCAGCCAGGCGCGCTACGACGACCAGCGCCAGACTGTCGCCATTGCCCGAGCCGAGCTGAACGAGGCGGAGAGTGCCGTCGCCTCGGCGAGCGCGGAGTTGGAACTGGCGGAGCTCGACGTCTACTACGCCGAGGTTCGCGCACCCTATGCCGGTGTCGTGACAGAACGGCAAAGCGAGGCCGGTGCGTTCCTGCGAACCGGAGAGCAGGTCGTTTCTCTGGTCGCTGTGGCCGAGCTGGAGATCGAGGTCGAAGTCCCCTTCATGCGGCTGACAGGTCTGACGCCAGGGACAGAGGTAGACATTCAACTCGCCGATCGCTCTACCCACCGTGCCGTCGTGCGCGCCGTGATTCCGAGCGAAAACCCCCGTACGCGTACACGTCCCGTGCGTCTGTTGCCGCAGTTCGGCACGGTCGAAACGCCGCTGGCGCCGGGACAGAGCGTGAGCGTGCAAGTGCCCATCGGCAACGCACGAGAGATTTTGAGTGTGGCGAAGGACGCCGTCCTGCCTCGGGGCGGAGGCAGTCAACAGATCTTCGTGTTCGAAGACGGGCACGCCAACCTGCGCGACATCGCTCTGGGAGTCGCAATGGGCAACCGCTTCGAAGTGCTGGGCGGTCTGCAAGCCGGCGACTTGGTCGTGGTGCGCGGCAATGAGAGGCTACGCGACGGCCAGGCAGTCGAGCCGGTCAACCTGGACTCCCTGGGCGGGCCGCAGTCGGCGCCAAACACGGCCCAGTCCGAGACCAAAGGCTAGGCGGAAGAGATAGCCATGAACCTCATCCGCATCGCCATCGAGCGTCCGACGGCCGTCGTCGCCGCCGTCATCATGGTGGTGATGTTCGGCTGGGTCGCGTTGCAGGCGATTCCGATCCAGCTCGCCCCTGACGTCAACAGCCCGGTGATTACGATTGAGACCATCTGGCCTGGGGCGGCACCTGTGGAGGTGGAGCGGGAGATCGTCAACCGCCAGGAAGACGCGCTGAAGGGTCTGGAAGGTCTGGAAACCATTACCTCGCGGGCGGAAACCGGCCGGGCACGCGTGACCCTGGAGTTCGCGGTCGCCACCAACATGGACCGGGCTCTGCTGCTGGTCGCCAACCGGCTCGACCGCGTCGCCGACTATCCGGACGAGGTCGATGAACCGACCTTCGATACCTCGGGCAGCGACGACAACCCGATCGCCTGGTTCAACATCGTCCGACTCGACGGCAACGACCAGCCGATCCACACCTACGGCGATTTCATCGACGACGTCGTCGTCGACCGCTTGGAGCGCGTTCAGGGCGTGGCCCGTATGAACGTCTTCGGTGGCAGCGAGCGTCGGATCGAGGTGATCGTCGAACCGGAACTGCTGGCCCGTTTTCAACTGACGGTCACCGATGTGGTCGCCACCCTGCGGGCCGCCAACGCCAGCGTCTCAGCCGGCGATATCGAGGAAGGAAAGCGCCGCTACGTGGTGCGCACCGAGGGCGAGCTGGACACCGTTCAGGCCGTGGGCGACGTGGTCCTGCGCTCGGAGAGTGACGGACTGGCCGGAGTGGGACGCGTCACAGTGGACGATGTCGCAATCGTTCGGTTCGGCTACACCGAGCCGACGGCACGGATCCGCATGAACGGGCAGCCGGCCTTGGCGATGAACGCGATCCGCGAGACGGGCGCCAACGTTATCGAGACCATGGAGGGCATCCGGATTGCGCTGGAGGAGCTGCGCGCCGCCCAGGTGCCCGCCGCCGGGCTGGAAATTCGCCAAGTCTATGACGAGACGGTTTACATTAATTCCGCCATCGCCCTGGTCAATCAGAACATTTACATCGGCGGCAGCCTGGCGGCGCTGCTTCTGCTGGTCTTCCTGCGGTCCGGCCGAGCGACGCTGATCATCTCGCTGGCCATTCCGGTTTCGGTCATCGGCGCCTTCGTCGCAATGGCGGCCTTGGGTCGTTCGATCAACGTGATCTCGCTCGCCGGACTGGCCTTTGCCATCGGCATGGTGGTGGATGCAGCCATCGTGGTGCTGGAAAACATCTACCGCTTGCGCGAACGCGGCCTGAGCGCCGCCGAAGCCGCCTACAAGGGTGCGTCCCAGGTTTGGGGGGCCGTCCTGGTTTCCGCTCTGACGACGGTGATGGTCTTCATCCCCGTGCTGGTCATGGATCTGGAGGTCGGTCAGCTCTTCCGCGACATCGCCGTGGCAATCTCGGTCGCGGTGCTGCTGTCGCTGGTCGTCTCGATCACCGTCATTCCGGCACTTTCCAACTGGCTGTTCGGATTCAGTACGAAGAATGGCGCAGAGGCCTCCGTGACCCGCATGCGCCTGCCGGGTATCGACACCTTTGCAGATGCGTTCGTGCGCGCGGTCGTCGGCTTTCAACGGCGTGTCGTGTCGAGCCGTTTGATGGCGATCTCCGTCGTGGGCGGCGTGACCTTGGTCGCCGCGACCGCAGCTTGGCTGTTCCTGCCAAAGCTGGAGTATCTGCCGGAGGGCAACCGCAACCTGGTGCTGGGGATCATCATCCCGCCGCCCGGCTACAACCTCGACACCACCACCGATATTGCCCAAGGAATCGAGGGAGCGGTGCGCCACCTCTGGTCGTCCGAGACAGGACCGGAGCGTGAAGAAGGCGGTCCGCCGAAGATGGAACGCTTCTTTTTCGTCGCCACCCGCTCGACGACCTTCGTCGGCGCGATCTCCGAGGAGGAACAAAGCGCCGGCGAACTGGTGCCTGTACTCCGCGGCCCGGTCTTTAGCGAGCCGGGCACCTTCGGATTCATAAACCAGCCCTCGATCTTCGGGCGTGGACTCGGCTCCGGCCGGACGATCGAGCTGGACATCTCCGGCGCCGAACTGGAAAGCATCGTGCCGATCGCTCAGGAAGCGGCCGGCCGTATCACCGAGATCTTCCCGTTCGCCGAGGGCAATCAGCTTCGGCCGAACCCGGGACTGGAACTGGGGGCACCGGAAGTCCGCGTACTGCCAGACCGCATGGCTCTGGCCGACACCGGCGTCAGTGTTCGAGAGCTGGCCGACACGCTGGACGCCTTCAACGACGGGCTTCGTGTCGCCGAAATCACAATCGGCACCGACCGCATGGATCTGGTGGTGGAGGGCCCGGCACAGCCCGAGGAGTCCACCCAGGGTATCGGTAATCTGCCGATCGTCACCAGCAGCGGACAAATGCTGCCGGCCGAAGCCTTGGCTGACGTCATCCTGACCGCCGGTCCCACGGAGATACGGCACCGCGAGCGCTTCCGCACCATCACGCTTGAGATTCGCCCCCGCCCCGGGCTTCCCCTGGAAGCGGCAGTGGAGCAGCTGGAGCAAAATGTCATTCAGCCGATGCGCGATGCCGGACTGCCGCCGGACATCCGCATGTCCATCTCGGGAACGGCCGACAAGCTGAGCGACACTTGGGACGCCATGATCTGGGATCTGCTGCTGGCAGTGGTCATCGTCTATCTGGTGATGGCGGTCCTGTTCGAAAGCTTCGTCTATCCGCTGATCATGCTTCTGGCTGTTCCGCTGGCCGCAGCCGGGGGCATCGGCGGTCTCGCCTTACTGAATCTCTTTACCTACCAGCCGCTCGACATGCTGACGCTGCTCGGCTTCGTGATCTTGATCGGTATCGTTGTGAACAACGCGATTCTGTTGGTTCACCAGACGCTGCAGTTGATTCGCGAGGAGGGTAAGACTCCGGAGACGGCGATCCTGGATGCGACGCGCAACAGGATCCGGCCGATCTTCATGTCCACCCTGACCAGCGTGTTCGGCATGTTGCCGCTGGTTGTCTTTCCGGGTGCCGGCTCGGAACTCTACCGCGGTTTGGGATCGGTCGTGGTCGGCGGACTGTCCATGTCGGCAGTGCTGACCCTGCTGGTCGTTCCGCCCATGCTCAGCCTGCTGGTCGGCACCATGGAAGGCAGCCGGGCGACCGCGCCGGCCGCGAGACTGCCTGACCGCGCAGAGCCGCAACCGGGCGAGTAAACGCCTTCACCCGGTTTTGCGGATGCGCAAGACGTAGACATCACCGTCCTGTCGGTTCTCCAGAAGTTCATGCCCGGTGGTCTCGCAGAAACTCACGAAGTCCTCAGGTGCGCTGGGATCGGTTGCTAACACCTCCAGGATGCCGCCAGCCGGCACCTCCTTAATGGCCTTGCGCGCCCGCAACACCGGCAAGGGACACTTCAGGCCTTTGGCATCGAGAGTCCGGTCGCTTTTCGGCGCAGTATCGCTCACGTCAGTATCGCTCACGTCCGTTCGTCCTTTCTCGATAGCGCATAGAATGCCAGCGCAGCCCACCCGACCAGGAAGCTGAGCCCCCCGAGCGGCACAATCATGCCAAGCCAACGAGCCCCGGTCAGTGCCATGGTATAGAGCGGACCGCTGAAGATCAGCGTACCCAGGAGGAAGCCGCCTCCGGCCAAGGTGAGACTGCGGGCCGGAGCCGATGCCGCCAGCACCCCCACGACCAACAACCCGGCCACATGCAGCATGTGGTAGCGCAAACCGGTCGAGAACCATTCAAGAGCCTGTTCCGACAAGCGGCCCTCCAGCCCGTGTGCTGCGAACGCGCCGATGGCGACGGAGAGGAAACCGCTGAGCGCGGCAACTGTTAGCCAGAGCTTCATGAATCTCGCCTTTACGACCAGAGCCCGCGGGCTTGCAAGACCTCGCGCAAAAGCGTCGGCCGGTCGGTCATGAGGCCGTCGATACCGAAGTCAAGCAGCCGTTCCATGTCTTCTCGCTCATCGACTGTCCAAACGTGCACCTGAATGCCACGGGCATGAGCTGCCGCGATGAGGCGACGTGTCACCACAGGGACCCCGCGAAAATGGGTCGGTACCTGCAAGGCACCGCAGTCCGGAGCACCGAACGGCAGACCGTAGCCCGTCGCCCAGACGCGGAACACGCCGAAGGGGCCGGGCGACCAGCAGAGCGCCGGTCCCAGTAACGCCCGCAGATGGCGCACCCGCGCTTCCTGGAAGCACCCCACGCAAACGCGCCCGAGCGCCCCGGCGGCCCGAATGGCTTGTGCCATCGGCTCGACGGCACGGTCGCTCTTGGGCTCCAGGTTGATACGCAGATTCGGCCATGTGGCAAGCAACTCGTCCAGACGTGGGATCGGTTCGCCGGCCACGCGCACCTCTTTCAATTCATCCCAGGTCAGCTCAGCCACGGTCTCGAGCCGCCCGGTGAGGCGAGTCAGATCGTCGTCATGAAACACCACGGCGACACCGTCGCGGGTCGCCTGGATATCGGTCTCAATGTAGCGATAGCCGAGATTCACCGCATGAGCGAAAGCCGCCAAGGTGTTCTCCGGTGCCTCCAGCGCGCCGCCTCGATGAGCGAAGGCGAGCGGCAGATCCGACTGGAGAAATTCAAAGCGGTGCATTGGCTCGAGGACCCTTCGAAGTTTGCGGCAACGACCATAGGTCGCGAACCAGGATCGGAATTATCTTTACGATTCGCGTAAGTTCGCGTATTCACGATTCAACCAATTGGCGCAGATATCCAATTCTCCCGACCAGCCGGCCCGGGGAGCCGGTTGTCGAACATGCGTCAGAAAGTGATCGTATGGGAAGGTCTTCAAAAGATGGCCGTTTTGCGGGACTCCGCGGCCGGGGAGCCGCACCCGGTTGACGTTCATGTCGGTCACCGCCTCCGGCAACGGCGGGTGGCCATTGGTCTGACACAGGATAAGCTGGCCAAGTCCGTCGGCATCACGTTCCAGCAGGTCCAAAAGTACGAACGCGGCACCAACCGCATCGTCGCCAGCCGTCTCTACGAACTCGCCGAGGTCCTCCAGGTCTCCGTGGAGTATTTCTTTCAAGGCTTCGGGGCTGAGAAGATTTCGCCGCATCCGACGGCACCGAGGGACGAAACTGCCGTCAACCTGCCGGACGTCATGGGCGAACGAGAAACGCTCACACTGGTCCGCGCCTATCACGACATCAAAAGCAACCTGGTGCGCCGGCGCCTGGCGGAGCTGATCCGCTCTCTTGGCGAATCGGCGAGGAAAGGCCGTTGAAGCACGACCGCACTGACGGACGCAGCCTTCCGGCCGGCAAGGCCTTCACTCCCTTGCATGCTGGCCGATCTGCTCTGGAAAGCCGTTTACTCCGCGGCGCGCTCGCTCCACAGCGCAAAAACACATCTATTCTAAGGCTCTAAAGCATTCCACTCGCGCTTCTTAAGGCACGGGATGCACTAGGTCTCACACCGCTTTGGTGCTACATCCGCGGCGCCATGAACCTCGAAGACTTCGATTTCGATCTCCCGACCGATCTGATCGCCCAGCGACCGGTAACCCCGCGGGACTCCGCCCGCTTGCTGCACGTCGGTCCGGCGTTGGCCGATTGCTCTGTGCGCGACCTGCCGCAGTTGCTCGCCCCCGGCGATCTGATGGTTTTCAACAACACCCGCGTGATTCCGGCACGCCTGATCGGCCGCAAGGCTAGCGATCAAGGCGGCAGCAAGGTCGAAATCACTCTGCACAAGCAAGCAAAGGCCGATAGCTGGTACGCCTTCGCCAAGCCAGCCAAGAAGTTGCAGCCCGGAGACCGCGTCGATTTCCGGGAAGGCTTTGCGGCCGAGGTTGCCGAGAAGGGTCTAGGCGGCGAGGTACGCCTGACCTTCGACCGCGCCGGCAGCGATTTGCTTGCAGCGCTGCATGCCCAAGGGATTATGCCGCTCCCGCCCTACATCAAGCGCGCAGAAGGCGCGGACGCTCAGGATCGCGAAGACTACCAGACGATCTACGCCGCTCGGGAAGGCGCCGTCGCCGCTCCTACGGCGGGGCTGCACTTCACGCCGGAGCTCTTGGCGGCGCTGCAGGCACGCGGCATCGGCCATGCAACCCTGACCCTGCATGTCGGCGCCGGCACCTTCTTGCCAGTCAAGACGGAGCGTGTGACAGAGCATCGGATGCATGCCGAAGTAGGCGAGATTTCCCCCGAGGCCGCAGCCGACATCACGGCCGCAAAAGCAGCCGGCAAGAAGATCGTCTCCGTCGGCACCACCAGTCTGCGACTTCTCGAGCATGTAGCCGGCGACGACGGCCGGATCGCCGCCTTCGCGGGCGAGACCGACCTTTTCATCCTGCCCGGCTACCGCTTCAAGCTAGTCGATCGGCTGATGACCAACTTCCACCTGCCGAAGTCCACTCTCTTCATGCTGGTCTGCGCCTTTGCCGGCCGGGAGCGGATGTCGGCAGCCTATGCGCACGCCGTCGCCTCGGGTTATCGCTTCTACTCTTACGGCGACTCCTCCTTGCTGGAGCGCGCATGAGCATCGGCTTCGAGGTCACGGGCCGCGCCGGCGCCGCACGGCGCGGGCGCCTGATAACGGCGCATGGCACGGTGGACACTCCCGCCTTCATGCCGGTAGGCACGGCCGCCACGGTCAAGGGTATCCAGCCTGAACAGGTCAAGGCGCTCGGCGCGCAGATAGTCCTGGCCAACACCTACCATCTGATGTTGCGCCCGACGGCCGAGGTGGTCGACAAGCTGGGCGGCCTGCATCGCTTCATGCAGTGGCCTGGTCCCATTCTGACCGATTCCGGCGGCTTCCAAGTCATGTCTCTGGCCAAGCTGCGCAAGCTGGAAGAGACGGGCGTCACCTTCAAGTCCCACGTCGACGGGACCGAGCACAGGCTGACACCCGAGCGCGCCGTGGAGATCCAAGACCTGCTGGATTCGACCATTACCATGGTCTTGGACGAATGCACGGCCTGGCCTGCCACCGAAGCAGAGGCCGAGAGCTCCATGGAGTTATCGATGCGCTGGGCGGCGCGCTGCCGAGAGGCCTTTCGACAGCGAGAGGGCTACGGTCTCTTCGGCATCGTCCAGGGCAGCGTCTACCCCGAGCTGCGTGCCCGCTCGGCCCGCGCTTTGATCGACATCGGTTTCGACGGCTACGCTGTCGGCGGCCTGGCTGTCGGAGAGCCGCAGCAGGAGATGCTCCGGATCCTGGAGGCAACCGTCCCGCAACTGCCGGAGGATCGGCCGCGCTATCTGATGGGCGTCGGCAAACCGCAGGACCTCGTGGAAGCGGTCTGGCGCGGCATCGACATGTTCGACTGCGTGCTTCCGACCCGCTGCGGGCGCACCGGCCTCGCCTTCGTTCGGCGGGGCAAGGTGGTGATGAAGAATGCCCGTCATCGCGAGGACCCGCGTCCCCTCGACGAGGGTTGTACTTGCCCGACCTGTGCAGGCGGTTTCTCGCGGGGCTACCTACACCATCTCTTTCGCACCGACGAGATGCTTGGGCCGATCCTGCTGACCTTGCACAATCTGGCCCATTACCAGACTCTGATGGCCGAGTTGCGCGGCGCCATCGAGACGAACCGCTTGGAGGAGTACAGAGCGTGGTTCCAGGCCGAACAGGCCAAGGGCGACATTCCGCCTCTCTAGATGACGCCCCTCCAGATACGAAAGCGGCGATCCGGGCGGAGGCGCTGGCGCTGGGTTTCGACGCGATTGGCGTCGCACCGGCATCCACCTCCGAGGCTACCAAACGGCAACTAAGCGAGTTCCTGTCCCAGGGCTGGCATGGCGACATGGGCTGGATGGCCGACACCGCCGAGCGCCGCGCCGATCCGAACAGACTCTGGCCCGAAGCACGCTCGGTGATCGTCCTGGCAGTCAACTACGGCCCGGCGGAGGATCCGCTGGACATGCTGAACCGGCCGAAGCGGGGCAACATCTCCGTCTACGCCCGCAATCGCGACTATCACGACACGCTCAAGAAGCGGCTCAAGCGGCTGGCACGCTGGCTGGTCGAACGTGAGGGCTGTCAGGTCAAGGTTTTCGTCGATACGGCGCCGGTGATGGAGAAACCCTTGGCGCAGGCCGCCGGCCTCGGCTGGCAGGGCAAGCACACCAACCTGCTCTCCCGGGACCTGGGCAACTGGTTCTTCCTGGGCAGCGTCTTCACAGATCTGGAGCTGGCGCCCGATGCGCCGGAGATCGACCACTGCGGCTCCTGCCGAGCCTGTCTGGACGCCTGTCCTACTGCAGCCTTTCCGGCGCCCTACCAGCTCGATGCCCGCCGCTGCATCTCCTATCTCACCATTGAGCACAAGGGGCACATCGCCCGCGAGTTCCGCGCGCCTTTAGGCAACCGGATCTATGGCTGCGACGACTGCCTGGCCGTCTGTCCTTGGAACAAGTTCGCCCAGCGCAGTGTCGAGCCCGACTTCCTGCCGCGCGCGGAGCTGACGGCACCGCGGCTCGCCGATCTCGCCGCGCTGGACGATGCTGGTTTCCGTCAGGTTTTTTCCGGCAGCCCGATCAAGCGAATCGGCCGCGACCGCTTTCTGCGCAACGTTCTGATCGCCATCGGGAACTCCGGCGCATCGGAGTTGGTACCTGTCTTGCGCCCGTTGCTCAACGATCCCTCACCCTTGGTGCGCGCCATGGCGGTCTGGGCGCTCGGCCGGCTCGATCCCGCGGCCTTCACTCGGGAGTGCGCCACCCACAGGGCGTCGGAAAACGACCCGGCAGTCAGGGCCGAATGGTCCGCCCTGGATTCGGGATCGGCGGAATGAGCGTGCGCTGCTGCAGGTCGTAGCAAAAGAAGGTATGGCGATAGGGTTGGGCAAGGGCGCAAGGCGCGCCCAGGCTATCGCGGCCGTAGTAGATCAGCCTTTGATAGTCCCCATTGCAGCTTCGCAGAGCCGAATCGTACAGCTCCCCTTCATCGTTCAACGCAGGGCCGTAGCAGTACGAAAGTATGGACGGGCGGACCAGGTTAGACTGCGGACCTTCCTGCAGCTTCTGGGCGAGATAGATCTCGTTGACCTCCTCGACCAACGCGTCGGGCGCCGAGACCGGATAGGGGTACTCTCCGCAGCCGGCAAGCAGCAGGCCGGCCAGGAGGCCGGGTAGGACACGGGGCAGACAGGAGCGAAAAAGTAGCTTCATGGTGCGGCAGATCATAACGGCTCGGCCGGCATTGGCAAAAGCGCTTTGACACTCAGGACATGACCGTCAGCATGACAAGGAGTCGTCACCCGAGTCGCTGCCCTACAGACTAAGTGGCCGAGGCCGCCTGCCACCATGAACCTCGTTTTCTTCGCCCTGGTCGCAATCGCTTTCGCCGTTGCCGCGGTGCGCCAGCTTCTCTGGGATGCGGGCGGGCTGGATGAAGTGGCGCCGATGGCGCTCCTGACCGACGAGATGATCGCGGCGGCCCGCGCCTCCGTTGAGCTGGCCATCGGGCTGGTCGGCGTCATGGCACTTTTTCTGGGCTTGATGAAGGTGGCCGAGCAAGGCGGGCTGCTGGTGATCATCGCCAAGACCGTACGGCCCCTGATGACTCGCCTGTTTCCCGATGTGCCGCCGAACCATCCGGCCATGGGCGCGATGATCCTCAACATCTCGGCCAATGTGCTGGGCCTCGGCAACGCGGCCACACCCTTCGGCATCCGCGCCATGCAGGAGCTGGACAAACTCAATCCGCACAAAGGCACGGCAACCAACGCCATGGCGCTGTTCCTGGCCATCAACACCTCCTCCGTGACGATCCTGCCGACCGGCGTGATCGCGCTGCGGGCCTCTCTCGGCTCCACTGAGCCGGCGGCCATCGTACCGACCACACTGGTCGCCACTCTTTGCTCGACTATTGTGGCAATCATCGCCGCCAAGTCGCTGCAGCGCTTTTTCGCCGCACCGCCGCCGGACGCCGAGCCCGACCGACGTGAAATGGCCGCCGACGAGATGATCGAAGCCCCGCCGGCGGAGACACCGGAGACACCTGCAGGGTCCGACGAGGCTTATCCGCTGCATATCTCCATGCTGGTCCTGCTGGGGGTGGCCGCGCTGGTCCCGCTGACGATCCTTTACGGTCGGGAGATCTCGCCCTGGATCGTGCCGGCACTGATGGTCGGCCTGCTCGGCTTCGGCATGGCCAAGCGGGTTCGTGTCTACGAGTGTTTTGTCGAAGGCGCCAAGGACGGCTTCCAGGTCGCCCTCAAGATCATTCCCTATCTGGTGGCCATCCTGGTTGCCGTCGCCATGTTCCGCGCCAGCGGCGCGCTGGACGCGCTGGTTGCCGCCATCGGGTCGTTCACCGACCCTCTGGGCCTGCCGGCCGAAGCCGTACCGATGGCGCTGCTGCGACCGCTGTCGGGCTCCGGCGCCTACGGCGTCATGACCTCGATCATGCAGGATCCGGCGACCGGCCCCGATACCTATGTCGGCTTTCTGGTCTCGACCCTGCAGGGCTCGACCGAGACCACCTTCTACGTCTTGGCCGTCTACTTCGGCGCAGTCCAGATCCGCCGGATCCGCCACGCCCTGGCCGCTGGAATCTCGGCCGACATCGCCGGCGTCATCGCGGCCGTCGCGGTCGTCGGTTTGCTGTTCGGCGCGCTCTAGTGCAAAGCGACGAGGAGGCGCGGGTCCCGACCCACCTCTGGGTGATGGCCCAGGTGCGTCGCTGCAATGACAGCGGCCAAGCAGCCTACGTGCTGCGCAAGGGCGAACGCATGGGCGGCTTGGTGCTTCTGAAGCTCGCCTTGCTCGACGGCACCGCCAAGGTGCTGGTGCAGCAGCGCGATCTCGACGGCCGGCTCGGCTGGATGCTTGCCAAGGGCGACGGCCCGATCCCCGAACCGGAGGCCGATGCCTACATTGCCCGCACGACCGACCGCGACCCGGACCTCTGGGTCGTCGAGATCGAAGCGCGCAACGGACAGAATCCTTTCGAGGAAGCGTCGTTCTAAACCCTTGGCCCCGGCCACGGCTTTGACCTCCGGGCCAGCTTCAGCTTCACTGTCGTCCATGGCATCCAGTCCGCAGCAAACAGTAAGAAACCCTGTTATGCGAGCCCAGGCAGCGCTGGCGACCGGTAACGCCGTCGAGGCGGAAGCGCTGTTGACACGCTACCTGCGACGAAAGCCGAAGGACGCCGAAGCCCTGGCACTGGCCGGCGTGTTGGCGTTGCAACGGGGGGCCGCAGCCGAGGCGCAGCGCCGGCTTCGCCGCGCGGCCAAGCTGCGGCCCGAAGACGCGGCGCTGCTGACCAATCTCGGGATCGCTGAAGAGGCCGCGGGCGAGCCGAACGCAGCCGTCGCAAGCCTGACCCAAGCCTGCCGTCTGCGTCCCGACTTCGCCCAGGCGGCCTACAACCTCGGGGTCCTGCTGCGCCGGCTGGAACGTCCGTCGGACGCGGCCGAAGCTCTGGCGCGCGCCTGCGATCTGGAGCCGGGCTATGCCAAAGCCAAAGCGGCCTTGGCGGGCGCGCTGCTCGATGCCGGACGGACAGCCGAGGCTTTGACGGCCGCGGAGAGCGCCCTGCAAACGGCCGAGACGGAAGACACGCGCCTCACCGCCGGCCTGGCGGCCAAATCGCTGGACCGCTGGGAGCAAGCGATCGCGCATCTCGACCGGGCGGGAGAGCGGCCCGAGGCCTTGCTGGAGCTGGCGCACTGCCGCCAGGAAGCCGGCGAACTGGCGGCGGCGCAGGCGACCTACCGCGCAGCGCTGGCCATCGATCCGGGCCTCTATGCAGCCGCGGTCAAGCGACTGGTCTCCGCTGCCAAAGGGGAGCTACCGCTTCGGCCAGCTGCCCTACGTCTCTGGCTCCTCGGCTAGCGGATCAGCCACCGCCCGTCCTGTCGAACCAGAACGGGCCCGGTAGCGCTTGCGGTAAACGCCAGGCCCGGCGGCCAGCGCCTCTTGCACTTGGGCGAAGGTTTCAGCTCCGGTGTCATCCAAGGCGGCACAGTCCAACTCGAACGGTTCGCGCGGCACCGGAAGGCACTGAGCAATCGGCATACCTTTGGGCAAGACGCCCGTGAAGTCGGGGTCGCGCCAGACCGCCGGGAAGTGCACGAAGGAATCGGAGAAACTGTCGCAATCGACCAGCCCCGTCAGCGTTGTGAAGGGCAAGTCGGCTCGATTGATCGGATGCAGGCAGAGCAACGACCAGCCGGCCGGTAGTGCGACGGTCCAGAAGGAGTTGAACTTCACGATCAATGCCTCGGGATCGTGCAGCGGCGAGCCAGTAGCCTGCTCGGCGAAATGACAGGAGATCGGCGCCCGCGTGTAGGGGCCCGTGGCTCCATGCGGCGGCATCGGCCAGTCCCATGAGAAGCAACCCGCTTCGACCCGCAGATCGCAAGCCAGCGGCATCACGAAACCGCTCGCCATGGCGTCGACGAACGGCGGGCACTGCTTGACCGTGCGCACCGCAAACCCGAGGTCAGGTGCCTGCGCCTCGCTTGGCATGGCGCGCAGCCACTCGGGCAGGACTTGCCGCGCGCGCTGCGGCCGCGGCAGCAAGGACTCCAACTCGGGCGGGCAACGGAAGGTTACTTGCATCGGCCGAAGCTAGCGCGCTGCCAGGTCCGGAGCCAGAGCCGTGCCACGCGCTATTGAGCCGCCTGGGGTTGCAAGGCCTCGGGACCGGTCAGCCGTCCCTCCAACCCCGCCGCCATCTCCGCATCGGCGCGCTTCGCAGCCTCGATCCGCCGCTCCTCCTGTGCCTTCTCGGCCCGGCGCTTGATCTCGATGGCGATGGCCGCCATCACCGTGAAGACGATGAAGATCACCGCCAGGGCGTTGACCTCCGGCGTGAGGCTGAGACGCGCCATGGAGGCAAGCTGGATGGTCAGCGTGGTTTCGCCGCCAATGGCGAAGACCGTGGTGTTGAAGTTCTCGAAGGACTGCAGAAACGCCAGTACGGCGGCGGTGAAGATGGTCGGGCGCAGAAACGGCAGGGTAATCTTCCAGAAGACCTGACGATGAGAAGCGCCGAGATCCAGCGCCGCCTCTTCCAAGTCATGATCGAAGCGCTGCAGGCGCGCCATGAACAGCAGCATGCAGTACGCCGAGATGAAGGTGGCCTGTGCAAGGATCGCCAGCGCCAATCCGCCGGGCACGCCTAGATTGTTCCAGAACACCAGGGTCGAGATGCCGAGAATGATACCCGGCGTCAGCAGCGGCGAGACCAGAATGCCGTAGAGCAGTGTCCGGCCACGCGTCTTCAGGCGCGTCAGCAACAGCGCGCCGGACAGTCCCAGCGTGATCGCAAGCGTGACGACACCGGCGCCGATGATCAGGGAATTGACGACGGCCGCCCAGATCTGTGCGTTGTCGAAGAGCTCCTCGAACCAGTGAAAGGTGAATCCCTTGAAGGGAATGGCCTGGGGAATGCCCGGCTCGTTGAAAGCGGCCACGATCATGAAGATCAACGGCAGAAACATGTAACCGAAGAAGACCACCAGATAGCCGTTCACGGCCCAACGCGTCATATCTTCGGCCCGCAGGCCCTTCGCCTTCGACTGCGCCATTGCGTTGCTCCCCGCCGTCCCCGCTTCTACTTCGCAATGTCCTGCAGACTGACCTTGAACAAACGCATCATCACGAGGATGAAAACGATGCAGGTGATCAGCAGCATGAAGGCGTAGGCCGAGCCCAAACCCCAGTCGTTGCCCTCGTTGAAGGCGTCGTAGATCACCTCCGTGAACCACTTGGAGGTGGTGCCGCCCAGGATCAGCGGCACGGCGTAGGAGCCCGCCGCCAGCATGAAGGTCATGATGCAGCCGACCGCGATGCCCGGCTTCGCATGCGGGATGACCACCCGCAGATGGATACGCCACCAGGGCGCCCCGAGATCCCGCGCGGCCTCGATCTGGTTCTTATCCAGCGTGTCGATGGTGTTGTAGATCGGAAAGATCATGAAGAGGATGTAGGCGTAGGTCATGCCGATGATCACGGCGCCATTGCCCTGGCGCCAGCGAACTGGCTCGCCGATCAGCCCAAGCGCGAGCAGCAGTTCGTTGATCACGCCGCCGTCGGACAGCAGCATCAGCCAAGCGAAGGTGCGAAGAATTTCGTTGATCCAGTACGGGACGATCAGCGCCAGCATCAGCAAGGCGGCCTGTTCGCCCGGCGCCGCTTTGGCCAAGTAGAAGGCGATCGGATAGCAGACGATCAGACAGATCAGTGTCACCAGCACCGAGGCCCAGATCGTCTTCAGGAAGATCGAACGGTTGAGGTCGTTTTCGACGAGTTCCTGATAATTGGCGAAGCCGTACTGCGGCGCCGCGGCGAGCCGGGCTTCTTCCAGCTCCCTGTCATTCTCGTCGATGACGGTACGGTTGTTTTCGATCTGCGCTTCCAGCTCCGCAATCTCGGCGCGCAGGGAGTCCGACGTTGCCGGCTCTGCCTGCTGCTGAGGTCCGGCGGCGAAGGGATTGAGCAGTGTGACGCCGCCACCGCTGGCTTCGGGATCGGGCTCGCCGGCCTCGATGGCCGCGATCCTGGTCTGAAGCCGCCCGATACTTCGCTCGGCCCGGGTGATCTCGACGAACAGCCGGTCGGTGTCGGCCTGGATCTGTGCCGCGCGGGCACTGGCAGCCGGGTCGCTGTAAGTCAGCGACTTTTCCAGCATGAGAAGCTGCGGCAGGACGATCATGCCAACCATCCAGATGCCGCAGCCGAGGAAGATATAGGCCGTCATCACGCCACCGTAGCGACGAACGAAGTCTTGAATCGCCTGCATCTATGCCCCTCCGGCTCCGGTCCTACGCAGCCGCCGATCTGGCCGCCGCCGAGCTCGGCAGTGCCACGGCGGCATCGGCGGAGAAGCCGATGGTGACCTGCTGTCCCGTCGACAGCTTCGACAGATCGCGATCGTTGGTGAGATGAACGATGAGGCTCCGCCCCTGATCTCCGCGGACGAAGAGGTTGACGTAGGCACCCTCCAAGTCGATCCGCTCGACCTCGCTGACCAGTGTGTTATCTGGGGACGCATTATCCGGCTGCCCGCCGTCCAGCAGCAGGCAGCGTTCCGGCCGCACGAAGACCGTGGCCGGGTCGCCGGTCGTCAGGTTCTCTCGATTGCGGGCGCGCAGCCGGCCGCGCGACGTTTCAATCACCGCGTAACCTTCCGCCGCTTCGACAACCCGGCCGGTGAAGGGATTGTTCTCACCCACGAAGGTCGCGACGAAAGCCGTATGAGGCTCGCTGTATATCTGATCCGGCGCGCCGACCTGCTCGATGACGCCCTGGGACATCACGCCGACGCGGTCGGACATCGTCAGAGCCTCGCCTTGATCGTGGGTGATGTAGATAAAGGTCACACCGGTCTTCTTCTGAATCGCGCGCAACTCCGCTCGCATGTGCTGCCGCAGCTTCAGATCCAGAGCAGACAAGGGCTCGTCCAACAACAACACTTCCGGCTCGACGGCCAGGGCACGGGCGATCGCGACGCGCTGGCGTTGCCCACCGGACAACTCGGTCACCAGCTTGTCGGCCTGATCCGGCAAAGCGATCAACTCCAACAGCCGCTCTGCACGCTTGCGCCGGTCGGCTTTGCCGATCCCGCGCACCTCCAAGCCAAAGGCGATGTTCTCCCACACCTTCATCAAGGGAAAGAGCGCAAGGTTCTGGAAAATCAACGCCGTCGGCCGCTTGTTCGGGCCGAGGCCGGCCATGTCGCGACCGCCGATCCGCACCGCGCCCTCGCTGGGCTCGATGAAGCCCGAAACCATGCGCAGAATGGTGGTCTTGCCGCAGCCCGACGGGCCAAGGAAAGAGAAGAACTCGCCGCTGCGGATGGTCAGATCTGCGTCCCGAACGGCGGTGAAGTCGCCGAACCGCATGGTCACGCGATCCAGCTCGACATCCATACCCATGGCAGGCCTCCCGGATTGGCACGGGTCCGGACACCTTGCGACGGCGCCCGGTTGCCGCGCCGAGTCATGGCACCCAATCGAAACGGCAGCCGGCGCGGCCCCGAACCCGCCGCGCCGGCTCGCCGTGTCGTCGGGGGCCCTTAGGCCGTTTCGTAACGGGTGATGTACTCGGCGCGCAGCTTCTGGAACCAACCGGGCTCCGGCTTCCACCAGTAGAGCTGCGAGATAGCCTCGCCGTTCGGGCCGTACATGAACTTGAAGCGCTCCTGCGCCTCAGCATCCAGGGCTGCCTCTGCGCCGATCGCCGCAGAGTTGTAGCCTGCATGCACGGCGTGCATGCCGCCACCTTCAGCGGAAGTCAGCCAGTTGATCAGCTCGTAGGCTTGATCGACGTTGGCAGCGCCCGAGGGCATGCACATGGTGTCGAGCCAGGTCAGGGCGCCGTCAGTCGGGGCCACGTACTTGATCCGACCGTCGGTCTCCTTCCACATGTTGACCGCCGTGCCGTCCCAGCTCTGACCGATCACGCAACCGTCGGACAGGAACGCGCCGGTCAGAGCCTGAGCATCCTTCCAGAAGGTCCGGATCCAGGGCTTGTGCTCGACGGCAAAGGCCAGCGCCTGATCGAGGACCTTCTTCGCGGTCTCCTCGTCCTGGTGCGCCTTGTCCATCATCTCTCCCGTGCCGTCGATCATCACGCCCATGGCGGTCAGGCCGGAACGCGGACGCACGGTCACGAGATCGCGGTTTTCCTCCTGCCAAATCGTGCTCCAGGAGACGTCACCGTATTTCAGGTCGCGCTGCGTGCTGTCGAAGGCAACGGCCTCGGTGCCCCAGTTGAAAGGAACGCCGAAGCGCTGGCCGCGGCGCGACGCGCCAAGATCGAGAGACTTGTCCCAGATCGCCGGCTGCACCTGATCTGCCATGACCCGGTTCTCATCGATCGGCTGCAGCAGGTCGACGCCATCTTCCTCACTGGCATCGAACCAAGACACCAAGGTGGTCACGGAGGGGAAGACCAGGTCGAACCCCTCGCCCTTGGCCGCGCGGACCTTGGAGAGCACCTCGTTGTTGGTGCCGTAGACCGAGAGATTGATCTGGATACCCGTGCGCTCTTTAAAGGTCGCGATCATGTCCTCGGAGATGTACTCGCCCCAGGCGTAGGCATTGACCTCACCGGAGGAGGCGAGCACCCGCGGGCTGACGATGGCGGGCGCGGCAACGATGGCGGCACCGGCGGCAGCGCCCTTAAGCACGCTGCGGCGGGTGACCAGACTGCGCGAGGCGCGGCTGTGAGACACGGCTGTATCCCCTTCCCTGTTAAGCTTCCTTGTAAACGGCAGCGCGCCTGACGCACCCGTGAGCCAACCCGAACTGAGTCAGCCCAAACCGGATACGATCCTGCGCGATCGGACAGGACAGATACGCCCTGACTGTGACAGGTTGATCGGAGTTCCGCGTCTCGTCCATGACGAATAAATGACAGAATGGTTACATAAACATACACGAGTGTGGATAAAATTTCTTAGGGGCTTAAGGGACTTCTCAGGCTCTGGCCTGATGGCTATTCGCCGATCACACGGTCGAAGTCGTCGAGATCGGCAATGCGAACGCGAGCGGATCGCCCGAACTTGGAACGACTGGCCAGGAGGAGGCTAGCCCGCGCGGATCGCATCGCGGTTTGTTTCACTGCCACCTTGCGCAGATCATTGTCCATCACCGCCCCGCCTTCTTCCACGGCGGAGCAGCCAATCAAGGCATAGTCGACCCGGAAAGAGCGGAGCGCCTCGACCGTCTCGGCACCGACCAGCGAGCCGTCGCCGCCGGCCAACTGGCCGCCCAGGACATGGATCGTGTGATTCTGGGCTCCGAACAAGGCCGCGACGTTCATTGAATTGGTGAAGACGGTGAAGCCCTGCCGGGCGGCCAGCACCTGAGCCGCGGCCTCCATCGTCGTTCCAACATCCAAGAAAAGCGCAGCCCCGTCCTCGATGGCGGCAGCGGCCCGTGCGCCAATCCGCAGTTTCGCATCGACGTCGATATCGCGTTTCCGCTCGTAACCCAGCCTCAGGCTCTGGCGCGCGCTGCCGGCACCGCCGTGGAAGCGCTGCAGCAAGCCAAGCGCATCGAGGCGGATGATGTCGCGCCGGATCGTTTGAGCCGAGACGTCGAAGGTTTCCGCCAACACCTCGATGGTCGCGTAGCCCTGATGCTCGACCAGCGTCATCAGTTGACGCTGGCGGGACGTCAGTTCGGCCGTGATCGCCGCAGCCTCGGTCTCGTCGAGCCCGGACGGCGCCGTCTCGGCCTGGGACGGCACTTCGGCATCGATCGAAGTTTGCGCAGTCATGGAAGATAACTTACAGAGACATAGAAGAAGTGCAAGCACCACCTGACGTCGATTGGGAGCGCCATAGCATGACCAAGCTTTACCTGGCACCGGACGTAACCGCGCCACTGCGGGCTGATGGCGCACACTTCGATGCCCAAGGTTGGCGATGGGAAGGAGCCGGACCGCTGCCCGATACGGCGCGGTCGGTCGACGCCCTAACGGCGCTGCGTGCCGCACTTGCCCTGCCGGGTCCGCGCGTTCCTGTCGGCGTCATCGGTCCACGCGACGCCAGTGCGCAAGAAGTCGCCACGGCCTTCGAGCTAGGGAGGGAACTGGCGACTCTCGGTTTCGTCGTGGTGACAGGCGGCCTTGGCGGGGTCATGGAAGCAGCCAGCGACGGCGCGTCGAAGGCCGGCGGGCTGACCGTCGGCCTGTTGCCCAGCGACGACTGGCGTGCTGCCAACCCTTTTGTCGGACTGCCGCTCGCCACCGGCATCGGCAAAGCCCGGAATGCTGTCATCGCCCAGGCATCGCGCGCGCTGATCGCTGTCGGCGGCGGCTATGGGACCCTGACGGAGATCGCCTACGGCCTGCACTTCGACAAACCGGTCCTGACCCTTGGCGCTGCGCCGGCAGCAGCTGGCGCCGAAACCTGTAACGGTGTCCAGGATGCCCTGGAGCGCCTTGCGGCACGCCTCCTTCACGGGGCTGTCGCCCAGCTGTCGTAAAACGATCATCTAAGTTGGATATGTAAAAAAACTAACAGCATCAACTCGGCAACTTCAGGCCGGGGCCGGTCGTGCACGACAGACTCGCGACCCAAACCCGTCCGTACCGCGGTGGCAGAGATGGCCTCGATCGAACTCGACGGCGTCGGCAAACGTTTCGGCGAGACTGTTGCCTTGCACGGCGTCGACCTGACAGTCCCCGAGGGCAGCTTCTTCTCGCTGCTCGGTCCGTCCGGCTGCGGCAAGTCGACCCTGCTCAAGATCATCGCCGGACTTGAAGCACCGACGGCCGGCCAGGTGCGGATCGGCGATGTCGCGGTCGAAGACCTGCGACCGGCCGAGCGCAACATCGCCATGGTGTTCCAGAGCTACGCGCTCTACCCGCATCTGACCGTGGCGCAGAACATCGCACTGCCGCTGGCCATGCGCCGCCTCAGCCGGCTGGAGCGTCTTCCGCTGATCTCGCGGGCCTTGCCTGCGGCCCGCGGCAAGGCCGCCGGCATCCAGGCGGAGGTCGAGGCCGTCGCCCGCACCCTCGACATCTCTCATCTGCTCGAGCGCCGCCCTGCACAGCTCTCCGGCGGGCAGAAGCAGCGCGTCGCGGTCGGCCGAGCCCTGGTCCGGCGTCCCACCGCCTTCCTGTTGGACGAGCCGCTGTCGAACCTCGACGCTCAGTTGCGCGTGCAGATGCGCGAGGAGCTGATCGAGGTCCATCGACGGTTCGGGATTACTTTCGTCTACGTCACCCACGATCAGGCCGAGGCCATGGCGATGTCCGACCGGATCGCCGTCATCATGGGTGGGCGGGTTGCGCAGTGCGCCGCACCGCAAGACCTTTATGAGCAGCCGGCAACTCTGGAGATCGCACGCTTCGTCGGCGCGTCCTCTCTCAACGTTCTCTCGGTCGATCTGACCCCAGACAGCCGGCTCGGTTCGCCCTTTCGCAATCTTACAGCTGCATCTGGTCTCGGTCGCAGACGTCAGGTGGTCATCGGGTTCCGCCCCGAGGACGCACATCTCAGCAATGAGACAAGAGGACACCTGCAGGTCCGAACCCAACGTGTCGAGTACCACGGCGGCTCGCGCCACCTGATCGCTGCCGCGAGCTGCGGCGAAACACTCCGGGCCGCGATCCCGCCCGAAATCGCCAGCCCCCTTGCCGGCGAGGTGGTTTGGCTGCGCCTGACACCTGCGCTGGCCCTGGTGTTCGATGTCGAAACCGAGAAACGTCTCGACACCGTTCTGACAGAAGTCAGAACCACGGATCCGGCGTACCGGCAGGCCGGAGGGGTCGCATGAACTTGGTTGCCTCCCGCCCGCTCGGGCGATCTCGCTGGCTGTCGCTGGAGCAGCGCGACGGCCTGACCGCCTGGTCGCTGGCTCTGCCGGCCACCTTGGCCATGCTCAGCCTAATCTTTGTGCCGACTCTGCTGGTCGCCTTGCTGTCGATCACGGACTGGCAGTTCGGCGCGCGCAGCTTCGACTGGATTGGATTTGGGAACTTCGCCGAGATTGCCAGCGACGAGAACGGGCGCAAGGCCGTGATCAACACGCTGATCTACGTCGGTGTGGTCATGCCGGCGTCCGTGGCACTGGGCTTGCTGGCTGCACTGGGCGTGCAGGCGAGCGGCGTGGGGCGCGGGTTCTTCCGCGCGGCGATGTTTCTACCGGTGGCTTCGACCCTGGTCGCCATGGCGACCGTTTGGCAGATGCTGCTGCATCCCAGTCTGGGTCTGGTCAACACCCTGCTCGGCACCATCGGTTTGGCCGGTCCCGATTGGCTGTCCGATCGGGAGCTGGTGCTCTTCACGCTCGCCGGCATCGGGGTTTGGGAGACGGTCGGCTACAACATGGTGCTGTTCCTGGCCGGCCTGGCCGCAATCCCGGAGGACCTTTATCAGGCCGCCGAAGTCGACGGCGCCGGCAAGCCCTGGGAGCGTTTCTGGACCGTGACCTGGCCGCTGCTCGGGCCAACAGTCCTCTTCGTCGTAACCATCACAGCGATCCGCTCGTTCCGCGTTTTCGAGACGGTCGCAACCTTGACGGCCGGAGGCCCAGGCTACGCGTCCGATGTGTTGGTCTATGCGCTCTACCGCGAGGGGTTCGAGTACTTCCGCGCCGGCTACTCGGCGGCGCTGACCGTCGTATTTCTGGTCTTCACCGTCAGCCTGACGCTGGTGAAGTTCCGGCTGCTCGACCGCTGGGTCTTTTACCGATGAGGCGCAGCTTCGTCGGCCCCCTAGCGCTGTATGTCGCCCTGTTGATTGGCGCCGGCATCGCGCTGCTGCCCTTCTTCTGGATGGTCTCTCTCTCGCTCAAGCCAGCGGATGAGATCTTCGCACCCGGCATCGATCTGATTCCGAACGTCCTCGCCTGGGACAACTACGCCCGTGCCTTCGCCGAAGTGCCGCTGGCGCGATTTCTGCTGAACGGGATCATTGTCTGCCTCGGTATTCTCGTCTTCCAGATCCTCTTCGCCGTACCCTGCGCCTATGCCATCGCGGTGCTGCGCTTCCCCGGCCGCGGGCTGCTGTTCGGCGCGGTTTTGGCCGGCTTGCTGGTGCCGCCGCACGTTCCGGCGATCCCGGTCTATCTCGGACTGGCCGAACTGCGTCTGCTCGACAGCTACACAGCGCTGATCCTGCCCTTCGTGGCGTCTGTCTTCGGCATCTTTCTGTTCGTCCAGTATTTCCGCACCCTGCCGCGGGACCTGATCGACGCGGCGCGGGTCGACGGGCTGAGCGACTGGGCCATCGTCTGGCGCGTGGTCTTCCCGACCGCCTGGCCGGCGGCTACCGCCTTCGCGATCTTCTCCATCGTAGCGCACTGGAACGACCTGTTCTGGCCTCTGATCGCAGTCAGCAATCCCGACTTGGCGACGCCGCCGCGCGGCATTCTCTACTTCCGCGACCAGGAAGCAGGCTCCGACATCGGTGCACTGATGGCAGCGGCGACCGTCGTGACCCTGCCGATGGTCGCGCTCTTCCTCGCCGCCCAGCGCAGCTTCATCCAAGGCGTCGCCATGACTGGGCTGAAAGGTTGAGTCCCTTCGCAACAAGCCAAGCAGAAGCGCGGTCGACCGCGCCGGCACCACACCGACGGTAAACGAGAGCACACAAGGAGAAAGAGGATGCTGACACGCCTTCTTACCGCGACAGCCGTGAGCCTTGCGCTGACGGTACCGGCGGCTGCCGAGCAGATCGAACTGCGCGTACATTACGCGCTGCCTCAGTTGTTCAACGATATCCAGGAAGGAATCGCGGCCGGCTTCATGGCCGACAATCCGGACGTCAAGATCGTCTTCGACGCGCCCGCCGAGGAGTACGAACAGGGTGTTCAGCGCCTGCTGCGAGAGTCGATCGCCGGCACCTTGCCCGACATCGCCTACGTCGGGCTGAATCGCTGGCGTGTGCTGCAGGAGCGCGAGATCGCCGTGCCGCTCAACGCCTTCATGGGCAGCGCCGACGAGCTGGCCGAACAAGGCTACACCCCTGCGCTGCTGAGCCTGGGGCGCCTGGGCGATACCCAGTATGCCATGGCCGTCTCGGCTTCGACGCCGGTTATGTACGTCAACAGCGACTTGGTGGCGCAAGCCGGCGGTTCGATGGAGGCCTTTCCCAACGACTGGGAGGGCATCATCGAACTCGGGTCCAGGATCAATGCGCTCGGCGGTGACATCGACGGTCTCTACTATCATTTCTGGGGATCCGACTGGATGTGGCAGGCCCTGCTGGGATCCCACGGCGGCCGACCGCTGACTCAGGACGAAAGCGACATCGCTATCGACAGCCCGGCCGGCATAGCGGCGGCCGAACTGCTCTCTCGCTTCCGCGCCGAAGCCAACATGCCCAGCTACGACCGCGCAGCAGCACAGCAGGCCTTCGCGGCCGGGAAGCTCGGCATCTACTTCGACTCCTCCTCCTTCCTCGCCCGCGTCGAGGAGGCCGTCGGCGACCGCTTCCCAGTCCAACTCGTCGAGTATCCGATCACCGCCGAGGCCTCCGAGGTGTATCTACCAACTGGCGGTTCCGGCATCGCGATCCTGACCGACGACCCCGAGCGGCAGGAGGCGGCCTGGCGCTACATTACCTGGGCGACCGGCCCGAAAGGCGCGACCGTCGTGGTCGAGAACTCGGGCTACGCGCCGACCAACGCCATCGTGGTGGAGGACGAGTCCTATCTGGGCGACTTCTACGCCGCCAACCCCAACGCCAAGGTCGCCCATGCCCAGCTCGCCAAGTATGCGGGCCCCTGGTACGCCTTCCCCGGTGCCGGCGGCGTGAAGGTGACCGACACCATCATGAAGGGCCTCCGCGACGTGATCGACCAGACGGCCGCACCCGACGCCAAACTCAATGAGGTCGCAGCCCAAGTCCGCAGTCAGTTGGATATGTAGGTCGAGTGCGTATATTGGTTGGGCGGTTTCGATAGAGGCCGCCGACCCGGGGCGCGTGGTGACCACCACGCGCCCCTTTCGCATCCCGGACCACGAGAGAGACTTATAACCAAGGATGGATCGAGACCGACGATCCGGCGAAGGCACAGGATCACCGACCCGAAAGTGACAAGGCTGGGCCGCCGTTTCATTCGACTGTCACAAGGGCGCAGTAGGTTAACGCCTCATTAAGGGCTGCACTGCCGCCCATCCGCACAGAGTCCGGTTTCCGGCGCAAGAGCCCCGTCCATGTCCTCCAGACCAGCGACCAAGCCCGTTCTGCCAAGCGGTCTGCGTGGCAACCTCACTGCCGTCACGCTGTTCTCCTGTGCAGTCAACCTGCTGATGCTGACCGTGCCGCTCTACATGCTCCAGGTCTACGACCGGGTGCTGGTGTCGCGCAGCATCGAGACCTTGATCGCCCTGACGGTCCTGGCCGTCGGCCTCTTGATAGCCCTGGGCTTGTTCGAGTTCATCCGGCAGCGCGTCCTGCTGCGCAGTGCCAACCAGCTCGACAGCGATCTGGCGCCCAGGCTCTTGCGTGCCAGTCACGACCTGGAATTGGCGGGGCGGTCCTCGGGAACGCAGCCCCTGCGCGACCTCTCGACCTTGCGCCAGTTCATGACAGGCAGTGGCATCCTCGCCTTCTTCGACGCACCCTGGACGCCGCTGTTCATCGCCGTGATCTTCATCCTGCACCCTCTCCTGGGCCTGGTCGCACTGGCGGCAGCGCTGTTGCTTTTTGCCCTGGCCCTGCTGGGCGAGATCATCACCCGTAAGCCTCTCGAGGAAGCCGGACAGTTCAATCGCGGCGCCCAGAGTGTCGCGGAGGCAGGGTTGCGCAATGCCGAGGCCGTCGCGGCCATGGCGATGCGACCGGCGCTGGAAACGCGCTGGCAGGAACGCCAGGACTGGGGTTGGGCCATGCAGAGCCGGGCGGGCGAGCGCAGCGGCGCCTTGAGCGCCAGCGTCAAATCGGTTCGCCTCGGTTTCCAGGTCGCGATGCTGGGTGTCGGCGCCTGGCTGGTGCTGGGCGAGGCGATCACGCCCGGCGCCATGATCGCCTCCTCCATCATCCTTGGCCGGGCGCTGGCGCCGGTCGAAGCCTCGATCGGCGCCTGGCGCGGCTTCATCGGCGCACGCGGTGCCTATCAGCGGATCCGGGAGGTGCTTGGAGATCCGGCGACGGAGCAGGACGAACGCCTTTCCCTGCCGGCGCCGGAGGGCCGGCTCTCCGTAGAACACCTGGCCGCGGCTGCGCCGGGCAGCTCCCGACCCATCCTGCGGGGTATTTCCTTCGCTCTAGACCCCGGCGAAGCCTTGGCCGTGATCGGGCCGAGCGCAGCCGGCAAGTCGACCTTGGCACGTTTACTGGTCGGCGTCTGGCAGGCCCAGGGCGGTTGCGTACGCCTCGACGGCGCCGAAGTCTGGACCTGGCAGCCGGAGGAGCTCGGCCGCCATCTCGGCTATCTGCCTCAGGATATCGAGCTCTTCGACGCGACCGTCGCCGAGAACGTTGCGCGCATGGGTGCTCCCGATGCCCAGAAGGTGGTTGCCGCCGCCCGGCTGGCTGGCGCCCACGACATGATCCTGCGTTTGTCTGACGGTTACGAAACCCGCATCGGCGCCGGCGGTGCGCGTCTGTCGGCCGGACAGCGCCAGCGGATCGGTCTAGCCCGCGCGCTCTATGGGGAACCGAAACTGGTCGTGCTCGATGAGCCGAATGCCAACCTGGACAACGAGGGAGAAGCAGCGCTGCGCCAAGCCCTGATGAGCCTCCGCAAGCAGGGCATTTCCTCGATCGTGATTGCCCATCGACCGAGTGTCCTCAGCGTTGTCGACAAGGTCATGCTGCTGCGCGACGGCCGGATCGAGGAATTCGGCACACCGCAGGATGTGATTCCCAAGGTCACGCGACCGCGGGCCGTCGAACCCTCCGGCAGTGCGCCCGTACCAACTCAGCCGGTCGCGGCGGAGGCAGCGCGATGAAGACACCGCCGCAGCCCCAGCGTAGGCCCGAGTTCAAACGCTCGGCCCGCAAGGCGATTCTCGCTGGCGTCTGCGTGGGCGCCCTGACCTTCGGTGGTCTCGGCACCTGGGCCGCATCGGCGAACCTGGCAAGCGCCGTTCTGGCGCCCGGAACCTTCGTGGTCGAGGGCGACCGCAAGCTGGTGCAGCACCTGGAGGGTGGCGTCGTCTCGCAGCTATTCGTCAAGGACGGCGACTCCGTAGAAGCCGGCCAACTGCTCCTAAGTCTGGATGCGACGCAGGTGCGCGCCTCGCTCGGCGTGCTCCGCGCCAATCTCGATGCCGCACTGGCGGAGCGCGCGCGGCTGGTGGCCGAACGCGAAGAGACGTCGGCCATCGTTTTTCCGGATGAGCTGATCGAACGAGGCAATGATCCGGGCGTCCAAGAGACAGTGACCGGTCAAAACCGCCTGTTCGAGGCGCGCTGGGCTGCCTTCGAGGGCCGTGTCGAGGTGCTCCGTCAGCGAATCGCCCAGCTGAAAGAGGAAATCACCGGTATCGAAGCGCAGCAGCGCTCCAAGACGCGACAGGCGGCATTGATCGGCGAGGAACTGGCCGGGCTAGAGGAGCTCTTTGCCAAAGGCTTGACGGAGAAGCCGCGCATCCTTGCCCTGCAACGCGATCAGGCTCGCCTGGAGGGTGAACGTGGAGAACATCTGGCCGCCATCGCCCGTGCAAAGAAGGCAATCGGCGAGACGGAACTGGAGATCCTTCAATCCACCTTGCAGCGCCAGGAAGAAATCTCCACCAGCCTACGCGAAGTTCAAACCCGGATCCTCGATCTCTCGGAACGCATCGCAGCCGCCCGGGACCGCGTCGACAAGATCGAGCTGCGCGCACCGACCGCCGGCGTGGTGGTCAGCCTGGCCATCACCACGGAAGGGGCGGTGCTACAGCCCGGCGAGACCGTTCTGGAGATCGTGCCGCACGACACGCGCCTGGTGATCGAAGCGAAACTGCGACCGGACGACATCGACAGTGTGGCCGTCGGCCAGACGGCGCGTCTGCGCCTGACGGCCCTGGTACAGCGCACCACACCGACTCTTACGGGCCGCCTGATCTACGTCTCGGCCGACCGTCTTGAGGAGCAGCGCTCTGGTGAGCCCTACTTCCTCGCGCTTGTCGCGCTGGACCCCGATCAGATTGCGCGGCTGGAGGGCCAGCCGGTCCTGCCCGGGATGCCAGCCGAAGTCATGGTGGAGACCGGCGCACGCACCGCCCTGGACTACCTGGTCCAACCGATCAGCGACACGCTGGCAAAGGCTTGGCGCGAGAGCTAGGCCACTGAGCTAGGCTGGACACCTATTTCCGGTGGGCGACGGCTGCCTCGGGGCAGGTCGTGCACGAGCGTTTGGTACAGACAGACAAGCGACCAGGCGTGGCAAGCGCCCGCCGATCGCCCTTCACCACGCTCCCCAACTGCGGAAATCGCCCGAAAGGATGGTCGCCGCCATGAAGTAGCGGGATGAAAAGTGCTCATGAGCTGTCATTTTCATTACGATGACAACCCCTGGGCGACTGAGTCGAGGTACCGCTTAATGTGGATTCCGTCGACCAAGCCATGGTGCGCCTGAACGCCTAGCGGAATGATCAGCTCGCCCTCTTCGGTCGGGCTCGCAAGCCCAACAGCGATGTTGGGTATGGATGCATCTTTGTATCGGCCGATAGGATGATCCAAGGCTGAGAAACTCAGGAAGGGAAGGCAGGTGACAAACAGGTAGTCCCTATTGCGGAGCGGCGCAGGTCGAAAACCGCGGTCTGAAACAGCTTCATCACGTTTCCGTCTGTAGAGATCGACGAAAGCGTCTCTACTCTGCATATACGGCATGCTTACAAAGTTGACGTTGTCATCCACGCCGCGCACTGTCCAAGATGGAAAGAGCGATCTCACTTCAGTCATCTCGCCGTCGGCGACACGCCAACGGAAGTTCTCTATTTCCAGACTCGCTCTTGCGAGGGCATGAAGACACCAGGCAAAGGGAGGCTGACCTGCCTCTTTCGCCCTGGCGATGAAGTCGGCGCATCGAAGCTGCGTGACAATGTTGAGCGTCGGGTCATCGTAGCTTTCGAAGAAGGCGAAGTGTTCCGTACGCGATCTCATTGTCGAAAACTCCGCCGAGCCTGATCGGTCTTCGCAACTTCCGTCATGAATGAACTCAGCTTATGCGCATCGAGGGAGGCGTCGGTGCGCACGCCGGTGCAGAGATCGAGACCATAAGGGCCGACTTCCGCAATCGCTTCGGCAACGTTGTCAGGTCGGAGGCCTCCGGCCAAGAAAACCGGGATGGGGCTTCGGCGTACGAAGTCAGCGCTAACCTTCCAGTCGTGGACTCGGCCTGTCCCGCCGAGTTCAGGGATCTCGGCCATTGGCCGGCCACTATCGAGAAGAAACGCGTCGACATGCTTGGCGTAGATATCGATGAGATCGAGTGCTCTACCGCCTTCGACGTGAATGACCTGTACCCGCTTGAGCTTCGTTCGCGGCAGGAGCTTGTCGAGTTTTGCATATTCTTCCGGCACCACATGAGAGACAACCTGCAATGCCGCAGGACTAACCCGCATCGCTTGGTCAGCCCACCTCACGGCGGTCGTCTCAGCGGTCAGAAGAAAGCTGGAAAGGGGTGGTGGGACGATCGAGGCGATCTGCGCCGCGGTAGCGTTCGTGATGACCCCCGGACCTGAAGGCATTTTTCCGACCAGTCCTAGAGCATCGGCGCCCAATCTCATCGCGAGACAAGCCTCATCGCGACTCTTTATGCAGCAAATCTTCACACGCGTACGATGAGGTCGAGCGAGAACACCAGTCATCCTCGCCTTCTACCAAGTCCCGGACGTCCTGCGCTATGAATAGAATATACGGATGTCTATGCCCGGTTCCGGCGCGGCGACGCTTAGACAGGGGTCCCGACCAGGCAGAAGGAGAACCGTCCTCTGGCACTCACTTCCCAATGAGCACCTAAAGCGGATCGAGGTCGGAGACCAGCCGTGCATAGGCACCTCCAGACAGCTGGAACCTGGCGTAGTTCAGATATCCAGTCTCGATAGTCAACTCCGCGAACGCGGCCGGTCCGGTCCTGAAGGACAGGTCGGACGGGATCGCATCGAACCATCCCAGCTCGGGCAAACGCGGCTCGAAGGCTTCGATCTCCATCGTCGCAAAACGCCACATCGAAGATCCGAGCAAGTCATTTTCGGATACCATCCACTGGCGTTCCCGTGCCACGGATGCCACCAGCAAGCAGTGGGTTAGGTCGCACACGAGATGGCAAGGCGTCGCCGAGCTTCTGATAAGCCTGAGCAACGCTCTGTCGGCACCGGACTGCGGGACAGCTGAAAGAAGCCCCTCAAGCCGGCGTCTCATCGCCGCGTCCGGGCAGTGGGTACCCGCCTCCCATCGCGACAAGGTCGCCTGAGAAACACCGAGGTCGGCAGCCAGGGCTTCCTGTTTGATGCCATTCAGGCGACGCCAGCGACGAAGGTTCGTCGCCAAGGAAAAGGACCTACCCTGAAGCATATCTGAGCCTAGCACGGATGCGATAAAGTGTCGGGTTTCGGAAGGGACCCGCGATTCCCGGATACAGTGGGATCAGTCGGAGGTGATGGGTCCGGAGTCTGGAAGAGTAGGCAGGTTCCGACAGTTTGCAAATCGGCTTGCGATAACGGCCGTTACTTTGCCGAAACCGACGAACCGAGGGCGCTCCGAACTCCTCAGAGCGCCCTCGGTCGTATCGTAATACGCTGTGTCGGAACAGGGCAGCGCCGTCGGCGCTGCCCCGCACCAATTTCTAGATCAGAACGTTACCGTCGTTGAGGTCGCTCAGGTCGTTGCCGGCCAGCACCAGGATCTCGTCGCCCTGATCGTCCAGCTCGATGGAGACGCCGTCCGCCGTCTCGGTGGCCTGACCCAGGAAGGCCTCGAAGCTGGTGAACGCGTAGGCCGAGACATCCAATACGTCGCCCGCCCCGAAGTCCTGCACGACATCCGTCTGCGCACCGCCGCTCGGGCCGAAGACGAAGCTGTCCGCGCCGAAGCCTCCGACCAGCAAGTCGCTGCCGACACCGCCATCAAGCAGGTCGTCGCCGAAGCCACCTGTCAGGAGATCGTCGCCCGCACCGCCGGCCAAGGTGTCGTCGCCGAAACCGCCGGACAAGGCATCGTTACCTTCCCCGCCGGCCAGAGCATCATCGCCGAAGCCGCCGTCGAGCGCATCGTCGCCGCCAGCACCCTCCAGGAGATCGTCGCCGAAGCTGCCGGCCAGCGCGTCGTCGCCTTCCCCGCCGAGCAGGTTGTCGTCGCCGATCCCGCCCGCCAGCTCCAGGGCCGCATCGGACGAAGCTTCGACGGCGGCCGGAACGACCTCGGGCTGTTCCGTCGTATCGTCGCTTTCGTCCGCCGCAACGCTCGGCTCCATGCCATCGCCGGTTTCAGCCGGAACGGTGACGATGGATTCGATGTAGTATTCGCTGGTATCGGTTTCGGCCTTCGGTCCAACCAGGGGCAGAGCCTCGAAGACGAGCGTATCGAAGGCTTCTCCGGGATCGATCTCGAAGGTCTTCCGCGATCCGGACTGGGCCACGAAGGTGTCGCTGGCCACTTCCTGCCCATCGTTGAAGGCTCGCCAAACACCGGACTCTCCGGTGTCGCCTTCTCTGGCGAAGAACCAGCTCACTTTGACCGTCGCAGAGGCCATCGGATCGTCGAAGACGACGGTGATCCTCTCAGACAGCTCGAACTCGCTGTTGTAGCCGAGCTCTTCGGTCCCGACACCGCCCTCGCCGATCACGCCGATGCCCCGGCCCGGAATGACCGTCAGCTCGTCCGCCGACTGTTCGGTCAAGGCACCTTCGACAACCGACTGACCGAAGATGCGGAAACCCTGGTCGGTGGAGAGCGCATTGGAGACGTCGATCTCGACCGGTTCGCCAGGCTCTCCGCCACCGCCGAGGCCATCAAGAACCGTGTCTTCGCGGAAGTCGAGGTTCTGAATGCGGGTATCCTGGTCGGGCTCGACATCGGCCCGATCGAAAGGCGTCTCCTCCGGATGGTTTGCCGCCAGATACTCGGCCAAAGCATCCTGCTCGCTGCCGGCTTCGGCGAAGGTTGCCGCACCGGGTTCGGTCAAGACGGGATCGTCGAGCACGCCGTTGAGGTTGCGGTCTTCGCCTTCGTCCAGAACACCGTTGCCGTTCGCATCCTCGCCGACAAGGTCGACACGGTTGGCAAAGACCGGATCGGCCGCCACGAACTCGTCGTAGGGGTAGCCGTCGCCCCCGTTGGCCAGGAAGTTGAGCGTCACCATGCGGATCGCACCCGGGGCGCCGTCGACAACCTCCCCGTTCTCGACGATCGCCTGAGTCGGATTGCCATCTTCATCGATCAAGGCGACCGAAACCACCCGGTTGCCGGCCGGCAGATCGTCGTCGAAGCTGAAGGACAGCCCGCCGACCTGGGCGAACTGACCCGGCGTTGCGCCGTCGCCACTGGCCGAGACGGCGTGCTCCAGCACCTGCAGCAGTTGCTCGGGCGTGACCGTGAGCAGGGTCAGAGTGTTGTTGAAGCGCAGGCTGTTTTCGATGTCGAGCTGCGACACGCCGCCCTCGGGCTTGCCGGTAAGCTCGTTTCCGGCCGGCGGCAGCTGGCTGGGCTCGGTGTCGCCGGGCAGCGTTTCGATTCGGCCGATGTTGTCACGGATACCGCCGCCGTTCTTCAGCGATACCAGGACCGAGGCATCGGCCTTCTGGGCCTCGGCCAGGTTGGCGTCCGCCGTCAGGTTGCCGAGATTGGTTTCCTGGGTACGCACATCGCCGCGCGTTCCGTTGAGGAAGACGTCGGTGACGCCGAAGAAGTTGCTATCCAGTTCGATGATCTGGTCCTGCAGCTCTTCCACGATGGCCTGGATCTCGGGATCGACCAGGTCTTCGGCCTCCAGATCCGCCACGCCCTGTTCGTCGGTGGCGTAGGCGCCGCTGACCTCGGGGTCGTAGCTGCTGGGGATAATCACACCGTCTTCGTCGAAGTCGATGACCAGGCGGCCGACGTACTTGTAGTTGCCGTCGGTGTTGACCACGGCCACCGGATTGCCGTCGGCCCCCTCGACGAAGAGCGGATAGTCGCCGTCTCGGCTATCGCCATCGCGCAGACGATCGCTGTCGTCCGCCAGCAGCGTGTTCGATCCGCCAGCCTGGATAATGTCGACGCCGGTGAGGCGAGGCGCCAGCTCCTCCAGCTCGATCTGGATCTGCTGCATATGAGACAGCAGAATGACCTTGTTCAGCCCGGGATTGTCATCCAGCAGCTGATCGACCTCAGCCTGAATGATGGCGGCCAATGCGTCGTAGTCGGGCGATCCGTCCGGCAGGCGCGGCGGGTTCACGCCGACGCCGCCCGGCGAAGCGATCTCGTCCAGGATCGGCGTGGTCGCCCCGACGACACCGATCTGCTCACCGTTGACGTCGAGCACGATCGAGGAGGTGACGGTGCCGGGCTGGGGCGCCTGGCCGCCCGGCACTTCCAGAGGCGCGAGATTCGGATCGCTCGAGAAGTCGAGGTTGGCGCTTAGGTAGGGGAACTGGGCTCCGGGATAGATCAGACCCGTTGGCGTGGTGCCCGGCTGCAACAGGTCGGCAAGCGCGCCGGTCCCGAGATCGAACTCGTGGTTCCCCAGAGCGATGGCATCCCACTCCAGCTCGTTCTGGATCAGGATGTCGCCGCGGCCGGCGGCCCCGAACACATCCTCACTGGCGCTGTAGAAGACACCCGGGATGAAAGCGTCGCCGGAGGAAAGCCGGATGGTGTTGGCGTAATCGGCCTCGCCGTCGGTGTCAGCGTCCTGGTTTTCCAAGGCGTTCATCACGGCGGAGAAGCGTGCCGCATCTCCCAGCGCCGGCACGCCAGCCTCCTGGTCCGCCGCATGCAGCATCTGCAGGGTAAAGGCGGGCTCCGCCTCGTCCTCGAGTGTCAGGCGCGCGACGATGGGATCGTGATCGCTGGCCCGGCCGTCGTTCGCGAAGTCAGCGTTGATACGGACGGCGTCGACCTCGGTCTCGGCAAAGCCCTGCTCGTTGACCAGGATGTGATCCAGCGTCTGCGAGTTGCCGTTGAAGATGAAGCTGTAACGGTCGTCCTCGGGCAAATCTTCGATCAGGTTGGTCAAGGAGCCATCGAACACCTCCAGCGTGTCGGAGAACTCGAAGTCGTTGAAGTCGCCGAGCGCAACGATCTTGGCGTCGGGATCGTCGGCCAGGATCGAGTCAACCAAGTCCTTGACGGCCTGAGCCTGCGCCACCCTCTGCTCCAGCGTAACCTGCTCGATCGGCTGCTCAGCCCCGTAGAGCGGGCTGTCGCCGGACTTGGATTTGAAGTGGGTGTTGACGACGTAGATCGTCTCTCCCTCGAACTCGAAGGTAGCCACCAGCGGCTTACGCGTTCCCTCGAAAGCCTCCTGCTCCGGCGAACCGTCGCCACCTTCGTCGAAGGCCGTATCGAGTAGCCGTCCGGGATTGAAGGTCAAGGCATCGGCGTCGGCATCGTAGTCAACGTCGTCGGTGGTCCCGCCGGCCACTCCGTCGGCGAGGTTCACCCGCTCCGTGTTGTAGAGATAGGCGACCTGGATGTTGGCCCCCGGCTGACCGCCATCGGCCTGATCTTCAGGGGCGACGGTGATGAAGTCGTAGGTGTCGACGCCGGCCGCCTCCAGCGCATCGAGAAGCAGCTGCAAGGTGACATCGGCATCGACCGTGCCGTCATCGGTCGGACCGTTGTTGTCCTGGATCTCCTGCAGGGCAATGATGTCCGGCGTACCGAGATTGTTGATGATCTGCTGCGCCAGCTGGTCATAGCGGTCGCCGTCGCCTGGGTCGAGGTTGAGCACGTTGTAGGTCGCGATGGTGAGCTGACCCTCGCCAGCCGTCAGATCGGTCACCTCAGGCTCCAGGTCCGGGTTCTCCGTGACGCCCGGCAACGGCGCGGTATTGAGCAGCTTGAAGTTGCCGAAACTGTAATCGAACACGCCGGTGATCGGGCCGTCGAAGGTGTCTCCGACATTCACGTCCGGCTCAGCAGTGACCAGATCGTCATCGATGATGATCCGCTCTGCATTGGTGTCATCCTCGCCCAGCAGGATACCGCCGTTGACGCTGCGCAGGTCGGAACCTTCGCCGTTGTCGGCGAGAACGGCGATCTCGCCGAAGCGAGAGGTCGGGCCGACCACCACAGCGTCGCTGACCTCGGCAAGCATGCCTTCCAGCGATTCGAAGAAGTCGATGCCGTCCTCGTCCGGCTGGTACTCGGTCAGGCCGTCGTCGTCGATCTGGGTCGGAATCGCCCGGCCACCCTGGCCGAGCACAACGGCGTCCGGCAGCTCGTTGCCGCTGCTCAGCACCTCGATCTCTCCGGGGAAGGAGATCTGAGTGGTGCTGAGGTTGCCGGTGTCTTCGCCGCCGGGGAAGCGCTCGATGACTTCGCCGGTGATGCGCACTTCGTCGCCGACCGAAACGGTGACGTTGCCGCCGCCGACGAAGATCAGCAGACCGTCCGACGTCGCGTCGTTGCCGTCACCATTGGCGTCCTGAATAAAGAACTTGTTGGTATCCACAGCGGTGACGATGCCGCGGGTCATGACGGTCTGACCTTCGAAGGCTGAGCTATGGCCCTCGCCCTGGATGTCATAAATCGGCACCTCAGGCGTGATGTCGAAGGTCGTGGTGGTGCCGCTGACTTCGTTGGCAACAACCAGCATCGGCCGACCTGTCGGGCTATCGTCAGCCGCGACGAAGGTCAGGATCTCGGGACCGAGATCGCCGGCGGTGCCCGCCTCGGGATCGCCCGAGAAGTCGCGCGTCGTAATGTACTGCACGAAGCTCGGCTCCGCCGCGTCGGTGACGTCGTAGACCATGACGCCGCCGACCCGCTCCAGGCCGACGAAGGCGTAAGTCTGGCCACCAATCTCCCCGATCGTCACGCCCTCCGGCTCGGGACCCTTGGCGTCGGAGCGCGAGTCGAAGCTGTCATTGTCGTCATTGGTGGCGTTGAAGGCCTCAGGCGGCAGAACGCCGTCGGTGATCAACTGGGCGATCTTCTGCTCGAAGGCGTCGCCGCTGTCGAACACGAGATTGCCCTCATCGTCCCAGATACTGAAGGAGCGGCCGCCGTACGCAACAAGTTGGTCGATCAGACCGTCGCCGTCGGTGTCGCCGTCGATGGTCGAAACCTCCAGCCGGCCGAGCTCTTCATCGGCGGCCAGCGGCAGCAGCGCCGGATCGAGCAGACCGTCTTCGGCGAGATCGCTGACCCGCGCGTCCTCGTCGCGCGCGTCGCCTTCATTCGCCGTGATGTAATAGAGCCGCCCGTCGCCGGCCTCATAGGCGGCAATGGCGTCGGGCATGAAGAGGCCCTGGACCGGCTCGGGCTGAATGTCGATAGCGCCATCGCGGTCGCTGGCGTCCAAACCGTTGCCCGGTTGGCTGTGGTCCTTGGTGCCCAGCGGATGCAGGTCCACCAACTCCTTGGTCTCGATATCGATCACGGCGACCGTATTGGCTTCCTGCAGCGTGACGAAGGCCTTGGTGCCGTCCGGCGAGACGGCAATGTACTCGGGCTCGACGTCGCGCGAGGGCTGCTCGCCGGGGAAAATGCGCAGGCCAAGGTCGCGCAGCGCATCTTCACCGAAAAAGTCCAGGATCTCGAAACCGACCGTGTCGATCTCGCCGGCATCCGCGCCGGCCGAAAGGTCGATGATGCTGATCGAGCCACGCGGGTCGACCCCATCGTCCGCCTCGCCTTCGTTGGCGACCAGCAGTTTCATACCGTCCGGTGTGAAGGTCAGCATGTCCGGCAATGCACCGACTTCGTAGCTCGCAACCTCGGTCAGCGTGGTGCTGCCGCCACCGTCCGTGCCGATGCGCAGCAGAGCGACCGTTCCCGGATCGGTCACCGGGTCGGCCTCCATGGCCACGGCCACGAGATCGCCAAACACGGCGACCGAATTGACGCCCGCGCCGAAGGACTCCAACTCGAAAGACGATTGGAAACTGGGGACGCCGGCCGCGTCGAGCCCGAGGATGTCGAGGCTGTTCGTCTCGGCATTGGTGACAAAGAGGCTCTGCGTCAGGGGATCGTGAGCAACGCTTTCCGCCGCACTCTCATCGAAAATCCCCGAAGCATAAGTGCCAATCGGCCGCAAGTTGATCATGAGCTTTCCCTTGCCATTTTCTCTCGTTCGACAGAACCGCTAGCCGAGGCAGAATAATATTGCCGGCAACATCAAGTAGATGCACCGCAACGTAATATGCACACCGACTATTCGAGTGTGCTTTGCCTGGTGGCTTCGGCCAATTTTCCGCGAGAGTTGTTGCCCGGGAGCGATGACAACCCAGTGACAGGAGGATGAAGTTGATTAACAATCCTTCTTTTTGTCACAAATGCCATATATTTTTTATGGACTTAGAGTTGTCATCATACGCTTTCCGTCGAGAGGCTTTTGTGCCGGACAGTTTCTTGGGCTGAGTCCAAGAGCCAAGCAGCGTGGAGGCTTAGCTGCAACGCCTACTGTGAGCACGTTGCTAGCGCGCCAAACTCGGCACCCAAAGCGCGAGGTCCGGAACCAACCACACCAGCATGACGACCAGAAAGATCGTCAACAAGAACGGCCAAGACGCCCGAACGACCAGGTCGAAAGGCACCTTGGCGATGCGCGTCATCACGAACAGGACCATGCCGAACGGCGGTGTCGCTTCCCCAATCACCAGCACCATGATCATGATGACACCGAAGTGCACCGGGTCCATGCCGACAGCGACAGCAATCGGCACCAGGATCGGGGTGAGGATGTTCAGCGAGACTGCGACTGCCATGAAGCAGCCGACGATCAGCAGGAACACCACGATCATCAACATGATCAGCGTCGGGTCGGTGGTGATCCCGGCGATGCCGTCCGCAATAGTCTGGGGCAAGCGCGCGCGAGTCAGGATCCAACCGAACAGACCCGAGCAGGCCAGAATGAACATGATGATCGCAGAATCGAACGCCGACTTCCAAAAAACCCGCGCCAAGCCTTTCAAACCGATCGAGCGATGCACCAGCACCGCAACGAGGGTGGCCCAGAGCGCGGCGATAGCAGCCGATTCCGTGGCGGTGAAGAGGCCGGCAAGAATACCGCCGATCAGAATGACCGGCGTCAGCAGCGCCCAAATCGCCTGACCCAGGCTCGACGCCAGGGCTCGCCACCCCGGGAAAACCTCCGATGGCAAGCCTCGACGCCGGGCCAGCAGCGCGACCAGCACCATCAGGCTGACCGCCATCAGTAAGCCGGGCACGGCACCGGCCAACAGCACGTCCGCAGGCGACACCTCCGCCAGAACCGCATAGATAATGGCCGCAATCGAGGGCGGAATGATCGGACCGATTAGAGCGCTGCCGACCGTGACACCGATGGAGGTTCGGTCGTCATACTTGGCTTCGCGCATCGCCTTGAGCTCGATGGCACCCAGCCCGGCCGCGTCGGCGGTGCCCGAACCGGACATACCGGCGAACAGCATCGAGGCCATCACGTTGACCTGCGCCAGACCGCCGCGCCAGTGCCCGACCAGGGCATTGGCGAAACCGAACAGCCGGGTGGTCGCCCCCGACTCGTTCATGATATGGCCGACGAAGAGGAACAGCGGGATCGCCAGAAGCGTGAAGGAGTCGATGGTGCCGATGAGACGCTGTGCGATGATCTCGTAAGGGATCGAGTCCAGGCCGCGCGTGATGCCGAGGTACCCCAGGCTGGCGGCACCGAGGGCAAAACCGGCGGACAGTCCGAGAACCAGCAGGCCGATCAGTGCGACCAGAAGCCAAGCGGCGGAGATCATTCGGAGTCTCTTTGCGTTGTATCCGCAGCATCGAGTCCGGCACAGACCAGCAGGTGTTGCCGCATCTTCTCAACGAGCACGAGGATGGACAGCAGACTTCCCAAGAAGGGCGCAAGGTAGATGTGGCCTTGGTGAAGGATCGTCATGGCCGGTAGGGATAGGCCCCAGTTCGAGCGCATCAGCAGAAAGGCGCCGATCGCGATGGCGGCAAGCAGCGTCAGCATGACGATCCCATAAGCCAGACCCGCTACGGCGCGACTGCGTTTTCCGATCAGGAAGAAGCGGTCGATCAGGTCGATCCGGACGTCACCTTCCGCATGGACGATCATCACCAGACCCAGGAACACCGCATAGATGTTGAACAGCCGTGCGGCGTCCTCGCTGAAAACCATGGAGACGCCGAAGTAGCGGTAAAACACCTGCGCCAGCACCATTAGCAGAAAGCCGGCGAAGCAGACCGCGGCGAGAGCCATGGAGGCCCTCGCTGCGTAGACCGCCAAACGATGCATCGCTTAGTTGGTCTCTGTACTGGCCGCGACCGCCGCGTCCCAGACACCCTCGGCCAGCAAGTCTTTGGCCGCCGCCTCCACTACCGGCAGAGCTGCCTCACGGAATGCCGGCTTGGGCTCTACCAATTCGACACCGGCGGCCTGAATGTCCTCGATGATTCTGAGATTCAGCGTCTCTGCCTCAGCATCCGCAGAGGCGCTCGCAGCGTCGACGGACGCCTGCACAGCGTTACGCTGGGCATCGTTGAGATCGTTCCAGAAGTCCTGGTTGATCATCACGGTGATGTAGCTCTGCTGGTGACGGGTCGCGACGAGGTAGTCGGACACTTCGTAGATCCGCCGCCCCCAAATGTTCGAGAGCATGTTCTCCTGGGCATCGATGACGCCGGCCTGCATTGCAGAGAAGACCTCTTTCGACGGCATCGGTGCAATGGTCGCGCCCAGGCCGCTCCAGATGTCGATCCACAGCGGAATCTTCGGCATACGGATTTTCAAGCCATCCAGGTCTTCAACCGTCTCGAATGCGCGACCCTGGGTCGTCGTCCAGCGTGCACCCTGGAAATAGTAGCCGAGCGTAACCGCATTGCCCTTCTCACGCAGGGCCGCCTCCATGCGCTCACCGATCGGGCCATCTAGGAAGCGCAACACGGCGTCGTAGCTCTGAAACAGATAAGGCACCAGCGTGGCGTCGAGCTCCGGGTAATACTGCGACGAGTGGATTACGCCCATCTGGATAGTGGTCTCGCCAAGACGCACCAGGTCGATCAACTCGCGCTCGGCGCCGAGCTGACTGTCCATGAAGACCTCGATCTCGATGTCGGGCGCCCGTTCGCCGAGCTGAGCGACGAAGGTATCGACGAAAACCTTGTTGATCCCACTGTTCGGCGCCGAAGAGGCGAGCGTAATCGTCTGGGCCTGCGCCGGAACGGCAAAGGCGGAAGCGGCGAAGAACGCCGCGGCTGCAAGTCTGAACATCGTTTCCTCCTTGTTGCGCGGTCGGTTGGATCCGCCCGCGCGTCCCGCTTATGGTCGCCGCCTGTCTGGCGGTCTTTCGTTGGGCGCCCGGCTCCTCACTCGGCGTGACGCCGCTCGAACTCGTAGACCTCGTCGAATCCCATCAAACGACTGAAGTCCGCGAAGGGGTAGAAATCCAGATCGGCGCCCGCGGTCGAACCTTCCTCCTTCAGATGTTGATAGGTCCGGCGCAACGCCGCCGCCGCCGCGAGAAAACCGCTGCCGGGAAACAGCGCGAGCTTGAAACCGAGCGCTTCGAGCTCGGACTTGGACAGCACAGGCGTGCGGCCACCCTCGACCATGTTCGCGACCAGAGGCAGATCGAAGCGCGCGCAGATCGATCGCATCTCCTCGACGCCTTCCGGCGACTCGACGAAGAGAACGTCGGCTCCCGCTTCCGCGAAGGCGTCCGCACGGCGCAGCGCCTCATCCAAGCCATAGGCGGTGCGGGCATCGGTGCGCGCCACGATCAGGAAGTCGGCGCTGTCGCGTGTCTCCACCGCGACGCGGACCTTCGCCACCATATCCTCCAGCGGGATCACTCGGCGGCCGAGCATGTGACCGCACTTCTTCGGGAATTCCTGATCCTCCAGCTGAATCGCGGCCGCGCCAGCCGCCTCGTAACCCCGCACCGTGTGCTGGACGTTGAGCAAACCACCGTAGCCGGTGTCGCCGTCGGCAATCAGCGGCATCGAGATTCCGTCCGCGATCCGCCCGACCCGAGAGACCATGTCGCTGTAGGACGCAAGGCCAACGTCCGGCAGTCCAAGATGCGAGGCCACTACGCCGTAGCCGGTCATGTAGAGAGCCTCGAAACCGACGCTATCGGCGACCTTCGCGGAGATCAGGTCGAACACGCCAGGCGCAACCAACAGCCCGTCGCTCGCCAGCCTCTGTTTCAAACTCTGCATTCGGCACCTCTGGTTGAATTCAATCTTCAGCGGCTTATTGTGTACAACAAGCCGCTCTAAGACAGCGTATGACTGATTTTATCCTCTCATTGTACACAATACAACAGGAGCGCTTGACGGGACGCCAGCAACCGATTTTAGGGAGTTCAACAGCACACCGATGCCGGCGATGGCGACTTCCAGCGAACGTGTCTACCAACTGATCCGCGACGGCATAGCCAGCGGCAGCTTCGCAGCCGGCGCGCACCTCAAGGAGGGCGAGCTCGCGGAGCGGTTCGGCGTCAGCCGAACGCCGGTGCGCAGCGCGCTCCAGCGTCTGTCGAACGACGGCTTCGTCGATTTGACGGCCCATACCGGCGCCATCGTCCGTGGCTATGAGCGCCTGGACATGATCGAAATCTTCGAGGTCCGCGCCCTGCTGGAACCGCAGGCGGCACGCCTGGCCGCGTCAAACCGCAGCCAAGATCAGGTCGAGAAACTGCACCGGCTTTGCGACCGGATGGAGGAGCTTAGCGGTCTCCAGGCCTCGGCGGTCGCGGCCATCGCTCCTTTGAACAACGCCTTCCACCAACTGCTGCTGGAGGCCTCAGGGCAGGCACAGCTGCGCGCGGTGACATCCGGACTGATCGAGCTGAACCTGGTCATGCGGTCATACCGAGAGTTCCGGATCGACGACCTGCACCGCAGCTTCGCCGAACACCGGCAACTGGCCGAAGCCGTCGAGCATCGCCGGCCGGAACTCGCCGAGGCGATCATGCGCGCGCACATCTACGCCGCCCGCGCGAACTTTTTCGAGGACGGGGCGTAACCGCCCCGTCCTCGAACGTTCATGGCGTGATCGCGACCTTCAGGACACCGTCACGCTGATTTGAGAAAAGATCGTAAGCCGCCTCGATATCGTCGAGCTTGTAGCGATGCGTGACCAACGGCTCCAGATCAACACGGCCGCCGGCGATCACGTTCATCAGCCGACGCATGCGCTCCTTACCGCCAGGGCAGAGAGAGGTGATGATCTTGTGGTCGCCGAGCCCGGCCAGGAACCCGTCCAGGGGGAGTGTGAGATCGCCGGAATAAACGCCCAGGCTGGACAGCGTCCCGCCTGCCTTGAGCACGCGCAAGCAGGCTTCGAAGGTCTGCTGCAAGCCCAGCGCCTCGATCGCGACATCGACGCCGCGACCGTCGGTAATCCGCATGATTTCGGCGACCGGGTCGACCTTGTTGAAGTCGATGGTGTGATCGGCACCCATCTTGCGGGCAATCTCCAGGCGCTCCGGCACGGTATCGATGCCGATGATCGTCGTCGCCCCCTTAAGCTTCGCACCCGCCGTGGCACAAAGACCGATTGGTCCCTGCGCGAAGACGGCGACAGTATCGCCGATCCGGATACTACCGCTCTCAGCTCCGGCGAACCCGGTCGACATGATGTCAGGACACATCAGCACCTGTTCGTCGGTCAGGCCGTCCGGCACCGGCGAGAGGTTCGCCATGGCATCCGGCACCAGTACGTAATCTGCCTGGGTGCCGTCGATGGTGTTTCCAAAGCGCCAGCCACCGAGCGGCTTCAGGCCATGCTTTCCGCCCTGCCCATCCTGGGAATGCAGGCCATCGAGGCAGGCGTTGGAATGGCCGCTGGGGCAGATTGCGCCGGCAATCACCCGCTGACCTTCCTCATAGCCTTGCACGTTGGCGCCCAGCTTCTCGATCACGCCAACCGGCTCGTGGCCGATGGTCAGGCCTTTAGCGACGGGATACTCACCTTTCACGATATGCACGTCCGTGCCGCAGATCGTGGTCGTCGTGATCCGCATCAGCGCATCGTTCGGTCCGACGTCCGGAACCGGCTTATCCTCCAAAGCGATCCGCCCCGGTTCGATGAACACCGTCGCCTTCATTTTTGCCGCCATCGGCGCCTGCCTCCCTTGATATCCGTTGGCGCGGCCCGTTCGCTCCGCTTGTCCCGGTCGAGCCGCCGCGTAACTCAGCCGTACACGAACGCAATCATGCCGTGACGCAGCCCTGAGCGGTAGGGTTCGATTTGGAACCGTCGCAAGACACCACCTCGTCTACCTCCATGGTGGCGAAGACGGGACAGGCCTCCGGTCAAGCCGGCAGCCTTATGCAGGCCAGATCGCTCCGCGCTTTGGCGGCCTCACTAACTCATGCGAAATATGCGTATTTTCAGATAACTACGGCACCCTATCGGCGTCCACTTGGGCGCTGGAGGCCGGGGGCCGCCCCCCGGCTTCAGGACCGAACAGTGTCCGCCGTCCTCGCTTTTCCAATTCAAGGATCAGCAGGACCGCTACACCCACGACGAAGACCTGTAGCCCTTGAAGCAGGCTCAAAGGCCGCGTGCCGAAAAAGGCCTCCATGAAGGGGGCGTAGGTGAAGAGGAACTGCAGCGCCGTCACGGCGGCGACCGCAATCAAGACCGGGCGAGTCCCGAAGAAGCCCCTCAGGCTCAGCGAGGTGTCGTGAAGATAGCGAACAGAGAAAAGGTAGAAGATCTCCATCACCACCAGCGTGTTGACCGCAATGGTCCGCGCCTCTTCGACGCTGGAGCCCTGGGCCTGGGCAAGGGTGAACTTGCCGAAGATGCCGGCGGAAAAGAGCAGCGAGACGAAGCCGACACGCCAGAGAACGAAACGCGAGAGGATCGGCTCGCCGGCAGGTCTTGGCGCCCGGCGCATCACACCTTGTTCGGCCGGCTCGAAAGCCAGGGTCATCGCCAGCAGCACCGAGCTGACCATGTTGACCCAGAGGATCTGCACAGGTGTGATTGGCAAAGTCAGGCCCAACAGGATTGCCGCGACCAGACTGAGCGATTCGCCGCCGTTGACCGGTAGAAGGAAGACGATGGCTTTCTTGAGGTTATCGTAAACCGTCCGCCCCGCCTTCACCGCCGCTGCGATGGTTGCGAAGTTATCGTCGGCGAGCACGATCTCGGCAGCTTCCTTGGCCGCTTCCGTGCCTTTGCCACCCATGGCGATGCCGACATCGGCGCGCTTGAGAGCCGGCGCATCGTTGACCCCGTCGCCGGTCATGGCCACCACGGCACCGCCATCCTGCAGGGCCTCGACGAGACGCAGCTTGTGCTCGGGGCTCGTGCGCGCGAAGACGTCGACCTGGCTTGCCCGGCGACGCAGCTCTTCGGATCCCAACTCGTCGATCTGCGCGCCTTCCAGCACGTCGTCGGGATTCTCCAGACCCAGTTGCCGCGCGACGGCGGCAGCGGTGCCGGCATGATCTCCGGTGATCATCTTGACGCGGATACCGGCGGCCCGGCACTCGGCGACAGCCGTAATGGCCTCCTCCCGCGGCGGATCGATCAGACCGACCAGCCCCAACAGCGTCAGATCCCCCTCCACGTCGGCAAAGCGCAACTCCGCATGGTCGGCATGGGTGGTCTTGCTGGCAATCGCCAGAACCCGCTGGCCGCGTGCCGCGATGGCCGTTGCCTGCTCTTGCCAATAGTTGAGATCGAGAGGCGATGCCTCGCCGTCTTCGTGCCTTTGATGGCGGCTCATCTGCAACAGGCGCTCGGGAGCGCCCTTGACGAAGATCTCCGCCTTGCCTTCGTGATCGTGATGCAGACTCGCCATGAAGCGATGCTGGGAATCGAACGGAATCGAATCGGTCTGAGGGCGCACGCGGCGCTCATAGTCCAAATCGAGGCCCGCCTTGCCGGCGAGCGTCAACAGCGCACCCTCCATGGGATCGCCAACAACGGTCCAGGCCTCGCCATCGCGGTGCAGTTCCGCTTCGCTGCACAGCAAGGCGCCCGTGGCCAGCTCGGCGAGCAAGGGGTGGTCGGCCACCGTCACGTCCCGGCCCGCCTGGGAGAAACCGCCGTGCGGGGCGTAGCCGCTTCCCGAGACCGTGAAGAGGCGCTGCGCCGTCGCGACCGAGGCGACCGTCATCTCGTTCTTGGTCAGCGTGCCGGTCTTGTCGGAACAGATAACCGAGACCGACCCCAAGGCCTCGATGGCCGGGAGGCGACGCACGATGGCCTTACGCCGCGCCATTCCCTGCACGCCAATGGCCAGGGTGACTGTCAGGATGGCCGGCAGCCCTTCCGGAATCGCAGCCACCGCCAGCCCGACCACGGCCATGAAGATCTCGCTGAAGCTGTAACCGGCCACAGTCAAGCCGAAAACCAGGATCAAGGCGCTGAACAGCAGAACGAAGCCGGTCAGCCACTTGGCGAAGATGGCCATCTGTCGGATCAGCGGAGTGGTGGTGGTGCGAACCTCCGCGATCAAGCTGCTGATGCGCCCGATCTCCGTGCCGGCACCGGTCGCAACCGCGAGCCCCCGCCCCTGCCCGGCGGCCACCAAGGTGCCGCTAAAAGCCAGAGACCGTCGATCCCCCAGCGGCGCCTCAACCGCCACCGTCTCGATCGCCTTTTCGACGGCAACGGATTCGCCGGTCAGCACGGCTTCCTGGATCCTCAGCCCGCGCACCTCCAGAAGCCGCAGGTCGGCGGGCACCCGGTCTCCGGCCTCCAGAATCACCAGGTCGCCGGGCACGATCTCCTCCCCGGCAATCGTCCGGCGCCGTCCGTCGCGCAACACCGTCGCCTTCGGAGCCAGCATGTCGCGGATGGCCTTGAGCGCTTGTTCGGCCTTGCCTTCCTGGACAAAGCCGATCGCCGCATTCACGACAACCACGGCCAGGATCACTACGGTATCCACCAGATGACCCAGCAGCGCCGTGATGCCCGCAGCGGCGAGCAGCACATAAATCAGCAGGTTGTGGAACTGACGCAGAAAGCGGATCAGCGGACCTTGGCGTTTCGGCTCCGGCAGGCGGTTCGGCCCGTAGAGCTGGCGCCGCCGATCCGCTTCCGCGTCGTCCAGGCCATCGGCCGAAGCATCGAAGACCGCTAACGCCTCTCCAGCCGGGCGATCATGCCAGGTTGATTCGGGAAATAGGCCTTCGATGATCTCACGCTTCTGCATCGTTACCCCGCTCTATCCGCACAGCAAACCCTGTGCGGGCCGCACAGTGTCAGCTCTCGTTGCTGTTGAACAGGTGATGCGACGCCAGCAGTTCAAGTCAAACCGCTCTCCGAAAAAGCCAATAAACCGAGATAGTTTGTCGCTATCGAGGCCGAGACACGGAACATCGACGGTTGTCTCTCAGCTATCGACAAGAGGCGGATCGCACTCGAAGATCGTCGAAGGCCGGATCGAACGGCCTCAACAACCAACAGAATCCAGGGGAGGATGACATGGCTGTACTCGAGTCCATTCTTGCAGAAGCGGTCGCCAAGGAGGACGTGCCTTTTGCCGTCGCAATGGTCGGCACTTCCAATGGCATCACCTGGTCCGGTGCAGCCGGAGACGCCACGGAGGGTCGGGCCGCCGACGAAGATACCGTCTTCAGAATCTTCTCCATGACCAAGGCGATCGGCTCGCTGGCGGCAATGATACTGATCGACCGCAACGAGCTCGCTTTGGACACGCCGGTCACCGACATCCTGCCCGAGTTCGCCAAGATCCAGGTGATCGATCGCTTCGATGGCGACGCGCCGGTGATGCGCGACCCGGTTCGGCCGGCGACAGTCCGGCATCTGGCGACGCACACCTGCGGCTTGGAGTACGAATTCTGGAACGCGGATATGGCGCGATACATGGAGGCCACCGCGCAGCCCACCATTCTGTCCGGCACCAAGGACGGTCTGTTCTATCCCATGATGACCGACCCTGGCACGCGCTGGGCCTACGGTATCGGGATCGACTGGCTGGGGCAGATCGTGGAGGCAGTCGACGGGCGCCGAGTCGACCGCTTTTGCAGGGAAGAAATCTTCGAACCGCTGGGGATGTCGAACACGGTCTTCGAACCGACGGAGGCGATGGCAGCGCGCTTGGCGGACGTGGTTATCCGCGGCGAGGATGGATCCTTCGGTCCCTTCGACATCGCCCCGCCACCCAATCCCGAGATCTACGGAATGGGCCACGCGCTCTACGCGTCGGCGCCGGACTATATGCGCTTCCTGCGCATGCTTCTAAACGGCGGAACGCTGGACGGCCAGCAGCTTCTGTCACGGTCCGGCCTGGAGCAGATGCTGGCGAACCAGATCGGCGGTCTCTCGTTCGAGAAGATGACCACCGTGGCGCCCGCACTCACGGCCGATGTCGACCTCTTCCTCAACACGCCGAAGACCCATAGCTTTGCCTTCATGCGCGTTGAAGAAGACGTGCCGGAGATGCGTTCGGCAGGGGCGCAAGGCTGGGCCGGCGTGCTCAACACGCACTATTGGTTCGATCCCCGGAAGGACATCGCCGCAGTGCTGATGACTCAATCCCTGCCCTTCGTCGAGCCCCGCTTCCTGAAGCTCTACGAAGACTTCGAAAAGGCCGTCTACGCCGGCTAGAGCAGGATCGTCGTTGGTGGAAGTGAAGGCCGCTTCCACCAACGACGATCGCGGTCTATAGGAGTTCGTGGAATTCCTTGCGGCGGCGACCCTCGGCATCGGCCGCCTTCAAGGCCCAGAAGACCGTTTCGGGCTTCACTTCGTGCGGCTCGTGGTGAATGGTCTCGCCCGGCGCACAGGCCGCTTCGGCTACCTGCATCAGACGCTCGTCGGAGATTCCGTCGAGGCCGATTTCGGCAAGGGTCACCGGCAAACCGACATCCAGGCAGAAGTCATAGATCTCCTCCACCCGATCGGCAGGCTGATCGGTCAGGAAGAGCGCGGCCACCACACCAATGGCCACCTTCTCGCCATGCCAGTAGGCGTGGGTTTCCTCCAGGATGGTCAGGCCATTGTGAATCGCATGACACGCAGCCAGACCGCCGGACTCGAAGCCCAGACCGGAGAGCAAGGTGTTGGCCTCGACCACATGCTCGAAGGCCGGCGTGACGACGCCCTGCTCGCCGGCCGTCTTGGCCAGGCGGCCGTACTCCATCAGCGTGTCGTAGCAGAGGCGGGCTAGAGCATAGGCGGTCATGGTTCCGGGGCGCCCGGTCATATTACCGGCGCGGCGGATACGGCAGCTCTCGGCCTCGAACCACGTCGCCAGAGCATCGCCGATGCCCGCCACCAGAAAGCGCACGGGCGCTTTGGCAATGACCGCCGTGTCGACCAGTACGACATCGGGGTTGCGCGGCAGAACCAGATAGCGCTCGAACTGTCCGTCCGGCGTGTAGATAACCGAGAGAGCCGAACAGGGCGCATCCGTCGACGCCAGCGTCGGGACGATCACCACAGGGCAACCAAGCTCGTGGGCCACAGCCTTGGCCGTGTCCATGGTCTTACCGCCACCGACGCCGACGATGGCTCCGGCTTCGCCCGACTTGGCAAGCGCGACCAGCCGATCGATCTCGTTCTGGCTGCACTCGCCGCCAAAGCGCTCGAGACGATGAGGCAGAGTGCCCAATCCGGCGACCACGCTGTCATGCAGTTCCCCATCGACGACCCCGTCGATCAGCACCAGAGCCGCCTTGGCGAAACGCTCGACCTCTTCGCCCAGCGACGCCAAGGCATGCGCTCCCTGCACGTAGCGCCCCGGGAAAATGGCGGTGGTCAACATGCGGCTGCTCTCCTTTCGCGGCTCCGGTTCCGAAAACTCGTTCGCCCCATAGCACGAGCTGACCGTCAGATCGACCACCACAACGCGTTTTTGGATAAAGATGGCGCCGCCGCTTCTGTCAGCGAAAGGCAGGAAAATCCCTGGAGATCGGCCCCGCACGAGCAGACAACCGGCGACGACTCATAGACTGCCACCCGAGGTGTAGAAGGAGCCCCGAGCCTTAGACCAGGCAACGGGGAGCGGGGACCGTCAGATTGCCAGATACTCGTGGCGCAGCTCTTCGTTCTCGAGCACGTCCTTCGCCGCGCCTTCGTAAACCACCTCACCCATATCAAGGATGATCGCCCGGTCGGCAAGTTGCAGCGCGGCCACGGCATTTTGTTCGACGATGATGGCTGTGATTCCGAGGTCGCGCACGCCCTTCAGGATCCTCTCGATTTCCTGAACGATCACAGGCGCCAAGCCCTCGTAAGGTTCGTCGAGCAGCAGCAGCTTGACGTCCCGCGCCAAGGCACGGGCAATCGCCAGCATCTGCTGCTCGCCCCCCGACAGCGTCACGCCATCTTGCTTGCGCCGCTCGCCGAGCCGAGGAAAGGCATCGTAGATGCGCTCGAACGACCAGCCTTTTGGCTCGGCGATCTGGGCGAGCTGCAGATTTTCCTCAACCGTCAGGCCTGGAATGATCCGCCGATCCTCAGGCACCAGACCGACGCCGTTTCGCGCGGCCTCGTGACTCTTCATCTGATGCAGCGGCTTATGGTCGAGCCAGATCTCGCCATGCCGCAACTCGGGCGAACCGACCCGGGCAATGGTCCGCAGAGTCGAGGTCTTACCGGCGCCGTTACGCCCGAGCAGCGCCAGGATCTGACCCTCGCGGATATCGAAGCTGATCCCTTGCACGATGTAGCTTTCGCCGTAGTAGGCATGCAGATCCCAGCAAGAGAAATAGGCTGGTGGCGAAGAAGCGCGCTTGTCGCGCGGCGGAATAAGATCAGAGGCGGCGTCGGTCATAGGTGAGCTCCACCGAGGTAGGCTTCCTGAACCTTGGGGTTGCCACGGATGTCGTCCGGCGTGCCCTCTGCGATGACGGTGCCCTGGGCCAAGACGGTGATCCAGTCGGCCAGCGAGAAAACGACATGCATGTCGTGCTCGATGATCACCTTCGTCATTCCACGCTCCTTAATGCGCTTGAGAAGATCGATCGTCCGATTGGTATCGTGCCGCGACATCCCGGCCGTCGGCTCGTCGAGCAGCAAAAGGCGCGGATGCTGGATGAGACACATGGCCAGCTCCAAGCGCCGTTTGTCGCCGCGCGAGAGATTGCCGGTGTGCTCGTCTTTCATGCGGAGCAAACCGACATCTTCGAGCATGTGCTCGGCTTCTTCGGTCAGCTCCCGATCCTTGAACATCGACTTGAAGGGTCGGAACTTGAAGGCGCCATCGCGCTTGGCCAAGGCAGCAATCTCGACGTTCTGAATGACGGTCAGGTCGAGAAAAATCTCGGGTGTCTGAAAAACCCGAGCCACGCCGAGCTGATTGATCTCATAGGGCTGGCGACCGGTCAGTACCTGGCCGTCGAATACCACCGAGCCAGTGTCGGGCGGCAAGCGACCCACACAGACATTGAGAAGCGTGGACTTCCCGGCGCCATTCGGCCCGATCACCGCATGCGTGCGCCCCTGCTCGATCTGCAGATTGATGTTCGAGAGCGCACGCAGACCGCCGAAACTCTTGTTCACGTCGGAAACGTTGAGAACGATATCTTCCATAGCGTAGATCGCCCCTACTCGGACGGCTGGACGGCGCCGTCGCCGACCGTCGCAGCATTCTCGCGCCGTCGCTTCCACCATTGGCCGAGGCGCGAAAAGCCCTCCATCAAACCGCCCGGCAGAAAAATCACAACGAGCATGAAGAGAATTCCCAGCGTCAAATGCCAGCCTTCGCCGACGAACAGGCTGGAGATGCTGACGAGCGCCTCGGTCACGGGCTCCGGCAGAAAGCCGAAGACCTCGCTAAGCTGGGTTCTGTTGACGGCCGAGAAGATGTTCTCGAAATACTTGATGATCCCGGCACCCAACAAGGGACCGATCAGGGTGCCGGCGCCGCCCAGGATGGTCATCAGCACCACCTCGCCGGACGCCGTCCACTGCATGCGCTCGGCGCCGGCCAGCGGGTCGGTGACCGCCATCAGCGAGCCGGCGAGCCCGGCATACATACCGGAGATCACGAAAGCGACCAGCAGATAGGGTTTCGTGTTGTAGCCGGTATAGAGCATCCGGGTCTGGTTCGATTTCATCGCCAGCAGCTTCAGCCCGAAGGGCGAACGAAAGATCTTCAGCGACACCCAAAAGGCCAGAATCAGCACGACCGCGCAGAAGTAGAAGGCTGGGTAGCCGGTCAGCTCCAGCCCGAACAGCGACGGCGACGGCAAGGCCTCCTTCGCATCGCCCAGGATCGCACGATCGATGATCCGCGGATCGGCAGTCTCCAGAATCAGCGCCGTTTCGCCATTGGTGATCGGGGTCAGGACCGAATAGGCCATGTTGTAGGACATCTGCGCGAAGGCGAGGGTGAGAATGGAGAAGTAGATACCCGAGCGCCTGAGACAGACGAAGCCGATCACCAGAGCGAAAACCGCCGTTACCAGGATGCCGAAACTGAGCGCGACCAGGACGTTCATGGTGAGAAGCTTGAACATCCAGACGGCGGCGTAGGAACCGATGCCAAGAAAGGCTGCATGGCCGAAGGAGAGATAGCCGGTCAGTCCGAACAGGATGTTGAAGCCGATGGCAAAGATTCCGAAGATCGCAAAACGCTGCAACAAGTCAGGATAGTTGGCCCCAATCGGCGTCAACCAGATCGGCGCAGTCAGCACGGCCACAGCGAAGGCCACCATGATCATGGCGTCACGCTTCGGCGTGGAGGGGTTGAACTCGGTGATGCTCGCCATGGCGTCAGCTCTCCATCACGCCCTTGCGCCCCAATAGCCCGCGCGGACGGGTCAGCAGGATCAGCACGGCGATGAGGTAGATGATGATCTGGTCGATGCCGGGCAGAATCTCCTTCACGGCACCGATCGAAGCGAAGGACTGGATCACCCCGAGCAGGAAGCCAGCGGCCACCGCCCCCGGCAGCGACCCCATGCCACCAACCACGACCACCACGAAGGACAGAACCAGGAAGTTCATGCCGATGTGGTAGTCCGGCGGCACAATCGGCGTGTACATCGCCCCCGCCAGACCCGCCACCACGGCGGCGATCCCGAAGACAACCGTGAAACGCTTCTCGATATCGATGCCGAGCAAGCCGACGGTCTCGCGATCGGCCATGCCCGCACGCACCACCATGCCGTAGGTGGTGAACCGCAGGAAGGCGAACACAGCACCGATGATCAGAAAGGCGCAGAAGAGATAGATCAAACGCCACCAGGGATAGACAAGCGTCTCACTGAGACCGAACCAGCTGCCGACAGGCGCGGCACCGGCAACAACCGGAGGGGCGCTTTGAGGTATCGGGTTGGCGCCGAAGATGACCTTGATGATCTCGCCCAGCACGATGGCCAGCCCGAAGGTCACCAGGATCTGTTCCGCATGGGAACGCTTGTAGAAGAAGCGGATCAGGCCGCGCTCCATCGCCAAGCCGACCAGCAGCATAACGGGAATTGCCACGACGATTGCGATCGGCACCGACCATTCGATGATGGTCGTGCCGGTTTCACCGAACCAGATCTCCAGGTAGGGCTGGTCGATAAAGGCCTCGAAGAAGGTGATGCTTTCGTCGCGGATCTGCTTGGAGGTGTTCAGCAGCGCGTTGACGCTAACCGCAACGAAGGCGCCGAGCATGAACAGCGCGCCATGGGCAAAGTTGACCACGCCCAAGGTCCCGAAAACCAGCGTCAGGCCAAGTGCGATCAAGGCATAGGCGCCGCCCTTGTCCAGACCGTTGAGGAGCTGGAGAAGAAGGGAGTCCATCGCTTCGCGTCCCCTGCCCGTCCGGCGGCGCGCGAGACGGCGCCGCCCATGGGTCTCATGTTCTTAGAAAAAGCGACGGGACCGATAGCCGCCTGCCGACGGCCCCGTCGTGCAGAACGGCTCAGACTTCGTAGGGGCCCAGATCGCCGGCATAGAGATCGTGCGGATAGGTGATCTGCTCTGTCGGGACCTCCTGGACGACCTCCAGCAGATCGAACTGGCTGCTGGGGTTTTCGTTGCCTTTCACAACGAGAACCGGCTTGAAGCACTGGTGGTCCTCGGCCCGGTACAAGGTGGGGCCATTGCCCATGCCGTCGAACTCGAAGCCCTCCAGGAACTTGATGACTTCGACTGGATAGAAGCTGCCGACGGATTCCACTGCGTTGGCGTAGAGCAACGCCTGAACGTAACAGGTGTGGGCCGCCTGCGACGGCGGGAAGCCGTACTCCTGACCGAAGGACTTGACGAAGGCCTGAGTGCCCGCGTCCTGCAACGACCAGTGCCAGTTGGTCGAGCCGTAGATACCGGCCACGTTCTTGCCGGCGCCCTGTGCCATCAGGCGTGAATAGAGCGGGACCACAACCTCGAAGTTCCGGCCGTTGACTTGCTTGTCTCGCAAACCGAACTGCACGGCCTGGGTCAGGCTGTCGACCATGTCCTTGCCGTAGTGGATCAGCACCAGCACGTCGGCACCGGAATCGAGAACCGGCGTGATGTACTGCGAGAAATCGCCGGCGCCAAGCGGGGTACGGACCTGACTGACCGTCTCCCACCCCATGTTCTCGGTGACTTGCGTCATCGAGCCCTCGACCGACCAGCCCCAGTTATAGTCGGCGGTCAGCATGTAGGAGCGGCGCTCCTTGCCCATCTGTGCTTCGAGCACGGGGCCGAGGGCGGCGGCCGACATATGGGCGTTGAAGAAATGCCGGAAACCGTAGCGACGGCGGTCTTTGCCGGTGGTGTCGTTGGCATGGGTCAGACCGGCCATGAAGATCACGCCCATGTCCTGACACAGGGATTGGACGGCCACGGCCACACCCGAGGAGGAACCGCCGGTTACCATGACCACGCCGTCACGCTCGATCATGCGTTTGGCCGAGGCGCGCGCTGCATCCGACTTGGTCTGCGTATCGCCGGTCACATATTCGACCTTCTTGCCGAGGATACCGTTCCCCTTCAGGGCCAGCGGCTGCATGGTGTTCAGCATGCCGCCGTCGCCCTCGCCATTGATGTGTTTGACGGCGAGTTGATAGGCACGCAGTTCGTCTGCGCCTTCATCTGCATAGGGGCCCGTCTGCGGCACGTTGAAGCCAAGGGTCACACTGGCGGCATCGCCCGGATTGTTGCGAAACTCTTCCGCCCAGGCGCCGCGGCTGAAGACGGTCGGCGCGAGAATGGCGCCGCCGGCAAGGACGGCACCGCCCTTCAGCACACGCCGCCGGGTCGTGTTTCTGTTGAAGATGCTCATGACGTGGTTCCTCCCTTTGTGGCATCGACGGTGCGTCAGGCTCGTTGGTCCGCACAGCTCTCGCCCGTCTTCGTCAAAGACTAGCCGTCGTCGAGGATCCATCTGCAACTGACATTTGTTTTGGGTGAAAAATTTTGTAAAAATGGCGAGAAAGCTGGATATAATCAGTCAATAATTTGACAAAATTGCTGCACCGCAGCACTGCGGCTCGAGCTAGATAGGAAAGAAAGATCATGGCGCGCCTGCCCATCGGCGCCCGCATTCGCGATCGGCGGCGCGCATGCGGTCTAACCCAGTCCGGGCTCGCGGCAGCGGCCGGCATCTCAGCGTCTTATCTGAATCTCATCGAGCACGATAAACGACCGATTGGCGGCGCCTTGTTGCGGCGTATTGCAGAGCTTCTCCAAAGCGAAATCGGTCAGATCAGCGGCGCTGACGATACGCGCCTGGCATTGGATCTTTTGGAGCTGACACGCTCAGCCGACGGAGAAGCTTTACAGGACGAGAGCGCATTGGCACTGGTGGCGCGCTTCCCTGAATGGGCGCAGGCTTTCGTAAGACTGCACCGGCGGTATCGCGAAGCGACGGAGTCCGCGCTCGCCCTATCCGATCGTCTGAGCCAAGACCCTGCGCTGCTGGAACTGAGCCACGCGGTACTCACCCAGGTAACGGCCATCCGCTCCTTCGCCGAGATTCTGGAGGCTCATGGCGACCTAGCGGCCGAAGAACGCGGCCGCTTCTCCAGGATCATTGCGAACCAGAGCGATCAGCTTGCGTCGAGTGCCCGCCAGATGCTCGACTTGCTTGGCGGGGCAGCGGGACAAACGCATCCTTCGACGCCCCGCGAGGAAGTCGATGACTTCCTCATGGCCCACCGCAACCATTTTCCGCAAATCGAGGCAGCCTGCGACGATCTTCGTGCAGATCTCCACACGACGGGCGCAAACACTACCGCAGCTATCGAGGAGCGGCTGGCCCACCGCCACAACCTGGAACTCTCCGTGAGGGCAGACCTTCATCGTCCTGTCCTGAGATCGGGGCAGTTGTCGGTTCCCGAAGGGACCCCGGAGACAACAATCCGCTTTCTGCAAGCGCGCAGCTTGGCTGAGCAGGAATTGGGTCCTCTTCTGGATCAGCTGACGCAGGATCCGCGGCTCACTACAGATCAAGCCCGCAGCGGCGCGCGCGCCGCTCTGGCGCGCTATGCGGCAGGCGCCCTGCGTTTCCCTTACGATTCCTTCTTAGAAACCGCTGACATGCTGCGCTACGATGTCGAGTGGCTGGGAGCACGGTTTGGCGGCAGCTTCGAGCAGGTGGCGCACCGCCTGGTTACGCTGCGGCGCCCTGGTGCCGAGGGCGTGCCGTTTGCCTTCCTGCGCAGCGACCCAGCCGGCAACCTCTCGAAACCGCTGAGCTTGCCGGAACTGCACATGCCAAGGCTCGGCGGAGCCTGTCCGCTCTGGGCTCTTCACCGGACCTTTACCGTATCCGACCGACCTGTCGCACAGCTTGCCGAGCTCCCAGGGGGCGAGCGCTATCTTTTCGTCGCCAGGCGCGTCACCAAAACGGCCGGCCCTTACGGATCGCCACCGGTGACCTTCAGCGTCATGCTGGGCTGCGATGCGGCCTATCTCGACCGTATCGTCTACGGCGACGACTTTGCCGGGCACAGCGTCCGGCCGACTGCGGTCGGATTCAATTGCCGGTCCTGTCGACGCGAAGCCTGCGCACAAAGGGCCCATCCGGCCGTTTTGCCGGGGGAAACGGCAGGTGAAGCCCCCGACATTCCAGCGAAGTCAGACCGAAAAGCCGCTGGGGACTCGTCGCGGGCGAAGAAACAGACGATACTGGCCCAATAAGAACGATCGGACGCAAAGACGCCGACGGAAGTTTGGGAGGACCCGGGATGGCCAAGACCGTGCTCATCGCCGAAGACGAGCCTTTTATTGTCGAGTCCCTGACCTTTCTGCTGACAAAAGCAGGGTACAACGTCGCGAGCTGCGGTGAGGGGAACGCCGCCCTGAGTGCCATCGTCGAACGCAAACCGGACCTCTTGATCCTCGACGTGATGCTGCCCGGGATCAACGGCTTCGATCTGCTCCGCCGGCTGCGCGATACACCAGGCCTGTCCCGGTTACCGGTCATGGCTCTGACCGCCAAAGGTCAGGAAGCCGACAAGTTGCGCATGCTCGAACTCGGCGCCGACGACTTCGTGACCAAGCCCTTCTCGAACAAGGAGCTCATGACGCGAATCGACCAGCTTATCGGCAACCGAACCTCAGCACCGGCCGCGGTTCCCGACCCCCCGCAATGACGGAGCCTTCAGCTACCCAGGACGAGCCGTTACAAGCGCACCGCCACAGTGGGCGACGCCTGCGTGATATTGCGACGGTACTTCCACTTGCGCTGTTGTTGCTTGTACTGCCGCCCTATGTCCGAATCTTCGACCAAGACAGCTTTCTCAACGGTATACCACTGCTCTTAATTTACATCTTCGGTCTTTGGGCTTTGGTCATTCTGGCCAGCGGCCTGCTCTCTCGTAACCTCGTGCAACACGAGATGGCGGACAGGCTCGGCGAAGGCGGAGAGACGGGCCGTCACAACGCCCCGAAACGCGACGAAGGGCCGGAGCGGGGGGCCTAGCCTATGCTACCGGCCAGCTTCGTCGTTCTTGTCGCCGGACTATACCTTGGCCTGCTCTTCCTGCTCGCCTTCATCACCGAACGCCGGGTCCAGCGGGGCTCGGCGCGCTTCATCGCCTCACCGCTCGTCTACACCCTTTCTCTCGCGGTCTACTGCACCTCCTGGACCTTCTACGGCGCGGTCGGATCGGCCAGTCGCAACGGCCTCGAGTTCCTCACGATCTACCTAGGACCTACAATCGTCTTCGTGGGGTGGTGGCTGCTGTTGCGTAAGCTTGTGCGCATCAGCCGAACCCAAAACATCACCTCGATCGCCGACTTCATTTCAGCCCGCTATGGGAAGAGCGCCTCGATTTCCGCATTGGTGACTCTGATGGCCGTGGTCGGCAGCATTCCCTACATCTCCCTGCAACTGCAGGCCATCACGGCGAGCTACGAGGTTCTGGTCGGCACAGACGCCACGACCACACGGGGCCTGAGCACGGGGATCGTCGCCGACACCGGCTTCTGGGTGACCATCTCCATGGCCGCCTTCGTCATTCTCTTCGGTACCCGCAATCTCGGTGCCGACCAGCGTCACCCGGGCGTGGTGGCCGCGATCGCCTTTGAATCCGTCATCAAGCTGTTGAGTTTCGCGGCCGTCGGCCTCTTCGCGCTCTATGGCTTGAGTGACGGCGTGCGCGATCTCTTCTCTCGCGTGCAAGACAACCCCGAACTGAGCCATCTCTACAGCTTTCCGGATGGCTTCGAGCCCCGCTGGGTGGCAACGCTGTTCCTCGCCGGTATTGCGGCAATCTGCCTGCCCAGACAATTCCAGGTGACCGTGGTCGAGAACTCGGACGAGCGTCACCTCGCGACAGCCGCCTGGCTGTTCCCACTCTATCTCATGCTAATCAGCCTGTTTGTCGTGCCGATCGCCGCAGTCGGTTTGACAACGCTTCCGGCCGGCGAGAATACCGATCTCTATGTGCTGACGGTTCCGCTCTCGGCCGGCCGAGGAGACCTTGCGCTGATCGCCTTCATCGGCGGGCTTTCAGCCGCGACATCGATGGTGATCGTTGCCAGCCTGGCGCTGTCCATCATGATCTCCAACCACTTGGTGGCACCGTTGCTGTTGCGCAGCCGCCACTTCGCCAGCCCCGATGTCGGTAACTTCTCGGGCACACTGCTGCTCACACGCCGCCTGTCGATCATCGGCATTCTGGTTCTAGGATTTCTCTATTATCGGGGTACAGCGGGCGACAGCCCTCTCGCTTCAATCGGTTTGATTTCCTTCGCCGGCGTAGCCCAGTTCGCGCCGGCGTTAATCGGCGGCGTCTACTGGACGCATGCAACGAAGCAAGGCGCCCTCGCCGGGTTGATCGCGGGCTTCGCCTTCTGGGCGTACACACTGCTGGCACCGACTCTGGCCGAAGCCGGCTGGGCCCTGGAAGGCCTGGTGGCAGAGGGTCTCGGCGGCAACCCTCTGCTCCGCCCGGATGCGCTTTTCGGCCTGGAAGGCTGGGATCCACTGGTCCATGGGCTGTTCTGGTCGATGAGCGCGAACATCGTCGCCTTCGCCATCGTGTCGCTGGTGACACGACCGTCGCCGATCGAGAGCTTGCAATCGGCGCTCTTCGTGAACGCCTTGCAACCCGGCGAAGGTCAGGTCGAGGTCGCCCTGCAACGCTCGGCCACCACGAAAGACCTTTTCCGCCTGACCCAACGGATACTGGGACCCGAACGGAGCTACCAGATTTTCCGCGACTACGCGCGCCGGCAAGGGCGCGAGGACCACCTGCCTGCCCCAGATCCACCACTCATCGCCTATGTGGAACGTCAGCTTGCCAGCAACGTCGGTGCCGCCTCGGCCCGTTCACTCGTCTCGCGAATCGTCAAAGGCGAGACCATCAGCCTGGATGCGCTGATCAGCATCCTGGACGAGACACAACAAGCGATCCGGACCAGTCGTGCGCTGGAACGAAAGTCCCGTGAGCTTCAAGAGACCGCGACGCAGTTGCGCGAGGCCAACGCCCAACTCAAAGCCCTGGACAAGCTGAAGGACGATTTCCTCAGCCGTGTCAGCCACGAGTTACGTACGCCGATGACGTCGATCCGCTCCTTCGCGGAAATCCTGAGCGACGCATCGGGCAAGGGGCCCAAACTCGACTCGGATCAGGCGGCGCGATTTCTTACGATCATTCATCGTGAAAGCGAGCGGCTGACCCGCTTACTCGACGAGATTCTCGATATCAGCCGCATGGAAAGCGGCCAGGCAACTCTGCGGCAAGACCGCCTGGATGCCGCGGAAGTCGCCAGAACCGCGGTTGAAACCATGGAAGGCCTTGCCAAGCAATCGGGCATCGAGCTGGAGATCGATCTCGACAGCCACCCAATCTGGGTCACGGGGGACAGCGACCGGCTGAAACAGGTCTTCGTGAACCTGCTCTCGAACGCCATCAAGTACCACCACCCCGCGGAGATCGCCCCTGGAAAAGGGACTACGGCTGCGCGCAGAGCCTGGGTGACGCGGGGCCCCGGCACCGATGGCCTGATAGAGCTGCGTTTCTGCGACAACGGCCCTGGCATCCCGGTAAGCCACAAAGACAAGATTTTCTCCAAGTTCGCACGCGCCTGGAATGAGGACGGTGGGGAACATCAGGGCGGAAGCGGGCTGGGGCTGCCGATATCGCGTCAAATCATGCAGCATCTCGGCGGCGAGCTACGTCTCGATAAGACGGGCCCGGAGGGCTCGGTCTTCGTGGTGCGCCTGCGCGGCGCGGCAACCGCCGCAGCAGAGTAACCAGGCTCCCTGGCTCAACGTTGTTTTTCAGCCAGAAACTCCCGGTTTGCCTAGTATTGGGCTGCCCATCCGCGAAACCTTCAAACAGCGCGGCTTGCGGTAGCACCGAAACGACGCCTAAGCTGATGGTCTCGAGACCTCGATAACTTTCCGGGGTCGTATAACCGGCCGCGGAATACCTACGCTCGGAGATTTGGATAAAATCGAACCGCCGATAAAACACGAAGGCTGAGGAGGAGACACCAATGGCTGAACATCAAGCGCGAAGTAACTATTGGTCGGCAAACATTCGACTCGTGAGTATCTGCCTGGCGATCTGGGCAACGGTCTCCTTCGGTTTCGGCATCGTGCTCCGGCCGCTGCTCTCGGGCATAGAGATCGGCGGTACGGATCTCGGCTTCTGGTTCGCGCAGCAGGGGTCCATCCTGGTCTTCCTGGGTCTGATCTTCTTCTACGCCTGGCGCATGAACAATCTCGATAGCCAGCACGGCGTCGAAGAAGACTGAACGAGGGGGGCACAACAGCTATGGATCAGTATACGCTGAATCTGCTGGTGGTCGGCGCGACCTTCGCGCTCTACATCGGTATCGCAATCTGGGCTCGGGCTGGATCGACATCCGATTTCTACGCTGCTGGACGCGGCGTTCACCCGGTGACCAACGGCATGGCCACGGCCGCAGACTGGATGTCGGCGGCCTCTTTCATATCGATGGCCGGCCTGATCGCCTTCGTCGGTTACGACAACTCTTCCTTCCTCATGGGGTGGACCGGTGGCTACGTGCTGCTCGCACTCCTGCTCGCCCCCTACCTACGAAAGTTCGGAAAGTTCACGGTTCCAGAGTTTATCGGCGACCGCTTCTACAGCCCAACGGCACGCCTGGTGGCCGTGCTCTGCCTGATCGTGGCCTCGGTCACCTACGTGATCGGCCAGATGACGGGTGTCGGCGTCGCTTTCTCGCGCTTTCTGGAGGTCGAGGTTTCGACCGGTCTGTTCATCGGTGCCGGCGTCGTCTTCCTCTATGCCGTGCTCGGCGGCATGAAAGGCATCACCTACACCCAGGTAGCACAGTACTGCGTGCTAATCACCGCCTACACGATCCCGGCGATCTTCATCTCGCTGCAGCTTACCGGCACGCCGATCCCGCCGATCGGGCTCTTCTCCGAGCATGTCTCTTCGGGCCAGCCGTTGCTGCAAACGCTCGACCAGGTGGTGCAGGACCTCGGCTTCGCCTCCTACACTGGGCACCATACCAATACCTTGAACATGGTGCTCTTCACCCTCTCGCTGATGATCGGTACCGCCGGTCTGCCCCATGTCATCATCCGCTTCTTCACCGTACCGAAGGTGGCGGACGCCCGCTGGTCAGCCGGCTGGGCGCTGGTGTTCATCGCACTGCTCTATCTCTCGGCTCCGGCAGTCGGCGCCATGGCGCGGATGAACATCATCGACACTGTTTATCCGAACGGTCTGCAGGCCGAACCGCTTGCCTACGACGAACGGCCGGACTGGGTGAGAAACTGGGAAATCACAGGGCTGCTGACGTTCGAAGACAAGAACGGCGACGGCCTGATCCAGATGTACAACGAAGACTCGGAGACCTTTGCAGCGATTGCCGAGGCAAGGGGTTGGGAAGGTTCCGAGCTGACCGTTAACCGCGATATTCTGGTGTTAGCAAATCCGGAGATCGCCCAACTGCCCGGCTGGGTCATCGCCCTGGTCGCCGCTGGCGGCCTAGCGGCAGCCTTGTCGACCGCTGCAGGTCTTTTGCTCGCCATTTCGTCGGCGGTCAGTCACGACGTGATCAAGGCCACGATCAACCCGGGAATCTCGGAAAAGGGCGAGCTCCTGGCGGCCCGGATCGCGATGGCGGCGGCAATCGCCGTGGCTACCTGGTTGGGACTCAATCCACCTGGATTCGCGGCCCAGACCGTAGCCCTCGCGTTCGGTATCGCCGCAGCCTCTATCTTCCCGGTACTGATGATGGGGATTTTCTACAAGCGCGCAAACAACTACGGCGCCATCGCCGGCATGCTTGCGGGCCTCATCTTCACGGTGAGTTACATCTTCGTCTACAAGGGCTTCCTCTTCATACCCGGCACCAACATGCTGCCGGATACGGCGGACGCCTGGGTATTCGGTATCTCGCCGCTGTCCATCGGCTCGGTCGGTGCGATGCTCAACTTCGCGGTCGCCATCATCGTGTCGCGGGCAACGGCCGCACCGCCGCAGGAGATCCAGGATCTCGTCGAAAGCATCCGCGTCCCTCGCGGTGCGACCGGTCCGGTGGCTCACTAGCCAGTACGGCTGGGAGCCGACATTCGTAAGCCCGTGAGTTCCCGTCAGAGGGAACTCACGGGCCGCGAAGTCGGACAGGGAGGGAAGCTGGGTTTCACCCGTCATGATAAGCGGCAACGGGATTGGGCCCGAACTTTCAGCTGCGAAGAGCAGGGTAGAAACGCCCGAACCACCGGCCAGGCGAGAGGTCATCTCGGCGCGGCGGGAGTTCCGGTGAAACGCTTCTAAAAGGTGGGTTGGAGAATGGATGTCGAGGCCAGCGAGATCGGAAACTTCCTCGCCGCCGTACATCCTTACGATAGCCTTCTACCCGATGAGCTTGCGCGCGTAGCGGCGGCCTTTGAGGAGGTCGACTGCGATGCGCAAGAGCATATCTACACGCTGGGCGACCGCCTGGAGGGGCTCTACGTCATTGTCGAAGGGCGCGTCGACGTACGCGACCGCAACGGTGCCTTGGTCTCCATCCTGGGGCCGCGCAATAGTTTCGGCGAACGCGGCCTGCTCCGCGACGGCACCGCAGCCACGACCGCGGTGGCACAAAGCGCAACGCGGCTGATCCTGCTGCCGGTCGCCGAATTCAATCGCCTGATCGCCGCGCAGCCGGCCTTTGCCCGCTTCTTCGATCGCTCGCGTCCCGCCGAAAGCCGCGGTCCGGATCTGGCAACCACCCGGATTGCGGAGCTCATGACACCCGATCCCGTCGCCTGCCGACCGGCAACGACCGTCGCAGAGGCTGCACGGACGATGCGCGACCGGCAGGTTTCCTGCCTTTTGGTGATGGAGCAGGATCGCCTCCTTGGCATCGTCACCAACCGAGATCTTGTGAAACGGGCCCTCGCCGACGGACTGCCGGCCGACACCCCGGTGACCCAGGTCATGACTGCCGGACCCGTTACGCTCGGACCCGGCGCCCTGGGATCGGACGTGTTGCATGCCATGCTGGAGCGGCGTATCGGTCATCTGCCGGTGGTCGACGGCACGCGTGTCCTCGGGGTCGTTACGCAGACGGATCTGACACGGCACCAAGCGGTGTCGTCGGCCCATCTGGTGCGTGAGATCGCCGATGCGGGAGACGGCGAAGCGCTCGCTTCCGTCGTTGCCCGAATCCCCGATCTGCTGGCGCACCTCGTCGGCGCCGGCAATCCCCATTGGGTCGTCACACGCCTGATCACGGATATCGCCGACGCGGCAACGCGGCGCCTGCTGAGACTCGCCGAGGAGCGGCTTGGCCCGCCACCTGTGCCTTATCTCTGGCTGGCTTGCGGTAGCCAAGGCAGGCAAGAGCAGACAGGTGTCTCCGACCAGGACAACTGCCTGTTTCTGTCGGAAGACGCCCGGCCGGAGCATGACGATTACTTCGCCGCACTGGCCGAATTCGTTTCGGACGGACTGCACGCTTGCGGCTACTACTACTGCCCAGGCGAGATGATGGCGACCACGCCGCGCTGGCGCCAACCCGTTCAGGTCTGGCGGACCTATTTCGCAGGCTGGGTGCGCACGCCGGATCCGATGGCTCAGATGCTCGCCTCCGTAATGTTCGACTTGCGCCCGATCGGAGGGGAGGAGAGTCTGTTCCGCGACGTGATGGCAGAAACGCTGGCTCTCGCGGCCACGAACAGTATCTTCGTTGCGCACATGGTTTCGAACGCGCTCAACCATGCCCCGCCGCTCGGCCTGTTGCGCGGTTTCGCAACCATTCGCTCAGGCGAACACAAGGACACGCTCGATCTGAAACTGAACGGTGTCGTCCCGGTGGTCGACCTGGGCCGCATCTATGCTATCCAAGGCCGGATGGAGACCGCCAACACCCGCGCCCGGCTGGAAGCAGCACAACAGTCCGGCATCGTCAGCGCCACGGGCGGGCGCGACCTGATCGCAGCCTACGACCTGATCGCCGATACGCGACTGCGGCACCAGGTGGCCCGCGTGAAGGCCGGTGAGAAGCCCGATAACTTCATGTCGCCCGCCGCGCTTTCCGACTTCGAGCGTAGTCACCTGCGCGATGCCTTCGTCGTGGTGAAAACCATGCAGTCGGCGATCGCCCACGGTCGCGCCGCAGTGCTGTAGGGGAGAGCCAAGGCATGTTGATCGAGCTTGTCGCCGCCGTTGCGCTCGGTTTCGCCGCAGCCGGTGTCGCACTTTTAGCCCGGCGCGCGATTCCGGCCCTCCCCCGCTTCACGGTCCCGGCCGTCGCCGGTCTTGCCATGATCGGTTTCGGTATCTGGAGCGAGTACACCTGGTATGAACGCACCTCAGCCACACTGCCCGAAGGTATAGAAGTCGCCTCCGCTCCTGCCGAAAGCGCTTTCTGGCGACCCTGGTCATACGTCGCCCCGCTGGTGGTCCGTTTCATGGCTGTCGATCTGGCAAGCGTCCGACGCAACGAAGCGGCCCCCGGTCAAGTCATGGTGGAAGTCTATATCATCGCCCGGCACGGGCCGCGGGCGCGCGTTCCGGTGCTGTTAGACTGCCAGGGACAGCGTCGCGCCGATATCGCCGATGGCTTGAACCTGAATTCGGACGGAAGCGTCGCGGAAAGCGACTGGCGCGCGGTGGCGCCTGACGATCCGCTGATCGCCACGGTTTGCCGCACGAGCTGAGGTCGGAGAGGTTCACCATGGCGAAATCGGTGCTCCTGGTCGAAGACGAAGACAGCATCGCCATCGCCCTGGAGTTTCTCATGCAACGCGACGGCTATCGGATCCGGCGCGTCACCAACGGCCTGGCGGCCCTCACAGCGATTGCCGAAGAGACGCCGGACCTGGTGCTGCTCGATATCTCGTTGCCTGGCGCGTCCGGCTACGAGGTCTGCCAGAAGATCCGCCTCGACCCCGCACTCGCGGGCGTAAAAATCCTGATGATGACAGCCACCGGAGGCGATATCCCGCGGAGGAAGAGCCTCGACATGGGCGCCGATTCCTTCATAACCAAGCCCTTCTCCATGGCTGCCCTTACCAGCGAAGTGCGTCGGCTCATCGGCGAGCAAGAGGCTGCACCCGATGCTTGAGAAAGCCAGCCTTCGGATCCGGGTGTTTCTCTTCTTCGCCCTCATCGCACTGGCCGGCTCTGCGGCTATCCTCGCTGCGCTGGTTCTCGGCTGGCAACGGTTGCAGGAGTCGGGTGGCCTTTCGGCCTTCGTGGTTGCAGGCGCTGTCGCCTGTTTTGCGCTGATCGGTCTGACGGCCTGGGTTTGGCTCCTGTTCGATGAGAATGTCGCCAAACCGGTTCAGACACTAGCAGCCGCGCTGCGTGTGCGCGCCCACACCGATGTTGAGCATGCGATAGACCCGAAACCTGCACGCTACCTGGGCGATCTCGGCCCGGCCTGCGATGCCGTCACCGCCAGCTTGGTCGACACCCGCACCGCACTCGCCGAGGCTGTGGAACGGGAAACGGCACGCATCGCCGAGGAAAAGACACGGATTGAGGCGATCCTGCGCGATGTCCCGGTCGGCGTCATGCTCTGCACCGCCGATCATCGGATCGCACTCTGCAACACTCAGGCCGTGGCGCTGCTGCACGACGCCGGCGAGGTCGGCCTCGACCGGCCACTCTTCAAGCTGCTGCGCGAGGGACCCGTTCTTCATGCACGCGAGCGACTGCTGCGGGCTGGCCCGCATGCACCGGCGGCGAACCTGCTTTGTACGACACAAGACGGTAAACGGGTGTTGCACGGCGCAATGCGGCTTATCCAAAACGCCAACACCACGCCGGGTTACGTACTCACGCTGCGCGACGCCACCAGCGACATGGCCGCCCATGCCGCGCGCGAACGCCTGCTGCACGAAGTCTTCGAGCGCACACGGCGCCCAGCCGCCAACATCTCAGCGACCCTGGACGCCCTCGTGGCCGATCCCGATCTCATCGCCCCCGCGCGGACCCGGCTAGAGGACGCTCTGGCCGGAGAAACCCAGGCTCTTGCCCAGGCCGTCACCGAGCTGGGTGCCTCCGCAGACGCGACAGCCGGCTCCTGGTGGCCAATGGCCGACGTCGCCGCCAACGATCTGGTCGATTCCCTGGAAGCACGCTTCATCAACGACGGTATCAGCTTCGCCGCGCAGACCGACCAGCTGCTGCTGCACTGCGACGGCTTCGCTCTGGTGCTGGTCATCGAAACGGCGATCCGGGCCGTTGCCGAAACCGCTGCAAGCGCGTTGCAGCTGGTCATCGGCAAGGACGGGAACGGGGCATTGATCGAGCTAACGTGGACGGGAGCTCCCCTACCGGTCGCGAGACTGGAAGACCTGCTGTCCCGCCCGCTGGCCGACGGCTACGGCGAGCAAACCGGCCGCGATGCCCTTGAAAGCCATGGAACCGACATTTGGCCCGGACGGGGTGCGGACGGCCGACCGAGCCTCCGTTTGCCGCTCCCGCTTGCCCGAGCGGAAGTGCCATCGCATCCCGCGCCGCCACGCCCTGCCTGGTGCGACTTCGACCTCTTCGCCCAGACGCCAGGTCCGTTGGAAAACCGCCTGCTGACCTCGCTCACCTACGTGGTCTTCGATACGGAGACCACGGGACTGCAACCCGAGAAGGGCGACGAGATCGTCCAGATCGCCGCCCTGCGGATCGTCAACGGTCAACTTCAGGAAGGCGAGATCTTCGACAGCCTCGTGCATCCGGGCCGTCCGATCCCGCCTGCCTCCACCAAGATTCACGGCATTGACGATGGCATGGTGACTGACGCGCCCGATATCTCGCAGGCCGGGCGGCGATTTCACAGTTTCTGTCAAGGGGCGGTGCTGGTTGCCCACAACGCCCCCTTCGACATGTCGTTCCTGCGACGGCACGAAGCGGCGATAGGATTGTCTTTCGAGAATCCGGTGCTCGACACCGTGCTGCTCTCCGCCATCGTGTTCGGCCAAAGCGACATACACACACTCGATGCTTTGGCCGAACGTCTCGGTATCGAGATTCCCGAAGATATGCGCCACACGGCAATCGGCGACACGCGTGCGACAGCTGCCGCCTTTCTCAAGATGCTGCCGATGTTGGAGAAAACGCAGATTGCTACCTTGGCGGACGCCTTCCAGGCATCGCGCAAGCACAAGCGGTTGCTCACGACGGTCGAATCAGGACCTACTTCAGGAGACCAAACGGGCGCTTCGTCCTACTCCAGAGGCGCATAGAGCTCAGCTTCAGTGCGACAGAGGCAGCGGTACAAAGCTGTAGCCCTGGGGATCGGCAGTTTAGTCTGGAGCTTTCTCGACGAGCAGCTCCCGCTCGAAGGTCTTGATCAGTTTCTGCTTGAGAATCTTGCCGGTCGCAGCCGCCGGCAACTTGTTCGCAATCACAATGCGCTCGGGCCGTTTGTAGCCGGACAGAAGTTTCGCCACATGCGACTTGAGCCCAGCCTCATCAACACAGCCGGGCTCGCGTATCTGGACGAACGCCAGCACCTCCTCATCGCCGCCCTCCAGACTGCGGCCGACAACGGCCGCCTGGACAACGGCGGGGTGATCGTTCAGAGCGGCTTCGACTTCCTGAGGATAGACGTTGAAACCGCCGCGAATGATCAGTTCCTTTGCGCGCCCAACGATGTGCAGACGCCCCTCGGCATCGATCCGGCCGAGATCGCCAGTGTGCAGCCAGCCGTCGGGCTCCAGTGTCTTGGCCGTTTCTTCAGAATTTCTGTAGTAGCCCTTCATGACATGCGGTCCGCGGGTTAGCACCTCCCCGACGCCATCTCCGCCGCTCCCCACACTGTCGTCGATACGTACCTCGACTCCGGGAAGCGGACGACCGACCGAAATGTCGGGGTCACCGATCCGGTTCGCAGTTGCACTGATACCGGCGGTGCTCTCGGTCATGCCGTATCCGTTCTGAAGCGGAACACCATAGAAAGCCTCCGCTTTGCGCTTCCAGACGGGATCCAACGGCGCGGCGCCGGAGGAGACATAGCGCAGCGCCCCTTGCTGCAAGCTCTGGTGACCCTGCGCGTGAGTATACTGCATCAGAAGCGCATGCATCTGCGGCACGGCTGGCAACAGCGTCACACCTTCCGTGAGGGCGCGGTACAGCGCCTCAGGACTGAAACGCGCTTCCAGGCGAATCGTGGCGCCCGCGTGAGTAGCTGCCATGATCATAGAGGCGAGCCCGAAAACATGCGTCATGGGCAGCGCACCATAGACGACATCGCCGGGCCGCATACCGCGCAGCTCCGCAGAGGCACGTCCGGCGAAGCGCAGGTTGGCGTGGGTCAGCATCACGCCCTTGGGCCGGCCGGTGGTACCGGTCGTAAAGAGCATGACCGCAACCTCGTCATCATCCTCCGGCCTACTGGGATACGGTGTGGCAAGGGCGATATCGCCATAGGCACCCTGCCGCCCTCCGGCCTTCAGCCTTTCGGCATGCACAGCAGCATCGGGCGAGACTGCAACGGTGAGGACGACGGCACGCGGGGTCGCCTGTGCTAGAATCCGGTCAACCTCGGGTCCAGCCAGACGAGCATTCACAGGAACGGCCCAAGCGCCCAGGCGTGAAGCAGCAAAGACGAAGGCCACGGCGGCGGCACAGTTCTCCGCCAGGATCACGACGCGGTCGCCCGATTGTACACCCGCAGAGGTTAGCAACTGAGCCGCTTCCTCCGATACCGCCTTGAGAAATGCGTAGCTCAGGCCGGTACCGTCGGCATCGATCACCGCCAACGCCTCGCCCTGCGCTGCTGCCTGGGCATCGAGCGCGTCGTGAATGCGCGTCATACTCTTTTCCTCAACGAAGCGGATGGACTGTGCTCAGGGGGCTCGCGCCACCCTCCGGCCACGAACGGCAGACAGGTCCATAGCAGCGCTTTGCGCCATCGTCACACGCAAACGAACATCCGCTTCTCACCGTCACGTAGGCGCATTGCCAGCAGGAACGGCAGAAGCTTGCGGTTTCGGGCTGTCCCGTCGACTGATCGCGGGCTCAAGCCGAACGATCCGGCTCGAGCCTGCGGTCGTGCGGGCACACCGAAACCGGCATACAAAGGTCCTAGAACGAAACCCTATGCGGCACCGCTCGGGAGCCCTAGCGACCCGCGAGCGAACTCACTCGGCAGCCTCAGTGAGTTCCAGGACGACCTCGAAACCCTCGAATTGCGGGCCGCCGAGGTACATCCCCTTGGTCTCCCCCGCACCCTTGTGTGCCTGGCGGAAGGCATCCGACTGGGTCCAAGCCTCGAAGTCCGCGCGCGTGCGCCAGATGGTGTGGCTGGCGTAAAGCGTATGGTCCTCGCCTTCCGGTCCCTTCAGCAAATGAAACTCGACAAAGCCAGGCAGACCCTTGAGGCGGCTGTCACGACCGCGCCAGACGGTTTCGAAGTCCTCCTCGCGACCCTTCACGACACGGAAGCGATTCATGGCGATGAACATTCAACTCGTCCTTTCTCAGTTGTCGACGGTAGTCTCGGTCACAGTGGAACCAGCTGAGGACAGCCGCGGGTCGGGTGGCGTTGGACCGCGACCCTTAACTTAAAAGCCCTCTCGATTTGGGCCTCCGTCAACACGCTGTCCACCGGGCCTTCGCATTGGACGCACCCCTCGACCAGTAGCACGATCCGGTCTGCATAGAGCGCCGCCAGATTTGGGTCGTGCAGTATCGCGAGGACCCCCACACCCTGCTTGGCCAGCCGACGTGCGAAGACCAGCAGACGATGCTGATGAGTCAGATCGAGATTGTTGGTCGGCTCGTCGAGCAGCAAGTATCGCGTCCGATCGTCAGCGGGTTCTGGCCAGATCTGCGCCATGACGCGGGCGAGTTGCACCCGCTGTCGCTCGCCACCCGATAGCGTCGGGTAGATCCGCTCGGCCAGGTGACCGGCATCGACTTCATCAAGCGCTGCGGCAGCGACCTCGAGATCACGGTGCAGACTGGAGCGACCGTTATGGGCGCTGCGGCCCATCAAGACGACCTCCAGCACGCGAAAGGGAAATGTCAGCTCTGAGGACTGGGGCAAGACGGCTCGGCGTTGAGCCAAGCGGGCACGCGACCAGACCGACAGCAATTCTCCGTCAAGCGTCACCGCACCTTCGTCGGGCGACAGCGCGCCTGACAGAAGGTGCAGCAGCGTCGACTTTCCCGCTCCGTTCGGCCCAATCACGGCCGTCATCTCGGCCGGCTGCACGGTGAGACCGGCTCCACGTAGGATCGGAGTACCCTGCCGGGCGAAGTAGAGGTTTCTGGCGCACAGCATTACCAGAGCCCCAAACCGCGCCGACGCAGCAGCAGCCAGAGAAAGAAGGGGCCGCCGACGCAACTGGTCAGGATGCCGATAGGAAGCTCGGCCGGCAGCACCACAGTTCGCGCCAGCAGATCGGCCAACAGCAGCAAGATCGCGCCGAGCAGGGCCGAGGCAGGCAGCAGCAGGCGGTGATCCGGTCCCAGCGTCAGCCGCACGAGATGCGGAACGACCAGACCGACGAAACCGATAACGCCTGTCAGGGCGACAGAAGCCCCGACAGCGAGAGCCGTCAGCAGAATGGCGATTCGCTTCACACGCTCGACGTCGAACCCGAGATGCAGGGCTTCGGTCTCGCCCAGGAGCAATCCGTTGAGCGGGCGAGCCAGCAACGGCAGGGCCAGCGTGGGCAGCAGCATCAGGGGCGCCGCCACGAGCAGTCGGTCCCAGGTCACGCCGCCGAGGCTTCCCAACAGCCAGAAGTTCAGGTCTCGCAAAGCCTGGTCGTCGCTGACGAAGATCAGCAGTCCTATGGCGGCAGCTGCAACGGCATTCAGCGCGATGCCGGCAAGCAGCATCGTGGCGACTTCGGTCCGTCCCTCGCGGCTGGCGATGCGATAGACCAGCAGGGTCGTCAAGAGTCCGCCGCTGAAGGCAGCAAGAGGCAGCAAGAGATCGAGGAGCCCTGCGTAGACGCCGAGCGACCAGGTGCCGCCGAGGACGATAACCAGAGCGGCGCCGAGCGCCGCGCCGGTAGACACACCGATCAGCCCCGGGTCGGCCAGAGGATTGCGGAACAGCCCTTGGAGCGAGGCACCGGCAACTGCCAGAGCGGCGCCGACCAGTATGGCCAGACAGGCCCGAGGAAGCCTGATCGCCAGCAGCACCGCTTCCTGCATCGACTCGTGGCTCGACAGCCAGCCGATCCCCAGACGATCGAGAAAGATCGACAGCACCTGCAGAGGCGAGATAGCGACCGCGCCGATGCCGATCGACAAGAGAAAGGCGACACCGAGTCCGCCGGCCAGAAGCAGGAGCGCCAGGCGTGCCTTGGCAGCCTGGGTGCGCAGGAAGCCGACGGTTCCGCTCACGGCCTCGACGGCCATAAACCTAGCGAGCCTCCTGGATACCTGGATGCAGCGCTTCGGCCAGCTCTGCGACAGCTTGCGGTGTCCGGGGCCCAAAACCGAGTAAGAGCAAGCCGTCCATCGCCACCAGGCGGCCGTCCGCCGCAGCCGGACTGGCCGCCAACTCCGGGCGTCCAAGCAGAGCATCGCGCCCACCGAGCCGCTCGAGCGTCCGCTCGGTGACCAGCACGACCTCGGCCTGCGTTGCAGCGGCGGCCTCCGGCGAGAGCGGTCGGAACCCCGAGAAATCCGTCAAGGCGTTGCGGCCACCGGCCATCTCGATGATACCGGCTGCAGAGGTTTCCGTACCGGCGGCCAAGGGCGCACCGGTTCCAACCGAGAGGAGAAACAATACGCTGGGTCGCTCCGGCAGGCTGTCCAGCTTTGCCGCCACATCGCGCTGCGCCGCTTCGATCCGGGCGACCAACCGCTCCCCCTCGTCGACCAACTCGATTGCGGCTGCTACTTGCCGAACCTTCTGCCGAATGCCGTCAAGCGTCGGCTGATCCGGCAGAGTGACGATGGAGATACCGGCAGCCCGTAGTTGATCGAGGGTCGCCGGCGGACCGGCGTCCTCCACCAGAAGCAACAGATCCGGCTCCAGCGCCAGGATCGGTTCGGCGGCAAGCTGCCGCATGTAGCCGACATCCGGTAGCGCGTCCGCAGCCGGCGGGTAGCTGCTCGTGGTATCGACGGCCACCAGTCGATCGCCGGCACCCAACTCGTAGACGATCTCGGTGATCGAGCCACCGACGGAAATCACACGTTTGGCCTCCTCGGCGGCAGCGGACAGCGGGCCAAGACCGCTCGCTAAGACAAGAAGGAGGCAAAGTCGCAGGTGTCTCATACGTGTCGCCTCACCAGTTCAGGCTGTAGCTGATAGCCGCTTTGAAGTTTCGCCCCGTCTCAGTCGCGGTCGTGAAGACACGTGCGTAGTTCTCATCGAATGCGTTATCGATCCCGAGGTCGAGGCGGAAACCTTCAAGTGGCCCATCCGACGGCTGATAAGCGAAATAGAAATCGTGAACGTCGTAGGCATCTCGCCGATCCACCGGCCTGTTCACCTTGTCGAACTCGCGCGCGAAAACACCACGCCAACCGATCAGCGAATCGATTTCCGGTAGCTTCAAACCTGTATTCAAAGTGAAAGTGCCGGGCGTCAAAGTGCCCAGCTTGTCACCGGTATCTTCGTTCTCGCCGTCGATCGTCGAGAAGCCGAACCCGAGAAGCACACGGTCGTTTTCGTAGCTTGCCTCGACCTCCGTCCCCCAAAGCTCCGCCTCCGGGACGTTGGTCGAAGTGGTGGTATTATTAAAGACGTTGACGCTCTGGTCGATGAAGTCTTCGCCCCAGATCCGGAAATGGGTCGCCTTGATCCTGAAAGCATCGCGCGGAAAAGCAATCCCATCAAAGGTGAGACCCCCGCCGAACTCGACGGTCTGAGTCGACTGCGGCCTGAGATCCGGATTGGGTACGAAACGGTTGAAGACCCCCGGCCCGACTGGGAAGTGGATTCCCGTCAGATAGAGCTCGTCGAAGGTGGGGGCACGGAAGGCTTCCGCGTAGTTCGCGAACAACAACAGCCAGTCCTGCGGCAGATAGCTGACGCCGATCCGCGGCGACAGCCGACTTTCGGTGGTGTCATTGTCCGCCAGATCGCTGGAGGCTTCGTAGCGGTCGAACCGCAGGCCGGGAATGATCAAGAGGTCGCCCGGCAAGCCGAAAGGCTGCGCCAGGTTGAACTCCGCCTGCCCGAAGACACCGGTGAAAAGCGCCTCGGCGTCGGGGACACCGTCTCGCTCACCGTCGCCTGCGGCGCCGTTTTGGTCGTCCCGATAGACTTCCGAACCGTAGGTGAAGGTGACATCGGCCCCCTCCGTGACGCGAAACCGCGTCCGGTTGTCCAGCCGGAAACCGAAGGTTTCCACATCGCGTTTGAGCAGCTCCCCTTGGGGCCCAACGCCATTGCCGTCCAGACGCAGCTCGTCCGCCTCAAAGGCGGTGTAGTAGCCGACAACATCGAGGTCAATCCAACGGTTGTCGGGGTCGTCGAAGCTGTAGGCCAGCCGGAGGTTGTCGGACTGGATCTCCTTATCGACGACATCGTTCCCGCCAAGGCCCTGACCGTTGTTCGGCTCCTCGGCATCGTTGGCGAATCGCGTAAAAGAAGCCTCGACACGATGGTGGTCGCCGAAATCGAGGCCGCCCTTGATCAAACCCGAGACGATTGAGTCGTCCGTACTTTCGATCGTAGTGTCATTGCCGAGTTCGATATCCCCCGAATCTCGAAGGGTGACGCTGCCGAGCAGGTCGAGACCCTCCAGCGGCTTGCCATAGGCCGTGAAGCTGCCGAGAAGCTCCTCGTTGACCGTCTGCACACCGCCGCCCAGGGTTGCACCGAAAGTCTCTCCCGGCGCGAGGAAGTCATCCGCCACGACCGTACGGAACTCCAGCACGCCGCCCGTGCCGCCACTGCCGTAGAGCGCGGAGGCCGGTCCGCGCAGGACTTCGACACCTCGCAGGAGATTTGGATCGATAAAGAAACGCCCATCATGCGCGGAACCGAAGTTCTGCCGTGCGCCATCTACCAGGATGACGACGTCCGGTCCGGAAAAACCGCGGATCGACGGCACCTCTCCTGTGCGACGCGGACCACCGGTAAACTCCACGTTCGGAACCAGTTTCAGCACGTCGTCCGGCGTCGACGGCTGCAGGCGCCGGATCTGCTCACGATCGATCACGGTCACCATGCCCGGATAGACGAAGGGATCGATCTCGTTGCGTGTCGCGGTCACGGAAATCGTGTCCATGCGAAGAGCATCCGCGTCGTCCGGCCGTGCCGCTTCCGTATCCTGTCGAGCAACCGGTGCCATCTCGTCTGACCCCTGTGCCGATGCCGTCTCAGTCCACACCATCGTTGCTGCCGCCAAGCCTAGCGGCGCGACGCTCCATAGCGTCTTGCTCATCTCTATCAGCCCCTCTCAAAGCGCATGTTCTGGTTGGAACACACGTCCTGGCGGGCTGCCTGAGGCCTCGAAGCGATGGAGGAGAGGCCGTCGGTGGCTGGCTTGGACGCCGTAACACTCTTGTAGGGGCAGCTAAGGCTTGCAGCCTGCCGCCCCCTTCTTGCCCCGATCTACTTGGTCAGGATCAGCTTGCCCTTACTCGTGCAACGCAGTCGGTAGGTCTCCCCCTCATGCTCGATCAAAATCTCACGCGCGCCAGCGAGAAGGTTGGCGCTGTCGATACGAAGAGCGGCGCCTTGCGGCTGCGCTCTTGCCTGGCTGTCCCCGCTCTGCCTTTCATCTCGCGACATGTGATGATCGTTTCACTCAGCGCTCGCAGAATGCGAATGCGACGCATTATTAACTAGAATGCAAGCGCATGAAACTCGCGTTTTGAGCGCCTGAACCAGATGGAAAGCTATGATGCAAATGATTCGCATTTTCAAGCAGAAACAGGAAAAGCGGATCTCCAGCCCTTAAGCGCCTCCCTTAAGCGTAGTGGTCAGCGCACCTCACTGCCCCGCAGAACAAAGTCGCCGATGGCTTGGACAACTCGGTCGGAGATCGGTCGATCGGAATCGGCGTAGCTGTCGAGGTTGTCCTGGCGGTTGCCGACCTCCACCGACATGAGGAGGTGATTGACGTCATCGATCACAACCAGTTCGGAATGAGGACTGGAACGGTGCAGACGTTGGGCATCGCTTTCCGGGATCTGCAAGTCCTGCTTCCCGTGAACAATCAGGATCGGCAGTTCCAGACGGGCGATCAGGCGAGCCGGATCGTAGGAAAACAGACTGATCAGGAACCCCTGAAGATCGCTGTCGAACATTGGCCGAATGGCGTGATGGAGACTCTCCGCATCGACGCGCTGCCCGCCCTCCAAGGTCTCGATGGCACTGCCCGACTGCTGGACGAGCGCGGGGTCTCCCAGACTTGAAGCAAACTGCTCCCGCAGTATGTCGCCCAGCGGGCGCCCCGGTGCGGCCAAGAGGACGAGACCGCAGATATTTTCGATCGACTGCGCAGCGGCGAGGGCAATCAACGCACCTTCGCTATGCCCGACCAGCCAAACGCAATCAACTCCGGTCTCAGTTCGGATCGCCTCGACCCATCCTTCTGTATCACCAACGTAATCGGCGATCGTCACAGCATTGGGGTTGCGGATCGCACCGGCGCTTTCGAACATCCCCCGTTTATCGGTGCGCAAGGACGCAACCCCGCGTTCGGCCAGAGCCAGCGCGAGCTTCGCATAGGCTGCCGCTTCGATCCCAAGCGGATTGTTGCCGTCCCGGTCGGTCGGGCCGGAGCCCGGAATGACAAGGACCGCAGGCGAAGCTGCGGCCCCCGGAGGTAAAAGCAGTGTCCCGGACAACGGCCCCTCCGGCCCGGGTATCGAAAACTCCGTTTCCTCAGCGACGGCGCCGGACACGCTGAGCACCCCCAGAAAAAGTGAGAGACATACCTGAGCGGCCGTCTGCCGTTTCTTGCGCATCGATGATCGTCGCCTTCGCTCGGTTTCCAGATAGGGTGCGGGTCGCAGACGGATATTGCCCCAACCGCCACTCGGCGACCCTACCTTTGATTAATGCAAATGATAATCACTTGCATTATATTCCGTCACGAACGTCTTCCAGGATCGTTGCCTTGCCAAGTCAGGAGACCCGTTCTCCAGACGGCCGAAGCCCCGGAGGCCATGCCAGTTGCTCGTCTCAGGTCTGTCCCAAGTCACCGCGGCGCACAGCCATCAACGCCGACGCGCCTTGATCGGTCTCACACCGCTTATCGACGTCATCTTCGTTGTGCTGATCTTTTTTATGCTGGCAGGCCGACTGGCAGCGCCAGACGCCTTCGCAGTCACACCTCCAGACTCGACCAGCGATCGCCAGCCCGAACCAAGACAGATCGTTCTGCTGCTGGCGGCCGACGGGCGCGTCGCGCTCGACAATGAAATCGTCGAGGATGCAGCGCTTGGGGCTTTGGTCGCCACGCATCTCGAAGAAAACGGATCATCTCCGGTCCAGCTCAAGGCGGACAGCCAAAGCGATGCGCACCGCGTCGTCGCAGTCATGCGGCTGTTGCAGTCCGCGGGCGTCCAGCGGCTGACGCTGCTGACAAACCCCCAAGGCAGTTGAGCCGCGCGGCAGCCCTGGGGCAAGACAGCCTAGGCGTGCACTCATCCGGCGCAATGACTGCCCCAAAGAGCGGATAGGGGTTGAATGCGAGCGCGCTTCATGATGAAACTGACTCGCATTCGCAGATAGGCTGGTTTCAGTTGCGAGAACTCGCTCCGGCCATCGAACAGGACACCACGGGGATGGGCGTACATGAGCCAACAAACCGAGGCCACAGAGGGCTTAAGCGGCTCCGGTAACGATCTTATTGGGGCCGAAGCCGGGCCACCGCTCGGTGACCCGGCAGACTCATCGGGCGTGGTCGCACAAGGGCTGGAGCTGTTTCAGGCCGGCGGCCCGGTGGTCGCGATCCTGGCCCTGATGTCGGTCGCAGCGCTGGCCATCGTCATCGTCAAACTCTGGCAGTTTCGCGCCGCCCGCCTCGGTGAGAATCGTGTCGCGCAAGAGGCACTGTGGCTCTGGCGCAATGGCCGACACGGAGAAGCCCTGGCGCTCGCCGACAGCTCCAGAAATCCGATTGCCCAGGCCCTTGCGCGCGCTCTGCGCGGACAGCGGCTCGGCTTGCCGGAGACGAAGGTGCGCGAGGAGGTCCTGCGCTACGGCGCCGACATACTGGAGGCGCTACGCAGTTGGTTTCGGCCTCTGGAGGTTATCGCCTCCCTCGCACCCCTGCTGGGTCTTTTCGGCACCGTGCTTGGCATGATCGAGGCCTTTCGGCAGCTCGAGGCGGCCGGCAACCAAGTCAACCCGGCGATCCTCTCCGGCGGCATCTGGGAGGCATTGTTGACCACCGCGGTCGGCCTTGCCGTCGCAATTCCTGTGGTAGCCCTGCTGAACTGGCTGGAGCGTCGGGTCGATCGCCTGGCACACCAGATGGACAGCACCGTGACCTGCGTCTTCACCCAAGATCTTTCCGCCGCGATCGAGGAGGACAGAAGCCATGCGGCCGGAAGCTTCCGCCCCGTTCCTGCCGCCGCTGGCGACTAAGATACCGCGGCGACGCGCGATTATCGGCCTGACGCCCTTGATCGACGTCGTTTTCATTCTGCTGATCTTTTTCATGCTGGCGTCGAGCTTCCTGGACTGGCGGGCAATCGAGCTGAACGTCCCCGCTCAGACGGCAACGGGGTCCTCTGCGGAGGGCGCTCTGCTGGTCGAAGTGCGGCCTGACGGCCTCAGGCTGTCCGGCGAGACGATTTCGCTCGAGGAGCTTGCCACCCGCGTCGCTGCACGTTTGGAAACCGCACCCGAACAGCGGGTTCTCGTCAAACCGGCAGCAGGTGTGGCGCTGCAGCAGGCAGTGACCGTGCTCGACCGACTGGCGGTCTCCGGCGTTTCCGACCTGTCGCTGATCGGCGATGGGGCGGAGTGACGCCAAGACCATGCAGTTTCAAACTCCCAGACCCAAGAACGACGATGAGCGGATTCTGCCGCTGATCAACGTCGTCTTTCTATTGCTGATCTTCTTCATGCTGGCAGGCAAGCTCGCCGCATCGGACCCCTTCGAAATCGCACCGCCGCAGTCGGCCAGCGAAAGCTCGATCGGCGCGGAAGTTCTGCTGGTCCAGGTCGGAGCGGAGGGGCAACTCGCTTTGGAAGGCGAAATCCTGACCAAATCGGATCTTCAAACAGCCGTGACGGAAAGGATGTCGACGGATCCCAACACTCCCATTCAATTGAAGGCAGATGCCGCAGCAAAAGCGACGGAGGTCGTCGCCGTGATGCAGCTCCTGCGCGCCGCCGGGGTCGAACGGCTGAGACTGCTCACGCAGCCCGCATCGGCGCCCCCGTCCGCACGAGAAAGCCGTTGATGCAGATTTCGGCACGACACTGGCTGGCCGCCCTGACCGCAGCACTGCTGTTGCATGTCGGTATCGGCGCGGCACTGCTTTGGCAGGCACCGGTCACCGGAGCTCAAAGCGCCGGTGTCGGCGGTATCGAGATCTCGCTCGGCCCGGCGGGCGGTGCCCCAGGCAGCGTCGCGGCAGATGCGCCGGACGCTGTGGAGGCCGAAGCGGTAACGCCCGCCGAAGCACCGCAGGAGGTCGAGCCGGTGGAAGCGGCGCTCACCACCCCGCCACCCGATATGGCGACACCGGACGTCATACCGCCCGAGCCCCTCGAAACGATCGAGCCGGAAACGGCTCAGGCCGTCGAGGCAGCGGCGGCCGAAGCCGTCCCCGTGGAGACGCCGCCCGTCGAAGCCGTGCCGCCGGAGCCGCTGGAACCAGCCGAGCCCGAAGTCGCGCCGACCGTCGAAGCAGAGGTTGTCGAAGCGGCGCCACCTGAAGAGGCACCGCCTGAAGAAACGGTTGCGCAAGCGATCGTCGCACCGCCCCTGCCCAGGCGCAGCCCGCGGCCGAACGAGCCGCCACAGCAAGTCGCGCAGGCCGAGCCCACCCCGGCACCCGAGGCCCCCCTTGAGCCCGCGCCCACGAACGTGGAGACAGCCGCCGTCAACCCCTCCGCACCAGGCGCCGGCGGGCGCTCCGGCGTGCAGGCAAGTCCGAACGCCGGCGATGCCAACGATACCAGCGGCGGTGGTCGGCCCGGCGCTGCAGCGGACTATATGGCGCAGCTCCAAGCCTGGCTTGAGAAGCACAAGGAGTATCCGCGCCGTGCGCAACTACGCCGGCAACAGGGTACCGCCTTGCTTTACTTCGTGATGGACCGTGACGGCCAGGTGATCGAGTACCGGCTTGAGGAGAGTTCAGGATACGAACTGCTCGACCGGGAAGTGTCGGCGATGATCGAGCGTGCTCAGCCCCTGCCGAAGATGCCCGACGATCTCCGTGAGGCCCGCCTGGAACTCGTCGTCCCGGTGCAGTTCTTTCTCAGGTAATGTCCCCGCCCTTTAGATCTTGAGTGACGCCGTAGCAGAAAAGAACGCAAACGCGCTCTTTCCCAGGAACACTCTCCTTTAACGATGCGTCGGCTCAGCGTTGCGGGTGCATTCCCGCGATCGCATCGAAGTCTGAACAAACTCGGACGGCCGTGCAGGGCGGCCCCCATACAGAAGACTTTCGACCATTTGCCGCAAAGGCGCGGAAATCCGGCGGCAATTGATCGGCTTGCAACCTTGCACCCTCTCGTTTTGCACCCGGCATTCGTGCAAGCATGCAGCAGTTCGTGCAAATCACGCGGCGATCGAGCGGCAGCGCTCCGCCTGCAGTGAGTCGCGTCGCAATACTCCATAGGAGTAGCTGGTGAAGTGCCGACCCCGGCCACATCGGAGCAAGAGCCGCCCAAGCGGCCAAAACGCGTCAAGCAAGCGCAACGTCAGGAGGAAACATGATACCCGGATCCTTTGAGTATCACCGCCCCAGTTCGGTCGGTGAGACGGTGGAACTGCTTGCCCGTCTGGGCGAGGAAAGCCGCGTGATTGCCGGGGGACACAGCCTGATCCCCATGATGAAACTGCGACTCGCAGTCCCGGAACATCTGATCGACCTGCAGTCGGTGGAAGGCCTGAAGGACATCTCGGTCGAGGCTGGCAGGATCACGATCGGCGCCATGGTCACGCAGCACGAGATCGTGGGCTCGGAACCGCTTGCAGCGGCTTGCCCAATCCTGCGCGAGACCGCCGAACAGATCGCAGATCCGCAGGTGCGCTACTGCGGGACGCTCGGCGGAAACGTCGCCAACGGCGACCCCGGCAATGACATGCCCGCGCTGATGCAGGCGCTTGACGCCAGTTACCTGCTCGCCGGATCGAGCGGTACACGCGAGGTCAAGGCGCGTGATTTCTATGAGGCCGCCTACTTCACAGCTCTTGAAGAAGGCGAGATCCTGATAGCCGTGCAATTCGCGCCGCCGCCCGCCGGACACGGCTGGGCGTACCAGAAGCAAAAACGCAAGATCGGCGACTACGCGACCGCCGCTGCCGCTGTCATCCTGACACTGTCCGGCGGCGTCTGTGCCAGCGCCGCGGTGGCACTGACCAATGTCGCCGATACGCCCCTGCTCGCCGAAGAGGCGGGCGCCATCCTGACCGGCTCCAGCCTGGATGCGGACAGCGTGGATCGGGCGGCAAAGGCCGCGGCAGCGATCGCCGACCCCGCCGAGGACGGACGTGGACCCGCAGAGTTCCGACGGCACGTGACCGCGGTAATGGTAGGCCGTGCCGTCGCGGCCGCCCAAAGCCGCGCTGCCTGACCCAGCTCCAAGACACGCCCAGCTCCAAGACACGCCCAGCTCCAAGACACGCCCAGCTCCAAGACACGCCCAGCTCCAAGACACGCGAGGACGCACATGGCGAAGATGCACGTAAAGATGACGGTGAACGGCCGCGCAGTCGAAGCGTTGGCCGAACCCCGAACCCTCCTGATCCACTTCCTCCGCGAGGAGTTGGATCTCACCGGCCCGCATATCGGCTGCGATACCGGCCACTGCGGCGCCTGTACGGTCGATCTCGACGGCAAGTCAGTGAAGGCCTGCACGATGTTCGTCGCGCAAGCCAACGAGACCGACATCACCACGATCGAAGGAATCGCGGGCGCGGATGGCAGTCTCCACGCGCTACAGGAGGCCTTCCGGGAGCATCATGGCCTGCAGTGCGGCTACTGCACGCCGGGGATGATCACCCGCGCCCTCCGGCTGCTGCAGGAGAACCCCGACCCCAGCGAGACGGAGATCCGCTACGGCCTGTCGGGTAACCTCTGCCGCTGCACGGGCTACCAGAACATCGTCAAGGCGGTACGTGCCGCCGCAGAGCAGCTCAAGGCGCCAAAGGAGGCCGCGGAATGAACGCCCCCACGACGATCGAAGAGCGGACGGAAAAACTTCAGGGCCTCGGCTGCAAGCGCAAGCGCGTTGAGGATGCCCGTTTCACCCAGGGCAAGGGCAACTACGTCGACGACATCAAGCTACCGGAGATGTTGTTCGGCGACTTCGTTCGCTCGCCTTACGGCCATGCGCGCATTCTGTCGATCGACACCGAAGCGGCCAAAGCGGTCCCCGGCGTGGTCGCGGTCTTGACCGCCGAAGACTTGAAGCCCCTGAACCTGCACTACATGCCGACCCTGGCTGGCGACGTGCAAGCTGTCTTGGCCGACGAGAAGGTGCTGTTCCAGAATCAAGAAGTCGCCTTCGTCATCGCCACCGACCGCTATGCAGCGGCCGACGCAGTCGAGCTGGTCGAGGTCGACTACGAGGCGCTGCCGCCGGTGGTCGATCCCTTCAAGGCACTGGAACCCGACGCTCCGGTCCTGCGCGAAGACATCAAGGATAAGACCGAGGGCGCCCACGGTCCGCGCAAACATCATAACCATATCTTCACCTGGGAAGTCGGCGATGCCGAAGGGACGGCGAAAGCGCTGTCCACGGCGGAGGTCACGGCCAAGGAGATGATCGTCTATCAGCGCGTGCACCCCTGCCCGCTGGAGACCTGCGGCTGCGTCGCCTCCATGGACAAGGTCAACGGCAAGCTGACCGTCTGGGGGACCTTCCAAGCGCCCCACGCCGTACGCACGGTCGCATCCCTGATCTCCAACATCCCGGAGCACAATATCCGCATCGTATCGCCCGACATCGGCGGCGGCTTTGGGAACAAGGTCGGCGTCTATCCGGGCTACATCTGCGCCATCGTCGCCTCCATCGTCACCGGCAAGCCGGTGAAGTGGATCGAGGACCGCATCGAAAACCTCTCGACGACGGCCTTCGCGCGCGACTACCACATGGCCGGCGAGATTTCCGCCACCAAGGACGGACGCATCACAGCCCTGAAATGCCACGTTATCGGCGACCACGGGGCGTTCGACGCCTGTGCCGATCCGACCAAATTCCCAGCCGGGTTCTTCAACATCTGCACCGGGTCCTATGACATCCCCACGGCGCATGTTGTGGTGGACGGCGTCTACACCAACAAGGCCCCCGGCGGCGTGGCCTACCGCTGTTCCTTCCGGGTGACGGAGGCCTCCTACTTCATCGAGCGGATGGTCGACGTGCTGGCCCTGAAGCTCGAAATGGATCCGGCCGAGCTGCGCCGAAAGAACTTCATCCGTGCAGAGCAGTTCCCCTACACCTCGGCCTTGGGATGGGAGTATGACTCCGGCGACTACGAGACGGCCTTCGCCAAGGCCCTCGAGACTGTCGACTACGCCGGGCTGCGCGCCGAGCAAGCGGCCAGCCGCGAAGCCTTCGCGCGCGGGGAAACCCGCAAGCTGATGGGCGTCGGATTGGCCTTCTTCACCGAGATCGTGGGTGCGGGCCCGGTTAAGAACTGCGACATTCTGGGCGTCGGTATGTTCGACTCCTGCGAAATCCGCATCCATCCCACCGGCTCCGCCATCGCGCGGCTCGGCACCATCAGTCAGGGTCAGGGCCACGCGACGACCTATGCCCAGATCCTGGCGTCGGAGATTGGGATACCGGCCGATCAGATCACCGTCGAAGAAGGCGATACCGATACTGCGCCCTATGGTCTCGGCACCTACGGGTCGCGTTCGACACCGGTCGCCGGCGCCGCAGCCGCCATGGTCGGGCGCAAGATCCGCGCCAAGGCGCAGATGATCGCCGCCTACCTCCTGGAGGTGCACGAAGACGATCTCGAGTGGGAGGTCGACCGATTCCAGGTCAAGGGTACGCCCGAACGCTTCAAGACCATGACGGATATCGCCTTCGCGGCCTACAACCAGGCGGTCCCGGGCATCGAGCCCGGTCTGGAGGCGGTCTCCTACTACGATCCGCCGAACATGACCTATCCCTTCGGGGCCTACGTCTGCGTGGTCGAGGTGGACGTGGATACCGGTGTCACCGACGTGCGCCGCTTCTACGCCCTGGACGACTGCGGTACGCGCATCAACCCCATGATCATCGAAGGCCAGATCCATGGCGGCCTGACCGAGGCATTGGCCATCGCCATGGGCCAGGAGATCACCTACGACGAGCTCGGCAACGTGAAGGGCGCCAGCCTAATGGACTTCTACCTGCCGACCGCGGTGGAAACGCCACTCTGGGAAACCGACCACACGGTTACGCCCTCACCGCACCACCCGATCGGAGCAAAGGGCGTGGGCGAGAGCCCAAATGTCGGTGGGGTCTCGGCCTTCTCCAATGCCGTGATCGACGCCTTTGCGCATTTGGGCCTGACACATAGTCAGATGCCGCACGACCATTGGCGCGTCTGGAAGACGGCAAAGGACCTGGGTCTCACAGGGTAAGCTCGCCCCTTGCAAGAGGCCCCTGCGCCGTTTCGACGGCGCAGGGGCCGCCCCATCGCACAGAGCGGCGATCAACGACGCGACAGGCCGGTATGAGCGCAGCAAGCCACACAACTCTCGACGACTTGACGACTCGTCTGACCGACGTCGGCTACATCGCCGACGACACGCTGGTCATGGCGCTCCACCTGGCGCTGCGTCTGCGACGGCCTCTGCTGCTTGAAGGCGAAGCCGGCGTCGGTAAAACGGAAGTGGCCAAAGCGCTTGCGGAGATGCTCGGCACACGCCTGATCCGCCTGCAGTGCTACGAAGGCCTGGACGCCAACGCCGCAATCTACGAATGGAACTATCAGCGCCAGCTCCTCGCCATCAAAGCGCATGCCGAGGAGGAAAGTGCGGATCTCACCGAAGAGCGCATTTTCTCCGAGCGCTATCTGCTGCGACGCCCGCTGCTCGAGGCAATCTCGCAGGATGCAGCACCGGTGCTGCTGATCGACGAGATCGACCGCGCGGACGAGGAGTTCGAAGCCTATCTGTTGGAGATCCTGTCGGATTTCCAGATCTCGGTCCCGGAACTCGGGACGATCCGCGCCACCTCCATTCCGCAGGTGATCCTCACGGCCAACGGCACGCGCGATCTGTCCGACGCGCTACGCCGCCGGTGCCTCTATGCCTATGTCGAGTTTCCGGAACCTGAGCGCGAGTTGCAGATCCTGAAGGCGCGCGTGCCAGAGGTCGGCAACGATCTCGCCAACCAAGTGGTGCGCTTCGTGGCCAAACTGCGCCGCGAGGATCTGGAGAAGAAACCGGGTATCGCCGAGACCCTGGATTGGGTCGCAGCTCTGGTCGATCTGAATGTCGCAGACCTCGACGGCGACCTCGAAGCCCTGCGCTCCAGCCTCGTCTGTTTGCTGAAGACCGAGGCCGATGCGAAGGCCGTCACCCCAGAGGTTCTGGCCAGGCTCGCCGATCAGGCGGCTTAAAACATGGCAAACCGGACGGCAGGCAGCCTGCAAGCGGATCACCTGACGACGAGAGTGGTGGGCTTCGTCGCGCATCTGCGTCTCAACGACTTCGCCTTGGGGCCCGCCGAAACGGCCGCAGCGCTCGAGCTGCTTGGTCAACTGGATGCTTGCGCGCCAAGCGATGTGCGGCGAGGCCTAAAAACCCTTCTGACCGGACGACAGGAGGAATGGGAGCGCTTCGATGATCTCTTCGAAGCCTACTGGCATGGTCGCGGGCGCACCCGGCAAGACCGAAGCGCGTCCGGCCACACGGTCGCAAGCAAGAGCCGGCCGAAGGTTTGGAAGGATCACCCCCTATCGCGCGAGGAGGTAGATGCGGGCCGACCACAGGCCGGCGCCGACGCAGATGATACAGACGCGGACGAGGGCACCCAACGTCTCGCCGCCACGGACCGGCAAACGCTCGCCAAGACAGACTTGCGGCACATCGTGGATCCGGAGGAGCTGGCCGCGGCGGAACGACTGGCCATCCAGCTGGCGCAGGCCTTGCGCCACCGTCTGTCCCGCCGCCACCGTCTGGCCCGAAACGGTCCGCGCCTGGACCTACGCCGTACGGCCAGGCGCAACCTCTGCCACGGTGGAGAGCCGATCGAGCTCGTTTGGCGCCGACGCCCGGAGCGGCCGATGCGGATCGTCGTGTTACTGGACGTCTCGGGCTCGATGCAACAGTACAGCCGCTACTTCCTGCAGTTCGTCAAAGGATTGGTGTGCAGCTGGGTCGAGGCCGACGCCTATCTCTTCCATACGCGCCTGATCCGAGTCACCGACGTACTGCGCGACAAGGACTCGATCCGGGCGGTGACCCGGCTGGCGCTGATGACCCACGGTTATGGTGGCGGCACACGCATCGGGGAATGTCTCAAGGTCTTTAACGACCGCTATGCCAAGGCGGCACTCGGCAGCCGCTCGGTCGCGATCATCCTTTCCGATGGCTACGACACCGGAGAAGCTGAAGCCCTGGCGCGCGAGTTGAAGCGCTTGCGCCGGAAAGCACGACGGGTCGTCTGGTTGAACCCCCTGTTGGGTTGGCGCGACTATGCCCCGGTAGCGCGCGGGATGGCCGCCGCACTGCCGCATCTGGACTGTTTCGCTACGGCTCATACCTTGCAGGCGCTCGCAGCCGTCGAAACCGAGCTCGCCCGTATCTGAAAGGAGGGGCAGATGAGCAAAACGGTGATCAACGTGATGACACTTGCTGCGGAACTCGGCTCCGAAGGAGTCGACTACTGCGTCGTTACGGTGGTGCGGACCGCCAACGCGACTTCGGCGAAGGCGGGCGCCAAGGCCCTGGTGACGAGCGATGGCAAACTGCATGGCTTCATAGGTGGCGGCTGTGTGCAAGGCGCCGCTCGGCGGACTGCGGCGGAAGCTCTGGCGGCGGGCGAGCCACGGCTGATTCGCGTGCGACCGAAAGAGGATGTGGTCGAGCAGCTCGATACCGACGGCGTAGAGCTGCATAAGTCGAGCTGTCCATCGGGCGGCACCATCGATCTCTTCGTCGAACCGATGCGTCAGGCCATGCAGATTCTGATCTGCGGCGCCTCCCCTGTGGCCGCCACCCTGATCGGTCTGGCGCAAGCCATGGGCTACCGCGTTACCGTCGCCGCACTCCCAGACGATCACGCCGCCGTCCCGGGCGCGGAGCGCTACCTGGATGGCTTCGATTTGACCGAGGCAGGTTTGCGCGACGTCGACGCCATCGTGATCGCGACTCAAGGCAAACGCGACAGGGAAGCCTTGGCGGCAGCACTGGTGGCGCCGGCCCTTTACGTGGGGATGGTCGGCAGTCACCGAAAGATCGACAAGCTGAAGCAACAGCTCTCCGCCAAGGGTATGGAACCGGCCCAACTGGACCGCCTACGCGGACCTGCGGGACTCGATATCTCTGCCATCGAGCCGGAGGAAATTGCCCTTTCGATCCTCGGCGAAATCGTGGCGGCCCGCCGCTCCGCCTCGCGCGGCAAGTTACCCGAAAAACAAGACCTGCCGCAGCCGGCCTAACGGTCTCGCACTTTCCCAAGATCTGAACGAACGAACCAACACGACGGAGACGAGCGATGGAACTCACCGGCGAACGCACGATCCAAGCCCCACGCGAGACTGTCTTTGCGGCCCTCAACGATCCGGACATTCTCCGCCAAGCGATTCCGGGGTGCGAAAGCCTGGAGAAAACCTCCGAACAGTCCTTCGATGCCGTGGTCACCCTGAAGGTCGGACCGGTGAAGGCGAAGTTCAACGGCTCGGTTACGCTCGACGATCTCAATCCGCCCGAGAGCTACAGCTTGATCGGAGAGGGCAAGGGCGGTGCCGCCGGCTTCGCCAGCGGCAAGGCCGACGTCAGACTGCAGGAAGGCGGAACAGGGACGCTGCTCACCTACAAGGTGCAGGCCAATCTCGGCGGCAAGATCGCACAGCTCGGCAGCCGGTTGGTTCAAGGCACGGCCAATAAGCTCTCGGGCGAGTTCTTCTCCAAGTTCGGAGAGCTCGTCGACCAGAAGGCCGACGCAACGACAGAAACCGCAGCCGAGATAGCAGAGAGTGCCACGGAGCCCGCACCGGCAAGCCCAAGTGCCGCGACCGCCGGCCCGTCGGCGCCGACAATGGCACCAAAGAGTCCCGCTCCCGTCGGCGGTGGATCGCCGACCTGGCTGTGGTGGGCTGTCGGCAGTGTTGTTGTGCTGGTCGTGATCGCCTTCGCGCTCCTGTGAGGGAACAGCTGCGGACGCTTCGGGTTAGTTCAAACCGAGCGCGCGGCGGACCTCCTGGATCCGCGAGCGGCTGACGGGAATTTTCGCATCGCTCGCCTCCCCGATCAGACAGAAGGCCTTATCTCCGTCACGCTCGAAACCGCGCACGTGACGCAGATTGACCAGGTAGCTGCGGTGGGTGCGGATGAAGGCGCCGTCGAGCAACTCCATTTCGACGCGGGAAATAGGCCAGGGACAGAAGACCTCGCCTTGCTCGTTGTAGAGTTTGGTATAGTGGCCATCGGCGCGTACCGCCTGGATCTCTTCGACAGCGATGAACCGCGTCGCATGGTTTGCTTCGTAAGGCAAACGGGACCGCACAGACTGGCTTTCGTCAGTTTCCTCTTCCACAGCAAGCGGCGCCGATGGCTGAGGAGCTGACGAGACAGCGGCCTGAGAAGCGGCTACCTCGGCGTCAACTGAAGTGGCGAGCCGCTGCGTCGGGATTGCGGTCAAAAGAAACAAGCCGCAAATCAGAAAAGCCGCGAAAGCGACAATCAGTGCCAGCGCCCCCGAGGAGAAGTTCGGTTCCTCCAGAAGTACGATCTCGGTTGCTCGCCAGAAGCGCGTGTAGATCATCGCGGAGTAATGCATCGAGGCTATGGTGATGCCGAGCAGAACAGAGGCGAGTGCGATTTGCAGAAGCGTGCGACGGCTGTAGGCAAGCCACAGCGCAGCCGTTGAAGCCGCGATGGCAACCGTCGTGGAGATCACGTAGCCGGCCGGCTCGTAGGTAACAACGCAGTTTCCGCCGATCGCCGACATGCCGATGTAATGCATGGAGACGATTCCGAGGCCGGTCAGAACGCCGGCGAGGCCGATGCGCTTACGTGTGCGGCGCCCAAAGTGCAGCACCAGCAGCCCCAACCCGGTCACCAGGACAGCGACCAGTACGGACCCCAGGGTTGCAAGCACATCGTAACGAATCGGCACCGGGATCTGCACGGCCAACATGCCGATGAAATGCATCGACCAGATCCCGCCACCAAGCGCCATCGCAGCCTTGGCGATCTCTTGTTTGCGAGTCTTCGAATCGAGCTGGCTGAGCCCACTTGCAAGCCGCAAGCCGGTAAAAGACGCCATAATTGCAACCATGATAGAGGCTACAATCAGAACTGGATCGTAGGACACGGTCAGCATGCCAGAATCTAAAGGCCAGGCTGCTGTCATATGCAAGCACTCTGGTTATGCCATGGCGACGTCCGGTGCCAGATCACCTGCTCGTGATTGAACACGAAAAGCTTGAGGTGCTCGCCTTTCAGTTAGGCGGCGTTCCGCTGCCGGAGCCTCGCACGACAGTCGGGTCTTCACGCTGAAACATCCGATTGCTGCTGTCGGAGCGGTCCCTGAGCGATTAAAGCACCAGACTGGGCAGCCATGTCGCTATGGCCGGAAATGCCGTCAGCAGAGCCACCAGCAGCATGGAACAGAGGATGTAGGGAATCGCCGCCTTGTAGATCGTTGCCATCGAGGTGCCGCTTGGCGCCACGCCCTTCATGACGAACAGCAGCAGACCGAAGGGAGGCGTCGAGAAGCTGATCTCCAGCGCCAGTAGCACGATGAGGCCAAACCAGATGACGTCGAACCCTAGCGCCTGCGCCAAGGGAAAGAAGAAGGGCACCGTCAGCATCATGATCGAGATCTGCTCCATGAAGGTGCCAAGCACCAGGAGCACGGCGAACATGGCCAGAAGCATGAGCAGCGGCGGCAGATCGAAGCCGATACCCCACTGAATCAAACCGCCCGATGCGCCAGAAAAAGCCAGGAGCTGGCTGAAGGTCGCGGATCCGAAGACGATCAAGTAGGCCATCAAAGTGACCTTCAACGCACCGACCACGGAGGCCTTGAACGCCTCCCAGGTCATGCAGCGAAAGGCGAAGGCCAGCAGAATGACGCCCAAGGCGCCGAAGGCAGCCGACTCGGAAGGCGTGGCGAAGCCGACCAGCATCAGCGTGATGATAACGATCATGACGCTGATCATCGGAAGGATGTCCCGGAAGAAGAGAATCAGCTTCTCCCGCGTCGAGATGCGCTCCAACTCGTAGGCCGGCGCAGCGGCCGGATCTAGCCGCGTCTGAATCCAGATCGTGACCATGTAGAAGACCGCGAGCAGCAGTCCAGGGAGGATGCCCGCGATCAGCAATGCGCCGATATCGATCTTCGCCAGAGTGGCCAACAGCACGGCCAGCGCCGAGGGTGGAATGATGATCGCCAATCCGCCGGTGCCGAGAATGGGACCGATCGACATATGCTTCTTGTAGCCGCGGCGTTCCATCTCCGGCACCAGGAGCGAACCCATCAGCGCAGTCGACCCCATGGAGGAACCGCTGAGCGTCGAGAAGGCCGTGCCCCCCGCCACGGTGACATAAGACAGGCGACCGGGCACACGCCCGATCAACTGGTCCACCGCGTTGAACATGCGCAACCCGAGGCCCGTCCGAAAAAACAGTTCGCCCATCAGCAGAAACAGCGGAATAGGCACGAGGTTGAAGCTGGAGAGCGCACCGAAACCGTTGTCGAGCATCTGCACGACGCCGGCCTCGCCGCCCATGAAGTACCAGGCGCCGATCACGTTCGCGGCCAGGAAGGCCAGCGCAATCGGCGTCCCGAAGGCCATGAAGACGATGACCAGACCGAGCAGGAAGCCCAGTGCGAGGTACCATTCCATCAGTCTTTAATTCCCGCTTCACCGCTGTGCAGGATCTCCTGTCCAAACAGGAAGCGGGCGAACTCTACAGCCATCAGGCCGAAACTGATCGGAAAGGCAATCGTCAAAATCCACTTGGGAACGAAGAAGGCGCGCACGTCGTAGTCGGTGCGCGCGATGTTCATCAGCACCAGATCGAGGCCCTTCCAGGCCAGGACCAGGCAGACCGTGACGCAGAGCAGGGCGACCAGCCGGCTCACCAGAATGAGCAAGGGGCGTGGCAGAACCGAAGTCAGCAGCTCGATATGTACATGCCCCCTCTGCCGGACCAGCCAGGGCGCACCGAGGAGGGTCAGGTAGAAGAGCGAGTATTCTGTGGAGAGGAAAAACCAGGCGGAAGGCTGCAGGCCGAGATTGCGGATGATTACCGAGACGACGATGGCGACCATCAGCCAAACCAGCAGGATGCCGGCGACCAAGGCCATTCCGTTCAAGAAATAGGAATAGAGACGCAGCGCGTGTGCCATGCCATCACCGATCTGGCGGGCGTGCCCAACCTGGACTCAGGAGAATCAGGAGGGGATTGCCGAAAGAGGCAACCCCCACGAGGTTTTAGAGGTCGTTGAACTTCTCGATCAGCGCCTCGTAGTGCTCCAACCCCGTGGGGTGGCGCTCCATCTGCGTGCGCATGCGGTTCCAGGTTGCTTCACGAGCCGCCTCGGAGAAAGCCTCAGCGGCTTTGCCCTCAAGGGTTACGACAGTCATACCATCGGCTTCGAGTTCGGCCTGCTGTTCCTTCGCAACCTCGGCGAAGTCTTCAGCGCTACTCCTCTCGTGCTCGATGGCGACCTCCTGCAGGATCTGCTGGGCTTCGGGGCTCAGTGCGTTCCAGCTATCCAGGTTCACGATCGCGCCCATGTCGGTGGAGAAGAAGGAGGGCTCGATGCGATAGTTGAGAAAGCGGTCCCAGTTCAGATCCTTCAGGCCGATCTGGGTCCAGCCGGTAGCATTGACCACCGAGCGCTCGAGCGCGGCATAGACATCGGTGGTCGGCAAGCTGATCGGCTGTGCCTGGAGATAGTCCTGGAAGAAGGCGTCATAGACGGGGTTGCTGCGCAGCTTCATCCCGGAGACGTCGAGATTGCCATCGGCATCGAGCTGCGGTTCCTCGATGGAATAGAGATTGTAGCTGACGCCACTGTCGAACCAACCGAGATAGTAGACGCCCATCTTCTCCTGATGGATCTGGTTCATCAGGTCGATGCCGCCGTTCTCGCGCGCATAGATCGCATTGGTGTTGGAGGCTACCATGGCGTCCCGCTCGGGAACGGTTCCGGCGTAGAAGCTGGCAGCAGTATAGGCCATGTCGACCACGCCGTTGCGCACGGCCTCGGGCTGCTGAGCCAGGCCGATCACCTCGGGGCCGCCGCGCACGTCGATCTGCACGACCCCCTCGCCGCGCTCGTTCACTTTTTCGACGAACGCAAGAAAGCTCTGGGTGTAGATCAGCGACGGTGGAAAGGCATGCACCGCGCTCAAGCGATCAAGCGCCATGGCCTGGGACGACGTCAAGATCGCCGCACCACCCAAAGCCGCAACAAGGTACTTGTTCATTCTAGCCATCCCTCTTCGGTTTTCATCGTTTTGCTTTTGGTGCCAAAAACTCACCGGATGAAGCCGGTCGCGCCGGCCTCACCCAGGGAAGGTCGCGCAGTCGCTCCTTCGCGAAGCGGTCGATGACCGCGCGGTGCCGCTGCGTCATGCCGATGTCATCCCAACCATTGATCAGCTTGGTGCGCCAGACCGGGTTGACGGTAAAGGGAATCTCCCGCTCCCCCGCCCGCAGCCGACAAAGCTCCAGATCGACGTCCAGTGGCGCCGGCCTGTCGCTCAGATAGTCGAAGAGCAGCTCCAGATCCGCTTCCTCGACCGTAGCCGGCAAGAGGCCGTTGTTGACTGCGTTCGCACTGAAAATATCGCCAAAACTGGACGCCACCACGCAACGGAAACCGAAGTCGACAAGCGCGTAGACCGCCGCCTCGCGCGACGAGCCTGCGCCGAAGTTTCGCCGCGCGACCAGAGTGCGCGCGCCCTTCGCCTCGGGGTGGTTGAGAATGAAGTCGAGCCGGTCGTTGCCCTCGGCGTCATAGCGCAGGTCATGCAGAAGGAACTGGCCGTAGCCGGCGCTACGCGGCTGTTTCATGAAGCGCGCCGGGACGATCTGATCGGTATCCAGGTTGGACAGGGGCAGCGGGCACGCGAGAGCGGAGAACCGGACTAAAGGCTGCATGGCGCCGCTCCCATCACAGAGCGCGCACATCGGTCAGGCGCCCTGTCACGGCGGCGGCGGCCACCATGGCCGGCGACATGAGATGCGTCCTGGCCCCCGGGCCTTGCCGGCCCTTGAAGTTGCGGTTGGTCGTCGAGGCGCAACGCTCGCCGCTCGCCACCTGATCACCATTCATTCCGACACACATGGAACAGCCCGAAGCGCGCCACTCAAGGCCCGCTGCCAGGAAGATCTCGTGCAAACCCTCGGACTCCGCCTGGAGTTTCACCAGGCTCGATCCCGGCGAGACCAGGCCCGGCACACTGGCGCGGCGCCCCTTCAGCACGGCCGCAGCGGCACGCAGATCCTCGATGCGAGCGTTGGTGCAGGACCCGATAAACACCCGGTCGATTACGACTTCAGTGAGCTTCTGGCCCGGAGTCAGTCCCATGTAGTCCAGGCTGTCGCGCGCCTGACGGGCCTTCTCGCCGTCCTCCATGGCTGCGGGATCCGGCACCCGCTGATCGATCGGCAAGGCGTCCTCGGGCGAGACGCCCCAGGTTACGGTCGGTGCAATCTCCGCAGCCTCGATGACGACGTCACGATCGAAGCAAGCACCGTCATCGGTCCTGAGAGACGACCAATAGCGGGTTGCCCGCTCGAACTCCGCATCCTGAGGGCCGAACGGCCGACCACGCAAATAGGCCAGCGTCGTCTCGTCGGGTGCCACCAGTCCACAGCGCGCACCGCCCTCGATGGAGAGATTGCACAGTGTCAGACGAGCCTCCATGGAAAGTGCCTTGATGGCATCGCCAGCGTACTCGATGGCGTGCCCCCGCGCGCCATCGGCTCCCAGGCGCGCGATCCAGGTCAGCGCGATGTCCTTCGCCGTCACACCCGGCGCCAAGTGGCCGGTGACGGTCAGACGCATTTGCTTCGGACGAGTCTGCCACAGCGTCTGCGTGGCCAGCACATGCGCAACCTCAGATGCGCCGATACCGAAGGCGATGGCGCCGAAGGCTCCGTGGGTCGCGGTGTGACTATCGCCGCAGACCATGATCAGTCCAGGCTGGGTGAGGCCTTGCTCCGGCCCGACGACATGGACGATACCCTGGCGCGGATCGTCGAGCCCGAAAAGCGCGATGCCGTTGCGATCCGTATTGTCGTTGAGCTGCTCGATCATGCTGCGGATCGCCGGGTCGCCGACCGGGTCACCACGTCGCCTCAAGGTCGGAACGTAGTGATCCGCAATGCCGAACGTCAGCTCCGGCCAGGCGACCGGCAGGCTCCGCTCACGCAACTTGTCAAAGGCGTGGAAAGACCCCTCGTGGACGAAATGCCGATCGATCCAGAGCAGAGACCGGCCGTTGTCATCACGCAGAATCTCGTGAGCGTTCCAGACCTTGTCGAAGAGCGTGGAAGGCTGGCTGGCCGGCGTCGTCATGGCACTCACAGGTAAAACCGTCGTCAGTCGTCGGCAAACTGTATTTCTTTTAATACATTTAGACTTCAGCTTTATCGCCGGTCAAATGTATTTTCAGGGGCGAAAAGGAGGTAGCGACCTGCCGGCTCATCGCTGACCGGCCGCCCGCTTCTCGACCTCGTCGCCGGCCCCGCCCATCGGCTCCCAGTAGCGTGCGGCTTCGTCGCCCGCACGGTTCAATTCGATCTGAAAGCGGTAGCGGTCCGGCCTGTAGAGCGCATCGAGATGCTCCACCCCCTGCCCGTCCTGGTCGTAGACCACACGGGTGAGCGCGATGAGCGGCGACCCCACGGCAACTTCCAGCGCCTGCGCCACATCCTGATCCGCCAGAATCGCCGAGATGGTCTGCGTTGCCTGGCTTACCTGCACGCCGCTGCGCTCGAGCAGAACGAACAGCGGCGTATCCGCAAGATCGGCTTCGTTGTAGTTCAACGCGATCCGTGCCGGCACATGCGTAACCAGATGCGAGAAGGGCTTGCCGTTCATCGACCTGACCCGGATCGAGCGCTGAACCCGCTCGTCCGAGGCCATTCCCAGGCGCTCCCGAACAACTCCAGTCGGCTCGACGTAGCCGAACTCCAGCAACCTGACGTCGGAGGCCTCACTCATCCGTACCATGTTCGGCAGCAGATTGGAGACGCTGGCGGTCAGACGCGCGTCAAGGGGCTGTTCGAGCACAATGGTGCCAATGCCTGGCCGGCGCGCGACCAGGCCCGCCTCCCGCAAGGCCTGCAGCGCGCGCCGCACGGTGACCCGCGAGACCTTGTGCTGATCGGCAAGTTTCAACTCGCCCGGAAGCTTTTGGCCCGGTTCCATCCGTCCGCTCATGATGGCGTCTTTCAGAAGCAGAAAGATGCGATGCGCCTTCATGCCGCCGACGGCGGCGGGCTCGGCCGGAAACTCAGCCGGAACGATGGCCGGCGTGGCGGACCGTGTCATGACACAAGGTCTCCCGAACGACCCGGAGCACAGCAGCCGTTCGCTCTCGGATAGGGGCTTGACGTCTGTCGATGGCCAGTCATAGTAAATGTATTATTTATCGTACATTTCTATGTCTCTCATGCTGTTAGCTTTATCAGATCAGCGGGACGAAACATAGAGGGGGTCGGTGCATGCCAGTCATCCAGGTCAACCTGATCCGAGGGTGCTCGAGCAGGGTCAAGCAACGCCTCTGCCGGCGCCTGACCGACGCGACCGTAGGTGTCTTGAGCACCGCTCCCGAGGCCATCACCGTATTCCTGCATGAAGTCGAGATAGACGGCTACACAAGGGGCGGGCACACACGCACCCCGGCCATCGCCAACGAGGAGGCGCCGGAAGACAGGGTTCGCGCCTTCCTCACCGCTATGGAGGCACGCGACCTGAAGGCGGCGGAACGCCATCTCAGCGAAGACTTCGTGATGGCCTTTCCAGGCAGCCCCGAGATGACCAGCCTGTCCGATCTGATCGCTTGGTCGAGCAACCGCTACCGTTTCGTCCGCAAGACCTTTCAGGCCTTTGAGACCTGCGACAAGGAAGACCACAGTGTCGTGATCTGCCATGGTCATCTCTCCGGCGAGTGGCCGGATGGCACTGCCTTCGACTCCATACGTTTCATCGACCGCTTCGAAATCCGAAACAACCGGCTGACACGCCAGGACGTCTGGAACGATCTGGCACTCGCCCTCCCCTTAAGGACCTATCGTGTATGATCGCTGATCCCAGCCAGCTCAAAGATCGACTCCATGGCCCCTCGATCGAGGTCGCGCCCGGCGTCTACGATGCCCTCGGCGCATCGCTGGCCGAGCAAGCCGGTTTCGAGACGATCTATCTTTCAGGCGCCAGTCTCGCCTACACCCAGCTCGGCCGTCCCGATATCGGCCTGCTCAGCCTGAGCGAGGTCAACGACGCGCTGCTGCACGTCCGCGAGCGCACGGACCTGTCAATCGTCGTGGACTGCGATACCGGCTTCGGCAACGCGATGAACGTTATGCGCAGCGTGCGGCTGCTCGAACGCTCGGGTGCCAACGCCATCCAGCTCGAAGATCAGACCTACCCGAAGCGCTGCGGGCATCTGCGTGGCAAGAGCCTGGTGCCGACCGGAGAGATGGTCGGCAAGCTACAGGCAGCACTGGATGCGCGGACCAGTGACCGGACGCTGATCATCGGCCGCACCGACGCCATCGCGGTCGAAGGGACCGATAGAGCGCTGGAGCGAGCCGAAGCCTATCGCGCAGCCGGTGTCGACATTCTGTTCATCGAAGGCATCCGGAGCGACCAAGACGTCGAGAAGATCATGGCGCGCTTTCGCGGTCAGGTGCCGATCATGGCCAACATGGTGGAGGGCGGAGACACGCCCCTAAAGAATGCCGAAACGCTGGAGTCTTTGGGATTTTCCCTCGTGATCTTCCCAGGCGCTCTCGTCCGCGCGGTTACGCATATGGCCGCGCGCTTCTTCGCTGCGCTGCGCAAAAACGGCAGCACCGACCCCTTCCGCGATCAGATGCTCGATTTCACCCAGCTGAACGGATATCTCGGAACCCAAGCAATGCTGGAGCTGGGTGAGAAATACGAGAACCGCGGACCTTCAGGAGAGACCAGATGATCACGACCGACAAGACCGCCAAGGAGCTCTTCCACGAGGTCATTGCCAATCCCCAGCGGGTTCCCTTCGGTTTCGGCGAGAAGGCCGTACTAATCAACGTCGACCCACAGAAGGCCTACACGCGGACCGACCTCTTCAAGACGGCCTACGAAACAGATCCTAAGCAGCTCGACTACGTCAATAGTCTGGCCAAGTCCTTCCGGCAGCTCGGCTGGCCGGTGGTCTGGACTCATGTCGCCTTTCTGGACTCGGCCGAGGACGCCGGCATCTGGGGCACGCGCAGCGACACCCCGGACTCGCTGCAGAACATCAAGTACGGGTCGGAGCGTGCCGAGTTCGACGAGCGGGTGGAAATCGACCGTAGCCGTGACGTCATCTACACCAAGCGCATGCCCTCCGCTTTTTTCGAGACGCCCCTGCAGTCGCTTCTGGTCTGGCACCGGGTGGACACGGTGATCATCACCGGCGGTTCAACCTCGGGCTGCGTCCGTGCCACGGCCGTGGAAAGCCTGTCACGCGGCTACCGCACCATCGTCCCCTTGGAGTGCGTCGCCGACAAGCACGAGAGCTATCACTACGCCAATCTGACCGACATGCATCTCAAATACGCAGATGTCCTGCCGGTCACGAATGTCCAGAGCTGGCTCGATACACGGATCGCAGAGGTCAAGTGACGCTGCCTGTAAACCACTGAGTCTGCGCGGGAGAGACGCCTCGTGAAAGAGACGCTGGACGCCTACGACTACTGGCCCTACGAGGGACGGCCGCAGATCGAGTGGCCGGGCGGTGCCCGTGTCGCCTTCTGGGTCGCGCCGAACATCGAGTACTACGAGATCGACCCACCGGCGAACCCCCACCGCAAGGCCTGGCCCCACCCGCACCCCTCGGTGCCCGGCTATGGCATCCGCGACTACGGCAACCGCGTCGGTCACCGGCGCCAGATGGCACTGCTCGACAAGTACGGTATCCGCGGTTCGATCTCACTGTCTGTGGCGCTCTGCGAGCATCACCCGGAAATCATTGCGATGTGCCGCGAGAGGGACTGGGAGTTCTTCAGTCACGGCATCTACAACACCCGCTATACCTACGGGCTGAGTGAGGCTCAGGAACGGGAGATGATCCGCGACGGGATCGAGAGCATCCATCGCCATACCGGCCAGGCCTGCGCCGGCTATCTGGCGCCGGCGCTGTCGCATTCCGAGCACACGCTGGACCTCTTCGCCGAGGTCGGACAAGAGCTGTTCGGCGAAGACGCGGGGATCTATACCTGCGATCTATTCCACGACGACCAGCCGACGCCGATCCGCCTGCGCTCCGGCCTGCGCTTCCTGTCGGTTCCCTATTCACTGGAGATGAACGATACCATCGTCTTCGCGGTCAACAAGGTGGAACCGCGCCACTACCTGACCATGCTGAAGCGCCATTTCGACCGCCTTTACGCTGAGGGAGCGGAGAGCGGAACGGTCATGTGCATTCCCACCCATAGCTATCAGGTCAGCTGCCCCCATCGCATCAAGGCCTTCGAGGAGGCGCTGGAGTACATCACCGGCCATAGCGACGTCTGGGTCACCACCGGGCGGGAGATCGCCCGCCACTACCTGGACAATCACTTCGACATGGCGTTGCAGGACATCGCCGCCAAGACGGGAGGATAAGCGCATGGCCCTCGACGACGGCTACCTGCGCTATCCGAAGCGTCGCCATGGCTACGACCACGAGCGTTATGAGTGGTCGATGCTGGCGGATCGTCCTGCGATCCGCTGGCCCGAAGGGAAGTCCCTGGCGGTCTGGATCAACCTTTCGCTCCAGTTCTATCCGCTGAATCAGCGTGGCGTTCCCTTCAAGGTGCCGAATGGCATGACCATGCCGTATCCGGATCTGCGCCACTTCACTCTGCGAGACTACGGCAACAGGGTCGGGGTCTACCGCGTGCTGAAGGCCTTCGACCGCTACCGCGTCCGCCCCACCTTCGCCGTCAACGCCCAGTTGGCGCAGCAGACGCCCTACCTGATCGACCGCCTGCGCGACCACGGGGGCGAGTTTCTCTGCCACGGCTGGAACATGGATCACCTGCACTACGGCGGTCAGGATCGCGCGGAGGAGGCGGAGCTCGTCCGACGCTCGTTGGAGACGCTGCGCGACGTCAGCGGCCAGCCCATCCGCGGCTGGCTCAGCCCTGCGCGCAGCCAAAGCTGGAATACACTCGATCTGCTGACCGAAAACGACGTCGCCTACTGCGCCGACTGGGTCAACGACGATATGCCCTACCCGGTCTCAAGCGAGACAGGGCGGCTGACGGCCATGCCCCTGTCCAGCGAGATCGAGGACCAGTTCGTCATGTCCCAAAACCTGCATTCCGAAGAGTCGTGGGTTACGCAGGTCAAGGACGCCTTCGATTATCTGCTGGAAGAGTCCGCCACCCAGGGCGGCCGGCTGTTTGCGCTCAGCCTGCATCCCTGGCTCGTCGGACAGCCGCACCGCATCGCCTGCCTGGAGGAGGTGCTGGAGTACGTCAGTGGACGGGATAGCGTGTGGCAAGCTCCCGCCGGCGAAATTCTCGACGCTTTCCTGGCGCAAACCGGAGATGCCGGCTGATGCCGGTCAAGCAGGTCGAACCTGGAGACGTGTTCGAGCCGGAGGTACCGCTGTTGATCATCGGCGGCGGCGCTTGCGGCCTGGTGGCAGGACTGGCCGCCAAGGAAGCGGGAACGCCCGTTGTAATCCTCGAACGCGACGCCGTACCGCGCGGCAGCACCTTCATGTCATCCGGCTTCATTCCGGCTGCGGGCTCACGATTTCAAGCTGAGAAAGGCGTTCCGGATACCGCCGAGATCATGGCCGCCGATATTCAGCGCAAGAACGGCTTCCAGGCAGACCCTGGTATCGTCGCAACCCTGGCGGAGCACTCGGGCCGGGTAATCGACTGGTTGGCAGAGGTGCACGGCGTCCCCTTCTCTCTGGTCGAGGGGTTTCTTTATCCGGGTCACAGCCACCTGCGGATGCATGCCACGCCACGTCGCACCGGCGAGGAACTGATGGGGTGCCTGCTCACTGCCGCCGAAACCGCCGGGATCGACCTCCTGACCGACGCACGCGCCGTCGACCTGCATGTCGACGACCAGAGAAGAGTCCAGGCTGTCAGCTTCGAACGGCCGAACGGCAGCCGGGAATGCGTTGGATGCCAGGCGTTGCTTCTCGCCTGTAACGGCTATGGCGGCGACGTCGAGTTGGTTGCACGCCATCTGCCAGCCGTTCGCGACGCGCTCTACTACGGTCATGAAGGCAACCAGGGAGACGCGGTGCGATGGGGCGAGGCGATGGGGGCCAGCCTTAGGGACTTGGGCGCTTACCAGGGTCACGGCTCCCTGGCGACACCGCACCAGACCCTGATCTCCTGGGCGCTGATGATGCGTGGCGGCGTCCAGATCAATAACGCCGGCCGGCGCTTCTCGAACGAACATGGCGGCTATTCCGAACAAGCCGCCAAGGTCCTGGCACAGCCGGGGCGGACGGTCTGGGCCGTTTTCGACAAACCGATCCACGATGCAGCCCTGGAGTTCGAAGACTATCGCAATGCGCAGGAGGCGGGTGCCATCCGCATCTTCGATTCGCGCACAGCTATGGCAGAGAGCTTGGACCTGCCGCTGGACGCGCTCGAACAGACCTTCACCGAGATGCAGCAGTCTGCGGAAAGTGAGCAGCCGGATGCCTTCGGCCGGACCTTTGCGCCTGACACTTTGCTGAGCGCGCCCTACTACGCTGTCCGCGTTACCGGCGCGCTGTTTCACACCCAGGGCGGTCTCGAGATCGACGGCAATGGCTGCGTGCTCGACTTAGCAGGAAATCCCTTCCCGAACCTCTTCGCCGCCGGTGGCGCAGCCCGCGGCGTCTCGGGGTCCGGCGACAGCGGATATCTGTCGGGTAACGGACTATTGAGTGCCGTCGTCATGGGTGCCATCGCCGGACGGGCTGCCACCCGCCTGGGTGACTGAGGCCCGACGCTATGACGGTAAGGAGCCTCCTCCCGCTCCACCGCAACCCATTCAAGTTTCTCTCGCGCAGCGGTTCCCTGTCCGCGGCCCGCCCCTGTCCGTAAAACGGTCAGGTGGACAAGACAGTCGAAGGCGACCGATTGAATACTACTTGCTCAAACAAACAGTTGTTTGGTTAAATTTGCGAAGGTCGGTCGAGGTTGCGGCCAGGCCTGCGGACAAACGCAACGAAACAACCAACGAAGACCCCTGGGAGGAACGTGATGAGCAAGGCCCGAATCGCTCTCTGCGCCGCAGCACTCGCAGCGAGCGCCAGTCTTTCTGCCGCGCCGGCACTGGCAGCCGACTACCCGGCGATGAGCCTGCGCATGGCCCATCCCCTGCCGCAGAGCTGGCCTGGGGTCGAGTGGGACCTGTGGTGGGCGGAGCAGGTCGAGGAGCGCAGCGGCGGCAAGATCGACATCGAGATCTTCTGGTCCGGCCAGCTCGGCGGCTTGTTGGAGATCAAGAACCTTGTCTCCTCGGGCGCCGTCGACATCGGCGTGTTCGCTCAGGCGGTGCACGCCTCAGAGATGCCGCTGACCTCGATTGCCGCCGGCCTGCTCAACCGCGTTTCCGCAGACCCGGCAACGGCCCAGGAGCTGGCCCGTGAGACCTATGCCGCTGCCCCGGTGAAGGCCGAGCTGGAGGGGCTCAATCTGATGCCGTTGAAGTGGACGGTCACTTCGCCCTACCGCTTCACCTGCAACAAACCCATTGAATCGATGAATGACCTGGAGGGCATGCGCATTCGCGCGGTTGGCGGCGCCTACGTACCGATCTGGATGGAAGCTTACGGCAGCGTCCCGACCCGTGTGCAGGCGCCGGAGATCCGCGAAGGCCTGCAGCGCGGTACGCTCGACTGCAACTTCGGTCCGATCGAATGGGTGCCTTTCTTCGATCTGCAGCAGGTCGCGCCCTACCTTTCCGACATCAACACCGGCGCCTTCACAACCTTTCAGCTCTATGTGCCGCACGACACCTTCGTGGGCTGGCCGCAAGAGGTGCAGGACCTGATGGTGGAGGTCGCGGCCGAGGCCATGCAGAAGGATCTGGAGGCCCTGGACGACGTCGAAGCCGAGGCCATGGAAGCTTTCAGCGCGGCCGGCGGCCAGGTGATCGAACTGGCCGACATGGAGGCCTTCGTCGCCAAGTCGCCAGACATGATCCAGGTGTGGATCGACACCATGACCGAGCAGGGTCTCGGGGCCGACATCGAGCCTTTGATCCCGCTTCAGCGCAAGGCGGCGGAGAGTTTCGCCCGCTAGGCAGGGCACCGGCCTTAGCGTAGACCGCACAGGGGCCGAGGGCCGGTCAGGTCAGCCTGTCTTTGCTGCTGGCCTGGCAAGCCTAGGCCGCACTGCCGCTACCTCGATCAGGAGACACCCCGTGCGGGCACAGCGCCAGATCGAACGCCTCGCCATCTTCCTCTGCGCTGTCGCGCTCTTCGTGATCATGGCGGTCGGCGCGCTTGACATCGTCCTGGGCGAGGTCTTCGGCAGCTATCTGCCGTTCAAGGTCGATCTCTCGGGCATGCTGCTGGCCGCCTCGCTGTTCCTCGCCTGGCCGCTGGCCCAGCGCAATCGCGAGCACATCCGGGTCGATCTTTTCCTCCAGCACTTCCCGCCTGCCCTGCAGAGAGTCTCCCGCTGGCTGAGCTTGCTCTGCGGCCTGCTCGTGTTCGGTCTGATTGCCTATGGAGCCTGGAACCTGGCACTCGACAGCGTCGCCATCCGCGAAGTCTCGGCGGCCACCCTGGGCTTCCCGATCTACCCGGCGAAGGTCGCCTGCGCGCTGGGCGCCACACTGGTGGTGGCCGTACTCCTGCAACAGATCTGGGGAGAGCTAAGCGGTCGCACGGCTGCAGACGAGGACACGAGGTGAGCGGTCTGGCCGCTGGCGGTCTGGCCTTCGCCGGCCTGCTGATCCTGCTGGGCTTAGGCGTGCCGGTCGCCTACGCCATGGCCGCCGTCGCCGCGATCGGGCTCTACTTGACCGTCGGCAGCAGCTTCCTGCTGACCACCTTCGAAACGATGCCCTACACCCTGGGCAGCGACTACACCTTCGTAGTCGTGCCGATGTTCGTGCTGATGGGGGCCATCGCGTCACGCGCCGGAATTATCGGCGACCTCTATACGGCGGCAAACCGTCTGTTGAGCTGGGTACGCGGCAGCCTTCTGATGGCGACCGTCGTGGCCCAAGCGGCCTTCGCCGCGGCCTCCGGCTCGACGGTGGTGGCCTCCAGCGTCTTCACCCGCATGGCACTGCCCGAGATGCTGCGTTTCGGCTACTCCGGCGGAGTCGCCGCCGGCTGCATCGCGGCAGCCGGCACGCTGGCCGGATTGATCCCGCCGTCGATCGCCATGGTGCTCTTTGCCGTCCTGACCGGCCAGCCAATCGGCGCATTGCTGATCGCCGGCATCTTGCCGGGTCTGCTTACGGCCGTCGCCTACATGGTCGGCATCCGGCTGTTTCTAATCTTCAAGCCCGAGTGGGCGCCGCAGCACCGACAGGAGGTAACCTGGCGCTCGCGTCTGACGGCGCTGTCGAAAGTCTGGTCGATTTTGCTGCTTATGACGATCGTCATGGGCGGTATCTACACCGGTCTCTTCCCGCCCTCCGCCGCGGGAGCCGTCGGAGCGGCCGGCGCGCTGATCATCGCGCTGGCGATGCGGCGGCTGTCCGGCGGCGACCTCTGGGACGCGCTGCAGGAGGCGGCGCGGATCACCTGTATCATCTTCCTGATCGTGATTGCCGGCCTGCTGTTCAGCCGGTTTCTGTTGATCAGCGGCTTTATCGGTGACCTGCGGAGCTTTGTCCTCGACAGCCAACTGGGGCTCTATGGCTTCCTGGCGCTTACGGTGGTGTTGTTTCTGCTGCTCGGCATGTTCGTCGACTCGGTTAGCCTGCTGGTCATCACCATGCCGTTCCTCTTTCCGATCTCCCAGGCGCTTGGCATGGACCCGATCTGGTTCGGCGTACTGGCCGTCAAGCTGATCGAGATTGCCGCCATCTCGCCACCCGTCGGCCTCAATCTCTACGCCGTGCTGGCGGCCGCAGACGGGCAAGTAAAAACCGGCGCCCTTTTCCGCGGTGTCCTGCCGTTCCTGGCCATCGAGGCGGTAGTGCTGGCCCTTCTGGTTGCCTTCCCGGCGATCTCCCTCTGGCTGCCGCGCACGATGGGATGACCCTGTGGAGCTGACAACCAGAAGGTGAAGCCATGCGCCTGATCGACTTCTTCGACCGCGCCGCGGCGCTTTACCCCGAGCGCATTTTCGTCAAGCAAGGCAAGGTCGAGCGAAGTTACCGGGAAAGCCAGAAGGCCACCCACCGCATCGCCGCCGCCTTGCAGTACAACGGCTTCCGAACCGGAGCACGCATCGGGCTCTACACCCACAACGACTGGCGCGGTTTGGAGACGATCTTCGGTCTCTGCCGGGCGGGGTGCGTGATGACGCCGGTCAATGCCCGCAACGCGCTGCGCCAGAACATCGGTATTCTCAAGTCTCACGGGGTCGAGGCTCTCTTCTTCCATTCCGCCTTCGCCGAAGACGTAGGCCAGGTTGCGGCCGCCTGTCCCGACATCCGTCTCTTCGTCTGCCTCGATCGGGCTTGCGGCGATCATCCGAAGCTTACGGATTGGATGGCACCCGAAGGCACGGTCGCAAACGAGGTGCCGCACTGTCCTGAGGATCTCTGGGCGATCTACTCGACCAGCGGCACGACCGGCGAGTCCAAAGGCGTCTGTCATACTCATCTGACCAACCTCGTCACCTCCATGGACATGCTGCATGCCATGCGCGTGCACGAGGCTGTACGCCACCTAGTGGTGGCACCCATGACGCACTTCGCCGGCACCTTCATCTTTGCATTGACCATCGTTGGCTCGACCCACCTGCTGCACGACAAGGTCGAACCGGCAGAGGTCTTGGCCGCGATCTCTGCCGAACGGATCGAGGTGCTGTTCTTGCCGCCCACCGCGATATATCGCCTGCTGGCAGAACCTGACCTGAGAGCCCACGACTATAGCTCTCTCTCCACCTTCGCCTACGCTGCAGCGCCCATGGCGTCGGATAAGCTGAAGCAAGCCATCTCCGCGTTTGGGCCCGTCATGATGAACATGTTCGGCCAGGCCGAAGCGCTGGGTCCGGTCTGTTTTCTGCCGCCTGAAGACCATCGGCCCGGCGACGGCGAAATCTGGGAGCAGAGGCTGCGCGCCATCGGCCGCCCGTCGATCATGCGACAAGTCGAGATCATGGATGAGACCGGCCGGCTGCTGCCACCCGGCGAAGCCGGGGAGGTGGTAATCCGGTCCTGGGGCGTCACGCCCGGATACCTCAACGATCCCGTTGCAACGGAGGAGGTCAAGCGACACGGCTGGTATCATACGGGCGATATCGGAACGAAGGACTCCGACGGCTACGTCACCCTGGTCGACCGTAAGAAGGACATGATCGTCAGCGGCGGCTTCAACGTCTTTTCCGCCGAGGTCGAACAGGTGCTGTTGTCCCACGAGGCGGTTCTGGAGGCCGCTGTGATCGGCGTACCGGACGAGACTTGGGGCGAAGCGGTCAAGGCGGTGGTCGAGCTGCATCCCAACAGGCAGGTCCCACCCGAGACGCTGATCGCGCTTTGCAAACGCGAACTGGGCAGTGTTAAGGCGCCGAAGACGCTGGAGATCCGGGACAGCCTGCCGCGCAATGCCACGGGCAAGGTGCTGAAGCGTCAGATTCGTGACCTCTACTGGGCGGGCCATGCGCGAAAAATCTAGAGAAGAACGGTCTCTAGCTGGCCTTCGTTGCCTGGTATCCCGCAGCCAGACCCCGCACGATCTCCGCGACCGGACGGACACTGCCGACACCGCCGCTTCCCTGACCCGACGACCAGACGGTCTTCCAGGACTGCACGTCCAAGGCGCCGTCGTAGATCACCTTTCCGGTAGTGTCGATGATACCCTCGTCGAGCAAAGACTGCCGAACGAAGTTGGCCTTCAACCCCGTGACGGCATCGGTCAGGTAGATATCGTCGATGCCCGCAGCGACAACGGCCTGCTTATGGCCGTCCGGCGCCAAGCTCTCTGGCGTGGCGATGAAGGGCGATCCGACGTAGGCCAGATCCGCCCCCAGAAGGTCCAGGGCGGCAATCTGCCGGCCCTCGGTGATACAGCCGGCCACCGCGACGATACCGTCGAAGAACTTGCGGACCTCCGCCACGAAGGCGAAAGGGTTGAGCCATCCGGTGTGCCCACCGGCTCCCGCCGTCAGTAGCACCAGGCCATCGGCGCCCGCCGCGGCGGCCTTCTGCGCATGACGCAGGCTCGCCACGTCCGCGAAGACCAGCCCACCGTAGCCATGCACCGCGGCGATAATCGGATCCGGGGCACCGACACTGGCGATTACCAGCGGGGGGCGATGGCGCACGACCCGTTCCAGATCTTCGGCAAGGCGTTGGTTCGTCTTATGCACGATCAGGTTGGCCGCCCAGGGCGCACCGTCGGGCGGACAAGCCGCTGCGATCTCCACCAACCAGTCATCCAAGGCAGCCACAGGCCGGGCGTTGAGCGTCGGAAACCCCGCAGCGATCCCGGCACGGCAGGCGGAAATGATCAACTCGGGGCCCGAGACCAGAAACATCGGCGCGCAGACAACCGGCACGGCGAGGCGTGCGCGGACTTCGGCGCGCAGAGCGCCCGGATTTCCGAAAGACCTCCACATGGCGGCCAAAGCTAGCGGCCACGACGGCCGTTCGCCAATACATAAAACAAACCTTTGTTTGGTTAAGCTACCAGGGGGCGCTAAACTCCAACAGAAAATCGGTAGAGCGATCTGCCGGACAGCATAAAAAGACCTACTGGGAGGGCTCCCATCCATGCAGGAGCGGACGCCGGACGGCACCGCCGCAAAATCGTCGGGCGACATTTCGCCCTCCGACGTCTCAGGCAGCAAATCCTCGCGGGTCGAGGTCGTACGACATGGGCCCGTGGCAGCCGTTGCCTTGTCCAATCCACCCCACGGCTTGATGGACGAGGCGATGGAACAAGAGCTCGCTGCCGTTGTCGAGGAGTTGGAAGCCGATCCCTCAATCCGCGCTGTCGTGCTGACCGGCGGACAGGAGGGCGTTTTTGTGCGCCACTACGACGTCGCCGTGCTGGAGCGGCGAGGCCGGGCGCTCGCAGCCCGCGGCTTGAGCTTCAGTCCGGAGCGTCCGGTTCCCGAGGCCACCTTCCATGGAACCCTCCGACGCATGGAGGAAAGCAACAAGGCCTATGTCGCCGCACTGAACGGCACGGCCATGGGCGGAGGCTTCGAGTTGGCACTCGCCTGCGACCTGCGCCTGGTGCAGGACGGCCCCTTCGATCTGGGCCTACCAGAGATCAACCTCGGCATCCTGCCGGGCGCAGGCGGCACCCAGCGCCTTCCACGCCTGATCGGCCAAGCGCGGGCTCTGGAGTTGACATTGCTCGGAGGCACACTCTCCCCCCGGCGCACGACCGAGATCGGCCTGGCCCTGGCCTGCATCGAAGGCCCGGTGCTACCGGTGGCCCTGGAAACCGCGCAGCGCCTGGCAGCCAAGCCGCCGCAGGCGCTGGCTCACATCAAGCGTCTGGTGCGCGGCGCGGCCGCGACTCCTCTTGCTGACGGTCTGGCGGCCGAACGCACTCTGTTCTGCGATCTGATGATACGCGACGATGCTCTGACTTTAATGACGGAATGGACCGAGGGACACCGCGATATCCGTGATGACCCTTAATGGAGACGAACCTACGTGCAAAAGACATCGGCTGGAACGAACCGGCCAAGGAGACGAGAGACGTGACCGAGACGCTGGACGATCCGCAGGTCTACCTGCCAGACCTCTGGGCAACTCACGCCCGATTCTATCCCAATAAGCCGGCAGTTGTCTGCGGCGGCAAAACACGTACCTGGGGAGAGTTCGACGCCAACATGAACCGCGTCGCCAATGCGCTGAACGCCAAAGGCATCGGCAAAGGCGACCAGGTCGCAGTTCTGATGGGCAACTCCGTCGAAATGCTGGAGACGACCTTCGGCGTGGTCAAGGCCGGCGCGTGCGTCGTACCTCTGTCGGGCCTCTTGACCGGCGATCAACTGGCCACCCTCGTTGACGACTGTGACGCCAAGATGCTGGTGGTTTCGCCGGAGTTTCGCGAGCGCATCGAGCCACAGCGCAAGCTCCTGACCAAAATCCGCGACGACGGCTGGGTCGCCTTCGGATTCCAGGGGGCCGGCTGGCAGGATTATGAGAGCTTCCTGGGAAACGCCGGTTCCGACCAGCCAAAGGTGCGCTACGATATGGCGGACCCCTTCAACATCATCTACTCCTCGGGCACCACAGGGTTGCCGAAGGGCATCCTCCAGACTCATCGTGCACGGCTGCACTGGTCCTTCTCCAACGCCGTCGAGATGGGCTTCTCGAGCGACAGCAAGGCACTGACGACCACGGCGCTCTATTCCAACGGCACCTGGTTGATGGTGCTACCGGTCCTGTTCGCCGGCGGCACGTTGCATGCCATGGACGCCTTCGATCCCGGTGCCTTTCTGGAGACGGTTCAGCGAGAGGCGATCACCCATACCTTCATGGTACCGGCTCAGTATCTCATGGTCCTGGCATGCCCCGAGTTGGACAGCACCAACCTCGCCAGCCTCCAGACCCTACTGTCTGCCGGCAGCCCTCTGCGGCGCGACACCAAGCGCGAGATCATCGAGCGCATGGGATCGGGCCTTTACGAGCTCTATGGCTTCTCCGAAGGCTTCGCCACGATTCTCAAGCCGCAACAGCACGCGGAGAAGTTCGCCAGCGTCGGGACGCCGGTGATCGGCTTCGAGTTGCGTCTGTTGGACGAAGACGGCCGGGAGGTGCCATGCGGGAAGGCCGGCGAAATTGCCGGCTACGGCGCCGGAATGATGCGCGCCTACTACAAGCGGCCGGAACAAACGGCGGAGCTGATCTGGCGCGACGAACGCGGTCGCACCTTCGTGCGCTCCGGCGATGTCGGGATGCTGGACGACGACGGCTTTCTCTACATCCTCGACCGCAAGAAGGACATGGTGATCTCCGGCGGCTTCAACGTCTTTCCAACCGATGTTGAGGCGGTGGTAGGACTGCACCCAGACGTGCAGGACGTGACCGTGATCGGTGTACCGCACGACAAGTGGGGCGAGGCCTGTCTGGCGCTGGTCATCCCAAATCCGGAGAGCACAGCAGACGCCGAAACGATCCAAGTCTGGTGCAACGAGCGTCTGGCCAAGCATCAGCGCCTGCATGCAGTGGAGTTTCGAGACGATTTCCCGCGCAACGCCTTGGGCAAGGTCTTGAAGCGTCTCCTGCGCGAACCCTACTGGCAGAACGCCTAGCGCACACAAACCGAGCTCCGAGGAAAGGACCACAACGAGATGGACATCGCAGGCAAGACGGCCCTGGTAACCGGCGGCGGCTCCGGATTGGGCGCGGCGACGGCGCGCCGCTTGGCGCAGCTTGGCGCCAAGGTGGCCGTCCTGGATCTCAGTCAACCAGCAGCCCAAGAAGTCGCCGATGAGATCGGTGGGCTGGCTCTGTCCGCCGACGTCGCCGATCCGGTCGCTCTGGCCAGTGCTTTCACGGTCGCGCGCGACGCGCAGGGCCCGGTGCGGATCCTGGTCAACTGCGCCGGTATCGGGCCCAGCGCCAAAATCGTCCGAGACGGCCAGCCCATGGAATTTGCTGCTTTCGAACAGGTGATCCGGGTCAATCTACTCGGCACCTTCAATGCCCTGCGGCTCGCGGCGGCCGAGATGACCGCAGCCGAGCCCGTCGAGACTTCCCATGGCGACCGAGAGCGCGGCATCATCATCAACACCGCCTCGATCGCGGCCTTCGAAGGACAGGTCGGTCAAGCGGCCTATGCCGCCTCCAAAGGCGGTGTCGCGGCCCTGACCCTGCCGGCATCACGGGAGCTGGCGCGGCATGGCGTCCGTGTCGTCACCATCGCCCCGGGCATCTTCGGCACGCCGATGTTCTACACCGTCAAAGAGGAGTGGCGCGCCAAGATCGTCGAGGGCATCCCCTTCCCGCAACGCGAAGGCCACCCCGACGAGTACGCCGAGATGGTCCGCTTCCTGGTCGAAAACCCTCTCGCCAACGGCGCGACCTACCGCCTCGATGCCAGCGTGCGGCTGGCCTGACGCGTCACCCTTCTATCCTGCCGCCCGCTCCAGAATGACGATGGAGCAGGCAGCCTCGTCGAAGCCGATAACGCCACCGCCGTTCTCGGCCAAGGCGATGCGCGGCACGCCGTCGCCGTTGCGACCGGCCGCCTGACGGACTTCCGCTTCGTCACGCAGCTGCAGCATCAACTCGGCGATCATCGAGAGCCCGGTGGCGCCGACCGGATGGCCCTTGGACACCAGACCGCCGGAGAGATTGATCGGCCGCGCACCGCCCAGAGCGGTGGCGCCGGACTCGATGTAGCCGCCGCCCTTGCCCATTTCGCAGAAGCCGAGCATCTCCGACTGATAGATCTCGCAAAAGCTGGTGGCGTCGTGAACCTCGGCGATCTCGATATCGTCGGGGCCGAGGTCCGCGAGCTTGTAGGCCTTCTCGGCGGCAACGTGGCTGAGTCCCGGTTCGTCCAAGTCGCGATACTTGCCGCCCGACAGTGTGGAAGCACGCACCTTGACAGCACGATCCCGCACCACCTGCGGCTGGGCCTGCAAAAAGTCCTCCGAACAGAGCAGCGCCGCCGCCGCCCCGTCGCCAATCGGCGCGCACATGGAGCGCGTCAGCGGCCAGGAGATCGGCCGATCCTGCATCACCTGATCGACCGAAACCTCGAACTGATACTGGGCCTTCGGGTTCAGCGAGCCGTGGTGGTGGTTCTTCGAGGCGGCAAGCGCGATCTGACGCTGGGTCGTTCCATACTTCTTCATGTGATAGGCGGCCTGCATGGCGTAGGTATCCATGAAGACCGTGCCGCCGCCTGCGTTCGGCTGGAAGGGTTTGCCGGAGGCCTCGCCGGCGTGGGTGTAGTAGTCTTCCCACTCCTGCGTGTCGAACTGGTCGATGCCGCCCTCGAAGATCTCCAGCGTGCGCTCCGGCGCATCGGGTACGAAGGTCTTCTCCACGCCGATCGCCAAAGCCAGGTCGGCTTGCCCCGACAGCACATCCTTCCAAGCGCCGTGGAAGGCCATGGAAGCCGTTGCACAACCCCCTTCCACGTTGATCATCGGCACGCGCTCAGGGAAAAGGCCCTCGCGGACCAGCGGCGTGAAGCAGACCTGACCGCGAATGTTGCGCTGACCGAAGGTGCCCATACCACAGTTGCCGAACCAGGCGTTCTCGATGTCGGCACCGCTTTCGAGCCCGGCATCCTGCAAGACGCCCAGGTAGGCTTCCCGCGTCAGCTCCTTGAAGCTGCTATCCGGCAGTTTGGCGAACTTCGTCCCGTAGGCGCCGATAACATAGACGTGCCGCATATCGCTTTCTCCTCACCACCGGAGCCCCGGACTAATCGTCCATAGGCTCATACATATCCTTCGACACGCCGCACTCCGGACATTGCCAGTCGTCCGGCAGCGCTTCGAACGGCGTGCCCGGCGGAATACCTGTGTCCGGATCGCCATCGGCCGGATCGTAGACGTGATTGCAAATCATGCAGATCCAGCGGCCGCCGCTGCTCATCCCTCACCTCGCGCTCATGTCGTCAGCAAGATCTTGCCGTTGCGCTGCGGCCTGGCCGCATGTGCCAAGGCATCGCCGATCCGCTCCAAAGGATAGCGCGCCTCGACCGGAACCCCGATCTCACCCGCCGCCAGCCGTTCGATCAGCCGGCCGTAGAGATCGACGGCGGCTTGCGGGCCAGCCTTGCGAAACCAGGTCAGCAGCCAGAAACCCTGCAGTCGGATGTCGCGAAAAACCAGATGGTAGGGATCCACATGGCACGGCTCGCCGCTCAGGAGGCCGTAGTTCACCACCAGTCCGGAGTCGGCGATGCTAGCGGCCAAGGCGTCGGTCGCCTTCCCGCCGACCGCGTCGATCGCCAGCTTGATTTTGGCCGCGCCGGTCGCTTCGGCCACCGCAGCCGCCAAGGCGTCGGCGTCACCATCGTCATGTACCAGCACCGCATCGCCGCCCAACGCTCGCAGCGCCTCCACCGGCTCTGGACGGCGCACGACATTGACCGTCTTCAGGCGGTGCCGCCGGGCCGCCTGGATCAAATTGCGCCCGACCGCCGAGTTGGCAGCGTTCTGCATCACCCAATCCCCGGGGGACAGCTCGGCCAGAGTCAACAACGCCTCTGCGGTCGCGGGATTCGCCTTCAGCATCGCCGCCTGTTCGACATCGATGTCAGGCGGTAGCTTGATCAGGTTTTCCGGCCGCGCTATCAGCCGCTCACGCCAGCAGCTTCCCGACAACGGGACCACCAAGTCGCCGACCTTCAATCCCTCGACACCCTCGCCGAGCGACTCGATGCGACCGACACCCTCCGCGCCGGGCGTTGCCGGAAGTGCGGGACGAACGCCATAGCGGCCCTCGAGAGTCAGCAGGTCGGCGGGATTGATCGACATGACCTCCATCCGCACAACCACCTTGCCCGGCCCTGCAGCTGGATCCGGCTTCTCCACACAACGCGCCACCGCCGCTGGGTCGCCGAAACTGTCGAACTCGATCAAGCGCATAGTCTCTCCGTATGCTCAGGCGGCAGCGGTGCGCTTCTTGAACGCACGCAGGTCCACAGCTTTGGGATGGCGGCGCGGGTCCTGTCCGTTGGGGAAGATCAGTCCCTTCTGGATTTTCTGGGTCCCGGTCTTAGGCAAAGACTCGACGAAGACGATCCAGCCCGGCAGCTTGTAGTAAGCGAGAGAGCTGCGAGCCGCCTCCAGGATCGCCCGTGCCGTTTCCGTATTCGGCAGCCAACCCTCGGCTGGAATCACAGCGGCCAACACCTCTTCGTCTCGCAGCTCGTCGTCGATCGGCAGAACGGCAATCTGCGCCACCGCGGCGTGACCGATCAGGCCGTTCTCGACCTCGGCCGCGGAGATGTTCTCGCCGGAGCGACGGATGATGTTCTTCCGACGCTCGACGAAGGTCAGCATGCCGGACACATCCTGACTCACCACGTCCCCGGTATGAAACCAGCCTCCGCGCCAGACCGCCTCGGTTTCTTGCGGGTTTTTCAGATACCCCGAGAAGAAGCCCTTGCGCGGATTCTCGCCGCTCCAGCGGACGACCAGTTCGCCCGGCGTGCCGCGAGCGACCTCCCGGTCGGCTTCGTCGACGACCTTAGCCAGGAACTGCTCGGTCGGGCGACCAAAGGCACGGCTGTGAACGGAACGGGGCTCGTAAGCATCGGCAAAGAAGCGTCCCGTCTCGGTCATCCCCCAGACCTCCACCATCGCCACGCCGAACCGCGCTTCGAAACGCGCATGCAGGTCAGGGTCCAGCCCCGCGCCGAGTCCGAACTTCGCCTTGTGCTGAGTCTCTTCTGCACAAGGCGACTGCTTGAGCAGGATCGGCGGAACCACACCGAGGTAGTGGAGCGCCGTCGCTCGCGTCGCCACCAGGTCCTGCCACCAGGTCCCTGGGTGAAAGCGGTCGGGAATCACCAGGCAATTGCCGGTCAGGATCAGCGCGGTCGGCGTATTGATGCCGGCGTTGACGTGAAAGGTGGGCAAGGGCACGAACAGCCGCTCTTTGCCTGGCAGCAGCGTGAGGCACCCGCCAATCTCCGCGTACCAGCGTCCAACTGCCAGATGAAAGTCGTTGTCGAGGAGACAGCCTTTCGGCCGGCCAGTGGTACCGGAGGTATAGATTACCGCCGCTTCGGTCGCGGCGCCGGGTTTCTCATCGCCAGGCGGTGTCCGGGGTGCCGGCAGCGGGTCGGGCAGGTCGTTTTCCACCACCACCGGCAGAGGTGTCTCACGTGCCGCCGCGACCTCGCGCAGGCGCTCGGCATGGCCCGCGTGGCAGACGGCAAGGTCGACATCCGAGTGTTCCAGTAGATAGGCCAGTTCGTGGGGTAGGTAGTCGGGGTTTACCGGCACCTGGCTAACTCCCACCGCATTCAACGCCAACTGATGGAAGAAGTGCTCTGGCCGGTTGTCGAGCATCAGCGCAACCCGGTGACCGGGACCGAAGCCGGAAGCGCGATAGCGTGCGACCAGATCTTTGACCAGCCGCAGGGCTGCGCCGTAAGTGATCTCAAAGCCTTCGGGATGATAGGCGCGCCCAGCCCGCGCAGGCACGCAGAGGAACGCGTTGTCTCCCTTTGCGGCAGCCGTCTTGACGAAAGCGTGATACAGCGTGTCCGGCATGGCCTGCATGCCTAACGCCTCAGGTTTTCGAGCAGCACCGCCATGCCCTGCCCGGCCCCCAGACACATGGAGAGCAGACCGTAGCGCCCGCCGGTATCAGCCAGGTGATGCATCGCGGTCATGCACATGCGGACGCCGGTCAGCCCTGGCGGATGACCCAGGGAGATACCGCCGCCATAGAGGTTATGGGCATCGCGCGGGATTCCCAGATGCCGTTCGGCGTGCAGATTGACGACGGCAAAGGCCTCGTTGATCTCGAAATAGTCGATATCGCTGATCGCCATCTGCTGGCGCTCCAGCAACTTGCGGATGGCCGGCACCGGGCCGTGCCCCATGATACGCGGCGGCACCCCGACTACGGCGTAGTCGACGATACGTGCCTCCGGTTCGACGCCCTCGGCTTCCAGGCTTTCGCGGTCGGCGACAACAACGAAGCCAGCCCCGTCGGTCACGCCGCTCGCGTTGCCGGCCGTGACCTTACCGTCTTCACGAAAGGCCGGCTTGAGCCTGGCGAGCTTTTCCGCCGTGGCGTCGCGACGTGGATACTCGTCGACCGCGAAGCAGTGCGTCTCGCCGCGCTTGCCTGCGGGCACATCGAGGGGCGCGATCTGACGCGCCAAAAATCCTCCGTCGATGGCGGCCAGAGCGCGCTCCTGGCTCATCACGCCCCACTCGTCCATCGCCTCACGCGTGTACTGGAACTGCTCGGCCAGGTTCTCCGCCGTCTCTCCCATGTATTCCTGGCTGAAAGGACAGCGATAGGCCCAGTCGAGCATATCTTCCAACACCATCGACCCGCGCACATGACCCCAGCGCGCGTCCGAGACGACGAACGGCACGCGCGAGTAGTTCTCGCCACCCCCGGCCAGAGCGATCCGGCTCTGCCCGTCCTTGATCTGCTGTCCAGCGGAAAGGATTGCCTGCAGGCCGGATCCGCAAGCGCGCACGACGTCCAGGGCCCCGGAGTCTTCCGGCAGACCGGCCTTCAAGCCGACAACGCGTGCTGCGAAGAGAGACTCGCGCCCGCTCGGCACCGTCGTGGTGAAAACCATATGGTCGAGCTTTTCCGGTGACAGGCCGCTCCGCGCGATGCAGGCCTTGGCCGTTCGCCCGGCCAGATCCATGCACTCGACATTCTTCAACGCACCACCGAAATCGCCCATGGGTGAGCGCGTACCGGCCGCGAGCACGATCTGCCGTTCCATCGGACGCCTCCCGTTACCTGTCATTCCAGCCCAGCTTCGCGACGCTTTCTTAGAAGCCGCTTGCGCAGCGCTAAGCGAGACTGACCGGCAGCCGACGCATACCACGCATGATCAAGGCATCCATCCACTGCTCCGGCTCGCCCTCCGCCGGCCGCATGTTCGGAAAGCGCTCCAGCAAGCCATTGATCGCGATCTGTCCTTCGTTACGCGCCAAGGTGGCCCCCAGACAGAAGTGGATCCCCTGGCCGAAGGTGAGATGCCGGTTCGGGCTACGCTCGATATCCAACCTGTCAGCATCTTCGAACTGACGCGGGTCGCGGTTGGCGGCATTCAGCATCGCGAAAACCCGCTCGCCTTCCTTAAGGGTGGTACCATGCATCTCATGCGTTGTGGCGACCACACGCGCCAAGGAGTTGGAGGGGCCGTCGTACCGCAGAAACTCCTCGACGGCGCTGACGATCAAGTCCGGCCGGGCTCGCAGCTTCTCGCGCTGCTCCGGATTGCGCATCAGCATGAGCGCTGAGTTACCGATCAGATTTGTCGTGGTCTCATGCCCCGCGAAGAGAATCAGCATGCAGGTCGCGACCAGTTCATCCTCACTCAACCGCTCCTGTCCATCCGCACCGGTCTCGTCACGCGCCGCGATCAGCGCGGAAACGAAGTCCTCACGCGGCTCGCTCCGTCGTTCTGCGATCAAGCTGCGAAAGAAACTGGACATCTGATGTGCACCGTGACGCGCACGCTCGTACTTGTCGGGGACGCCGCGCGCCGAACCGATGAAGACCACCATATCGTCGGACCAGGCTTTGATGTCTGCCAGCTTGTCACGCGGCACACCCAGCATATCCATAATCACCAGTGCCGGAAGAAGCATGGCAAAGTCAGAGATCAGGTCAACGCGCTCACTATCCCTTGACCGCTGTTCGAGACGGTCCAGCAACTCTTCCACAATGCTCGCGATGTTCGGCCGCAGCCCCTCGATCGCACGCGGTGTGAAGGCCGCCTGAAGCAAGCGCCGTAACCGCGTGTGCTCGGGCGGATCGCGAAATACCAGCCAAAGGTTAAGGTAGCGAATGACCTCCTGCAGGATCGAGCGCTGCGCATCGGGCAGTGTCTTGAAGAACGGCGTCAAGCGATCGGGGGACATATCTTTGTTCAACGCCATCTGCTTGACATCGTCGTAACGGGTGATGATCCAGGACTTCAGGACCGGACTCCAGTGCAGCGGCTCCGCATCCTGCAGGCGGCGATAAAGCGGGAAGGGATCCACCCGTACCGCTGGATCCTGGGGATCGTAAACGAGGGCGGTTTCGGACGACGATGCGGAAAGGGACATGAGCGCATTCCTCGCGGTACGAGCGCGCCAAGCGGCCGGCGGGACCTGCGCGCATCGGCCGAATAAGACGAGCTAACCAAACAATCGTTTGGTAGACTATCACGCGCAGGCCCTTACGTGAAGAGAGGGTCGGCGCCACCGAGGCGCCCAATGGCAAGAGAGGCAAAATGGCGAAGACGCCCCAGGCATCCTATCCCCAGGCATCGCGCTCCGAGACATCGCGGAACGAGCGGCGCAGACAGAACAACCGCCGCGAGGAGTTGCTGGTTGAAGCCGCGCGTCTGATCGCGGAAAAGGGATACGATGGCACGTCGATGCGGGACATTGCGGCGGCGGTCGGGATGTTGCCGGGCTCGCTGTACTATCACTTCCCCTCCAAGGAAGAGCTCTTCGTCGAACTGCACGCTCAAGCCGTAACGTCGATCAACCAAGCCGTTGACCGCGCCATCGCGCGGGAAAGCGAGCCCTGGGCACGTCTGGAAGCAGCGGTCGCAGCCCACCTCGAGTCGATGCTGGAAACCACGGATACGATTGCCATCGTCTCACCCGACTTCCCGGAAGACCGCAGCGAACTCAACGCGCGCCTGATCGAGCAGCGTAACACCTACGAAGCGAAGTTTACCCATCTGATCGACGATCTCGGTCTGCCCAAGTCGGTGGACCGGCGTATGTTTCGCCTCATGCTGCTCGGCGCGGTCAATTGGTCGCCGATCTGGTATCGACCGAAAGGCAAGGCGGGCCCCGCCGAAATCGCGCGCGCCTTCGTCAACATGCTGCGCGACTCCTGCGCGCCATGAAGAGCTTGCGGATTGTCGTGATGGGCGCCGGCGGTATCGGCGGTTTCCTGGCTTGCCGCCTGGCGGCGGCGAAAGCGGCGGAGGTCTCCGTCGTCGCACGCGGCGCGCATCTGGAGGCGATTCAGCGAGACGGGCTGACGCTGCACGCACAGAAGAGTGACATCACCGTCGCAATGGCGGCCAGCGCCGACCCAGAGGATCTCGGCCCTGCAGATCTCGTGATCTTCGCAGTCAAGGGCTACGACAATGAGACTGCCGCCAGTGCCATCGCACCGCTCATGGGGCCGGAGACGCGAGTCCTGTCGTTTCAAAACGGCTTGGCCGGCGTCGATCTGCTGGTCAAGCGCTATGGCGCGGCGCGGGTGCTCGCGGGCGTGACCTACGTACCGGCCGTGATCGAGGCACCGGGCATTATCCGCCATACCGGGCCGGTCGACCGCTTTGTGTTCGGCGCCCTGGATCCCGCCGGCCAACCGGTCGTCGAGGCGCTGGCCGCCGCCGGCCGCAAGGCCGACCTAGCCATGGAACCGGTCGAGGATCCCCTGGTGCATTGCTGGCGAAAGTTCGTCATGCTTGCACCCTTCCACATCGTCGCAACCCTGACCCGACGAGATTTGGGCGGCTGGATCGAAGTTCCCGAAACCCGCGCCCTCTATATTGCCGGCATGGAGGAGGTTGCGGCCGTTGCCCGTGCCCGCGGCGTCGCCCTTGCCGAAGATGTCGTGGAGGACAACTTGCGCTTCACTCTGGACGTTGCCTATCGCGGCACGCGCGCCTCCATGCTGGAGGATCTGGAGCGCGGACGGCGCCTCGAACTGGAGACGATCGCCGGCGCCATTCACCGCGACGGCCAGCGTCTGGGCGTGCCGACACCCACGATCAGCGCGGGCTACGCTCTCCTCAAACCCTATCTGCAAGGAAACTAGGTTTCCCAGAACACGGAGGGCGTTCGACCCTCGGGATCTAGTCGCGATAACTGGGGTCTTCGCGGTCGAGCTTACGTTTTAGGGCCGCAAACTCGCGTACGCCCAGAGCCTCTCCAAGTCCGGTCATGGCCTGACGATGGGCCAGGTCCTGTACCTCCGGTTTGGGCAGGTGAAGCCCGCGGCCTGCCTGGGCGGCGACCTGCATGCGGCACGCCTGCTCCAGATAGTACATCATGATAAACGCCTCGGGGATGGATCGCCCGGCGGACAGCAGGCCGTGATTGCGCAGGATCAGCAACCGCTTATCGGTACCCAGATCGGCGACCAGCCGCTCCTGCTCCGCCGCGTTCAACGCCAGACCCTCGTACTCGTGATAGGCAATCAGGTCCTTGTAGAGCAGGGCCGTCTGCGTGAGCGGCAACAGCCCCTCATCCTGTGCCGAGACGCCGGTTCCTGCGACCGTGTGGGTATGGATAACACAGGCTACATCCGCTCGGGCCGCATGTACGCAGCTATGGATGATGAAACCGGCCGGGTTGATCTCCCACTCGGCCTCGTCCAGCAGCCTTCCCTCCAGGTCGACCTTTACAAGATTCGAGGCCGTCACCTCTTCGTAGAGCAAACCGAAGGGATTGATCAAAAAGTGCTCTTCGGGTCCCGGAACACGCGCGGAGATATGCGTGTAGATCAGGTCATCGAGACCGAAGCGGGCGATCAGACGGTAGCAGGCCGCAAGATCCACACGCACGTCCCACTCCGCCTCGGAGCAATTCCCAGACCTCGGCTGCCCCGCCAGGGCGGCCAGCTTCTGCACCATGACATTCTCCCTCGACGGTCCGAACCGTAACCGCTTAGCCAAACGTGCGTTCGGTTAATCTCGATCACCGCCGCGACCGGGTCAAGCCGCAACGCTGCAGCCGCTGTCCGTCGCGGGTGAACAGGCCTTGTGGCGCGACGGGCTTGCGAGCTTCGGTGAGAGTGGGCAGACTGTCGACCAAATGTTTGTTCGGTTATCGTCGAAACCGTCGTGCGGACGCGACGGCGCAGGCAACAAAGGCGCCCTTCAGCGTGCCGATGAGCCGGACGAACCAAAGACGAAAAGAGGCCGCGGGCCGCAAAGGTAGCTCCGGCTGAAACGGCTGTCATAGAAGACGGTCAAAAAAGAGTTTGGCCGCCTCGGACCGGGCTCATCAGGGAGGAGCAGAACGCGATGCAACGCAGGTCTTTTCTCAAGGGATCGCTGGCCGCAGGTGCCGGCACGGCGGTCGTCGCCGGCACCTTCCCGGCCCCCGCCATCTCGCAGGGCAAGCGCCAGCTCAACATGGTCATGGCCTGGCCGCATAACTTCCCGGGCCTGGCCTCGATCGCCTACAACTACGCCCAATACGTTGAGGAACTGAGTGGCGGCAAAATCACCGTCAAGGTGAACGCCGCCGGTGAGATGGTCGGCAGTTTCGAGATCTTCGACGCTGTCGGCTCCGGCGCGGCCGACCTCTATCACGGCCCGGCGCTATTCCTCGTTTCCAAGTGGCCGGCTGCCACCTTCTTCAGCGTGATTCCCTTCGGTCTCACGGCGCTGGAGCACTGCGCCTGGATGTATCACGGCGGCGGACAGGATCTACAGCACGAGGCCTACCGCGACCTATTCAATCTGGTGCCCTACACCTGCGGTCACACCGGCATCCAGATGGCCGGATGGTTCAACAAGGAAATCAACAATCTCGACGATTTCCGCGGCATCACGATGCGCAATCCCGGTCTCGGCGGCGAGACCATGCGACGGGTCGGCGCCAGCGCGGTCATGATCGCACCGCAGGAAATCTTTCAGGCCTTGCAAGCCGGCACAGTGGACGCGACGGAGCTGTGCTGCGCCTGGCTGGACTCGGCGAATGGCTTCCAGCAGCACGCGAAATACTACTACACGCCCGGCTGGCAGGAACCGAATTCGGCCGGCGAGATCGGCGTCAATGCCGACCTGTTCGACAGTCTCGACGACACCGAGAAGAAGATCATGGAGCGCGCGGCGGCGGCGGCAAACGCGGTAAATCTCGCGGAATGGCCATACTACAATGCGCAGTACATGCAGCAGCTGGTCGATGAGCACGCCGTCGAGGTACGAAACTACCCGAACGACGTCATCGAGGCTCTGGCGGCGGCAGCGCAGGAAGTCACCGCCGAGCTGTCGGAGAGCGACGCCTACGCCAAGAAGATTTACGAGAGTTGGAAGCCGTGGCGCGACCGGGCCATCGCCTATTCGGCCTTGGTCGAGGCGCCGTTGTACGACGCCCGTCGCACCGTCCTGGCTCAGGAGGGGTAAGGCCAAGGGACGCCCCGTCGCTACACCCCCGTCGTGCTCACGGCGGCTCAAATCCTGATCCGACTGCTCGACGGCGCCACCGCAGGGGTCGGCAAGGTCTTCGCCTGGCTCACCCTTTTCATGGTGGTCGCGACCTTCGTCAATGTCCTGTTGCGCTACCTCTACGGCGTCAGCATCGTAGCTCTCTACGAGTCCGTGCTTTACGCCTTTGCCATGGTCCTGACCGCCGCCGCAGGGTGGGCATTGCTGTGCGACGACCATGTGCGGGTCGACGTCTTCTACCGCTCAGCTCATCCCCGAACCCGGGCGTGGATCGATCTCGGCGGCTGCCTATTCCTCCTGGCTCCGGTGCTCTGGCTGATTTGGACGCGCGGGCTGCCCTACGTCGAGCGCTCCTGGCGATTGGGCGAAGGCTCTCATGAGGTCAGCGGTATCCAGGGCATCTACATCCTGAAGAGCTTCATTCTGGTCTTCGTCGGCGTGCTCGCGCTGCAAGCGCTTTCCCTCGTGCTGAAACGGCTGCTGTTTCTCGCCGGCCGCAGGGAGTTCTGAGCGGCATGGCAGAGGCCCTGGATCTGCTGATGTTCGCGAGTGTCTGCGGCTTGCTGTTGTTGGGCTTTCCGGTCGCTTTCACTCTGGCCGGCACGGCCTTGGCCTTTGCTCTGCTCGGCCATGCCTTCGGCGTGTTCAGTCTGGCTCAGCTCAACTTCTTCCCGCAGCGCATGTTCGGGATCATGTCGAACGAGGTCGTTGTCGCGGCCCCGCTGTTCATCTTCATGGGCCTGATGCTGGAACGCTCGAAGGTCGCCGAGGATCTTCTGACCTCAATGGCATCCTTGTTCCGCCGTACGCCCGGCGGTTTGCTGTTCGCCGTCACCATCGTCGGTGCGTTGATGGCAGCCTCGACCGGCATTGTCGGTGCAACCGTCGTCACCATGGGACTGCTGGCTCTGCCGGTTATGCTCAAGCACGGCTACGACCCGCGGGCGTCAACCGGCGTCATCTGTGCGGCCGGCACGCTCGGGCAAGTGATTCCGCCGTCGATCGTGCTGGTCTTTCTCGGCGACATCATGACCTACGCGACGCAGCAGGCAAACCTGGCGAGCGGAAACCTGACCGGCAGGTCGGTCGGCGTCGGCGATCTCTTCGCAGGCAGTCTGCTACCGGGTCTGCTGCTGGTCGCCCTGTATCTCGGCTACGCCTTTCTGATTGCGCGGCGCCGGCCGGAACAGGTGCCGCCATTGCCACGACAGCCGCTGGCCGAGGGCGACAGCCACCTGCGCCTGCTGGCGCGGGCGCTCTTTGCGCCGATCATGTTGATCCTCGCCGTGCTGGGCTCGATCCTGGGCGGCGTAGCGACCCCGACCGAGGCGGCCGGCGTGGGTGCCATCGGCGCGACGTTGCTCGCCGGCGCACGCAAGGCGCCACATCGAACCCCGGTCTTCGTCGCCGGGGTCGCGGCGGCGGCGGCACTGATCGCGCTCAACGCCGCTTTCGACCTGCGTCTCAATCGTACTGAGACGCAACCAGCGGACGCAGCGGCGATCTGGGTCTCCTTCGCACTGGCAGCCTTCTTGGGTGCAACCTGTCTGCTGGCCATCGTCGTGACTCTAGGCGACCGAACCCTGCACGAGGTGACCTACAGAACGGCCCGGATCACCGCGATGGTCTTCGGCGTGCTGATCGGTGCGAGTCTCTTCTCTCTGGTGTTCCGTGGGTTTGGCGGCGACGAAACGGTACACGACTTCCTGAGCGCCCTGCCCGGCGGACTGTTCGGCGCCATGGCCTTCACGATGCTTCTGATGTTCCTGATGGGCTTCTTTCTGGACTTCCTGGAGATCATCTTCATCGTCGTGCCGATCGTCTGCCCAATCCTCATCATGATGGGCGCCGACCCGGTTTGGCTGGGCGTCATGATCGCGGTGAATTTGCAGACCTCCTTCCTCACCCCACCCTTCGGCTTCGCGCTCTTCTTCCTGCGCGGCGTGGCACCGCCGGAGATCTCCACACAAGCGATCTATCGCGGCGTCATTCCGTTTGTCGCCATCCAGCTCCTCGCGCTCTGCCTCCTAGCAGCAATACCAGAGCTGGGCACCTGGCTGCCGGAGACTCTCTACGGCCCCTAGAGCAGTTGAACCGGCGAGGCGAACCGTTCCACACAGCTTTGCAAGACTTGCTTACGCGAGTGCCGCGCGTACCTCGGCAAGCATCGCCTGGCGGTCGTGGCGCGCCTGAAGCGCCGCATTCATGTCGACCTTCACGAAACCGGTCGGCGTGTGCGGTTGCATTTGCCCGATCAGATCCATGTCGGCGGAGATCACCGTACCGAGCATGAAGTAGCCGCCGCCGGAGACCGCGTCGCGGTGCAGGATGATCGGCTCGGTGCCGCCCGGCACCTGGATCGAGCCATAGGGATAGCAGGCATCCGTGATGTTCGAAGGGTCGGAGCCAGCACCGAAAGGTTGCTCGCGCTCGACGAAGTTCAACGCTGCCCCATCGCGGAAGCGATAGCCCATGCGGTCGCACTCGGGTGCCACCTTCCAAGTGTCGTTGAAAAAGGATGTCTGACTCTCTTCGACGACCCGATGCCAGTAAAGGCCGGGGATCACCCGCAACTCAGCCGGATTACCGGGACCGCGGCGCAAGGCTTTAGGGAAGCTCAAGCCCGCTTTACCCGCGCCCTGGCCAAGCGGCAGGGAATCGCCGGGCGCGATTGGTCGGCCGTCAACACCGCCCAAGGAGCCGATTACATAAGTCGAGCGGCTCCCAAGGGTTGGCGGCGTGTCGATACCGCCGGCTATGGCGATGTAGGCGCGCGCGCCGCTCTTCAGGAAATCGAACGACAGTCGCTGCCCCTTCTCGACCGCGAAGCTGCTCCAGGGCTCCCGCTCGTCGCCGTCCACCTTTGGCGTCATATCGGCGCCGGTCACCGCGACCACAGCAGCTTCCGTAAACTCCAGCTCCGGACCGATAAAGACCGCCTCCAGCGCAGCCGCCCCCTCGTCGTTGCCGACCAGCAGGTTCGCGCAGCGCAGGGCGAAGCGGTCCATGGCGCCGGAAATGGGGATTCCAAGGTGATAGTAGCCGGGGCGGCCCAGGTCCTGAATCGTCGTGACGAGGCCCTGCGAGATGACGTTAATGGGCATTGAGCGCCTCCAGCATCTTGGCGTTATAGGCGTCGTGATCGGCGTTGAACTGATCTAACGAAAAAGTGGTCTCGGCCACGCGAGGCATCCACCGTTTGGCTTCGACGTCGCCCAGGATCCCGTCGTAGGTGTCGCGGTCGATCGGCTGAAACTTCACCAGATCGCCCGGCCTGAAAAAGACCAGAAAATCGCGCAAGTGAGGCTGTTCTTGTGTCGGATCGTAAATCGGCATGGGCGTGATACCGAACATCTGGTAGCCGCCTGCGCCGCGCACCGAATAGATGCAGGAGAAGCAACCGCCATAACCCACCGTCTGCTTCGGCGTATCGGTGCGCGGGCGCAGATACTTCGGAACCTGGATCTGTCGATCGCGCTCGACCGTCTGGTAGAGGAACGGCAAGCCGGCGACGAAGCCGACCATCGAGACGAACCAGGGCGCAGCCGAATGGCCGGCGATGAAGTCCTCGACCGAGTCGTAACCGTTGATGCGGGCCGCATACTCTAGGTCGGTGCCGGAAGGATCCTGGTGCCGCTCGCGGAAGCGCATCAAGGTCTCGTGCGTCCAGGGATCGCGATAGTAGACCGGAACTTCGATGACTCGTGTCTGCAACGTCGAGTCGGCGCTATCGGCCGCAACCTCCAGCTTCTTAAGTTCGGCGAGCATGTCGTCCGGCTTAATCCGATCCGGGTCGAACTTGATCTGGAAAGAGGCATTCGCCGGACAAATCTCGGTAACGCCATCAATCTTGGCATCGCGTACAGCGTTGGTAATCGCGATGCTCTTAAAGAAGGCATCGAGCGACATTGCCTCGTCGACCTCGACGAAGATGTGCTCGTCGCCGCCATATGAATAGCGTGTTGCCATCGGCCGCCTAGTCTCCCTGTGCCACGAGTTTGCTTGCCTGCTCGGTGCCGCCGAGCTGTTGCTTGTTCCGCTCGAGCCAACTTTCGAGCCAGCGGGTGTGAACCTGGGCCGCCCGAACCTGCGGATCGTCGACCAGCGCCTGATGCAAGGGCACCGTCGTCTTGACGCCCTCAATCCGGAGTTCTGCGAGCGCACGCTTCAGCCGTGCCAATGCCTGCGGCCGATCCTCTGCCCAGACAATCAGCTTGCCGAGTAAAGAGTCGTAGAAGGGCGGGATGGCGTAGCCGGGATAGAGGAGTGTGTCGAACCGCACACCGGGCCCGCCGGGAACCCGCAGGCCCTGGACAAGACCGGGAAAGGGCATGAAGTCGTTGGCTGGATCTTCGGCGTTGATCCGTACTTCGATTGCATGCCCTTCCAAAGACACCTCTTCCTGCCGGTGGGCCAGAGCCTCACCGCCGGCAATCCGCAGCATCTCGGCGATCAGATCGATACCGGTAACGCACTCCGTCACGGGGTGTTCGACCTGGATGCGGGTGTTCATCTCGATGAAGTAAAAGGCTTCGGCCGCTTCATCGTAGAGAAACTCCAAAGTGCCTGCACCCTTGTAGCTCACCGCCTCGGTCAGCCGCACGGCCGCCTCACAGAGCTGGGCGCGCACCGCCGGTTTCAGCTCGATGGCCGGCGCCTCCTCCCAAACCTTCTGACGGCGGCGCTGCAAGGAGCATTCGCGCTCGTAGCAATGGATGGCTCTTTCACCGTCGCCCAACACCTGGACCTCGACATGGCGCGCGTTGTGGATCGCCTTCTCCACGTAGAGACCGCCGTCGCCGAAGGCAGCCTTGGCCTCCGTCGCGGCTTGGTGAAACAAGCGGTCGAACTCCTGTGCATCGTGGGCGATACGGATACCGCGACCGCCGCCCCCGGCAGCCGCCTTGATCAAAACGGGGAAGCCGGTCTCGGAAAGCAAAGCCTGCGCCGCTTCGGAGCTGTCCAGACGGCCTTCGCTCCCCGGTACAGTCGGCACGCCGGCCTTGGCCGCGACAGCGCGCGCGGCAACCTTGTCGCCCATCATGCGGATTGTCTCTGCGCTAGGCCCGACAAAGGTGAGCCCGGCATCCTCCACCGCCTGAGCGAAAGCCGGGTTCTCGGCCAGGAAACCGTAGCCGGGATGCACCGCGTCGGCGCCGCTCTCCCGGGCTGCGTCGATCACGGCCTTGATGCTCAGGTAAGACTTCGCTGCCGGTGCCGGGCCGATTTCAACAGCCGTGTCCGCGAGTTGCACGGCCAGGGAGTCGGCATCCGCCGCCGAGTGTGCCTGCACCGTCCGAATGCCGAGTTCTCGTGCGGCCCGGATGATACGCACGGCGATCTCGCCGCGGTTCGCGATCAGGAGGGTGCGGATGGTCATAGCGTCAAGCCTGCCTTCCGTCCTACTCGACGCTCAGCAACGCTTGACCGGCCTGCACCGGTCCCTCGTTCTCGACCAGGAATTCGGCAATCTTCCCCTCGGCGTCCGACTTCACCTCATGGAAAGACTTCATCACCTCGACCAAGCCGATGACGTCGCCCTTTGCCACACTGTCTCCAACCTCCTTGAAGGCTGGCTGATCGGGCGCCGGGCGGCGATAGAACGTGCCGGGCAGGGGAGAGAGAATCTGCGTGGCCATCGTCGAAGCTGAGTCCTTCTTTTGATGCGTTGTTTAAAAACCGTCCAGCGCGCCGGCAGGCACGGCAGATCAAGTCGATGAAAGTTCAGCGGAGTGCGGGTCAAGCCGCCTCGGCCATGAAGGGGGCCACCGCTTGGCGTACGGCTTGCGCCACCTCCAAGGCGTTCGGCGTGTCGGAGTGAACACAGATCGAGTCGGCACGGACCGCCACGTCCTTGCCGTTGACCGATGTGGCCTTGCCTTCTCTGACCGCACGCAGGGCGCGCTCAGCGGCCGTCGCCGGATCGACGGCGTGGTGCTCGCGCGTGATGATCAACCCGCCTTCGTCGGAGTAGTCCAGGTCGGCGTAGTATTCGGCAACGAAGGTATGACCGCGGCGACCGTAGACGGTCTCATGCAGGCAGCCGATCATGCCGAAGACCGGCACCCTGAAGACGTCGGCAGCGTCGCAGACCGCTTCGGCGATATGCTCCTGCCGAGCCGCCATGCCGTAGAGCGAGCCATGCGGCTTGATGTGGTTCAGCTCCATCTCCTCGGCCTCGAGGAAACCCTTTAGCGCGCCGACCTGGTAGATGATGCAGTTGGTCATCTCCTCGCGGCTCATCTTCATCTCGCGTCGGCCGAAGCCCTGCAGATCAGGCAGCGATGGGTGGGCGCCGACCTGCACGCCATGCCGCTTGGCGAGCTGCACCGTGGCACGCATGTGATTGTAATCCGAAGCGTGAAAACCACAGGCGACGTTGGCAACCGTAATCAACGGCATCATCGCCGTGTCATCGCCCATACGGTAGAGCCCGAAACTCTCGCCCATATCGCAATTTATGCTCACCGACATGATGCTCTCCCTCTCTCAATCTTCGTTCGGTGTAGACGCTTGCAACAAACGCTCCCACACCGACCTGCTTTCATCGTAGTTCAAGGCGCTCAGGATACGGAATCCATTCTCGCGTCAACTGCGTCCGGCGCCGCGGCGGTCTCCGCCGGGCGCTTCAGACCGACACGGTAGCAGCCTGAGACATCCAGCTCCGCCATCCAGTTCGGCTCAATGACAATGGTTGTGGTCTCTTCCTCAATCACCGCCGGACCGGCGATCACGGAGCCGGCACCGAGCTGCGCGCCGTCGTAGACCGGCGCTTCGACTTGCGTTCCGTCAGCTGAGAAGATCATCTGTCGGCGCGTTTTGACCGCCGCTTCAACGTCGCTGCCGTCCGCGATGCGCGGCGGCTTGGGCTTGTCGACCCTGCCGTAGAGCGTCGACTCTATGTTGACCACCTCGATGGTGCTGTGCGGTTCCGCATAGGTGTAGAGCTGCTCATGACGATCGTGGAAAGCCTGCATCACCTGCCCGACCGTGCTTTCCGAAATATCGAAGGTGCCGATCTCAACCGTGCACTCGTGCACCTGTCCGACGTAGCGCATGTCCATGCTGCGCTTCACGTCGATCTTGACGCGGTCGAAGCCGTCGGCCTCCAGATGCCGGGTTCCTTCCGCTTCGATCTGCGCGAATTTCGCGTTGATCTGCGCATGAGCTTCGGCGTTGTCCAGGCGTAGCGGGGCCGAGGCCATGTAGTTGTACTTGACGTCGGAGATGATCTGGCCGAAGGCACAGAGACCGGATGCCAGCTTGGGCACCAAAACAGAGGCGACACCCATCTCGCGCGCCAGAGCCGTAATATGCGCTGCGCCGGCACCGCCGGCGGCAACCAGCGAGAAGTCACGCGGGTCGTAGCCGCGTTCTACCGAAACCCGGCGGATGCCGTTGACCATGTTGTTGTTGACGATCGTGAAGATACCGTAGGCCGCCCGTTCGACCGAGATGCCGAGGGGATCGGCGATCTTCGTCTTGATTGCCTGATAGGCCTTGTCACGGTCCAACTCCATCCGTCCGCCCAGCAGCGCCGAGGGATTGACGTAACCCAAGACCAGATTGGCGTCGGTGACGGTCGGATCCTCGCCACCGCGGCCGTAGCACGCCGGCCCGGGCTGAGCCCCGGCCGACTGCGGCCCGACCTGCAGAAGGCCCATCTGATCTATCCAGGCAATCGAGCCACCGCCCGCCCCGAGCGTCTCCACCTGGATCATCGGCACGCCGATGCGGTAGCGCAGAAAATCGATATTCTTGTTCACGTTGGCGCTGCCGTCACGCACCAGCGTGATGTCGAAAGAGGTACCGCCCATGTCGACGGTGATCACATTGCGAAGATCGAAAGGCTCGGCGATATAGAGGCCCGCCGTCGGTGCCGAGGCTGGACCGGAGTTGATCGCATAAACCGCGCGGTCGCTCATCGCCTCACCAATGGCAAGCCCCCCGTTGGACTGGAAGTAGCGAACGGGGTACCTGGCGCCGAGTTCGGCAAAGTAACGGTCGATCGCCTCGACGTAACCCTTCATAATCGGCCCAAGGTAAGCATTGGTCACGGTCGTCGAAGTCCGCGTGTACTCGCGCACCTGCGGATAGATCTCCGAGCCGACGGCCAGGAAGACACCTGGTATCTCCTCCCGAACGATCTCGGCCGCGCGCCGTTCATGGTCAGAATTGAGCACAGACCACAGAAAGGAGACAGCGACGGCCTCCACGCCTTCGTGGCGGAAGACAGCGCAGGCCGCACGCACCGAATCCTCGTCGAGCGGTGTACGGACTCGGCCATCTGAGAGGACGCGTTCGCGTACGCCACGGCGCAGATAGCGCGGCACCAGCATGGTGGCTGGCGGATAGTCGGCATCGTAGCGGTGACCGTCTTCCTTGTGACCGAGGCGAATCTCGATGGAGTCCTCGTGTCCCTCCGTACAGAGCAGTCCCACCTTTGCGCCCTTGTGCTGAATCAGAGCGTTTAGGCCAACCGTCGTGCCGTTAATGCAGAGGTCGCACTGAGAGACGATCTCGGCGGCCGTCTCCCCTGTCGCCTCGGAGATCAGCGACAGTCCACTGCTTATGGCTCGGGTTGGATCATCGGGGGTGGAGGCCGTTTTGAACAAACGAACTTCACCGCGATCATCGGCCAGGACGAAATCGGTGAAGGTGCCACCAGCATCTACACCCAGACGGTACTTCGTGCGCATCGCTTCCCTTTCCAGCAGCCGTGTCAGTGTCTGCCTACGGCCACGCTTCGTATCTTTTCTTTCCGAAACCTTGCCTGCGGAGACTACTCAGCAGCCGCAGCACCGCCACGCAGCGCTGCAGTTGCCTTCTTGTCGACCTCCAGCGTTTCCGGATCGGCGATTGCGACGCCGTAGTCCTCGCGCGCACCCTCAAGCGAGACGAGGCCGTTCTTGACGTCCCAGACCACCTTGTCGATCGGACGTTTGTAGGGATGTCCGTAACCGCCGCCGCCAGGGTTCATGTTGGCGGCGCGTTCACCGGGGTTGATGGTGGCGACGAAGTTGGTTTTCAGCTCTTCGACCTGACCGTCGCGGGTGATATGTATCCGCCCAACCTTGCGATCGACCAATGCCGAATGAGCCCCTGCCGCACCGGTCGCCGGCAGGCGGCGGCCCTCGCCGAAGGTGATGAAGGTCATCGGCTTGTCGAGCGGTTCGACTTCCCAACAAGTGCCGGAGCCACCGCGGTTCATGCCGGCACCACCGGAATCGGTCATGAGAGAGTAACGGTGGATGACGATGGGATAGGAGTATTCGAGCAGCTCCACGTCACCGGAGGTAAGCGCACCGAAGCAGCACTCCGGTCCGCAGGCGTGCCAGCCATCCTGCTGCGGCGTGGCGCCAGCTCCCGAGATGATCGAGGCCAGGACCATGGTGACGTATTCCTCGTCATGCCGCGTATCCCAACCGGCGATGTTGCAGCCGTTGGCATGACCCCAGGAGGCGCTGACCCGATCCGGCGCCGCTTGCTCGAAGGCGAGGCGCACCGCGTCGGTCAGGGTCTCCATCGGCGTCGTCGTACAGTTGGCATGGGGGGCCGGCTCGACGGCATTACAGAGCGTGCCTTTCGGCCCCATGTCGACGGACACGCAGCGATAAAGCCCCTCGTTGTATGGAGGCGGCAATTGGGCAAACATCATCACGCCCAGATAGACGCCGGAGTAGGAATTGCCCTCGTAGGAATTGATGAAGTAGGGGATCTGCGGTGGGCTCTCGATTGCGATATGGCAGGTCTCGTCCGTAATAGTCACTGTGGCGGTGATATCCAGATCGCCGAAACCGTGGCCGGCATCCTCGACTGTCGCCATCCCCGTATAGGTGCCGTCGGCAATCTCGCGGATCAACGAGCGCATATGCCGGTCCGCCATGCTCATCAGCTCATCGATGCAAGCGCGCACCGTGTCCAGGCCATACTTGTCGAGCAGCGCGATTAAATTGCGTTCGCCGACTTGCACAGCGCCAAGCTGTGCGTTGAAATCGCCTTCCTGATCGCGGCGGGCGCGCATGTTGGTGAGCAGGAGATTGATGACGTCGTAGCGCTTGACGCCTTTCTCAAAAACCTTGACCGGCGGAATCCGTAGGCCCTCGGCATAGATCTCTTTGGCATCCGGATTGTAGCCGGCGGGAACCGGCCCTCCGATGTCTGTCAGGTGCCCCTTGCACACCGTCCAGAACACCAGCTCGTCTTTGTAGAAGACCGGCTTGTACATGCAGGTGTCGATCATATGGCTGCCCATATAGGCAGGATCGTTATGCAGAATCACATCGCCAGGACTGATGTCCTCGCCAAAGTAGCCGGCGACGCACTTCATCGCCGGGATCAGCGAGCCGAGATGGATCGGGATATCCTGACCCTGCATGATCATCTCCGGCACATGATTGAACAGCGCGTTGGAGTAATCGTGCGCAAGGTTGAACACGCTGGAGCGTGCGGTCTTCTCCAACGCCATGGTCATTTCGCGTTGCGTGGTCTCGAGAACGCCGCGGACCACTGACAGCGTGATGGGATCTACCGTAGACATGGCGCGCTTACCTCACTGTGTCTGGGTGAAAGACGAAGACATACGGATACCCTCCCGGCCGCCACACTCTGGTGCGAGACAGTCGGGTCGCGTCGGGGTCGCTTTGGAACGATCGGCGGTCGCTCAGGCTTTCAGAAAATCCTGCCAACGGCGGACGAGATAGTTGTGTTCGTCCATGGTGGAGTTCCAAACGCGGATGTGGGACACGCGGTCCCAGTAGGAGCCGCCGTTGCGCACCTCGCCGGCCCGCACGACCGTCTGTCCGTAGGGATTGGCGAGATTCTCGCGGGCCGGCTTGCCCAGGTACCAGTAGTCCCATTCGGGACTGCTCATGTGCGGCTTCACCGGCTCCGGCACGGAGATGTAGTAGCCCTGCCGCGCCATCACCGCGCCCGGCCAGCCGGACAACCACCAGTTCAGGTATTCGTAGGCCGCGTCCAGCTCGCGTCCGGCGATCCGAGCCGAAAGAGCGAGGCAACCATGCCAGGCCCGGTAACCTTCCTTCGGCGCGGCGGTCCGGACCGGAACGCCGGCGGCCCTCAGGGCGATGACGCCCGGCGACCATAGGCTCTCGAGATCGACCTGGCCGCTCCGCATCTGCTCGACCGCCTCGTCGACAGAGCTCCAGAAGGCAGCGAAGTGCCCTTCTTTCTTCTTGGCGATCAGCAGCTTGACCAGTCTGTCGATCTCGTCGATCGACAGGTTGCCGGGATCGTGGAATTCCATCAGCCCACAGGCCTCGGCCGCCAGGGCTGCATCGATCACGCCGATCGCCGGGTCGGTCAGCAGTCCGACCCGACCCGCATAGCGCGGATCCAGCAGCCAGCTCCAGCTCTCGGCGACATAAGCCTCGCCTCTGGCAATCACATCGGTGTTGTAGCCGAAGGCATCGACGTTGTGGACGCAGGGCAATGCAACGATTTGCTCGCTCGGTTGCGATCCCAGTCGCCGACCGGGCCGAACATAGAGTTGATGAACCGGCGCATCGCCCTGTCCGATCGGATCGCCCGGGCGAAGCGAGCCGTGCTTCGAGAGATCGTTGACCAGATCCCACTTTGCGATGCGATCGATCTCGACCGGACGGATCGCTCCGGAAGTCCAGGCGATCTCCATGTTGTGAAACCACTGATCGTAGACGTCGTAGCCACCCGGCTTGGTCACGGCATTCAGTTGCGCAGAGACGCCGTCGAGAACCGTGAACTCCAGGTCGAGGCCAAGGTCGGCCTGTGCCTGCGCACGAATCGGCTCGATCAGCGTAACGCTGGTGCCAAGAATGCGCAGCGTGATTTTGCCGTTGGTCTGTACGAACGGCGCGCTGACGGATGTCGATCGCTGCATGCCCGAAGAGGCGTCCTCGCTGAACCCGGAATCCTTGTTCAGCAGGTTGCAGTACCGGCCAGACAGGCGCAACATCACAGAGCTGATTCCTCTCCCGCTTATGCTGCTTCATAAAGCCGATCTCCCAAACAGTTGAACGCTGAGAGTGAGCGTTCAATTTTTTGGCGAGCAATATCGCGCGTTATGAAGACCAGACGCGAGCGGCGGTCAGGGTCAGGCCAGCGTGATAGATGCAACGGCGGATGCACAATGTGCTGAACGCCGTGAACCACCACCGGCGTATCGACGTCGACGACGTTGAGGATACCTTTGACTCGAAGCACGTCCTCACCACGCGCCTGCAACAGCATGCTCAACCAGATTCCGAATGCGGTCCAATCCAACGGCTGTTCGAACGTCAGCGCAAACGCGGAAATCCGTTCATCGTGCCGATTGACATCATGCCTGTGAGACCCTGCCGTATGGATGTGATCGGACGCAGCCTCGCCGGCGTGATCGTGCTGTCGGTCCTCAGCCTGCAGCCAGCGAGTCACTTCCGCTGCCTTGCTCGCTGGGTCGTGCAGATCCTGGGCAAGTAGCAACTCGGGATCGATTTCGGCATTAGCGGACTCAATCATCGCAGCCACCGGATTGAGTCGCTCTAGCCGGCTGCGCAGTGTTGCAATTGTGGTTGGATCGGCGAGATCGACCTTCGTGATTACCAACCGATCGGCAATCGCCGCCTGCTTAAGCGATTCGCTTTGCCGGTCGAGCTGCGCGGCACCGTTCACCGCATCCACAGTGCAGATGATGTTCCCTAGGCGGAAGTGATTGCGAATAACCGTCTCCGAGAGAATAGTGGAGACAATCGGAACCGGATCGGCCAGGCCGGTGGTCTCGATCACCAATCGCTTGAAGCCAGGAATCTCGCCACGCTCACGCCGCGAGTAAAGATCGCGAATGGCCTCCTGCAAGTCGCTGCGGATGGTACAGCACACGCAGCCGCTCTGGAGCAGCAGGACGCCCTCGTCAACCTGTTCGATCAAGTGATGATCGAGGCCGACTTCGCCGAACTCGTTGATCAATACGGCCGTCTCGGCAAAGGCCGGACTGGCCAACATCCGACTCAGAAGGGTCGTCTTTCCACTGCCGAGAAAGCCGGTCAGCAAGTTGACGGGCAGTAAGCTCATGAGGCGCTCACTCTCGCCCATGGCTGCGACCTCCCCCGTGCGTAGTGCTCCCCAGACCCTGGCAACTGCCCTCCAACCGGCCGACCAGGTCAGGGTCGAGCGGATCGAGTTTGCGACCGAGTATCTGTTCCGCGGCCGGCCAGACGGCCATCAGGTCATCGACAAGCTCGCTGCGACCGGTGCGGTTGGACAAAACGAAGCTGCTCCCCTGAAAGTCTGCGAGGTTCAGCGCGAAGTTCCGCAACACCTCGTTAACCAGGCGCACGCGGTACAGTCGCTCGGCCCGACGCGTCCGGCCCACAGCAACACCCTCGGTCTCTCCGTCACCGAAGGCTTCGGGGCTGGCATGGGCGTCGGTCCAATGGGTGGCGCCGAGAACGCCACATAAGCCGCACATGAAGAGACAACTCCCGCTTACGACCGGCGAACACAAAGGTTCGCCGGTCGCTCTTTCCGATTACGTCTGACGCGGACTGCGCTTGGCGAAGTCATCGGCGATATCGTTCATCGTCATGAACTCGACGCCAGGATGCTTGATCATATGCTCGTAGAGCCGTTCGAGCATCATCAGTACCTGCGGCCGGCCGGACACGTCCGGATGGATCGTCATGGTGAAGACGGCATAGTCCATCTCGCGGTAGACCCAGTCGAACTGGTCGCGCCACATCTGCTCGATATCCCGCGGATTGACGAAACCGTGGCTGTTCGGGGCCTTCTTGATGAACATCATCGGCGGCAAATCGTCGAGATACCAGTTGGCAGGAATCTCGATGAGGTCCGTCTCATGACCGCGGATGAGCGGCTTCATCCAATCACTCGGCTGCTTGGAGAAGTCGATCTTGGTCCAAGAATCCCCAACGCGCACGTAGTAGGGCGTGAAGTCGTTGTGCATCAGACTATGGTCGTACTTGATGCCCTTCTTGAGCAGCAGCTCGTTGGACACCTTGCTGAACTCCCACCAGGGCGCCACGTAGCCGGTCGGCCGCTTGCCGGACAGCTCCGTGATCAAGTCTATGCACTTGTCCATGACCGCCTCTTCCTGTTCAGGCGTCATGGCAATCGGGTTCTCATGGCTATAGCCATGCATGCCGATCTCATGACCGGCCTCGGCCACAGCCTTCATCTGTTCGGGGAACGTCTCCGCCGAGTGACCTGGAATGAACCAGGTCGTCTTGATCCCCAAACGCTCGAACAGCTTCAGAAGTCGCGGCGAGCCGACTTCGCCGGCAAACAAGCCGCGCGAGATGTCATCCGGCGAGTCTTCGCCGCCGTACGACCCCAGCCAGCCGGCTACGGCATCGACGTCGATGCCAAACGCGCATTTGATGTTCTTGGGCATTCCTCTCTCCCCTTGTGATTTAACAGCCTGTCGCGCCAAAGCGCGTTTCAAGCCGCGCTTTGCGACAGATCGCGTCGGCGTTGCTCTGTCGCTGACCAGTCGATCCGCATGTCGTCATCGAGCACGACGCCGTAGACTTCATGGGCATGTTTGAGTGTGCAGAAGTCGTCGAGCACGTCTTCGCGCACCTGCTCCGGCGGGCGCTCCAAGGGATTGCCGTAACCGCCGCCACAGGGTGCGTAAAAGGCCATGACGTCCCCGGCTTTGGTGGGGACGCCGGAGAACTTGGCTGGCAGCTGTTCCTTTGCCGCCGGCTCAGCCCCGTTGTAGAGCTCAACCTTGCCGACCACGCCGGGCTTGCCGCCGAACACACCCCAGGGCGTGTCGAGGTGGCGATCGTTCTCATGGGTCATGCTGCCATCGGTCAGGAACCGCTGTGCCTTGACCACGCCGATGCCGCCCCGATAGCGGCCCGCCCCCGGCATCACGTCATCGCGCAGTTCGTAGCGATCGCAGACAAGCGGCAGGTGCATGCCCAAGTCCTCGATCGGATTGTTGCGCGTATTGCACATCAGGTTGTCGATGGCATCGGGTCCGTCCGAATGCGGTCGCCCGCCGTAAGCTCCCTCGTTGACCTCCAGAAACACCCAGTAGTCGCCGCCAGGACGTACGCCGGAGTAGGCAGCAAAGGACAGACTGGCAGAGTTTCCGCCGCTGACCCGCTCCGGCAGAACCGGCGAGAGCGCGCGAATGATACAGTCGATCACCCGGTTACACTGGGTGAAGCGCGCTTCAGCTGCCGCCGGGAACTCGGGATTGAAGATCGAGCCCTTCGGCGCAATCACCTCGATCGGCCGGAACGAGCCCTCGTTCTGCGGCACGTACTCATCGCTGGTTGCCGTATCGAGCAACAGGGCACGAAAGGCGAAGTAGCAGGCGACCTTTGTCGAGCCTTCAAAGGGAACGTTGAAGCCCGTCGGGACCTGCGGCGACGAACCTGTGAGATCGACCGTTGCCGAATCCCCCCTGATACGCACGCAGACCTTGACCGGCAGACGCACGTCGCGGTTCCGACCGTCGTCGTCCAGGAAACCCTCAGCATAGTACTCGCCATCGGGAATCTCGGTGATCCGCCGACGCAGCAACCGCTCGGAGTAGTCCATCAGTTGGTTGGAGGCGGTCTGAACCGTTTCCAAACCATAGGTCTCGATCAGCTCCAGGAAACGACGCTGACCGAGCCGACAGGACGCGATCTGTGCTTCAATGTCATCGCGCAGTTGCTTCGGCATGCGGCTGTTGTGGCCAATGAACTGCCACAGCGCTTCGTTGCGCACGCCCTTTTCATAGAGCTTGATACCTGCGAACAGCATGCCTTCCGCGAACACATCGGGAATGTCGATGATCAATCCGGGCGTGGCAGAGCCGATGTCCACATGGTGCGCGGTGTTCGCCGAGAAGCCGACGAGTTGTCCCTCATGAAAGACTGGAACGACAACCGCAATGTCAGGAGAGTGGCTGGCGCCGTAGTAGGGGTGATTATGGATCACCACATCCCCTTCATGCCATTCGCCACCCTGCAACGTCTCCTGGACACCACGCAGGTAACCTGGGATCGAGCCGATATGCAAAGGCGTCGAATCCGACTCGCACAGGGTATTGAAGTTCGCGTCGAAAAGACCCGCACCTAAGTCTTGAGATTCGCGAATGATCGATGAGAACGACATCCGATAGAGAATGTGTCCCATTTCCTTAGCGATGGTGTCGAAGGCTCCGCCGATAACCTGGAGGGTAATGGGATCGACTTCATGCTGAGACATCTTCTTCTCCCTCACTGGACGCTCTGGGGCGCGTCACCAGATGCGCTTCCCGCGCGGATGTGGAGGTTGGCCGATTCCTGGACCGAAGCGAGGTAACCGGGCGGCACCAGAGTTGTTGAATTGTGTTGGAGAATGACGGCAGGGCCAGGCACCTCATGCCCCGCGGCCAGCCTTTCGCGATCGTAACGCGGCGTCTCCACTGGCCTGCCATCGTCGAAGATCGTGTCGCGGCTGTAGAGATAGGCGCTTTCGATACCAGCGCCGTTCGCCTTGGGCAGTTTCGGGAGCTCCAGCGGATCGACCGCGACCGAGCCAATCACGCGTAGGGTCACCACCTCGACTGGCGAGTCCTCGAAGGCGTAGCCATAGTCCAGGCGGTGCGCCGCATGGAAACTATCCATTACCTGTTGCTTGGTCTCCAGCGTCAGGGGATCGTTTGGCATGGCTGCGCGCAGTTCGAACCCCTGCCCCTGGTAGCGACACTCGGCGATTTTGGAGAAGACTTGCTGCGCGGGCGGTACGCCGTCGGCCGTCAACTGCTCCCGGCAAAGCTGTTCCAACTTCTCGATGTGAACATTGATCTGATCGAGTGCCGTCTGCTCGGCATTGTTCAACACCGCCAACACCGAGCGGGTGAACTCGTACTTCATGTCAGTCACTAAGAGCCCCATCGCCGCCGTGATCCCCGGCGCGGGCGGCACGATCACTTCGCGCGCGAAGATTTCGCTGGCCAGGGCCACACCGTGCAGCGGGCCGGCTCCACCGAAAGGCATCAGCGCAAAGTTGCGTGGATCGATGCCCCGCGCCACCGAGTTCGCACGGATCGCCAAGGCCATATTGTTGTTCATGATGCGGATGATGCCGAGCGCGGCCTGCTCCACGGTCAATCCGAGGGGCTTGGCTAGCTTCTGCTCGATCGCCTTACGCGCCAGTTCACGGTCTACGGTCAGCTCTCCGCCCAGCAGACGATCGGCATCCAGCCGACCGAGCACGACCTGGGCATCGGTAACGGTGGGCTCCGTACCCCCCTTGCCGTAGCACACAGGACCGGGCTCGGCGCCGGCCGACCGGGGTCCGACCCGGAAAGCTCCCCCTTCGTCGATGTAAGCGATCGAGCCACCACCGGCGCCGATGGTGGAGAGGTCGATCATCGGCACCAGAACGGGGTAGTCACCGACATAGGTGTCGCGCGGATTCATGATCTTCAGCGAACCTGCGGGAATCGTGCTGATGTCGGCCGAAGTACCGCCGATGTCGACCGTGATAATGTTATCCTCACCGGACAGCTTGCCGGCGAAAGATCCGCCGATCACGCCGCCGGCCGGCCCGGACATCAGGATGGTCACGGCCTTGTCGCTGCAGGTGTCGACCGTCGCGACGCCGCCGTTGGACTGCATGATACGCAGTTCCGCATCGTAGCCGTCCTCATGCAGCTTTCGCTCAAGGTTTCGCAGGTAGCGCGAGGTCCGCGGCCCGACGAAGGCGTTCATCGCTGTTGTCGAAAAGCGCTCATACTCGCGAATGACGTCCACCACCTCATGCGAACAGCAGACGTAGACGTCCGGCATCAGCTCCTGAATGATCTCTTTTGCTCGCCTCTCGTGATCGTTCTTCAGAAACGAGAAAAGAAAGCAGACGATCACGGCTTCGACGCCATTGCGCTTGAGCGTCTCACAGGCCGCGCGCACCTCAGACTCGTCGAGCGGCGTGTCGATCGTACCGCTCGGCGGCATGATCCGTTCGGTGATCGGAATGCGGTTCCGGCGTTTGACCAGCGGCTTGCTCTGCCACGGCACATCGAACTGCATGGAGAAGTTGTGCGGGCGCTTGTGCCGCGCGATATGCAGGATGTCGCGAAAGTTTCGCGTGGTCAGCATTCCGACCTCGGCACCGTTGTGCTCGAGTGTGATGTTGGTGGCCACGGTCGTGCCGTGAACGATCATTTTCACGTCGGAGCGCTCTACGCCGGCGATTCGGCAGATTTCGGCGATGCCCTCCAACACGCCTTTAGACTGATCCTCTGGCGTACTTGGCACTTTGTGCACAACCACTTTCGGTCTATCGCCAGCTTGTGCCTCCAGGATCAGGTCGGTGAAGGTGCCACCCACGTCCACGCCGATCCTTACGTCGCCCGTTGCCATCTTCTGCACCTCCCTCTTCGTAAGCTCGTTATCGTTCACTGCGCGCCAACGGCACGCTCCAGGGCACGTCCGTAGGTCAAGAGAGTCTCGTCCGCATTTCCGGGCGCTGAGAACAGGATGGAAGTGGGCAACCCTCGTGGATCGGAGCCGTTCGGAATCGCCAAACCGCAGGTATGGAGAAAGTTTCCGATCATCGTGTTACGCAGGGTTTTCAAGTTGATGCGGTGGAAGAGCTCCGCATCCGCCTCCAATGGTGCCATCTCCGGCGCGGTATGCGGACAGGTCGGCATGACCAGCAGCGCGCCTGCCAGCTCGGCGCCAAGCTCAGCCGCCAGACGCTTCCGCGCTTGCTGCACTTCGATCACATCGCGCCCGGTCATCCTCTTGCCACCAAGAATGCGAGCCACGACGCGCGGATCTATCGCCTCGACGTCCGCGCTCTCGATATGGTGGTAGTGAACTTGGTAAGCCTCGACGGCAGTAAGCGAGCCGTGCTCGACGGTGACGCGCTGCACCTCGTCAAGCAGATCGAGTTTGCGGTGCTCGACCTTCGCCCCGGCTTTCGAAAGCCGGTCGAGCGACCGCTCGAAGTTCGACCCGACCGCATCTTCAAGCTCATCCTGAACCACGTTCGTCGCAACCACCAGACGCAAACCGCGCAAACCCCTCTGCGGAAAACGACCAGGCATCTCACCGCGCAAGGCGGCATCGAGCAGGATGCAGTCTTCGACGCTGTGCGCCAGCGGCCCGACGGTATCCAGCGTATGAGACAGCGCGAAGCACCCTTGCTTCGGGATCCGCCCTTCCGAGGTTTTGAAACCGACCACGCCATTGAGCGCGGCCGGCACGCGCACCGACCCGCCGGTATCGGTGCCAATGGAGCAGGGGGACAGCCCCGCCGCGACCGCCACGCCGGATCCGGACGAGGAGCCGCCAGGTGCGCGCACCGTGGCGGTGTCGTTGGGATTGCGCGGCGAACCGAAATGAGGATTGAGACCTATGCCGGAGTAGGCGAACTCCGTCAGATTCACTTTACCCAAAGCGACCATTCCAGCGGCGGCGAGATTAGCGACGGCGACCGCATCCGTCTTGACGGGTGGTGCCTGGCGGTAAAGTGCCGAGCCGGCGGTGGTCGCCTCGCCCTGCATATCGAACAGATCCTTCCAAGCGACCGGCACGCCGTCCAGCGGCCCGAGCGGGCGACCAGCTCGGTGCCGCGCGGCACTCGCTTCCGCTTCCTGTCGGGCACGCTCCGGCGTCAGTCTGATGAACACGGCAGGGTCGTCGTAAGCGGCAATACGCTCCAGGAAGGCCTCGCAGACGGCGACCGCGTCGGTCGCGCCGGCTGCGATCTCCCGGCCAAGCGCCGCAGCGGAGAGATGGAACAGGTGAGCAGAGTCTGCCATCGCTCCGGTCCCTAGGTACTCTGCCGAATCACAGTTGCTTCATTGGCCGCCCAGCCAACCAGCACCGGCGCATCCTGACGCGTCAGGTCATCCGCATACTTGCTGACGTGGCTTTCGACCTGCAGGCTGGAGCCATCGTCGAAACGCACGGTCATCGAGACCGTGTGACCTACCAGGGTCGCATCGGCGACCTTGCCGCGGATCAGATTGCCTCCGTAGGTGTCTGCTATGCCGTCGCCGGCGTCCACCGTGGCGGGGTGAACGTCAATCGCCTCCGCCGGAACCACAATGCTGGCTGCCTGACCGACATCGAGATGATCGTTGAGCATGCCGCGCAAAGCGCCGAAACTCGTCTCCAAAACAGCGCCGTCGGGACGGAGATCGCGCAGCTTACCGTTGAGGATGGTGTTGCGCCCGACAAAGCGCGCGACAAACGGCGTCTGCGGACGGGTATAGAGCTCGTAGGGCGAACTGATCTGTTCGACATTGCCGCGGTTCATCACGATGACACGGTCTGAGAGAATCAAGGCTTCCGACTGCGCATGCGTCACGAAGATGAAAGTGACGCCGAGATTGCGCTGCAGCAGCTTCAGCTCTTGCTGAATCGATTTGCGCAGATTCGCGTCGAGCGCACCGAGGGGTTCATCAAGCAACAGAATATCCGGCTCGACGACCAGGCCGCGAGCGAGCGCGACGCGCTGGCGTTGACCGCCTGACAGGTTGCTTTCCTTGCGTTCGGCGATATCCAACAGATCGAGCTTCTCCATGATACGTTCGGCCCGATCCCGGCGCTGGCTCTTTGGCAGCCCCTTGACGGCAAGGCCGTATTCGACGTTCTGGCGCACGTTCATGTGCGGAAAGAGCGCGAAGTTCTGGAAGATCGTCGAGGTCGGACGCTTCTCCGCCGGCAAGTCGTTGATCCGCTTGCCACGCACCAGCACCTCGCCCTCGGTAATGTCTTCGAACCCTGCAATCATGCGCAGGGTGGTGGTCTTGCCACAGCCCGACGGCCCAACGAAGGAGACAAACTCGCCACGTTCGACCTTCAGGTCGAAGTTAGAGACGGCAACCGTGCCGTTCGGATAGACCTTGCGCAGACCCACAAGTTCGAGATCGTAGTCCATCATCACGCTCGCTTGGGATGGGCTACCGATCGGCGACGACCGGATGCCCAAGGGCATACCGGCCGCCGTCGTCGGCACAGGGAAAACGGAAAGGGCTCTCCTCAGGCGTTGAGGAACTCGTCCCACTTTTGAATCAGGTAGTCGTACTCGTCCGGCCACTGGTGCCAGTAGGCAACGTTGGACGCACGCTCTTCGAGCGAGCCGCCGTCGCGCAAGTCGCCTTCCTGGACACCGCGCTCCGCTGCACCGACCCAGGGCTGCCCTTCGTACCAGAAGGCATACTTGTCCGGATCCATGACGTCCTTAATGTTGGTCGTCGGCGAGTAATACCCTTGCTCCGACACGGTGATCGCCGGCGGGCCGGACAGCCAGTAGTCGGCATAAGCCATAACCGCCTCACGGTTGGGTGTACCCTGGATCATCGAGATACCGATGGCCCAGGCACGATAACCTTCCTTCGGAACCGCATACCGACAGGGTGTCCCCTGCGCTTTCACCGCCATCACCGCCGGCTGCCAGGCGTCGCAAACCACCATCTCGCCGGAAGCCAGCAGATTGACCAGCTCACCGAAGTCACCCCAAAGAGCGCGGAACTGACCGTCCCGCTTTTTCGAGATCAGGAACTTAGAGGCTTCGTCGATCTGCCCACGGTCGGGATTCCCCGGGTTTTCGATCTCCAGCAAACCCATTGAGTTCATCGCCAAAAGCGCTTGGCCGAAAGCGATCAAGGGGTCAGTGTTGAGACCAGAACGGCCTTTCCACTTCTCATCGAAGATCGCCGTCCAGGTATTGGCCTCCTCATCGGAGACGATGTCCGGATTATAGCCGATCGAGTCGTAGTTATAGACCGTCGGCACCATGTACAGAGACGTTTGGGCATCGTCTGCCCAAATCTGACCAACGATCTGGGAACGCTTCTCCCATTTCGGATTTGCCTGGGTGAAAGTGTCGCGGATGTTACCCCAGTTCTTCATCTCCGACGTGGCGATCGGATCGACGTTATCGGTGATGACAATGGCGGGTAGGCGCTCGCCGATGGTTTCCCAGCAGTCGAAATCGGTCGAGCCCGACAGAATACGCGTTTGAGCGTCCGGGAAGGTGGCGGCGGTACCGCTGGTACTGCCAACGCCCGACTGCTCGCGGAACTCTGCCAGAATGCGTTCCTGCACCGTGACGGACAGCCCGATCGTGCGCAGCTCCTGATCGGCCAGCGCAGCGGCATGAGCCTTGCGCGAGTTGAGAAAGGGGGTGCCGCCGCCCATGGCGAGAGCCATCGCCCCTATGCCAAGACCGGCCTTGGCAGACCCTGCCAGCAGGTCTCGGCGGGAAATCGGCTTGTTGAACATGTCCCTTGAACTCCCTGACTGTCGAAGCATTTGCTTCCGTTGGTTTGTTTTCCGCGTGGCCAGCGGGCGACGCAGCGTGCCGCACCGCTTCAGTAGCGTCCGACCAGCAGCCCTCCATCGACCACGACCGTCTGCCCAGTCATGTAGCGGGCAGACGGCGACGCCAGGAAAACGATGACGTCAGCAATATCCTCGGGCTCACCGACACGACCCATCGGAATGAAAGCGGCTGCCTTCTCCAGACCGGCAGGCCCTAGCGAGTGTTCTTTCGAAAGCGCTTGGGCGGTACGCACGTAACCTGGCGCCACGCCATTGACGCAAATTCCGTCTCTCGCCAGTTCGACCGCGAGCCCGCGCACCAAGCCGACCACGCCCGACTTGGCGGCCGAGTAGTGCACGTGCTCATCCCAGCCGTAAGCGACCCCCATGATCGACGAGAGCGCGACAATCGCCCCTTGCTTCGCCTCCCGCATGGCAGGCGCGGCAGCGCGCGCGACACGCATGATGCCCTTCAAGTCGACATCGAAGGTGACGTCCCATTTCTCGTCGCTCATGGCGGTCAGCGGCACCTTATGTGCGATACCGGCATTGGCAATGACAGCACCGAGTGGGCCGTAAGCCGTCTCCACCGTGGCGATCACCGCATCCACGTTGACGGTGTCGGTAACATCCAAACGATGGAACTCGGCCGCGCCGCCTTTCTCAACAATCTCCGTCGCAACCGCATGCCCTTCGTCCACGAGCACATCGGTGAGAATGACGCGATCACCGGCGGCTGCGAAAGCAAAGGCGGTAGCGCGGCCGATACCGATACCGGCGCCAGTGATGAGGACGGTTCGCTGCGTCATGGCCTGTCTTCTCGCCTACTTCTCGTCATCGTCTCAGAGCATCACGTCGCCGGCGTTCGGGCCGAGCGTCTGACCGACGTAGAGGCCTGCCGCTGTCGTCGCCAAAAAGGCCACGGTCTCGGCCACCTCTTCCGGTTCGCCAAAACGCCCTAGCGGCAATTCAGCCGCCTTGGCCTGACGCCAATCTTCGGAGAGGCCGAGAACAAGGTCGGTGTTGATCGGTCCGGGCGCGACGGCATTGACACGAACGCCACGCGCACTGAGTTCTCGCGCCATCGCCTTGGTCAAACCGATGATCCCGGCCTTGGCTGCGGAGTAGTGGCACAGCTCCAATCCGCCGATCTGACCAAGCTGCGAAGCGACGTTGACGATGGTTCCTGCGCCAGCCATCAGCATGGACGGTAAGGCACGTCGGGCGCAGAGGAAGGTGCCACGCAGATGAACCGCAATCATACGGTCCCAGTCGTCCACCTCCAGCTGCTCGAACGGCGCCTGATGGACGAAACCGGCGTTATTGACCAGAAGCGTGCAGGCGCCGAAGCCGCTCTCGCAAGCAGCGAAAATCTCTTCAACGCCGGCTGGATCCGACACATCAGAGACTACTGGGCGGGCGCGCCCGCCCTCCGCTTCGATCGCCGCAACGGTGCGGCTGGCAGCTTCCGCGCGCAGATCGTTGACCACAATAACCGCACCGTCACGCGCCAGCCGCAAGGCGATGGCGCGGCCGATGCCGGCACCCGCACCGGTCACGATCGCGATCGTGTTGGCCGGCAGGCATGGTGAGATCACGGAGGGAGTGTTCACTCGATCTCCTCCTGAATCGCACCGGCCTTCTTGGCACGCCGCACAGACAACGCCATCAGGGTTCCGAAGATCGCAAGTACACTAAAAGAGAACAGGGTTGTCAGGACGCCCACGGCAAAGATGTTGGGATGGATCTCCACGGCGAAGGTTCCGTAGATCGCCAGCGGCAACGTCAGATCGGCCCCAGCGGAGAAAAGCGTACGCGGAAACTCGTCGTAGCTGAGCGTGAAGGCAAACAACATCGCGCTCAAAACGCCGGGGAAGATCTGCGGGAAAGTCACCTTGCGGAAGGTGGTGGCCGGTGGAACGCCGAGACTCCAGGCGGCTTCCTCGATCGAGCGGTCGAAGCGGTTGAAGATCGCAAGCATCACCAGAAAGGCGAAGGGGAAGGTGTAGACCACGTGCAGGACGAAGGCCGTACCCCACCAGTTGCGATCAATACCGAGGTTGGTCGCCACCAGCGCCATGCCGAGACCGACCAGCACGCCCGGCACGATCATGCCCAGCACCACCAGGTAGAAGATCACGCCCGAACCCTTGAAACGCCGGCGGAAAGCCTGCGCCGTGATCGTCCCGAGCACGGTCGAAACCACCATGGTGGCGAAGGCGAGAGTCAAGGAGCGCACAAGCGCATCGCCAATCGGGAGTGGAGCGATGCGAGATGGCGGCACCAGGCCAAAGATGTGGCGATACCAGTAGGTCGACCATTCGACGATCGGGAACTGCGGCCCGCCCTCCGGCCCTTGCTGAAAACTCAGCAGACCCATCACGAAGAACGGCCCATAGAGAAAACCGATGAATAGCACGGTGAAGAGGCCCAAAGCCCAGGCCAAGCCCTTGCGGTTCTGCATGGCCTAAAGCTCCTTGCGCAGGTTCACGACCCGCAGCAGCCCTGTAATGACGACCGCCATCAGAACCGTCAGGATGACGCCGCACACGGCCGCGAAGGCCCACTTCAGCGAGCCGACCTGCGTGACGATGATGTTGCCCAGGAGATTCGTCTTCCGTCCCGACAGGGCTGCCGAAGTTGCAAATTCACCGAGCACCATGACCGACACGAAGATCGCACCGACCACCACACCCGGCATCGATAAAGGTAGGATAACGGTGCGGAAGATGCGCCAAGTCCCTGCGCCCAGGTCGCGCGCCGCCTCGATCAGGCTCTGGTCGATACGCGCCAGCATGAAGGCGATCGGGCCGACCATGAAAACGACATAGATCTGAGTCATGCCGATGATCACGCTGAACTCGGTGAACAGAAGTTCGTCGATCGGCTCCGAGATGATCCCGAACTGCTGCAGCACGATGTTCACGGCGCCCTGCTGACCGAGCATGGGTCGCCAGGCGAGAACGCGGATCAGAAACGACGTCCAGAAAGGAATGACACAGAGGACAAGAACGACGATCTGTAGCGTCTTGTTCGTAATGAACAGGCCGATGAACAGCGCAACCGGATAACCGATCACCAGAGTTGAGACGAGCACGATCAGCCAGATCTTGATGGTCGTCAGCAGCGCGCCGAAGTAGGTCTCACTGCTGAAAAAAGTGATCCAGCTCTGCAAGGTCAGCGTCGGCTCGATCGTGAAGGTCGTCTGAGTCCAGAAGCTGACGTAAAGCATCATCAGCATCGGCACGATCAGAAACAGCGTCATCCAGATCGCACCCGGGGCGACCAGCAGCAGAGTGCCCAACCGATGCTTCCGCCTTGCACCCTCGACGACATCAGTCGGCGCTACGGCAGCCGCGGCCTCTATCTGTTGGGAAGCTGCTTTCGACACAGTCATGTTCGCGGTCTTAATCCATGGTTCTTGAGAACAGCCGGGTTGCCCGACCCGGAAAGCCTCAGGCGTAGACGAGCGCGTCCTCGCGCGGCCACGTGAGCGTGTAGAGATCACCTTCGGTGAACTGATCGGGCTGGCGATGAGAGAGGTGATACTCGACCTCGACCACCTTCTCGTCCGCCAGGCTGAAGAAGTAGATGATCGTCGCGCCGGAGTACTCGCTGGTGATGAAGCGCGCCGGCAGGCGAGCCATTGCAAGTTCACCCGACGAACGCGTGGCCGCGGGTTGCGTGCCAGAGTCTCTATGAACCTGGATGCGGTCGTAGCGCACGCAGTAGCAAGCCGCCTCCCGGTTGGCAGGCGCTTTGGACGGTAACGGCAAGCGTCCGTCCGAGAAGGCGAAGTCGCCATCGGCTGTCAACTTGCCTTCAAAGATATTGTAGCGATTGAGAAAGCGCGCCACCGCCGCCGATGCGGGGCGATTGTAGACCGTGTCCGGATCATCAACCTGCAGCGCGCGGCCCTGGTCCAGGACGACAATGCGGTCACCCATCGCCATGGCCTCCAACTCGTTGCCCGTCACATGCATGAAGCTCAGACCGAGCAGCTTGCGGATACGACGCAGTTCCACAGTCATACGCTGGCGCAAGTTGGCATCAAGCGCGCCGAGTGGCTCGTCCAGCAGGCAGACTCGCGGATTGACGACCAAGGTGCGCGCCAGGGCCACGCGCTGCTTCTGGCCACCGGAGATCTGCCCGGTCATGCGGTCGCCGAGGTCTGCCAAGCCGACCAGGTCGAGCATCTCCATGACCCGCCTGCGCACGATGCTCTCATCTTTGATGGGATCGCGGCGGCTGTAGCGCAGACCGAAGGCGACGTTATCGAACACCGTCATGTGCGGAAATAGCGCAAAGCCTTGCGAGACGAAGCCAATACCGCGCTCGTAAGGGGGAACGCTGTTGAGCGGCCGGCCATCGAGCAGCAGCCGACCTTGGTCCGGCACCTCGAAGCCAGCAAGAAGCCGCAACAACGTCGACTTGCCGGAGCCGGAAGGGCCCAACAACGTCAAGTACTCGTTGTCACGTAGCTCCAGCGACAGATCCCGCAGCGCAGGCGTGCCGTCATAGTGCTTGGTCAGGCCTTGCGCTTCCAGCATCCACCGCTCCCAGCCGCCCAGTCCCCATCGCGGCCGGTCGCGTTCTGCTGCGCAATCCAACCTTGGTCGGGACGTTAGCTTAAAATGATTTTTGCGTGCAAGACGCTTTTTACGATAGGCTCCAGCGCCACAGAAGATATCGAAAGCGGTTGTATATAGAAATTTAGTTACTCATTTCCGCTTAAATACGGCAAGCCATGGACGATTGCCGCAAAAAACTAAGGCGTATGCGCTTGCCATTATTGCATTTTGCATACTCTACGGACTCCAGGGTGTATGCGCGACGGCCGCGCGACCACAGCGGCCATGGCCCGAGAAAGGCAAGCGCCCGCGCACATCTATCCTTGATTGATATCTGGCCGGATCATACGAACGGAGGCTTTCGGTGGGGCTCCGACTGCCCTTGCGCCACGGCGGCTTCGCCTCCGAAACTTTGCGCCTACAGCCCCGTCCCTCAGTCGGCTGCGCCGCAGGAGTAACCGGCCCTTCATGTCCAGCACGGAGACCAAAGGAAGCCCCGGAGCAGCTGCACCGATACCGCTATACGAAATCGTCCATCGCGTTCTCTATGACCACATCATCGAGCGCCGTTTCCCCGAGGGCCTTGTCCTGCTGGAAGGTCCGATCGCAGAGGTCTTCGAGATCAGTCGTGCGCCAGTGAACCGGGCACTGCGCCAACTTTATGACGAGGGTCTGATCCAGCGCTTCGAAGGGCGCGGCTACCTTGTGCCGGGAAGATCTGGCACGACCGAGCCAGTGCGTCTGGATATTCGCGAAGCGGGGTTGGAGCTGCCGACAGCCATCGATGAGGAGCTGGGACAGCGCGCGTCGTGGGAACGCATCTATGCCGCCGTGGAGGCGGAGGTAGGCTCGGCACTCGCGTTTGGCCGGTACCGGATCCTCGAAGCGAAGCTCGCTGAGCGCTATGGAGTCAGTCGGACGGTGGCACGCGAGGTGCTGGGTCGCATGCAAGAGCGCGGGCTGGTCGAAAAGAGCTCGCGGCCGCACTGGATCGCCGGTCCTTTGACGGCAAAGTCCATGCGCGAACTCTACCAGATGCGGCGCCTGCTGGAGCCGCCGGCACTGGTGGAGGCGGCGAGCCGCCTATCGACGGCGGAAATCGAAAGGCTGCGGGCGCGACTGCTGGAGGTCGAGCGCAGGTTTCCGGACGTGGACAGCGAGACGATCGGCAGCCTGGACGACGACCTCCATAGCACCTGTGTGCTGAACATCGACAACCACCGTCTCAAGGTCGCTATTCAACAGTGCCACCTCCCGCTGGTCACCAATCTGACGTTCCTGAGATACCTGGGCCTGCCTGAGGTCCTACCCGAACTGCAGGAGCATCGGCTGGTCTTCGAACTGCTGATCGCCGGATCTGTCAACGCCGCCGCCGCTGCGCTCGACGACCACCTGGCGCGCTCGCTGGAGCGTGCGTTGCAGCGCCTGCAAGTCCTCTCGGTCATTCCGACGCCTGAGGTTCCGGACTACTTGGTTCCGAGCGGATAGCGCATATCGCCATGCGGCACGGCTAATCGCGCATCCCTGACAAAGGAGGCGCAAGACACTGTCTCGGTCTTTAACTCTCTCGACTGCCTTCAAGAGATGGTGCCCAGGGGCGGAATCGAACCACCGACACTGCGATTTTCAGTCGCATGCTCTACCAACTGAGCTACCTGGGCGCCAAAGCCGAGATCGCTGCCGCGATCCAGCGCACGGTGTTGGTAAGGAAACCGGCGCGCTGCCTAGCGAGGGAGCGTGTATAGGCAATCGCGCCGCCCCTGTCCAGAGGTCGGGAACACCCGCAAGCTATCGATTCAGGACCATGGCGCAGGAGCGTGTAAGGCTGTTGGATTGACGGCAAGCCTGCGTCGGGCGAAGCTGCCGCGCAATGGTCACCTGGTCCCGTCGTTGCGCCTGCGCGCTCGCATTCCTGCTGTTCGCCGGCACAATCTGGGCAGGCTCGCCGCACGCCAACGAACCGACCACGCCGCGAGGTTGGCTTCTGCTGGCCGTCGACCGACTTTGCGGTGCCGGACCCCTGCCCGGGATCGAAGCCGAACAGCAGTTGCCCGGGGCCTGGTTGCTGGACGAACGCGCGCGCGGGCCCGACGGGCAGACCGTCGCGCTGGAGCAGGTTTTCGCCTTGCCCGGCCAGGGTGAACTGCGCCTTTTACGCCTGCAGCCGGGCGGGCAGCTCAGGCGCTTCACGGCCGAGTACTACAGCCTCGAGGATCATCAAGTCCTGGCACAGCTCCAGGCTGTGAGTGGCAGCGACTGCAACATCTTTGCAGGGCGCCGCCTGACCTACCAGGATGGCCGACCTGCCGGGCTGGATCAGCTGGAGGGTGACCTGGAGACTGTCCGCTGGCGTGAAACGCTGGAGGCGCCCTGGCCGGTAGGGCGCGACCCAGGCGGGCCGCGAGTGGCGCTGGTGGACTCCGGACTGGCCTACGATCTGCCGCTCTATCGCGATCGCCTGGCACGCGGGGCGGATGGCATGCCGCTGGGTTACGATTTCTGGGATCTCGACCCCCTGCCCTACGACGGCGATTTCGGCCGCAGCGCCTTTCAGCCGATCCGTCACGGCAGCGCGGTTGCCTCCGTCCTGGTGCGGGAAGCGCCGACGGCCGCGCTGATTCCCTATCGCTATCCTCGCCCGGACATGACACGGCTAGGACCGCTGATCGAGCACGCCGCCACTGCCGACGCGCGTATCCTGGCGATGCCACTCGGCAGTCGCGATCCGGACGACTGGACAGCCTTTGCTGCCGCCTTGAAGGCACATCCGCAGCTACTCGCCATCGTGTCGGCCGGCAATGATGGGCGCGATCTCGACCGCGACCCCCTCTGGCCAGCCGCGCTCGACCTGCCCAACCTGGTGGTAGTCACCTCGGCAGATGGCTTCGGCAGGCTCGCGCCAGGCGCCAACTGGGGGGCGGAAAGCGTCGATCTCATGGTTCCGGCCGAGAACTTGGAGGTGCGGGATTTTCGCGGTGCTGCCGGCCGCGCTTCGGGCTCCAGCTACGCCGTGCCGCGGGTTGCCGCTCTGGCCGCACGGCTGCTCGCCACTAACCCGGAGCTGGAAACGTCCGACCTGAAAGCAGCTCTTTTCGCGCGCGCCATAGCTTCGCCCTATGAGGAGAACGTGGTTGCCGCCGGGTGGATTCCCGATCCGGCGACGGACTGAGAGTCAAGAACCTAGGGCTTTTCCAACAGAGCCATATGCACCGTAATGCGGCCGTCTTCCAGGCTGCGACCCAGGTTGGCAGCCATCTCCTTGAAGCCTTGACCAAGGAAAAGGTGCGGCCCCGGAGGGCGTGGCTTCCCGGCCTCGATATCCGCTCGGCGGCGATGCACCCAGGCCAGCGCATCGGCCGTATGGTCATGCCAGACCAACTCCTCCAGCCCCGCCTCCGCCAAGAGGGTCCGGATCTCGATCGAGGGCAGCAGGAAGGAGCCCTCGGGCGAACTGGCCCAGGGCACCGGGAAGTGCGGCACGCCCTCCGGCCCAGCCATGATGTCGTGCAGCGCCAACCGCCCGCCGCGCTTCAATATGCGCGCAACTTCGCGGTAAAGCGCCGCCTTGTCGGGCACATTCATCGCCGCATGCTGGGTCCAGACGAGGTCCACGGAATCCTCGGCCAGCGGCAACCGAGTGGCGTCCGCGCAGGCGAAACGGACGCGCTCGGACAGGCCAACGGCCCGGCTCAGGGCCGCAGCGTCCTGGCAGTAGCTCTCGGTCAGGTCGACGCCCAACACCTCGACCCCGCACTGCGCGGCCAGCCAGCGTGCCGGTCCGCCGATACCGCACCCCAGGTCGAGGCAGACTTCGCCGGCCTTAGGCCTCACCATCTCGGCAAACTCGACCGTCGCCTCCTCGCCGCGCATATGGAATTGGTCGAGCGGCGCCAGATCGCCCGCCGTTGGCTGGCGGGCATCGGTCAAGCGATGGGCGATGTCCAGGATGGACTGCGCCAAGCTGCCGGACCGGGCGTAGTGACGCGTTACGGTCTCAACGGTCTCGCCAGTCTCTAGCGTTTCGGGCGTGTCAGCGGTTTCCATGGACAGCAGCATGCCCCGCCTGGCTCAACCCGCCAAGAGCATCCAGGCAATCGTCGTCGCCGCGGCCAAGCCGGCCCCCCAGGGCAACGCCGTGGTCAGCGCATCCGACCGTGCCTCTGTCCGTCCCGCAACCTCGCCGAGGCGAAACTGAATCCGCACCCAAACGGCGGCGGCCGTTACCAGCGCCGGTCCCGGCCAACCCAGGGCCAAACCAGCCAAGCCGGCGGCCAGTCCAATCGCGGCGATCACGCCGAATAGAAGCGTTCGATCCATAGTTCTGCGGTGTAGCGGCTCGACATCGATCTGGGAAGCGGACTTGCCGCGCCGACGCCGCTCTGCTTTGTCTGCTCCATGATCGACGCAACCCGCGAGAAGCTGACGCTCGAAACGCTGGAAAGCGGTGGAAAACCGGCCCTGGCTCGGGCTCTGGCCCGTCTGGAGCGATCACCCGAGTCGCCGGACGTCCTGGCGCTTCTGGCAGAAGCGGAAACCGCCCCACGCGGCCAGACCGTGGGCCTGACAGGCCCGCCCGGCGTCGGCAAGTCGACGCTTACCGGTGCAGTGATCGGCACCTACCGCGAGGCCGGCCACAGCGTGGGGGTGATCGCCGTCGACCCTTCTTCCAGGCGCTCGGGCGGCGCGCTCTTGGGCGACCGGGTACGCTTGGCCAGCAATGCCAACGATGCCGGCCTCTTTATCCGGTCCATGGCTGCGCGCGACCGTCTGGGCGGCTTGGCCGATCAGACCGTGGCAGCCATGGTTCTGATGCGCGCGCTCTTTGATCGCGTGCTGATCGAGACGGTCGGCGTCGGCCAATCGGAGACCGACGTGGCCGGAGTGGTAGACACGGTGGTCTTCTGCGTTCAACCGGGCAGTGGCGATTCCCTTCAGTTCATGAAGGCGGGGATCGTGGAGATCCCGCATGTCGCCGTAGTCACCAAGGCGGACGTCGGTGCGGCGGCACGCAGAGCCCTGGCCGATCTGCGCGGGGCGCTGGGGCTCAGCGAAACGGAGGACGGCTGGAGCGTCGAAGCGCTTGCCGTGTCAGCCGAAACACGCCAAGGCTTGCCGGAGCTGATCGCCGCGCTTGAGCGTCACTACAGGTGGCTGAATCAAAGCGGCCATCTGGAAGCGCGTCGCCGCACTCAGGCCAAAGGCTGGCTTGTCGACTCTCTGCGCGAACGCTTCGGCACCGCAGGCTTGCAAGCCGCCAGCGACCTCACGCTGCCGCCAGGCGTGTCCTCGTTCACGCGCCTGGCCGAGGTAGGCCAGGCGCTACTGAAGCGCCTGGGTTTACCTTAGAAAACTGCCCAATTTGGCTTCTTGGGCGTGAGCTTGGACTCACCGGCGATCAGAACTTCGGGCGCCAAGTCTTCCAACGCTGCCAAGCGAAGAAGCGCCAGACCGACCCCGTCCGCCACAGAGCGGACTTCACCGACTTCTTTACCGTCTTTGGTCACCGGGGTGCCGGGCTCCGGCGTCGGGCCGGCGATCTCCACCGGCAGCAGGCGTTTTTTGATCAGGCCGCGGTACTTGGTGCGGGCTGTCAACTCCTGCCCCATGTAGCAACCCTTGTTCCAGTCGACGCCGCCCAGTTCGTCGAAACCGTTCTCCAACAAAATCGCCTTGTCGATCTGCATGTCACGGCTACCGTCCGGAACGCCGGCAGCAATACGCGCACGCTCCCAGGCGGCGAGATCGGCCATCTCGGCATCCAGCTCCGCCAGCGCCGCTTCCAGGGCCGGTCGCGGAATCAGCGCCCGCAAGCCAAGCTCCGCCCGGCGCGGATCGACGAAAAGGCTACCGCCATGGAAGGGTCGCGCGGCACCGGGTTCGGCAGGCAGTCCGCCGATCGCGGCGGCGTCTTGCCCCCAGAAGACCAGGCAGACGAAGTCTTCCGTCCAATCGGCGATTTGCGCCTTGCTCCGCAGCTTGTAGAGCTTCAGTCGCTTGAGAAGATCGCTTCGACGCTCGGCTTCGCAGTCAAGCAACAAGACGGCGTCGGGGCCTTCGGCGATCAGAAAGTCGTGCAGATATTTGCCCTGAGGCGTCAGAAAGGCCGCCCAGATGGCCCGCTCCGGAGTAACACGCTCGACGTCGTTAGAAACGATGCCTTGAAGAAAGCTTCGCGCGTCCGCTCCAGCGACCTGCAAAAGACCGCGTTGCTCCAGCAAATGAGCCGATAGCTTGCTCATGATCGCCACCACCTCCTCAGTCTCGCGTTTCCCCAAGTCGGGCCCTCGCAAATGGGCAACCCCGGGCGCCTTGGCAAGCTGATCTCCGCCTGCCATACAGCCCGCCGAGATGCACATTCTCGTTGTCCTTCCAACAAGACTGAGCGACGCGGTGCTGGCCAGCGCTTGCCTGACGGAGCTGGCCGGGCGCTACCCAGAGGCGCGTTTCACCCTGGTAGCAAGCCGGCTCATAGCGCCGCTCTATGGCGCTATGCCGCGACTGGAGCGTATGCTTTTGGTGGAGAACCAACCAAGCAGCCTGCACTGGCTGTCGCTCTGGTTCCGCACTGCAAAGACCTTCTGGTCTTTGGTCGTCGACCTCAGAAACTCGGCCTTCTGCTATCTTTTGCCGACGCTGCGGCGCCGGCGGATTGGACGTGCCGACCCAAACAGTCACTGGGTGATGCAAGCAGCAGCGCGGCTGGGAACTTCGCCGCCTGCACGACTACAGCTCTGGTTCGCCGAAGCGCATCGCAGCGCCGCCATGCGTCTGCTCCCCGATGATGGCACTCCGGTACTGGCGATCGGGCCAGCGGCAAACTCGGTTGGCAAGATGTGGCCAGTGGAGCGCTTCGCGGAAACGGCGCTGGCCTTAACGGCCGCCGATGGACCACTGCCCGGCGCGCGTGTCGCGGTGGTTGCCGCGAAGCACGAGCGGGTGTTGGCCAACCCATTGCTTGCCAGGCTGCCGCGCGAACGTCGGCTCGATTGGATCGGCAGGGCGCCGCTCCCGGTTCTCGCAGCCGCGCTCCAACGGTGTCGTCTGTACATCGGCAACGACTCGGGGCCGATGCATCTGGCCGCCGCAGCCGGCTGCCCGACAGTGGGGCTGTTCGGCCCAACGAACGAAGTGCGCACCGCACCCTGGGGGCCGCAGACGGTCGTAGTCCGTGCAGCAGAACGCCATAAAGAACTCGTCGCCCGCCAGGGTTTCGATCCGACCGCGCAGGAGGACGATATGGACAGTCTAGACGTCGGTCCCGTGGTCGAGGCCGCCGGTCAGTTGCTCGAGCGCCTCCAGAACCCCAGCAAGCTCTAGCGCCTCCAATTTAGGACGCCGCAGCCAAGTGCTCCGCGGGCCGCGGGGAGCAACCTTGATCGGCTCGGACGCACCGGAGAAGAGCCACAGCGTCGGACAGCCGACGGCGGCAATCACATGCATCGGCCCGGTATCGTTCCCCACAGCAAGAGTCGCGCGCCGCGCCAGCGCAGCGATCTGGCCCATTTGAGTTCGGTCGCACAGGTTGAGCGCCTGCGGACAGAGCGCGGTCACCTCGTCCAGCGCGGCAACCTCGGCTGCGGTGCCGAGCAATACCGGAAAGATTCCTCGCTCCGCCAAGCTTGTAGCCAGAGCGCCGTAACGCTCGGCCGGCCAGCGCTTCTCCGGCCGCTTCGGCGAGCAGCCAGGGACCAGAAGAGCAAAACGCTCGGGAAGATCGAAGCCGCTCAAATCGCCGTCGAGGAAACCGAAGTCGGCATGATCCGGGACAGCGACCCCGGCGACCGCAAGCTGATCACGCTCCCGCTCGGCGATATGGCGGCGTTCGGTCATACCGCCGTATCGGTGGCTGGCGCCCTGAACGACGCCGACCCACTCGGGCTTCGGGTGACCGATCAGGCGAAAGTAGAGGGCAGTGCGATCGTTGCGCTGCAGATCGTAAATACGGTCGAAACCGGCCGTGCGCAGCCGAGCCCGCAAGCCAGCCCAGGCACAGATCCGCCAGACGGCCGGACGCTCATCGATCCAGATCCGGTCGAACAGTCCGCTTGCCTCCGCCAACTCGACATAGGGCGAGGTCGTCAACAGGGTGATCTCGGCCTCGGGATGGGCATGCCGAATGGCCTGAAGAGCCGGCAGAGAGAGGATAAAATCCCCAAAGGCGCTCAGCTTGATCGCCAGAATACGCGTGGACCGAGCAGCCGGGTCGGTTAGGCTTCGCTCGGGTTCGATGGGCGGCGCGGCAGACATTGCGAGACCGTGGATAGCAGAGTGCCGAGACTTCAACCATCCGGAAACCTTATGTAGAGCAGACTGCGCGGTCACCGACCGTAACGGGAGAGTTCCCTGCTACGTTGCCTGCATCTCTGCGCCGCTCCAGCCGCCTCGCCTGAAGGTGAAACCACCTTGGCTCTGCTCCGCGCCCTGGCCGCCGTGAGCGACGAGGAAACGGCGCCCCCCTTCGTCCAGCGTGCCGTCGTACCTGCCGACTGGGCGCCTACATTGGAAGATGCCGGCGTTGCACAGCGCAATGCACCCTATCGCAGCTTCTTCGACCTGACGACGCGACGGCGAATCGCAGACGAACTCGCCGTCATGCGCCCTGATCTCTTGCTCATTTGGGGAGCCGCAGCCGCCCGCGCCGTCGACCGGCCGCGCCAACAGCAAGCGCCCGGCGAGAAGACAGCCCGGCTTGGCATCCTACTCGGCTACGAAGAGGTCGCCCCTTTCGCCCATGCCGGTGCCCGCCGTCTGGTGGCTCCGACTCAGGACCTGGTGGACTACGCACGCGAGTTGGGCTGGCCGCCGGGGGAGGTGGGCTTGCTGGCGCCTGTGGTGCCGGAGCCGGCGGTCGGGCCGGTGCTGCGTCAGCGCTGGGACACGCCGGACGATGTTGACCTGGTTGCTGCACCGGTCAGCGATACGGCAGGCACGGCGCTGCTGCTGGAAGCTTGGGCAGAGTTGCCCGAAACTTGGCTTTGGCTGGTGCCGCCGTCGCGCAAGACCAAGCGCTTAAAGAAAGCGATTCGCCGCGCGGGACTGAGCGATCGAGTCCGGCTGGTCGACAAGCCCGAAACCGCAGTCGCAGCCGCCGACCTTGCCATAATCGCGCGTCAAGACGATCCGATCGGCCTGCCCGTAGTTGCTTGCTGGGCGGCGGAGCGTGCCACGGTAGCACTGGCCGCCCCCGGACCGGCGGCTCTGATCGGACACGACCGCGACGGCGTGCTGGTCGCACCGGACGACCCCCGTGCGCTGTCGACCGCGATCGGCAATCTCCTGGCTGACCCGCTAAGAGCGGATCGTCTTGCCGCAGCCGGCCGCGAAACATACGAACAGGGCTACGCGGCAGCCAAGGCCACCGAGCGTTGGCAACTCACCCTGGAGGTCCTGGCCGGGCCGCCTGTGGCCGCGAAGCCCGGTGACGCGGGCACGGATATCCGCGTTTAGACACCGCTTTGCGTTTGCCCTCGTCCCCTCGCCTCCCCTATGCATCCAGAAGCCGATGAAGCCATAGGAGAAGGTACGATGATTCTCGACCGACTGATCCCGTTGCTCAACGTCGAGGACGTCGACGCGAGCCTAGACTTCTATCGCAACGCCCTCGGCTTTACGGTCGAGAACCGTCATGACCTGCACGGCAAGGCGATTTGGGCGATGATCCGCCATGGCGACATCGCCTTGATGCTCAACTGCCCTGACGAGGCCGACAGCAGCTCCCGGCGCAAGCGCCCAAGCTATGGCGAAAGCCTACTCTACTTCTACGTCCCGGACGCACAGGCAGCCCACGAGGAACTCGCCGAGCGGGGGTATGCCCCCGGGCCGCTGGAAGAACAAACTTACGGCGTTGCCGAGTTCACCTTGCGCGACCCCGACGGCTACGAGTTGGCCTGCGCCAGCCTGCTGGGGCCGCAGGAAGAAAAGCTCCTCGAAGACGAAGACGATGAGTAGCGCTTGTCGCCCGACGACGATCAGGGGAGTTGTGCCGGGCGAGCCCTGGTAGCGCGCGTCACGACCCGCTATATCTGGCGTAACGAAATAGAGCCAAGTATCGCTGGAGGAGGCACACCATGAGCGGCTGCATCGTCGGTTGGGCCCATACACCGTTCGGCAAGCACGCCGATGATGACGTGGAATCCCTCATCGCCCAAGTGGCGATCCAGGCGGTCGAGGACGCAGGTCTCGCGCCGGAAGACATCGACGAGATCGTCTTGGGCACCTACGGCGAAAACTTCTCGCCCCAGGGCTTCCCCGCCTCTCTGGTTCTACAGACCTCCGACGCCTTCCGCTTCAAGCCAGCGACGCGCGTCGAGAACGCCTGCGCCACCGGTTCCGCGGCGATCCGTCAGGGATTGAAGACTTTGGCGGCCAAGGAGGGACGCTTCGTCCTGGTGGTCGGCGTCGAGAAAATGACCGGCATCTCCGGCGCGGAAATCGGCCAGACCCTCCTCAAGGCCTCCTACGTCAAGGAGGAAAGCGAGATCGAGGGCGGCTTCGCGGGTGTCTTCGGTGTAATCGCCAACCAGTACTTCCAGCGCTACGGCGATCAGTCAGATGCACTGGCCGCAATCGCCGCCAAAAATCACGCCAACGGCGTCGCCAATCCCTATGCCCAGATGCGCAAGGACCTGGGCTACGACTTCTGCCGCGCGGTCAGCGACAAGAACCCCTACGTGGCCGGGCCGCTGAAACGCACCGATTGCTCTCTCGTCTCCGACGGCGCCGCCGCCATCGTGCTGACCGATGAGGAGACGGCCGCCGGCATGGGCAAGGCCGTACGGTTCCGCGCCAACGTCCAGGTTAACGACTACCTGCCGCTGTCGAAACGCGACATCGTGAAGTTCGAAGGCTGCAGCGAGGCCTGGACCCGCGCTCATGCCGCAGCGGGCACCTCGCTGGACGATCTCAAGCTGGTGGAGACCCATGACTGCTTCACCATTGCCGAGTTACTGGAGTACGAAGCCATGGGCCTCGCTCCGCAAGGTCACGGCGCCAAGGCGGCCCTGGAAGGCTGGACGAAGAAAGACGGCAAGCTGCCGATCAATCCCTCCGGCGGACTGAAAGCCAAGGGCCATCCCATCGGCGCTACCGGCGTATCGATGCACGCGCTCTGCGCCATGCAACTCACCGGCACGGCCGGCGAGATGCAGATCGATGGCGCCGATCTGGCCGGCATCTTCAATATGGGCGGTGCTGCGGTGGCCAACTACGTTTCTATTCTCGAGCCGCTGAAGTAGCAGCGAGCCTTGTCTTCGCAGGGCTTCGAAGACGGCAGGGCACCTCGGTACCCTGCCGTTTTTCTGTCCGACCCGTTCTCATGCCTCGCCCCTCGTGACGTTATGCCGGTCCGGTGCTAAGACACACGGCAAAGAAGAAACGTCAGGGAGCGCCGAGACGCTGAATGGGCGACGCGATGAATCTGGGCCGTCTGCTGTCCGATGTGGCACGGCGGCTTCCCGAACGACAGGGGTTGGTCTGGGGTGCGCAGTCCTGGACCTGGGCCGAGATCGACGCGCGGGTCAACGCGCTGGTCGCGGCTCTGACCGCCCGCGGCCTTGGCAAGGGCGATAAGCTGCTGGTCCACGCGCGCAATTGCAATCAGCTGTTCGAGAGCCAGTGGGCCGCCTTCAAGCTCGGCGCCGTCTGGGTACCAACCAACGTTCGCCTGACGCCACCGGAGGTCGGCTATCTCGCCCGGAACAGCGATGCCAAGGCACTGATCTACGAGGACGCCTTTCCCGAGCACGCAGACGCGACCGGACTGGAGCGGCGCATTGCCATCGGCCAGCCGCGCCCCGGTGAGGACGCCTATGAGGCCCTGATCGCCGAGCATGAGGGTGCGCCTGGGTTCGAAGCCGAGGTCTCGCGCAACGACCCCTGCTGGTTCTTCTACACCTCCGGCACCACCGGCAAGCCCAAGGGCGGTGTGCTGACCCACGGGCAGATGGCCTTCGTGGTTACCAATCACATCGCCGATTTGATGCCCGACACCGGGCCGGACGACGTCTCGCTGGTCGTCGCCCCCTTAAGCCATGGCGCCGGCGCCCATGCCTTGCCACAAGTCGCGCGCGGCGCCTGCTCGGTCATTCCCGGCACGACGGCTTTCGACGAAGCCGAATGCTGGCGTCTGGTGGAAGAGTACCGGGTCACCAACCTCTTCACCGTGCCGACGATCCTGAACCGGCTGGTACGGCACGAGGCTGTGGATCGCTACGACCACGCCAGCCTGAGGTACATAATCTATGCCGGCGCACCGATGTATCGCGAAGACCAGAAAGAAGCGCTGACCAAGCTGGGCAAGGTAATCGTGCAGTACTACGGCCTGGGCGAGGTGACGGGAAACATCACCGTACTGCCGCGCGAGCTGCACGATCTGGACGATACCAAGATGCCAGTCGGCTCCTGCGGCTACCCCCGCACCGGCATGGAGATCGCGATCAAAGACCCTGACGGCCGGCGTCTCGGCCCCAATCGGGACGGAGAGATCTGCGTGCGCGGCCCGGCGGTCTTCGGCGGCTACTACAAGAACGACGAAGCCAACGCCAAAGCGCTGAAGGACGGCTGGTTCCACACCGGCGATCTGGGCCGGACCGACACACGGGGTTTCCTATTCATCACCGGCCGAGCCTCCGACATGTACATTTCCGGCGGCTCGAACGTCTATCCGCGGGAAGCCGAGGAAGTGCTGCTGAGCCACCCTGCCGTCGGCGAGGTCGCCGTGCTTGGCGTGCCCGATCCCAAGTGGGGTGAATCGGGCGTGGCCGTCGCCGTTCTGGAAGAAGGACAGGACGCCGACGAGGACAAGCTGTTCACCTTCCTGGACGGCAAGCTCGCGAAGTACAAATGGCCGCGCCGGGTCTTCTTCTGGCCGGAGCTTCCGAAGTCGGGCTACGGCAAGGTGCCGAAGCACCTGATCCGCCAGACGCTTTACGCCCGTGGCGATTTGCAGGAGGGCAAGGGACCATGAGACAGATGAAACATCCGGGCAAAGGCAGCGAGCCGCGACGGGTCGTCCAGCCCCGGGAAACCGGCGGCAGCTTGCGCCTGCAACTGTCGGAAGGCGCCGATCTGCTGACTGGCTTGACCGAAGCCCTAATTTGCCGCGGGATCACCGATGCCGGCATGCAACTCCTAGCCGGCGACTTCTCCGAGATGCAGTACCTGACCGGCCAGCCTGACGACAGCGGCCAGCGCCTGGCAACCTACGGTGCCCCGACAACACTGCCAGGTCCGGTGCGCTTGGTCGGCGGGAATTGCATTCTGGGCCGCGATGCTGTCGGCAAGCCGCTGTTGCATTGCCACGCGGTGGTCGTCGATCGCGAGGGCCGCGTTCACGGCGGCCACCTGCCGCCTAATGTCTGCACGCTTGGCCCGACAGGAGTGACGGCGCTGGTCACGGTGATAAACGGCGCCGGCTTCCAGGTCGCCTACGATGCGGAAACCAACTACGACATCTTCCAGCCGACTAAGGAGCAGGCAGCGTGAGCGACGTACCGATAGGCGCCGATATCGAGGCGGACTTCGAGGACGGTCGCTTCGGACGTCTGGCCGTTGTCCGTCTCAAGCCGAATCAGGATCTGGTGGAGGGGATCGAAGCTGCCGCAGCAGAAGCCGGCATCGCCTGCGGCGTCGTGCGCGCGGCGGTCGGTAGTCTGGTCGACGCTGCGTTGGGGTACGGAGAGGCGGAGAACACCTCGATTGTCACCGTCGAGGGACCGGGCATCGAGATTCTCACGCTGGCCGGCGAACTGCGCCCTGACGAAAACGGCCGAGCGCGAGCGCTGCTGCAAGGGACGATCTCCGACGCCGACGCCAAGGTCTACGGCGGCACCTTTCTGCGCGGCGCCAATCCGATCTGCATCACGCTGGAGTTGGTGTTGCAGGAATGGATCCCGGAAGCGAGCTAGACCTCGTTTGATCGTGATAAAGAGTCTGCCGAGAAGGACCTGCGTGCTGGTTTTGCCGCGCCCTTTCCCAGTCCACAGGAGAGTTGAATGTTCAAGGCCTTGATGCTGCACGAAGCCGACGACGGCAAGGTCGAGATCCGCTTCGAAGAGCTGGAGCTCGAGCGTCTGCCCGAGGGTGACGTCCTGGTCGAGGTCGACTACTCGACGCTGAACTACAAGGATGGTCTGGTCCTCAAGGGATTGGGCCGACTGGTTCGCAGCTACCCTCACGTTCCCGGCGTAGACTTCGCGGGCTCCGTCGTGGAAAGCAGCCACCCCGACTTCAAATCGGGCGACGAAGTGGTCCTGAACGGCTGGCGCGTCGGCGAATTGCATTGGGGTGGTTACGCGCAGATGGCGCGCGTCAAGGGCGACTGGCTGGTGCCGCTGCCCGAAGTTCTGACAACCCGCCAGGCCATGGCGATCGGGACCGCCGGCTACACCTCGATGCTTTCGGTGATGGCGCTCCAGGCTCATGGCATCGAGCCTGGGAGTGGGCCGATCCTGGTCACGGGCGCCGCTGGCGGTGTCGGCTCGGTGGCCGTCGCGATTCTTGCCAAGCTCGGCTACCAAGTGGCCGCAGTGACCGGCCGGCCGGAGGCGCAGGCCTATCTGACCGACCTGGGCGCCACCGAGATCGTGGCACGGGACGAACTGGCCGATCCGCCCAGCCGCCCGCTCGACAAGGAGCGCTGGGCCGGCTGCATCGACGCCGTCGGCGGCACCATGCTGGCACGGGTGCTGACCCAGATGCAGTATCGCGGCGCGGTCGCCGCCGTCGGCTTGGCCGGTGGCAACGAATTGAACACCACGGTGATTCCCTTCCTGCTACGCGGCGTGAACCTGCTCGGCATCGATTCCGTGATGTGCCCCAAGGCAGAGCGCACGGTTGCATGGCGACGCCTGGCAACCGACCTACCGCTCGAGAAGCTGGCTGAGATGGAGGTCGACGCCACCCTCGCCGACCTTCCGCAACTGGCTGGCGAAATCCTCCAGGGCCGGGTGCGTGGACGCGTCGTCGTCGACCTAAAGGCCTGAGAGGCTGGCGCGCGCACCCTCACCTCCCTATTCTTGTAATGAATTCGGCACTTTGGGGGAGGGGCACGTGACGACACAAGCTGCCTGGGTCGCGTTAGGTCTGGCTGGCGCGATGCTCACAAGCGGCTGTACGCAGTCGCCGGAAGCGAACGTGAAGGTCGCCTATCTGACAGCCGAACGCTGGTGTTACAGGACCCTGGCCGAAGTCGACTGCTATACCAGCCCGCAGAAGAACGCGGAGTTGCGCAGGGTCGGGTGGTTCGATGCCGTCTCGGTCGAGTAGCCGGTCCGCTGCCTTCTTGATCGTTCTGGTCACCAACCTGCTCTGTGTTGTTGTCGCCCAAGCGCGGGATCCTCTGTGGGAGGAACTGCCGTGGGACGAACGCCTGGGCGTCAGTTGGTTCGAGCAGCGCGGTGCCCAAGGCGACTTAGCTGCACAGCTCCGTGCCGCACAGATGCACGAGCAGGGTATCGGCACCCCACAAGACCCGGCGAAAGCCGCCCGCTGGTATGCCCGAGCCGCCGAGCAGGGTCATCCGCTGGCGCTATTCAAAACCGCGCGGGCCTGGCAAACCGGAGCGATCGGAACGGTCGATTTGGCCCGAGCAGCCAGATTCTACCGCGCTGCCGCCGATGCCGGGATCGGTCTCGCCAGTTTCAACCTCGCAATCATGTTGGAAACCGGAGAAGGCCTCCTCGCGAACCGTCAGCAAGCAGCAGCTCTTTACGAACAGGCTTGGCGTCAGGGTATCGCTAAAGCGGCGCTCAGCCTTGGAATCCTTCGGCTCACCGGAAGCGACAGCGATCCAATCTTGGCTTATGCCTGGATAGCGGCAGCCGCTGACGTCAACGTGCCAGGCGCCGCCGCTCAGCGCGATCGTCTCGCCGCGCTGCTCGGATCCACGGCCGTATCGGAAGCCGCAACATTGGCGCTTCCTCCCCTGGGCGACAGCTAAAGCGGTCGCAAACAAAGCGACCTTGCGTCGCAGGTCTACACTCGATCACCATTGATTTTGTCCACAGAAAACTGAGTTTTCCAGAGAGTTATCCCCAAAATCCCAGCCGCCTGCGCCAATCACAGCCAGTTTTTATTGGGATTCTTGCCAAATCCGATCCAGGTAAGCCAGCAAAGGCTCCTGAAAGACCTTTACCGACTTGTACAAGAGGACGTCCTCGGGGAGTTGGCGGACGGCAGCCGCCAAGCGCGCTGCCAAATCCGGCTCGCCCCGGATATCGGACAGCGGGTTCTGATAGACGCGAATGCCGAAACAGATTGCTCCAGTCACGGGCAGTCGGCGCAAGGTCTGCCGCTCGACCCGAAAGAACACGCGTGTGCCGGCATTCTTCGAGGAGATACCAAGATCGACGTCCGGGCGGCTGTGGCCGGTCGGTTGGAACAGTTCGGGATCGTCGGTCAAGGACCAGTTCAGTCGCCAGACTGGTTTATCCGGTTTCATCCGCTCGAAAAAGCGGTCGACGGGTCGCTCTAGCTTTTCGGCATAGAAGGGCACCGGTGTATGGATCCGGGCCATGGGATGACCGAGCTTTTCGTGCAGCCGCCAGCGCGTGGGAAAGCAGAGCGAGGCAGCAGTGAGCCGATAGCCCTCAGATCCCGGCTGCATCAGACAGAGATCTTCCTGCACCAGTCGACCGGCAAGATCCAGGGGGTGCAAGTCTCCACGGAGATCGAAACGCTCCCCGCTCTCCAGGTTAACGAGACTGTTGTCTTCTCGATGGAAAAGATCCGGAAAGACTGTCGTCAAATGCGCAGCTAGCAGGTCCAGGAGTTCGTCGCTGGCCGTAGCCGCTTCGGGTAACGCGGCGAAAACCTCTTCGGGTCGCTCGGCCAGCAGTCGTCGCTTCTCGGCCAGATAGCGGTTGTAGTGACGATCGATCTCGATCCAGGCCTCAGCCTTCAGGGCCATCAGACCCATGGCCAAGCGGTAAGGACTTTCGTCGAAGGGCGTGTAGGCGAAAGCGGTTGCTTTAGCCGCCTGATGCCGAGTTGCAATCGCGGTCATGGCTCAGCAGTCTGCCGCGCATCTTATCGCGCTGCCAAGAGGCGTCAGCGGCGCTCTTCCAATGTAACGTGAAACAACAGCATACCGGCCAGCATGGCGACCACGAAGAGGAGAGTCGGCAACTCGGCGAGTGCCAAACCAGCGATAGCGGGACCGGGACAATAGCCGGCAAGCCCCCAACCAAGCCCGAACAGAACCGCACCGAGAACCAAGGGAAAATCCAGATCCTTCTTCGTCGGCATGGAGAATTCGGGCACCAACCAAGGTCGCCCCTGCACCTGGGCCAAACGGTATCCCAGAAAGGTGACCGCCAGTGCGCCGGCCATCACGAATGCCAGGGAGGGATCCCAGCGCCCGAACACGTCCAGAAAGCCGGCTACCTTGGCCGGATCGATCATCTCAGACAGGGTCAACCCGGCACCGAACAGCAAGCCGGCCGCCAGTGCGACAGCGTTGGTCTTGACCTTTGCGACGACACTGGGGGACGTCGCGTCATGGGTTGTACGAAGGGACACGGTCACGATCCTCCAACAATGTGGCGCAGGACATAGACCGTCGTCATGGCCACGACCATGAAGACAAAGGTGGCCGCGAGCGAGCGTCGCGACAGGCGGGCGAGACCGCAGACCCCGTGGCCGCTGGTGCAGCCGGCGCCGAGACGCGTACCGAAGCCGACCAACAAGCCGGCGGCGATCATACCCAGCGTCCCGGTCTGAAAGTTCGGCACAGGCACCGGACCGCCAGCCAAGCCAACTGCCGCCGGACCGAGAAGCAAGCCAACCAGGAAGGCGATCCTCCACCCTCGCTCACCCGGAACCGGGCGCAGCAAACCGCCGAGGATGCCGGCAATGCCGGCGACCCGGCCACTCGCCAACATCAAGACGCTAGCCGAAAGGCCAATCAGAGCACCGCCAGCCAGCGCACTGTAGGGGGTGAAATTCACGATCTCCATGGCGGTCGTCGTCCCGATCGAGGTGTTTCAGGTATCTGATGGCTATGGCGTCCCGGCCGGCTCGTCTCAGCACGAGATATCAAAGCCAGCATTCACATTCGTAATTTTTCATATAATGATTTATGAATTTAATGCAAGCGGCTGAGGCGGTGTGTCCAACTGACAGGTAGGCCTGCCCTTGTAGCTCAAGGCGACAGCCCGTAAGTGCAAAGCAAACCACCGGAACCGAGAGGGAGCAGGGACAAGATGGTCGAAGCCAAACGCCTGGATGACAAGGTCTATGCCGGCGGGCAAATCGGGCCGGAAGATATTGAGGCCCTGAAGACCGAGGGCTTCACGGCCATTATCAACAATCGTCCGGACGGCGAAGGCGGACCGGAACAACCGACCTCGGACGCGGTGCGCGCTGCGGCCGAAGCGGCCGGCCTTGCCTACAGCTACGTGCCCATGACGCCTCAATCTCTGTCGCCGGAGACCCTGGACGCCTTTCACACGGCGGTTCAGGCGGCATCGGGCAAGGTTCTAGCCCACTGCCGTTCCGGCGCACGCTCGACGGCGCTCTGGGCTCTGGCCGAGGCTTGCCATAACGCACGGGAGGTCGATGCAGTGATCGCAGAAGCCGGCCAAGCAGGGTACGATCTCTCCCAAATGCGCCCTATGCTGCAGCAGTGGGTGCAGCTGCATGAACAGCTTGCAGTCCGCGGCTGACGTTTGGTGCTTTCATGGGTAGCCGGCCCCGCGGCACCCTGTGCAAGTCCTACGCGGAAAACAGAGGTTAGCGCGAGGCCCCGCGCCAACCTGCTACGTACCGCGTGACAGGCCCTAGCGAACGGCAATTGCAACATTTTCTGCGTTGACAGCCGCGCCGGGCCCGCCAGGCTGGGGTCAGCCGGTCATCGGCTCAGGCCGATTCGCCCGGCTGTGAAGCCAAGTGTCTTCAACAGCAGAAAGGAGGTGATCCAATGTCGAGCGAGATGAGCACGGGAGTCGCGTGCAAGGGTCTTCTGTCGGCCGTGGAGCAACCTCTGCGGCAGGCCTGAGGCCCCGGATCTCTCAAGATCCCGGACGCAACACCCGTCCATTCGCGAAGAGCCGCTCCGAAAGGGGCGGCTCTTTTCATTCGGGACGCCGCTAAAGGTTTCTGCCCTACGCCGGCGCCGCTCCGCGTCACCAGATCCGCTTCGCGGGCTGATCTAACGAGCTGATTTTTCTCAGAGAAATCTGGTGCTGCCGGAGTGATTTGAACACTCGACCTCTCCCTTACCAAGGGAGTGCTCTACCCCTGAGCTACGGCAGCGCCGGGTTTCTTAGGCTCCGCAGCGTTTCGAGCTGCAACCAAAAGAAACGAGTGGCGGAAATAGAGTTCCCGCTTGGAGGCGCTCTATGTGCCATTTGGGCAAAGCCGGTGCAAGGCTCTTTCTGGGCCCGCAAGCTGCACCCTTCGGCCAGCCATGGCTTTGCCGCCACCTTGCCTTGACGCTGCCTCAGGCTGCTGTCAGAGGTCTTCCTATGACGGATCGGCCAACTCCCTCCGACAAGCCCGCCGCACAGGAGACACGTGAAGCGCGCCGCGCCGAGGCGCTGCGTGCCAACCTGCGCCGCCGCAAGGAGCAGGCTCGCGAACGCCGGGACAGGCAGCCGGAGATCGACCAAACCGCCGGCAGTACGAGGGCAAAGCGGTCGAACTCGGCAGACGGGTGACCTCTACCCCGCCAAGTTCCCCCATGGATCCCTGCCCTGCCTTCAATCCCCTTGCCTTGAGCCGCCGAAGCCGATGGTCTAGAAGCCGAAAGGTAAGATGATACAGTCTGGTGTCGCACGGGCTTGGGCCGACCCGCTGCTTTCCAGAGTTTCTCTTTAGGATACCCGACAACATGGACAAGATTCGTATTCGCGGTGGCCGGCCGCTCAAAGGCGATATCTCTATCAGCGGCGCCAAGAACGCCGCTCTGCCTCTGATGGCCGCCGCGCTGCTGACGCCGGAAACCGTGCGCCTGTCCAACCTGCCGCACTTGGTCGACATCTCCATGCTGGCCAATCTGCTGACCCGCCTGGGGGCTGAGCTTCACCTCAACGGCGATTGCGGACCCGACGGCCACAGCGGCCGGGTGCTGGAAATCGCCGCACCGAAAATCGCCTCGACCGTGGCACCCTATGATCTGGTGCGCAAAATGCGCGCATCGGTTCTGGTGCTGGGCCCGCTGCTGGCGCGTGAAGGCATCGCAGAGGTCTCCTTACCCGGCGGCTGCGCCATCGGCACGCGACCCATAGATCTGCATCTGGAAGGCTTCAAACGCCTGGGCGCCGAGATCGAGCTGGACGGCGGCTACGTCAAGGCGAAGGCGCCGAAGGGCCTCAGCGGCGCGGAGGTGGTGTTCCCCAAGGTCTCCGTGGGCGCGACCGAGAACCTGATGATGGCGGCCTGTCTGGCCAAGGGCGAAACGGAACTGGTCAATGCCGCGCGCGAGCCGGAGATCGCCGACCTCGCCGAGCTGCTCATCAGCATGGGCGCCAAGATCGAAGGTGCAGGAACCGAGCGCATCCGCATCGCGGGTGTCTCCGGCCTGACCGGCGCGGAGCACGCCGTGGTGCCCGACCGCATCGAGGCCGGCACCTATGCCATGGCCGCGGCGATTACGGATGGCGACCTGCACCTGCTGGGCGCGAAGGTCGAGCACTTGCCGGCGGTTCTGGAGACCCTCGAAAAGGCCGGCGTGGCCATCGAGGAAACCAATCGCGGCCTGCGGGTCCGGCGGGCCAACGGCCGGCTGACTGGAACGGACATCATGACGGAGGCCTTTCCAGGCTTTCCCACCGATCTGCAGGCTCAGTTCATGGCGCTGATGACGACAGCCGAGGGCGCGGCGATGGTGACGGAAACGATCTTCGAGAATCGTTTCATGCACGTACCGGAACTCTCGCGGCTGGGCGCCGATATCGTGGTGCACGGCGCCTCGGCCCTGGTTCGCGGCCGATCGGCACTGCTTGGCGCTCCGGTCATGGCGACCGATCTGCGTGCCTCCGTCAGTTTGGTGCTGGCGGGTCTGGCTGCCGAAGGCGAAACGGAACTCAACCGGATCTATCATCTCGACCGCGGCTACGAGCGACTGGAGGAAAAGCTGGCGGCCTGCGGCGCCGACATCCAACGCGAACAGGCTGACTAGCGGTGCCGCTGGTGAGAAGTCGCTAACGTGAAGTCGATGGGACCGAAGGGGGCCGGGACATGGTCGAGCGGCTGAAGCTGCGCGCCCGCGATGCCGTCGATATGGACGTCATGGCCGCGCTGCTGCAGGATGCCATCGTGCCTCTGGGTGAGATGGACTATCTGCCGCGCGAGCGTCGTTTCGTCCTGGTTCTCAACCGCTTCATGTGGGAGCGGGCCGACGCGACGTCGCAGCCTGCGGTAAGAGAACCGACCAAGCTTGCCGCCAACGGCGGCGAGGACGCCCGCTTCGAAGATGAGCAAACGACGGAAACCCCCAACTGGCGCAGCCACTGCGGCCTGATCTTCGATCGCGTGAAGGCCGTCGCTACCCGGAACCTGCCGCGTGGCCGCAAGTCGGCATTGCTCAACCTTCTGACCGTGGCGAGCGAGCCCAAGCGTATCACATTCCATTTCTCCGGCGGCGCCCAGCTCCGGCTGGAGGTCGCAGAGATTCGCTGCCATCTGGAGGACCTCGGCGATCCCTGGCCCGCCAGCAACCGGCCGGCTCACAGGCAGACCGATCCCGTGTCTTGAGCTCTCCGTAGCGGCGGCATTGTGCCTGCCGTCATGGCCGACCTGCGGGGCGCCACCTGGACCCTGACGGCTGCAAGGGCTAAGTAGCGACGGAACGCGATCATCCGCCCCGACAACGCCCGACGACAAACGAAACAGATCATGTCCACCAACCGCCCGCTCGTCCTGGCGCTGCCCAAGGGGCGCATCCTCGACGAGCTGATCCCCGTCTTGGAGCGCGCCGGCATTGCGCCGGAGCCGGCCTTCTTCGATAAGAAAGCCCGGCAGCTTCGCTTCGCCACCAATGTCGCGGGCCTGGACATCATCCGAGTGCGGGCCTTCGACGTGGCGACCTTCGTCGCCTACGGTGCGGCACAGCTCGGCGTGGCCGGCGCGGATGTGCTGATGGAGTTCGACTACCCGGCGATCTATGCCCCGATCGACCTGCGGATCGGCTACTGCCGCCTAGCGGTAGCCGAGCCCACGGCGCAGGCTCGGACCGACGACCCCAAACGCTGGCAGCATGTGCGGGTGGCCACGAAGTTTCCCAACATCGCCCGCCGCTATTTCCGCGCCCGCGGTGTCACGGCCGAGTGCGTCAAACTGAACGGCGCCATGGAGCTGGCGCCGGGCCTGGGCCTCAGCCGTCACATCGTCGATCTGGTGTCGACCGGCAGTACCCTGCGCGCCAACGACTTGGTCGAGGTGGAACAGATCGCCGAGATCACCTCGCGGCTGATCGTCAACCGCGCCGCGCTCAAGACCGAGCGGCAAACGCTGGAGCCCTGGATCGCGCGTTTTCGGGAGGCTGTAGATGCCGCGTGAACTCAAGATGTCAGATCCCGGTTTCGAAGCAGCCTTCAGCGCCCTTCTCGCCGAAGAACGGGCTCCGGAGGAAGACCTGGCCGGCCGAGTACGGGACATCGTAACGGCGGTGCGCAGCAGCGGCGATGCCGCGCTGATCGACTACACCGAACGCTTCGACCGGCTGACCCTGACGCCCGAGACGTTGCGCATTCCCGAAACCGAGCTGGAGGCCGCCGCCGCCGCCTGCGCTGCCGAAACGATCGAGGCCCTGAAGCTCGCCGCGGCTCGGATCGAGGCATACCACGCCAAGCAGAAGCCGGAAGACGCGCTCTGGACCGACGACCTCGGCGTGCGGCTCGGCCACCGCTGGACTGCCGTCGCGGCTGCCGGCGTCTATGTGCCGGGCGGCAAGGCAGCCTATCCTTCCTCCGTCCTAATGAACCTGATCCCGGCCAAGGTGGCCGGTGTGCCACGCGTCGTCATGGTCGTCCCGACACCCGACGGCAAGACGGCGCCGCTGGTGTTGGCAGCCGCGCGCCTGGCCGGCGTCGACGAAGTCTACCGCGTCGGCGGTGCTCAGGCGATCGCCGCATTGGCCTACGGCACCGAGACCATCCAACCGGTCGATAAGGTCGTCGGTCCCGGCAACGCCTACGTCGCCGAAGCCAAGCGTCAAGTTTTCGGCCAGGTCGGCATCGACTCCATCGCCGGCCCGTCAGAGATTCTGGTGGTGGCCGACGCCAAGAACGACCCTGCCTGGATCGCCGCTGACCTCTTGAGCCAAGCCGAGCACGATAGTGTGGCGCAGTCGATCTTGATCACCAACGACGCGGGCTTCGCCGAGGACGTGGCGCGCGCGGTCGAGGTGCATCTGCAGCGCCTGCCGCGAAGCGAGATCGCGAGCCAGTCCTGGGAACGCTACGGCGCGATCCTGCTGGTCGAAGATCTGACGGCGGAAGCGCCGCGTCTGGTCGATGCCATTGCGCCGGAGCACCTGGAACTGGCTGTAGCAGATCCCGAGTCACTGCTGCCCCAGATCCGCAATGCCGGCAGCATCTTCCTGGGTCGTCACACGCCGGAGGTTCTGGGTGACTACCTTGCCGGTCCCAATCACGTGCTGCCGACGGCCCGCAGCGCCCGCTTCGCCTCCGGCCTCTCCACCCTGGACTTCATGAAACGCAGCTCCCTACTGGGCGCCGACGCCCAAGCCCTGGAAGCGCTTGGGCCCGCGGCCATCGCTTTGGCCGAAGCCGAGGGTTTACAGGCCCACGCCCTCTCGGTGGCCATCCGCTTGAGAGGCCGGGCGGCGGAATGAGCGAGCAGCGGCTGGTCAAGATCGCGCTCGACGAGCAGACTCTTGTCCGCCGCAACCCCGACGTCGAGCACGAGCGCGCCGTCGCGATCTTCGACCTGCTGGAAGACAACAGCTTCGCACCGATCGGCGACTTCGCCGGCCCTTACAGCCTCAGGCTTTCGCTCTCTGAAAATCGTCTGCTGTTCGAAATCCGCGACCAAGAGGACAAGGATCACCTGGGCACGGTCGGCCTCTCAGTCACGCCGTTCCGGCGTATCGTCAAAGACTACTTCACTGTTTGCGAGAGCTATTTCGAAGCGATCAAGACCGCCAGTCCCTCGAAGATCGAAGCCATAGACATGGGACGACGCGGCCTGCACAACGACGGCGCAGACCTGCTGCGCGACCGCCTGAAGGGCAAGATCGAGGTCGACGATAACACCGCCCGTCGGCTGTTCACCCTGCTCTGCGTCCTGCATATCAAAGGCTAAGCGGCCATGACCGGAGCTCTGCCGGATGCCGTTCTCTTCGCCTGCTCCGAAAACTCGGTGCGTTCGCCAATGGCCGAAGGCCTGCTGAAGCACCTGCTCGGCCACCGGGTGTACATCGATTCCGTCGGGGTCCGCGCGCAGGAGGTCAACGGCTTCGCCGTGGCGGTGATGGACGAACTGGGCATCGACATCTCGCGCCATCGGGCGAAAACCTTCGACGATCTGGAGGACTCCTCCTTCGATCTGATCGTTTCGCTGTCTCCAGAAGCGCAGCACTCCGCGGTGGAGATGACCCGTACCATGGCCTGCGACGTGCTCTACTGGCCGACCCTGGACCCGACCATGGTCGAGGGAAGTCGCGAAGACCGCTTGGAGGCCTTCCGCCGTTCCCGGGATGAACTGCTTGCCCGCATCCAGGCCCGCTTCCCGAAGGAATTGAAGCCGGAGGTCTGAGCGTGGAAAAGTTGCGCAGCGCTCGTTCTCTCGGTAGAAAAGAATTGAGAATAATTCGCAATCGCATGATAGGGTCAATGGCCGGTGCGCCATGACGGCATCGGCCTGGGATTGCGTCGTGATGAGGAAACTTGACGCTGGGTCAGGACAGCACGTCACTCGCGCTCTTCATGACGCATCGGACCGCGTTGCTGAACTACGCGAACGACATCGTCGGCGAAAGAAGCCTTGCGGAGGATGTCGTCCAAGACGCTTATCTGAGATTGCAGAGAGCCGAGCGTCGACACGCGGCCGACGATACCTTGGACGAGCCTCTGGCCTATCTGTTCAGGATCGTGCGAAACCTCGCACTCGATGTACGCCAGCGCCTGAATCGGGAGCGCGGCCGCCTGATCCCGGGCGATGTAGAAGGCACCGCCGAGATCCCGGCGGACAGACCGGACCCGGAAAGCCAGGCCATCGACCGCGACCAATTGCGCCTTCTCCAGACCGCCTTGGACGAACTGCCCAGGCGGTCGCGCGTGGCTCTGGAAATGCACCGCTTCGGCGACTATCGGATTGCCGATATCGCCGCACACCTGGGAGTCTCGGTCGGTACAGCGCACGCCTTAGTCGTCGATGCGCTCGACCACTGCAAGTCCAGACTGGGGCGCAGATCGTGATGTCGCAGCGATGAGCCACCGGCAGAGACCGCGAAGCGCCAGCGAATGGATGGTTGCCCTCAGGGACGCGCCCGGCGACGAGGCCTTGCGCCGGGAACACCTGCGCTGGTTGGCAGACAACAAAGGCCATCGACGTGACTGGGACGAGACGCTGCGGACGTGGCAGTTGATGGCCATGACGCTGCCAGCCCACGTCGAGGACTGGAGCCAACGCGCAAAGGGGCGCAAAACCCAGCTTGAAAAAATGCCTCCCGCAATCGGCAGTGTCGCGACAGGGCGAGGGCGACCCGACCAGCTTCGTCCTCCAAGACGCCGACTGCGCCGCCCTGTCTTGGCCATTGGCGGGCTGGCTGCTGCGCTCCTCTCGGTGGTCCTGCTGCTGCCCGACGCGCTCGTGAACCTGCGGGCGGACCACCGCAGCACTACCGGCGAGGTCAAGTTAATCGACCTGGAGGACGGCAGTCGCTTGCAACTGGCGCCCGAGAGCGCGATCGCACTCACTTTCGATCCTTCCGCACGCCGCGTCGAGCTGCTGCGGGGCGAAGCCTTCTTCGAGGTCGTCCCCGAAGCGGATCGCCCCTTTCGTGTACAAGCCGGTGCGGTGGAGACAGTCGTCCTGGGCACTCGGTTCGCCGTCGGCCTGACCGAAGAGAGCACCACGATTGCCGTGCAGGAAGGATCTGTTCGGGTCGAGACCGCGCTTACGGGCCACGGCGAGACAGCAGCCAGCAATAGCCTGGTTCCGGGCGACGTCCTGGCAGTCGGTCTGGACGGCGACATGACGGCGAAGCAGATCCCACCCTCTCTTGTCGGCGCCTGGCGCGACGGGCTGTTGGCAGCGCAGCATCGACCGCTCGGCGAATTGGTCGGAGTTCTCAACCGCTATTTCGACGGCATCATCATTGTCGATCCCCGACTCGCCCAGGCGCCGATGACCGGCCTCTATAAACTGTCCGACCCCAAGGCGGCTCTGCACGCGATGGCCGACGCGCAAGGGGCCACGGTTCGGGAAGTCTCTCCCTGGATCCTTGTACTCTCCAGCCCCTGACACCACCCCAGATCTTTTTTTGAATATTCCGGAAGCTGCGCAGTCTTCACTACAGGAGGTGCAAACAAGTTGCATTCGCAACTCCTGTAGCAGTGTGTCCGGGGACCAAGGGGCGAAGAGTCGATGGGGAAGCGAATCGGGGGCAGAGCGTCCGCCGGAAAACGGCTGCGCGGCGCAGCCTGTAGGGTTGCAACGGCACTCGCATTGTTGGCTGTCGCCACGACCGGCTCTTTGGCCCAGTCCACGGCACCGTTAAGCTTCGAGGTTTCAGCCCAACCCTTAAGCGCCGCACTACCGCTGTTCGGCCAGCAGGCGGGCCTTCAGGTCTCCGTTGACGGAGACCTGGTTCGCGATCTGCGCACGAACGGCGTAACCGGAACCATGACGGTCGAGGCCGCCTTGCAGCAACTCCTCGCCGGCACCGGGCTGACCTATCGCTTCACGGCGGCCGAGAGCGTCACACTGGAGCAAGTCGTGGTTCAGCCGGAAAGCGGGCCGGTCCGGCTTGGACCCGTCACCGTGAGCGCCAGACGTACGGAGGAGCTGCTACAGGACGTACCGGGCAGCGTGGTGGTCCTGACCAACGAGGAACTGGAACGCTCCAACCTTCAGGACACCGCCGAAGTGAGCCTGCGGCTGCCGAACGTCAGCTTCATCGACAACTCGGACCCGGCCGATCTCGATCTCTCGATCCGCGGGATCAGCAATCTGAGCGGATCCGCGAGCAGCCCAACCAACGGCGTGTTCTCCAACGGCATCCTGTTGAACCCCACCGGCGAGACCACCGGCATCAACGCCAACCTCGTCGACCTAGAGCGAGTCGAGGTCGCTTATGGTCCCCAGGGCACGGCCTTCGGGCGCGGCACCATCGGCGGCGCGGTCAACTTCGTCACCAACAAGCCGACGGACGACTTCGAAGCCTCGTTGGAGACCGAACTCGGCTCCTACCCAGACGGTCGCGCGACAGCAATCGTCAACGCACCGATCCTTCAAGACGGCCTGCTCTCGGCGCGGCTCGTAGCCTTTGGCGGGATTTCCGACGGCTTTGTCGATTTCGCCGAGAGCAGCGACCCGGACTCCGTCGGCCGGGACGACGTCGGCGCCCGGCTGAGCCTGAGGTCGCGGCCGACCAGCCGGCTGACCCTCGACGCCTCCGTCTCCTTCGACCGCACTGAATTCGACGCCTCGAATTCCGTGGCGTTCCCGAGCGTCGAGGACGAGGACCTGGTGACGGGAGCGGACTTCATTGAGGAGAACTCACTCAACCGGATCCTCACGTCCTTTCAGTGGGCCTACGACTTCGACGCCGGATCGCTGAAATCGACCAGTTCGTTTTTCTTCACCGACCTCGACACCTTCGACGATACCGATTTCTCGGCGCTCGACTTTACCACCGGCACCGCCTCGCTGAACGAACGCGCCCTGGCCCAGGAGTTCCGCTTCGAAAGCGAGAGTTTCGACCTCCCGTCGCAGACCGGTGAGATCGCGTTCAACCTGGGCACAAGTCTAAGTTACAATCAGAGGGACTTCAGCAGTTTTACCGACCCGGGGGCGGATGCCTTTAGGCTAATCGGAGAGCGTCTCGGCCCTGGCCCGTTGGCAGACGACGGCAGCACGATCAACGCAAACTCGAACCGCGATGTCTTCAACTTCGGCCTCTTCGGCGACCTGAGATGGCGGCCGATCCCCGCCCTGGAAATTGCCGGCGGCGCGCGCTTCAGCTTCGACCGCGTGAGCGAGAAAGGCGAGACCCTGAGCACGGGGCTCTCCGCCGTTACCACTCCCCCCGTACCCTTCGAATCGGATGAGGCGAACTTCACGTCCATTACGCCCAGCGCCTCGATCAAATACGACTGGACTGATGACTTCTCGACCTACTTCGCTTTTGCTACCGGATTCCGGCCCGGGGGCTTCAGTTCCACCCAGTTCGGCTTCTCGAGCTTCGAGGAAGAGACGGTCCGGTCCTACGAAGGTGGGTTCCGAGCTTCGCTGTTCGACGACCGCCTGCTGGTGAACGGCAGCGGCTATCTGCTCGACTACGAGGATATCCAGGTCTCGCTCGCCACCTCGGTCGGCGGCATTCCGACGGTGGTTATCGACAATGCGGCCCAAGCCCGCAGCGTCGGCGCCGAAATCGGCATCTCCGCCCTGCCCATCGAGAGCCTGCGCATCGATACGCAGATCGGCATCAACTTTTCGAAGTTCACGGACTATCCCGACTCACCCTTCGGCGATCTGACCGACAGGCGGCTGCCGAACGCCCCGGTTCATACCTTCAGCATCGCCGGCGACTACGAGCACCCCCGCGAGATCCTGCCGGGCGCGCGCGGCTTCCTCCGCGCCGAGTACAGTCTGCGTACGAGCTTCGACGACGACCTGGATCCCGATGAACCGGGTTTCGACGGCTTCGACCTGCTCAATCTCCGGCTCGGTCTGCGCGCCGAACGCTTCACCTTCGAAGCCTTCGTCGAAAATGCGCTCGACGAGACCTATGCCACCGGATCGTCGGCCGGCTTTGCGAGCAACTTCGGCGGCGCGAGAATCGTGGACGTCGGTCCGACCCGGCGGTTCGGCCTCAGAGCAAGGCTGCAGTTCTGACCGCTTCAGCAGGTCGATCCTTACCCTAGTGCGACGCGCCGCCGTCCACGGCGAAGGCCTGTCCTGTGATGTGTGGCGCCGTCGCCAGGAAGGCAGTCATATCCGCCATATCCTCCTCGGTCTGCGGTACACCCTGGGGGATGAAGGTCTCGACGGCGCGGGCGTAGGCGACCTCCTCGCTTTCGCCCGGCTGGGCGAAGGCCTTGTTCAGCAGCGTCCACATCTGTGTGCCGACGATACCGGGACAGAGACAGTTCACCGTGATGCCCTCTTTCGCGACCTCCTTGGCCAGCGCGATGGAGAAGCCGATCACGGCCCACTTCGAAGCGCAGTAGTGGCTGAGGAAAGGAACGCCAAGCTTTCCGGCAATCGAGGCGATGTTGACGATGCAGCCGCCGTCACCCTGCTTGCGCATCTGCGCGACCACCGCCTGGTTGGTCAGGAAGGTGCCTTTAGCGTTTACGCCCACCACGCTGTCCCAATCGGCTTCGGTCAAATCCTGGACCGGCTTTGCGGTGATCACACCGGCGCCGTTGACCAGCACGTCGATGCGACCGAAGGCCTCGACCGCCGCCACCGTCATGGCTGCGACCTGCTGGGCGTCCGTGACGTCCGCTTCGATGGCGACCGCCCGCTCTCCCAAGTCCTCGGCCACCTGCTGGGCCGCCGTATAGCCGCCGAGATTGCGACCGAAGTACTGGTTTGCGGCGTCGCCGGCCTGGTCCAGTCCGGCCAAAGCGACCTTCATGCCCAGCGCGTGGAAGCGCTCCGCGATGCCCTTGCCGATTCCGGTGCCGCCGCCCGTGATCAAGGCGACCTTTCCCTGCAGGTCCGTCATGGTCGTTCTCCCTCTTGCTTGTCGGCCGTTATTGCTGGCCGTGATCGTTGTTGGCGTCTCGATCTCCGCTACCTTAGATCGTCATTCGCCATAATGCCCACCCTTCCCGGGCGTTGGCTTGTGGCAAGAATTGTCTGTGCGCCACGGGTCGGTTAGTGTCTGTGCAGAGGAGGCATGTCGCAGCGGTCTTGACGGGGCGCGCCGGCTGCCCGATTTAGCCGCTACCGATAACGGGCAGATAAGACGAGGCATGTCGAAAGAAGATTTGATGGAGTTCCAGGGCACAGTGGTGGAGCTGCTGCCCAACGCGATGTTCCGCGTAAAACTGGACAACGACCACGAAGTGCTCGCTCACACCGCCGGCAAGATGCGCAAGCACCGCATCCGCGTTCTCGCCGGCGACCGCGTCAACGTCGAGATGACGCCCTACGACCTGACCAAGGGTCGCATCACCTTCCGCTACAAGTAATCGGCCCGGGAGAGCGGCGCAGGTGTGCCGATCCCCGCAAGCCAAGGGGCCGACACCGGACTTGGTGCTGGCGTCGGCGTCGCCCCGGCGACTGGCCCTGTTGCGCCAGATCGGGATCGAACCGGCGCGCGTGCACCCAGCCGAGCTGGATGAGACCCCGCTGCCGCGCGAGTTGCCGCGGGTCCATGCCAAGCGGCTGGCACGGACGAAGGCGGAGACCATCGCCGAAGCGGAGCCGCAGGCCTATGTGCTGGCGGCCGACACGGTGGTGGCTCTGGGCCGTCGCATTCTGCCCAAGGCCGAGAACCTCGCCACCGCACGTGACTGTCTGATTCGCTTGTCCGGTCGCCGCCACAGCGTGCTGGGCGGAGTCGCCCTGCGCGCGCCGGACGGCCGTTGGGCCGAACGGATCGTGGTCACCGCCGTCAGCTTCAAGCGCCTGAGCGCCGAGGAGATCGAGGCCTACCTGGCCAGCGGCGAGTGGCAGGGTAAGGCAGGCGGCTACGCGATCCAGGGGTTGGCTGCCGCCTTCATACCCTGGATCGGCGGCTCCTACTCGAACGTCGTCGGACTGCCGCTGGCCGAAACCGCAAAGCTGCTCACCGGCCTTGGTTATCCGCTCTTCAAAAACTCCTGCACCGACGGGCCGGAGCGATGACCAGCCGCCTGCTGATCTCGTCGCTGCCCGGTGAGCTGCGCGCCGCCAAGCTCGACGACGAAGGCGGCTTGCAAGACTACTTGGTACAGCGACACAGCAATGGCCCGAAAAACGGCGATATGGCCGTCGGAGATGTCTGGGTCGCGCGGATCCTGCGTCTGCAGAAGAACCTCGGTGCCTTCATCGCGCTTGGGGGACCGAAGCCGGCCTTGCTGGACTGGACGGATTGTCAGCCCGGGTGGAGCGAAGGCGCTGCCATTACGGTCCGGGTGACGCGCCTGGCCCAGGCCGGCAAGGGAGCCAAGGTCAAGGCGGCCGAAGCATCCGCCCCATCGCCGGGCGACCGCACTTTGCCGCTTCGCCTGACCCGCGGCGACGATCCCTTGAGTCTGCTGGGAGCGACCGTCGCGGAGGTTCTCTGCGACGACGGTGACCTCCTGGCGACCCTGCGCCGGCTCTTGCCGGAAGGCGTGACGGCCAGGCTGCAAGGCCCCCGCCCCCCCTTGTTCGGTACAGCGCTGGAAGAGGAAATCGACAGTCTGCTGACGCGCGAAGTGCCGCTGCCAGGTGGCGGCCGATTGCTGATCGAGCCAGTCGAGACCTTGACCGCCATCGACGTGGATTCAGGCAGTGGTGCCGGCGGGCTGGAGACCAATCTGGCAGCTGCCGAAGAAATCGCTCGGCAGATCCGCTTGCGCGCCCTCTCCGGACTGATCGTGGTCGACTTCCTTGCAATGGGTGGACGCGGCCAGCGCGACCGCCTGCATACCGCACTCAAGGCCGCCTTTGCCGGCGATCCGGTCGAAACCTCGATCTTTCCACCGCTCCCCTCCGGTCTGGTGGAGATCGCCCGCCAACGCCAGCGCCCCGCCCTACACGAAGTGGTTTGTCGTCATGTCGGTTGGGCCCCCAGTCCGGAGACTCAGGGCTATGCGGCCCTGCGCCAAGCTCTCGCCCACCCGCCGGCAGCCGCCTTGACCCTCACCCTGCCGCCGGCCGCCGTTGCCGCACTGAAGGGGCCGTTGGCTGAAGCGCGGCAAGCCGTCGAGGCGAAGCTCGGCGCGCCGCTAACTCTGCGCGCGGCCGAGTCCGAGGGCCGCCAACCATCCGAGACTTTCCCCGGCGAGATGCTAGAGTAAGACAATGTCCGACGACCGCCTCATCTCCCTCACGGCCCGGCGCGGCGAGCGTTGCCCGCTTTGTCAAAAGCCGAGCGCCGAGCGCTACCGACCCTTTTGTTCCAAGCGCTGCGCCGAGATCGATCTCGGTCGCTGGCTGAAGGGCGGCTATCGCATCCCGACAGAGGAGACGCCCGCGCCCGGCGAACAGGTAGAGACCGACGCGGAAGAAACCGAAGGGGAGATGCCGCGATGAGACGCGCTGCGGGCGCAGCGGCCGCTTTCTTTGCCCTGGCGCTGTGGACGGCACCAGCACAGGCGGTCTCGCCGGAGACTCTGGAGTCCGTCGTCTCGATCTTGCCGGTCTGGCCGGGCCATGCCCAGGGTGGGCAGGGCGCCCCGGCCGGCAGCGCCCCAGAAGGCAGCGGCATCGTGGTGGCAGCGGGCGGGCTGATCGCCACGGCTTGGCACGTGATCGAACCGGCCGAAAGGATCGAAGTGCGCTTGGCCGACGGTCGCATCCTGCCGGCTGAATTGATCGGGCACGACCGGGCCAGCGATATCGCACTGTTGAGGGTGGAGCCCAATCTGCCGCCCCTGCCGGCGGCGCCGCGCCCGGCCCTAGCTCAGCCCGTTTGCGCCATCGGCAACGCCTACGGCCTCGGGCTGTCGGTAACGTGCGGCGTTGTCTCCGCCCGAGATGTCAGCAACGCCGGCTTCAATCCGGTCGAGGACTTCGTTCAGACCGACGCCGCCGCCAATCCCGGCAGCTCCGGCGGCGCGCTCGTCGATGCCGAAGGCCGGCTGGTCGGCCTGCTCTCGGCCATCTTCGCCTCCCAGAACGATACTAACATCGGGATCAACTTCGCGGTGTCGCAACCGCTTCTGCAGCGCGTGGTCGCAGACCTCAGCGACGACGGCAGCGTTAGCTATGTGTCCGCCGGCTGGCGCCTCGAACGTCTGCCGCGCGCACTTCGGGCCGAGGTCGCGGCCGCTCGGGTGGCCGCGTTGGCCCCTCGGGGCGCAGCGACGGCTGCAGGACTGGAGCCCGGCGACCTGATTCTGCGCATTGGGTCACGGCGAATCCACGAACCGCGGGACGCCATCGGTGCTCTGGCCTTGGTGCCGCCCGATGGGTCCGTCGCAGTCGACCTGTTGCGGGGCCAGGAGGAATTGCGTCTCACCCTCGACTTCGGCCAGGAGGAAGATGGGACGGCTGACGCAACAGCCGAGGCAGCCAGCGGAATCGCTGCCCCTGCGCCGCCAGCCCCGACCGGAGGCGCCGACTGCCCCCATCCGCTGCCGGTCTGCGCTGCTCGCCAGGCCGTCTTCCCGATCGAGAGCTTCGATCCGCTGGCGAGCGCGGTGCGGATCGCCCCGGATCTGCTGGTGACTAACCGCCATGCCCTGGCCGACCGCGAGACGGCCAGCGTCGCAACGCCGGCCGGGCCGCGCGAGGCCAGGGTCCTGGCCTCGGCCTATCGCGGGGATTTGGCCCTGCTGCAGGTTGAGGGATTGCCCGCGGACGGCGCTATTCTCACACCGGAGCCACGGCGCGACGAGGGGCCCTTCTTCGCCGTCGGGGCCGACGTCGCGCGGCAAGAGATACGCGTGTTCGAGCCCGGAGACTTGATCTTACCGCCGGCGGACGAAGCTCCCCTTGGCCGTCTGCACGTCACGGCACGGATGCAGCCGGGCGTCAGTGGCGGCGCCCTGGTCGACGACGAAGGACGCCTGATCGGCATCGCGGTCGGCGGCGGCGAAGGCCGCTACGAAGCCTTACCGGCGGACGCCGTCGGCGACTTGCTCACCCTAAGAGATGCTGCAGACGCCAGATCGGTCCAGACCGCGCTCGGGACCGCCTTCAGCGGCTGTGCCGATGCGCTGGACAGCGTGGCCGGTGCCGGCCGCGGACCGCTGCCGGATCAGATCGCTCTGGCTTTGACGGAGAGCTGTCGCGCTTCGGAAAACGCCGGGCAGTATCTGGAGGCCGGCCGCGTACTCGGGATGACCGGCGACTTCGCCCGTGCCATCGACCTGCACGGCGCCGCGGTCGAACAGGTTCCCAACTCGATCAACGCCCGTATCGCGCTGCTGGTCTCATTGCAACTCGCTGGCCGGATCGACGCCATGCTGCCGCATGCCCGCTGGCTGTTCGGCGTTCTGCCCGACGACCCGCAGGCCCAGCGATTCGCCATTCAGTCGGGCGTCTGGGGCGGAGATCCGGCGTTGGCCGAAGCCGCCTATACGCGCCTGGTTGCCAGCAACCCGCGTCAGGCAGAAGCCGCCCGCCGTTTCATCGACACCCCGCCGCCAGCCCCCCGCGCGCGCTAGAGACGCCGACACCTCGCTCTAGGGCTGTCGCTGCGCCAGCCCGATGCCCTGCAGGCTTTCATCGATCTCGTCGAGAATTGCCGGATCGTCGATCGTTGCGGGGGTCTTGTAGGCCTCGCCGTCCGCGATCTGGCGCATGGTCGCGCGCAGAATCTTGCCGGACCGGGTCTTGGGCAGACGCGGCACCACCGTGGCCTGCTTGAAGGCGGCGACCGGCCCGATGCGATCGCGCACCATGGCCACGACCTCCTTGACGATCTCCGCGTCCGGCCGCTCGACGCCCTTGTTCAGAACCATGAAGCCGACTGGCAGTTGGCCCTTCAGCGCGTCGGCGACGCCGATCACCGCGCACTCGGCTACGTCCGGATGGCTGGCCAGCACCTCCTCCATCGCACCGGTCGAGAGGCGATGGCCGGCAACGTTGATGATGTCGTCGGTGCGCGCCATGACGAAGACATAACCATCCTCGTCCAGATAGCCGGCATCGCCGGTCTGATAGTAGCCGGGGTACTCCCGCAGATAGGTCTTGCTGTAACGCTCCTTGGCGCCCCAGATGGTCGGAAAAGTCCCTGGCGGCATCGGCAGCTTGCCGCAGATCGCACCGATGGTGCCCGCTGCGACTTCGCGGCCGTCCGTATCCAGAACCTTCAGATCCCAGCCGGGTACCGCTCGGGTCGGGCTGCCGGGCTTGATCGGCAAGGCCTCGATGCCCATGCAGTTGGCTGCGATCGACCAGCCGGTCTCTGTCTGCCACCAGTGATCGATGACCGGGCGCCCCAGCTTCTCTTGCGCCCACTCCAAGGTGTCGGGATCGCATCGCTCGCCGGCCAGAAACAGGGCCCGAAAAACCCCTAGGTCGTAATCCTGCAGCAATTCGCCATGGGGGTCTTGTTGGCGGATCGCGCGAAAGGCGGTCGGCGCGGTGAAAAGGGCTGCGACCTTGTGCTGCTGGATCACCCGCCAGAAGGCACCGGCGTCCGGTGTACCCACCGGCTTGCCCTCGTAGACGACGGTGGTCGCGCCGTACATCAGCGGCGCATAAACGATGTAGGAATGGCCGACGACCCAACCGATGTCGCTGGCCGCCCAGTACACCTCGCCCGGTTTGATGTCGTAGATGTGACGCATCGACCAAGTCAGAGCCACCGCATGCCCGCCGGTATCCCTGACGATCCCCTTGGGTTGCCCCGTGGTACCTGAGGTATAGAGCACGTACAGAGTATCCGTTGCCGCCACCGGCACGCAGTCGTGGGGTTCGGCCGCCGACATCACCTCGGCCCAGTCCTCGTCCCGTCCCGCCATAAGTTCGCAGCGTTCCTGAGGCCGCTGCAGTACGATGCAGCGCTCGGGCTTGTGCACCGCCATCATGATGGCCGCGTCCAGCAGCGGTTTGTAGGGCACGACGCGTGCGGCCTCGATCCCGCAGGAGGCGGAGAGCACCAGTTTCGGGGCGCAGTCGTCGATGCGGGTGGCCAGTTCGTTGGCGGCAAAGCCTCCGAAGACCACGGAGTGGACGGCACCCAGGCGAGCGCAGGCCAGCATGGCCATGATCGCTTCGGGCACCATCGGCATATAGATGATGACGCGGTCGCCCTTGCCGACGCCGCGGGCCGCCATTGCGCCAGCCAGCTTGGCCGTCTCGTCGCGCAGCTGGCTATAGCTGTAGTGCCGGACCGTATCGGTAACCGGCGAGTCGTAGATCAGCGCCGTCTGATTGCCGCGGCCCGCCTTCACATGGCGATCCAGGGCGTTGTAGCAGGTGTTCAGTTTGCCGCCAGGGAACCAGCGGTAGTAGGGCGGATCGCTAGCATCCAGCACCCGATCCCAGCGCTCGTACCAGTGCACCGCCTCCGCGGCCTCGGCCCAAAAGCTCTCCGGGTCTTCCAGTGACCGCCGGTGCATCTCGTCGAAGCTGCCCATGAATGACGTCTCCTCGCCCTGCTGTTCTCTGCTTGTTGGTTGAGGTGGACGGTAGCCGCAATCTCGGCGGAACCGCAACGCTGCGTTGGCGCGCCAAGGGGCGCGCTGGAGCAAGAGACCGAAAGAGGTGGTTTCACGCGGCTACAGTGCAGCGCGCCAGGCCATCAAAGTGCGGTGCAGCACACGCATGTCTATACGGCAGTCGGCCTGCTGCGGGTCATGCAGTGACTGGAGAACGGCGACGTCGCGCCGGAGCTGCAGCCGATAGGCGTTGCCGCAGCGCTCCACAAAGCCGGTCTCGCCACGCTCTATGCGTTGCATGTCGGCAAGCAACCACTCGACGCCGGCGATGCCGCCCTGCAGATCGCTCTCCAGGAAACCGACCAGGGCGTCATAGCCCGGTTCGCCCCAAACCTCGGGTAGGCCGCTGGTCGTTTTAGCCGCTGAAACGGTAACCGGACTCTCCGGCATCGGGGTCTTCGACACAGGCCTATCGTCCTCGTCGTCGCTGCCCGTCATCGCGCATCCTCCAGGTAGATCGGCCAGGCGGTGTTGATGCGCCGCCCGTCGGGCAGCAACCACCCCTCGATCAGAAAACCGAGCCCCGGATCACCACGCCACTTACCTTCCCCGTCCCCAGCGTCATGGAAGGCGGCAAGAATGGCGTCCAGAACCTGCTGAGATGTCATGCTGTCCGGAAAGAAGCTGGAAAACTTCTCATCGGCCGTCTGCCAGCCTGTCGCCTCGGCGCGAACGGCAACCTCCGCCGTGTAGACCCCCAAGGCGTTCGGTCCGTCGATGACCTCGATCAACCGCGCGTTGGGTGGGTCAAGGCCCTTCGGCCGGGCATGAAAACCGACCGGTCGCCCTCTGCTGTTGATTTCGCCGCAGAAGATGTGGGTCAGATTGACGGGAGGCTCGCTTGCCGACCAGACCGGCTCCGGCCCGCGACAATCGATCTCCAGTGCAGCGGCAGCGGTCGCCGCAAGCAACCAGGCCGCAGAGGCAAACAGAACACTGCAAAACATCCGCCGCATGCGCGCGCCTCCCTGTTGAACGGCTCAGCAACCGCGCCGGGGAGCCCGGACCTTCATAGCGAGCTTCGAGTGCCGTGGCATCCCCCTGCCTTACGCCCTTGCGTTGGCGAGTGGTTGCCAGCTGGTGTAGGAAGGAAAAAACGCCTGGGAGGACTCGTTGTCATGTCGGGACATGATCCCTTCGAGCTGCATCTCGACCGCAATGCAGCCAACTACGTGCCGCTTTCGCCGCTGGGCTTTCTGGAGCGGGCGGCAGCAGTTTTCCCCGAGCGCCCGGCGGTGGTCCATGGCAATCAGCGCTTCACCTGGCGTGAAGCGGCTGCGCGCTGCAGGCGCCTGGCCTCCGCCTTGACCAAGCGTGGGATCGGCGTCGGCGATACCGTTGCCGTGATGTGCCCCAATACGCCGCCAATGTGGGAAGCGCATTTCGGCGTGCCGATGACGGGCGCCGTGCTGAACGCTCTCAACGTGCGACTGGATGCGGAGACCATCGCCTTCATCCTGGAACACGGGGAAGCCAAGGCGCTGATCACCGACAGCGAGTTCCATGCCACCATCGCGCCGGCCCTGAAGCGCCTGGGTCGCAAGATCCTGGTCATTGACGTCGACGACCCGCAGGGACCGGGAGGTACCCGCCTGGGCGAACTGGACTACGAGGCGCTCCTGGCCGAGGGCGATCCGGACTTCCACGGGCGCCGGCCCGAGGACGAGTGGGAAGCCATCTCGCTGAACTACACCAGCGGCACTACAGGCAACCCCAAGGGCGTGGTCTATCACCACCGCGGCGCCTACCTGAACGCCCTCGGCAACGTGCTGACCTGGGGCATGCAGGCACACCCGGTCTACCTCTGGACCCTGCCGATGTTCCATTGCAGCGGCTGGTGCTTCCCCTGGACCGTGACCGCGCTGGCCGGAACGCACGTCTGTCTGCGCCGGGTCGAAGCGGGGGCGATCTACCAGGCCTTGGCCGAAGAAGGCGTGACCCACCTCTGTGGCGCGCCCATCGTGATGCAGATGATCCTGGGCGCCACGCCCCAGCAGAAACGGTCCTTCCCGCAACAGGTCCAGATGATGACGGCGGCCGCCCCGCCACCAGCCAGTGTGCTGGCGGCCATGCAGCAGGAGGGCTTCGAGGTGACCCACGTCTACGGCCTGACCGAGGTTTACGGCCCCGCCGTCGTCTGCGCCTGGCACGACGACTGGGACAAGCAGCCGATCGAGGAGCAGGCAGAGCTCAAGTCGCGTCAGGGTGTCGCCTATCCGGTGCTGGAGGACCTGATGGTTGCGGACCCCAAGACGCTCCAGCCGCTCCCCTGGGACGGCGAGAGCCTGGGCGAGGTCTTCATGCGCGGCAACATCGTCATGAAAGGCTACCTCAAGAACCCCAGCGCAACGGACACTGCGCTGGCCGGCGGCTGGTTCCACACCGGCGATTTGGGCGTCACCCACCCGGACGGCTACATTCAGCTGAAGGACCGTTCCAAGGACATCATCATCTCCGGCGGAGAGAACATTTCCTCTATAGAGGTGGAGAGCGCGCTCTACCGCCACCCCGCGATCGCCGCCGTCGCCGTCGTCGCCAAGCCAGACGAGACCTGGGGCGAGACGCCCTGCGCCTTCGTCGAGTTGAAGCCCGGTGCAGAAGCCAGCGCGGAGGAGCTGATTGCCTTCTGCCGCGATAACCTGGCGCACTACAAGTGCCCGCGCCACGTGGTCTTCGGCGAGTTGCCCAAGACCTCCACCGGTAAGATCCAGAAGTTTATGCTGCGCGAACAGACCGGTTAGGACTACGCGGTCGGCGCCGTGGAGATGCAAGGCCCATGACCTCTGATCAGCTGTTGCTGTTCCTGCCGGCCGCCGCCCTGGTCGCCGCTTCGCCAGGCGCCAACAACCTGCTGTCACTGATCAACGGCGCACGCGCCGGCTTGCGCCCGACGCTGTTCAGCCTGCTTGGGCGCTTGGCAGCCTTTATGATCCTGATTGCCCTCGTCGCTGGGGGTCTGGGGGCACTTCTGGCCGCCTCGGAGTTGGCCTTCACGGTCGTCAAATGGCTCGGCGTCGCCTACCTGACCTACTTGGGGATCAGGCTCTGGATCTCGCGTGAGCTGGAACTCGGCGAGTCGGAATCGTTGGAAGGCAGCGCTTGGCGACTGGCTCGGAAGGAGTTTCTTGTCGCCATTACCAACCCCAAGGCGATCCTGCTGTTCACCGCTTTCCTGCCTCAGTTCATCGTGCCGGGCACTGCAGCCACGACGCAACTGCTGTGGTTGGGAGCTGTCTATCTCCCGATAGAGGTCTGCGCCGCCTGTCTGTACGCAACAGCCGGTTCTCGAGCGCGGAAGTTGCGGCTGACGACCGCACGCGTGCGCCTGTTCAATCGGATAGCCGACGGCATGATGCTGAGCGCCGCAGCGCTGCTGGCGACCAGCCGCAGGGCCGCTTGACGACGCCTGGAGAGCAGGCAGGACTGCCCCCAACCTCTATTCTATTGACCAAACCGAGCCTCTCGGCGCGTTCTGCCGATATTAACCTTATTTTAGGGCTATTAACCATAACCCCAGGAATTTCAGGCCTGTAAAACACGATCGCACGGTCAGGCCACAATCAATTGCTTGACTTTATCCCATAAAAGCCTCAAACATTAAATTTGCGTTAAGGTCTTGGGGTGCCCCCGCTGTGCGAGGGCCGAAGGGGGAAGTCATGAAATCCATTGCGACTGCGATCGCCGCCGGTGCGCTGTTCGCCACGTCTCTGGTCGGTGCTGCCGATCCCGCGAAAGCGGCTGTCATGGGCGCGACGGTCACGAACATATCCGCCAGCTGGCTCAATCCGGATCCGAGCAATATCAACATCGACAACAATGGCAACACCGTGACGGCCCGTTGGGGGCAGCCCGTGTCCTGGCCCTGGCGGCAAAGCGGGTACGATTTTCGCGCCAGAACGACACCGTCCGACCTCGATGCCGGCGACAGTTTCTGGATCGGACGCTTCACGCACCGCAACTACCCGATCACCGGAACGACCCTGTCGAGCATATCCCTGTCAGTTACCTTCGAAGGCTTCATCAAGGGCAGCAACACGCCCTTCCAGGTGACATCGCTCTTCAATTTCGACCACGAAGAGACTCCGAACGTCTGGGGCAGCTGTCCCGCCGGCAGTAGTAGCACCTGTGACGATGTGGTGACGGCCACGCTGAACGAAGGCGCTTCGCAGTCTGTCGTCGTCGACGGCATGAAGTACCTCTTCACGATCGGTGGCTTCATGGTCGGCGATCAACAGTTCGAACACTGGCTGACGAAAGAGCACAAGAAGAACAAGTCCTACCTGCTGGCCAGCTTGGAGGTGCATCCCGTGCCCCTGCCGGCTGCCGCCTGGTTCTTGATCACCGCTCTCGGCGGCTTGGGCGGACTACGCTGGCTGAAGCAGCGCGCTACTGCCTGACAAGCCTGCCCGCAGCCGACATCGCGCTGCGAAGGTTAGCTTATCCGCGAAGAGCCGCTCCCATAAGGGAGCGGCTCTTTGTATTTCCGATGCATTCTTGACGACTTGACCGGCCATTTCTTCTACCGGGGCCGATAAGATTGAATAAACGATCGGCAGAGTTCGAACCGATCATCGGCATCAAGCTGATTTACTGCAACCGAGACAGATCTCAGCCACACCAGATCACCAGACAAAATGTCTCGGGGTTTGGCCGCTGTCGCTCAATATCAGGTCTTCGTGCGGTCGATCTTGCGTTGCAGGTAGGCTGCAAAACGTCCGCTATACTTCTTCTGCAGCTCCGGTCTGCGCCAATCCTGTCCGGTAATCGTGCCGCGGCATCCGGGCGCGCCGCAGCGACAATCCATCGTCCAATCGTCGTCGTCACCGGTGGCGTAGTCGAACGTCAGTTCCTCGCCAGCTGCGATGTCCCGCAGCGCGACAAAGACGATCTGTCCCTCGATCCCGAGGTTGGGCGTACAGGAATGGTTGAGGTGCAGCATACTGCCCTCACGCTCGGCCTGCGTCCGCGGCCCAATGAAGAGATGCTCGGAAATCTGAATTTCCGCCGGTCCCAGCGAGGTCGCGATCTCGTCGCGCTCGGCCCGACTCAGAATATGCCCACCCTTCACCGCGACTGCTTCGCCGGCCGCAATACCGGCGACGGCATAGAGGCCGCGTCCTTCGATGGCACTACGACGCTTCTCGACCTTGGAAGAAAACCAAGACTGGGTCATGCACCCAGCTTACCCTGAGCGACGAGCAAACATGAACGTCGATCGCTGCCCGCATTGCAGACGCATCGTGAAAGCAACTGATCGTAAAACACTAAGGCCGGCGCGCTTGGTTCAGCGGCCGGCTGGTGTTGAGGTCAGGCGCGGAGTTCAACCTGTATCGGCGGACTCACCGTTTGCATAGCGGCGATCTCGTCCTTCAGCCTGAGCTTCTCGCGTTTAAGTTCGTGTATTCGAAGTTCGTCGGGATGGGGTCGATGGCTTTCCTCTCGGATGGCGTTGTCCAAAAGCGCGTGTTGGCTGCGCAAGGACTCGATCCGGTCGTGCACCGACATGCGTCGTCTCCTTCTCCCGGTTATGGAAAATATGCTACGCCCCTCGACCTACATTGCCAAGCGTTCTCGGCATGTGAACTGCGGTGATAACTTGGTGATTCAACAATCCAACCCATTTCACAAAGACTAACGAATCGTTTGCGATCACTCTGTTCTGAGAGACTCTAGCGCAGAGTAGCAGGGAGTTCCTAGTGTCAGGTATGCAGGAAAATTCGGGCGGTAGCAGGGCACGGCTGATTGTCGGCATCAGTGGGGCCAGCGGCGCGGTTTATGGCCTACGCCTGTTGGAGGCACTGCAGGCACTGCCGGTCGAGAGCCATCTGGTGATGACCAAATCGGCAGAAATCACGTTAGCCTATGAAACGGACTTTAAAGTTCGCCAAGTACAAGCTCTGGCGGATGTCGTTTATCCCATCGAGGACATCGGCGCGGCAATCTCCAGCGGGTCCTTCAGGACGCTTGGGATGGTCATCGCTCCCTGCTCGATTCGCTCAATGTCGGAGATTGCAACCGGCGTCACCTCCAACCTGCTGACGCGCGCGGCAGACGTGACGCTTAAGGAACGGCGGCGCCTGGTATTAATGCTGCGTGAGACTCCGCTGCACAGCGGCCACCTGCGCAACCTGCTGGCCTTATCGGAAATGGGGGCCATTGTCGCGCCACCGGTCCCCGCCTTCTATGCCAACCCGCAGACGATTCAGGATCTGGTCGACCAGTCGGTCGGCCGCGTGCTCGACCTCTTCGATCTGCAGTCGCCGCTGGTTACGCGCTGGGGCGAGCCCGACGAAGACGGCAAGGTCGTGCGGGCGCGCAAACGAACCACCAAAGCCTAGCTCGCGGTTGCGCGAAGATTGGTCGGCCTGCCCGAGAGGCAAACACTGTCAGCTGCGAGCCTAGTCTGCGGTCAAGCTTGCTTCGGTCAGCGCCTCCAGCGCCATAACATCGGCCCCACCGGCCAGGTCGGCACGATCAAGCAAAAGCAGGCTGAGGTTCTGTGCCACGGCCTCCCCGTTGGGCGCGCCATCGGGCAGCGGTAGAGCGCTCCAGAGCGTTTCCTGCTCAAGCCGCTCAGCCTCCAGTTCCGCTGCTTTGATCCGGTCGCGCAGACTATGTCCGGCGGCATCCAGGTCCTGCCGCTTCATCCAGCGGCGGGAGGCCCGGAGCGGACGCACGACCTCAAGGTGCCAGCCTTCCACGGCCCCAGTCAGGATCTCCAGTTCCTGGCGCGTCAGAGCGTGACCGCGTGAGCCGGCAAAACATGCGTAAAGCAGCAGATTGACATCCAACCCATGCATGTCCTGTAAAGTCAGGCAGGCCTCTTGCACCTCAGCCCGACCGTAGAGCGCCAACGAGAAGCGCCAGAAGGGAGAACTCTCCAACATCCGCTTCGGCTAGTCGTCGCCGAAGGAGATGCCGAGACCGCGGGCAGTACGGACCAGAGCCCCCTCGGTCTCCACAGCGTGGTAGGCTTGGATCGCATCGGCGATCGGCACGTCGATCACGCCACGACCCGCCCAGGCAACCATGCGGTCGAAACGACCCTCAGCGATCAGATCGACCGCATGCACCCCGAAACTGGAAGCCATCAGACGGTCGCGCGGCGTTGGCGTGCCACCCCGCTGGATATGCCCCAGCACCGTGACGCGGGTTTCGGCGCCAGTGGCCTCGGCAATGCGGCGGCCAATGTAATGGCCGATGCCGCCGTAGTGAACATCGCCGCTCTGCTTCGTCTCGGCCACGGGCTGGCCCTGCTCGGTGCGCAAGGCTTCGGCCACGATCACCAGCGCGAAGTTGCGGCCGAGCTGGCGGAGTCGATCGATCTTTCCAGCGACGCTGGCGATCTTGTAGGGGATTTCGGGGATCAGAATGATGTCGGCGCCGCCGGCGATGCCAGCCGAGAGTGCGATATGCCCGGCATCGCGGCCCATCACCTCCAGCACCATGACCCGGTCGTGGCTGGCAGCGGTCGGCTGCAGGTGGTCCAGCGCCTCAGTCGCCACCTCGACCGCGGTATCGTGACCGATTGCCACCTCGGTATCGCCTAGATCGTTGTCGATCGTCTTGGGAATCGCGACCAAGGGGATACTGCCCTGCTCAGCCAGGCGACGCAGGATCGCCAGCGAGCCGTCGCCGCCAATGCCGATCACCGCGTCCAGCCCCAAGTCGCGGATTCCCTCGACGATCTCCGTCGAGCGATCGGCCCGGCTACCGTCCGGCATCGGATAGTCGAAGGGATCGCCCTTGTTGGTGGTCCCCAGGACCGTTCCGGCCATACGCAAGAGGCTGCCGGTAAACTGAGAAAGATTCAGGACTTCCGCCTCCACCGGACGCGACAGCAAGCCGGCGGTACCCTTGTGTATGCCCACCACCTCCCAGCCGTAGCCGTAGGCCGCCCGCTGCACCACTGCCCGGATCACGGCGTTCAGCCCGGCACAATCGCCGCCGCTGGTCAGGATGCCGATACGCCGAATATCCGCCATGCTTTTACCGTCACCTCCAGTTCGTGCCCGACCAGGCTTTCGCCCCGACTTTCCGTCATGTGTACCCGTGCGACAAGCCTGCGCAGCAAGCCCGCGGCGTGCTATGGTGGCGGGTCTCGGGTCTCGTACTGTCGATGGATTATCAAGCTATGCGTCTAAACGAAGCCGAAAAGGAACGGCTCCGGGTCCAGTTGGAAGAGATGAAGTGCGAGCACCGCGACCTGGATGACGTCATCGCACGCGTGACGGAAACTGCACCCTTCGATCAGTTGAAGGTTCAGCGACTCAAAAAACGTAAGCTGAGTCTTAAGGATGAGATCCTGCGAGTCGAAGGGCTCTTACTGCCCGACATCATCGCGTGAAGAACGCTGAAGAGCGCCTGACAGCACCCTCCCTACGCTACTCACCAACCGCAACGACCTTGCCGCGTTTGTGAGCGTACATGCGTTGGTCGGCCGCAGAGAGTGCCTCGTCAACCTCCTCCTTTCCGGAAAAGGCATAGACCCCGTAGGAGACGCCGACGGTCAACTCGTGACCGTTCCAGATGGCAGGCTCTGAGATAATGGCGTTGGTCAGTTCCTGCGCCTTGTGGATCGCTGTTTCTTCGTCCACCTGCGCCAGGATCACACCGAATTCGTCGCCACCGAGCCGGCCGACCACATCTGAGCTGCGGGTGATCTGCAGCAGCGCTTCGGCCACATGCTTGAGGGCGGCATCGCCGGCTGGATGGCCATGGGTGTCGTTGATCTGCTTCATGCCGTTAACGTCGAAGTAGATGACGGCACCAGGCGCATCGTAGCGTTCGGCAAAGGCCATCAAGCGGGTCAGCTCGCGCAGGAAGGCGCGGCGATTGGTCAGAGGAACAAGGCTGTCCTGGTCGGCCAACTCCTCGAGATGACCGATTCGACGTTTCGCCCGATCCAGATCTTCGCGAAGACGCACCACCTCGCCGATCAGCTGATCCAGCGCCGCGCGCACCTTCGGCGTGAGCTCGGCCTCGGACAGGCCAAGGATCGACGCGGCATCGGCTGCGCCGCTGACACCCGCCGCGCTGCCGACACCACCGGCTGGTGCCGTAGCGCCAACCGAGCGTACGCCGGAAACGCCGTTCGCAGCGCCCGTTCGAGCCGGACCGCGAGGACCTGTGGAGCTACCGATCTTCATGCGACCTGCCGTATGCTCGAATACTTAGCCATCAAAACTATCTCTGCGCAGCACTGTGCCAAGGCACTTGATGACGATCGTATCCGAACGCTACGCCGTAATTGGTAAAGGTTTCCTTCAAAACAGTCCGTTTAAGACCACTTCGTTCTCGCGGTGTTCGCAGCTAAGGAGCTGGAACTGCCTTCTGTCCTAGAGTGCTTGCCCCACGACGCAGCGATCTGAATAATCGCCGGCTTTCGCAGGCGGCCCTGGAGGGCCGTAGAACAATTCGGGATCGGGCGATGGTGGACGGGGCGCCAAAGATTGGAATTATCATGGGCAGTCAGTCGGACTGGCCTACGCTGCGCCATGCGGCGCAGGTGCTGGAGGAGCTCGATCTAACCTACGAAACGCGGATCGTCTCCGCCCACAGGACACCCGAGCGGTTGCGCGACTATGCGCAGGGGGCCCGCGAACGCGGCCTGCAAGTTATTGTCGCCGGCGCCGGTGGCGCGGCGCATCTTCCAGGCATGGTGGCGGCCAATACCGCGCTGCCGGTGTTCGGCGTACCCGTTGAAAGCCAGGCCTTGAGCGGGATGGATTCTTTGCTGTCGATCGTGCAGATGCCCGGCGGTATCCCTGTCGGTACGCTGGCAATCGGCAAAGCCGGGGCGAAGAACGCGGGCCTGCTGGCGGCGGCAGTCATCGCATTGCAAGATTCGAAAGCTGCGGCAGCGCTCGATGCCTTCCGCAACCGTCAAACCCAAGGGGTTGCGGAGGTACCGGTCGACGATGCCTGACCCGACGACCCATAGCACCGACACAGCTCTGCCTACCGCATCGGACCAGGAAGCTGTTCCCGGGTCCCGCCTCGGCAACCATGTCCGCTAGTCGCCTCGCGCCTTTACCACCCGGCTCCGTCGTTGGCATGCTGGGGGACGGTCAGCTGGGCCGCATGGCGGCCTTGGCCGCAGCGCGCCTGGGTTATCGCTGCCATGTCTTCGGCCCGACGGAGGATGGCCCGGCACATCAGGTCACCAACCTCTCGACTCTGGCCGACTATCGAGACGAAACGGCGCTGGCGGACTTCGCCCGCTCCGTGGACGCGGTAACCTTCGAGTTCGAGAATGTACCGGCCGCAACGGCTGCCTTTCTGGAAGAGCGCGTGCCAGTGCGTCCAGGACCGAAAGTTCTAAACATCTGCCAGAACCGCCTGAGAGAGAAGGATTTTCTCGCCTCGATCTCGGTTGCGACCACACGCTACGCCGAGGTCCGGGACCCGGACGGCGTCCGCCGCGCTCTGCGCGAGCTGGGCGCGCCGGCGGTGCTCAAGACCACAGAGTTCGGCTATGACGGCAAAGGCCAAGCGTTAGTTCAGAGCGAGGCCGAAGCCGAGACGGCCTGGACAGAGATCACCGCCCATGCGGCCAACCCGGTCGGCATCCTGGAGGCCTTCGTCGATTTCCGTCTGGAACTCTCGGTGGTGGTGGCGCGCGGTCTGGACGGTCGTGTCGAAACCTACGTGCCGGTGGAGAATCAGCACCGCCATCATATCCTGGATCAAACCATTGCCCCCGCCCGTATCCCACAGAACGCCGCGGACAGGGCCGAAGGCTACGCTCGCAAAATCGCGGAGTCGCTGGATCTAATCGGCGTGATCGCCGTAGAGATGTTCCTGACCACCGAAGAGCAGTTGGTGGTGAACGAACTGGCCCCGAGGCCGCACAACTCGGGCCATTGGACCATCGACGCCTGCGCCACCAGCCAGTTCGAGCAACAGATTCGGGCGGTCTGCGGCCTGCCGCTCGGCTCCAGCGAACGGCACTCCGATGCCGTTATGAAGAATCTACTGGGCGAAGACGTAAAGCGCTGGCGAGAGATCCTGGCCGAGCCGACCGCCCGCCTGCACCTCTATGGCAAGGCCGAAGCCCGCCCCGGCCGCAAGATGGGGCACGTCACCAAGCTGCTGCCGAAACGCTGAACCGTTACCGGTCGCCCTGGCATCCCTCTCGGACCGGCTTGGGTGGTCTCAGCCTAAGATTTCAGACAAACAACCGGTCAAGCTTGCGTGCTACGCGCGCGGACGAACCCCACGGCGGCGCGTAAAAAGACTGTTGGGTGCGTCCATCAAACGCTGGATCGACTTGCCCAGCGTGCCGCCGATCTTCAGCACGTCCGTGAGCCGGCGGTCCAGAAAATCCCACGTCGCGGCGTAGTTCTCCGACCGGTCCGACAACCAGTAGAGTAGCGTCGAGGAATAAACACCCGCCAAGAGCGAACGCTTGCTGTAGTAGTTGTAATCCGTCGCCGTATCGCCGGCGGCATACCAGATGGCGTCACAGGTACGCCAAACCAGCCGACTGCCGAGGACGGCATTAGGCGGCAAGGCCAAAAAAGAGAGACCGCGCTGTACCTCCTCCCGATAGGGTTCCAACAGCTCCAGCCGGCTACGTACGCCGAGCGCCACCTTGTCGCGTACCCGCATCTCTTCCAACGGCTGGCGCTCCATCGTCTCCAGCATCCGGCGATCCATTTCGGCGCTGAACACCTCGAGCAACTCGCGCGCGCCGCCAGGAAAAAGGTTGTGCGCCTCTGCCGCGGAGAGACCGAGATCGCGTGCACCCGCGATCAGGGCCTGCCCGCTCCAGCCATCGAAGGCTACATGCTGCACCGCGGCCTGCATCAGCTCACGACGGCGTGCCTCGATTTCTTCGCCTACGGTCATGACGCCTCCTTGATCGGCGGTGAGCTGGCAGCATGCGGTGCGGTACCGGACCAATGCCGTAGTTCCGAGGAAAACAGCAGATCTTTGAGGTTCTGCATCCGCTGCGGATAGAGAATGCCATCCAGATGGTCGCATTCGTGCTGCACCACCCGGGCGTGAAATCCGCTGGCGTCGCGTTCGACAGGCTTGCCGTCGAGATCGAGACCGCTATAGCGGATGCGGGTCCAGCGCGGCACCAGGCCAGCCAACTTTGGGACCGACAGACAGGCTTCCCAGCCTAGGGCGGTTTCCTGCGTCAGCGGTACAATCTCCGGATTGATCAGGACGGTCAGCGGCATCGCCTCGCCGCCCTCGGCTCCATCTTCATTCTGCGCACGTTCCGGCGAGACCTTGAAGATCACCAACCGCAGCGGGACATGGACTTGCGGCGCAGCCAGACCGGTGCCAGGCGCGTCTTCCATGGTCTCAATCATATCAGCCACCAGCTGCCGGATCTCGGGCGCCGTCGGATCGGCAATGGATCTGGCCGGCTGGAGCAGAACGGGATGGCCCATGCGGGCGATTTTCAGGATTGCCATAGCGGGAATATGGCGCGCCGCCAGCCAGGCGTCCACCAATGGGCGTCGACTGCGGGCAGGCGCCGCAGGCAGACGTAGATGCCGAAGCCGTTTTTGCGCGCTTGCGCCCTTTTCATTCGTGGTGGCCGGTGGTATATACCGCCGTCCCGCTTGGCTTTGCCGGCGGGTTATTGTGTTTGACTGCAGCTCGAGTTCCGCCTGGCCTGCCCGTCGCAGGCCATCTTTGTGGGCGGGACGTCAGAGCTTCGGCCGATCCATAGTGAAGCTAGACCGCAAAGACATCGACGAGGAGGTCGAGGCAAGGTGCACGTCACTGTTCGTGAGAATAACGTCGATCAGGCCCTGCGCGCGCTGAAGAAGAAGATGCAGCGCGAGGGTATCTTTCGCGAGATGAAGCTGCGCCGGCACTTCGAAAAGCCCTCGCAAAAACGTAAGCGCGAGCGCGCCGAAGCGGTCCGCCGCCATCGCAAGCTGCTGCGCAAGCGGATGGAGCGCGAGGGCTTCTAGCTCGCAGCAACGGGCAACCGCCCGTTCGTCAGAAGACTTGCGGTTTCCAAGGGAAGCCGGGCTTTTCGCCCGGCTTTCTGTGTTTAATCACTTTGCCTTTGGGCGCCTTCGCAGACGCATGCGGAAAAGGGTCAGCCGCGCAGCTGGCCGACCCGCTCAAGCGATTTCGGCAGCGTAACGCCGTAACGTTCCGCCAGTGGCCTCACCAGTCGCTCGACCTCGTCACGGCCAAGCGAATCCATCAGCTCGCAAGGCTGGCGGCCGAACCGCAAAGCCACCTCGGCGCCCATATCGATGTCGGCCGGCCCCGCCACCGCCTCGTCCAACTCTTCCAAGACAGGCAGGAAGGTCGCCCCAAGCAGACGGTCGGCAATGGGTCGATCGCGTGCCGCATCGGGGCCCGGGTCCGTACCGAGATCAAAGCTCTCTTCGGATTCGCCAGCCCGTGTCAGGTAGTCCGCCGGCGCATAGAAGGGACCGAGCGGCTTTAGGTTGCGCACAGCGTGCAGGTTAATGCGCGGCTTGATGATGTTCTGCACGAAGAAGGGACCGGCGGCGACCCCCAGGGCTTCCTGCGCGACACGGTCGATCTGCGCCGGCGTGCCGAGCCCGTCGTCCACACAGCGCGATGCTTCGTTGGTATAGGGGCAGAAGAAGCGATTGACGGCGAAACCGAAGTGATCCTTACAAAGCAACGGTTTCTTCCCGGTCGCTTCGCAGAAACTCAGTGCCGCCTCGACAGCCGCCTCGTCGGTGGCCGTACCGCGCACCACCTCCACCAAGGGGTTAATCTGCGCCGGGCTGAAGTAGTGCAGTCCCAAGAAGCGTTCGGGCGCCGCGACATGCTGTGCCAGATCGGACACCTTGAGACAGGAGGTGTTGGTTGCGATCAAGGCGTCAGCGCGGACAACGGGGGACAGAGCCTCGAAAGTCCGGGCTTTGAGGTCGAAGTCCTCGAACACCGCCTCGATCAGCAGCTCGGCGTCGCCCAGGTCCGGCAAGGCTCCGGTGGTGGCAATGCGCACCTGAGCCGTTTCGGAGTCCGCGGCGTTCATTCGGCCCTTCTCAACCGCACGGCCGAAGAAGGTCGCCGCCTCGGCCTTGGCCTTGTCCAATTGGCTTTCGCTCACGTCGTAGAGCGTTACTGAGATACCACGCGCTGCGGACGCGATAGCGATACCGCTGCCCATGGTGCCGGCGCCCAGGATGCCGATCTTCGAAATGCTCATACCGTCCTACCCTCTCAGAAACTGCGGTCCGCAAAGCAACGGGGGGCCAACGAGCCCCCCGTTCCGCCACCCACCCGGCGTAGTCTACTTTTCCAATGCCTTGACGACGCTCTCGCACATCTTCTTGGCATCCGCGAGCAGCATGTAGGTCTTGTCCATGTAGAATACCGGGTTGTCGACACCGGCATAGCCCGACCCCATCGAGCGCTTGACGAAGAGCACGTTCTGCGAGTCCTCGACGTTCAGCACTGGCATCCCGTAGATCGGACTGGACGTGTCCGTTTTGGCCGAAGGATTGGTCACGTCGTTGGCGCCGATCACGAAGGCAACGTCGGTCTCTCGAAACTCCGTATTGATCTCGTCCATCTCGAAAACCTCGTCGTAAGGCACGCTCGCCTCCGCGAGCAGGACGTTCATATGTCCTGGCATCCGTCCGGCAACCGGATGGATCGCGTACTTCACTTCGACGCCTTCCGCCTTCAGCAGTTCGGCCATTTCACGCAAGGCATGCTGCGCCTGAGCCACCGCCATGCCATAGCCGGGCACGATGATCACCTTGTCGGCATTGCGCATCATGAAGGCCGCATCTTCGGCCGAACCCTGCTGCCAGGTCTTGTCGCCTTCGTCCGCACCACCGGCGGTGGCCGTCTCGCCTCCGAAGCCGCCCAGGATCACCGAGAAGAAGGAGCGGTTCATCCCCTTGCACATGATGTAGCTGAGGATCGCACCCGAAGAGCCGACCAGCGCACCGGTGATGATCAGGAGGTTGTTCTCCAGCGTGAAACCGATGCCGGCGGCGGCCCAGCCCGAGTAGCTGTTCAGCATGGAGATGACCACCGGCATATCGGCCCCGCCGATGGGAATGATGATCAGCACGCCCAGCGCCAAGGTCACCAGAACGATAGCCCAGAAGGTCACGCCGGACTGGCCGGTGACCAGAGCAATGATGAGGATCACCGTCAAAATGCCCAGGCCCAGGTTGAGCCAGTGCTGCATGTAGAAGACCACCGGCTTGCCGGAAACCAGCCCCTGAAGCTTCGCGAAGGCAACGATAGAGCCGGTGAAGGTGATCGCGCCGATCGCGGTTCCGATCGCCATCTCAACCAGCGACGTGGCCTTGATCTCGCCGGCCTGCCCGATACCGTAGGCCTCCGGATTGTAGAAGGCCGCCGCAGCGACCAGTACCGCCGCAAGACCGACCAGCGAGTGAAAGGCGGCCACCAACTGCGGCAGCGCCGTCATCTGGATCCGGAGTGCGATCACCGTACCGACCGCACCACCGATCAGGATGCCGGTGAAGATCAGGATGAAGTTGAGCTCCGGCAGCATGAAAAGCGTCACCAAGATGGCGATACCCATGCCGACCATGCCCAGCATGTTGCCGCGCCGGCTGGTTTCCGGATGCGACAGCCCCTTGAGCGCCAGGATGAAGCAGATGCTGGCACCCAGGTAGAGCAGCGTGGCGAGATCGTGGCTCATGGTATTTGTCTCTCTCCTCGCCCGGCTCTACTGGGCCTTGCCGCCGGCGGCGGCTTTCGGCTTCTTCTTGAACATCGAAAGCATGCGGTAGGTGACGATGAAACCGCCGAAGATGTTCACGCTGGCCAACGTGACGGCGATGAAGCCCATGATCTCCGAAAACCCGTATTCACCGGTGCCAGCCGCGATCAGAGCACCGACGATGATCACCGAGGAGATCGCGTTGGTGACGCCCATCAAGGGCGAGTGCAGCGCCGGCGTAACCGACCAGACCACGTGGTAGCCGACGAAGATCGCCAGGACGAAGACCGTCAGCCCGATGACGAGCGGCGAGGCGCCGTCGGCGCCCCCGGTGCTGGCGGCCGTCTCCACGGCGACCTGACCGACCTCTCCGGCGAGAGCGGCTAGATCACGCGACAACTCAAGCGCGCGGTTGGCCAGGTCCGTCGCCTGCTCGACCAGCTGATCACTCGCCATTCTTCTGCTCCTCGCCCGTCTCCGGCGTCTTGCTCATCTCGGACGTCGTGCCCGTCTCGGGCTTCTTATCGGCCTCCGGCTGCTTGTCCGCGGGCGGCTCCGAAGTCGCCGCCTTCTTCGTCGAAGCCTTCGGGGCGGCGGCTTTCTTGGCCGCCGGTTTGCGCGCCGGCTCGAGCTTCTCCAGAGCCGGATGGACGACCTTGCCGTCTTTGGCGACCAGCGTGCCCTTGACGATTTCGTCGTCCCAGTCGATCGCCAGGTCCTTCTTTTCCTTGTCAAAAAGCAGAGCGACAAAGTTGAAGAGGTTGTTGGCGTAAAGCGTCGAGGTGTCGCTCGCCAAGCGGCCCGGCAGATTGCGGTGGGCGACGATCTTGACGCCGTGCTTGACAGCGACCTTGCCGGCCTCGCTTGCCTCCACGTTGCCGCCGTTATCGATCGCCAGATCGACGATTACAGAACCCGGCTTCATGGACTTGACCATCTCCGTGGTCACCAGGCGCGGGGCCGGGCGGCCCGGAATCAGCGCCGTGGTGATGACCACGTCCATCTTCTTGATCGTTTCGGCGATCAACTCCGCCTGCTTCCGCTTGTAGGCGTCGCTCATCTCCTTGGCGTAGCCGCCCGCGGATTCCGCCTGCTTGAACTCCTCGTCCTCGACCGCGACGAACTTGCCGCCCAGCGACTCGACCTGCTCCTTTGCCGCCGGCCGAACGTCCGTAGCGGAAACCACGGCCCCGAGACGCTTGGCGGTCGCAATCGCCTGCAGCCCAGCGACGCCGGCGCCCATGACCAGCACCTGGGCCGGCGTAACCTTGCCGGCGGCCGTCATCATCAACGGGAAAGCGCGACCGAACTCCGCCGCCGCATCGACCACTGCCTTGTAGCCGGCCAAGTTGGCCTGACTGGAGAGCACGTCCATCGACTGCGCGCGCGTAATGCGCGGCATGAAATCCATAGCGAAGGCCGTGACGCCTGCCGAAGCCAGCGCCTGCACCTCTTCGAGCGATCGGAAGGGATCCAGGATCGCGGCCAGCACACAGCCCTTCGGCAGATCGCCGGCCTCCTTGGCTTCGGGCCCGCGAACCTTGAGCACCAGCGCAGCGTCCTTGAACGCGGCAGCGGCATCGCCGGCAATCTCCGCTCCGGCCTCTTTGAAGGCTGCATCGGTGAAGGCTGCGCCGGCACCGGCGCCTTTCTCGACAGCGACCTGAATTCCCAGGCCAACGAGTTTCTTCACGCTTTCGGGGGAAGCAGCCACACGCGTCTCTTGCGTGCGCCGCTCCTTCAGGATGGCGATCTTCATCGGGCTCCGACTCGTCATGTTTGCAAGCCGACCCGGATGGGCCGACGCAGAGCGGCGCGTACCATGCCGTGCCGCCTCGCCTCAGGCAAGTCTCGCCTGAGTGGCGCCCGTCAGTTCAGGTAAATCGACGTACGTACTGTCAGTGCGTACGTACGTCTTTGAGAGAGAAGAGAGGCGAATTCGGCCAAATGACGCGGATCGGAACTAAAGCCGCTTCTTTTCAGGTCTAAGTCCTAGGCGTTCCAGCCAAAGCGGCTTTGCAGTCGAAGCTATTCATCCTGCAGTTCGCGCTGGCGCATCGGCATCGCATCGATGGTTTCAAACAGCTTCTGAGCCGGAATGGGGCTATCGGACGTCAGTTTGGCCGCCCCGTCTTTTCCAAGCAAAACTGCTTTGAAGCCGTCTTGTGGCACGTCGAACCGCTCGCGCAGCTCGACCGGATCGATCGCCGGCTCGGAAAGAGCGTCAACCCGCACAGGCTCGACCCCGATGACTTCGACCGGCAAGAGATCGCGGTTGCTGACAGCGACGGAATTGCGCAGAAGCTGCTGCATCTGCTGTTCGTAGTTGTCGTCCACAATCGTCGGCGCGAAGACCACCAGCAGACGGCTTTTCCAACGATAATCCTGGAGTGGTTCGGCCAGAGCGCCACCACTAAACAGAGTCATGGGCAGAACCACGACAAGACAGAGCAGGATGGTTGCAACGGCCAGGCCGGAACGTTTCAAAGCGACAGTCCTCGATGTGCGGCACACCTCAACATGAAACCGCAGGTCGAGCCCAAGGTCGCGGGAGAATTCCGTGAGTTTCTTAGGGAATCTCTTCGGGCAAACCGACCTGATTCAAGGCGGCCTTCTGGCGCTTTTCGAGCTGCCCCGAGTCGAAACCTTCAATCAAATCGTTGAAGACACGGTGCCAATTGATCTCAGCCTTGAGGTGAATGAAGACACTGCCGAGGCCGACCGCAGCGCGATCCATCAGCACGAATTCGCGCGGTGGCTTTACTCCGCCATGCTTACGCAACTCCCGATGAACCCGACTGATGGTCTTGGCGCCCTCGGCGCCGCTCGAGCCTTCATGGATAGACTGAACTCGGTCCTCCAGAAGCGGGCGGTAGATGAAGCGTGCCCAGATATTCAGAACCTGAAGCACCTCCTTGCGCTTGGCCGTCTCCCCGAAACCCCAGGCCGTGTAAGCCTCGACGGCCAGTTCGTCGTCGTCGTCGCGCAGTGCGTGATAGAGGTCGATAACGCCCTTAATGAAGGCCGGACGGAACACGCGGATGCAGCCGAAATCCAGCAGGTTGACCGAGGCGTCATCGTTGATGGTGTAGTTGCCCAGGTGCGGGTCCCCGTGAATGACGCCGTAGTAGTACAGCGGCACGTACCACGCTCGGAACATGTTGAGCGCGGCTCGGTTACGCATCTCCTGATCGTCATTGGCCTCGGCAAAGTCCAGCAACCGCCGTCCGTCGAGCCAGGTCATGGTCAACAGTCGTTTACCGGTGAGCTCCATCAGCGCTTCGGGCGCCTGGACGTTTGGCTCCTCCGCCAGCATCAAGCGGTAGAGAGCGATGTGCCGGCCCTCGCGCTCATAGTCCAGTTCCTCGTGCAGCCGGGCAACCAGCTCCTTGTAGATATCGGAGGTATCGATGGTGGAGTCGTACTGGCGATAGACCCGGAAGGCCCAGCGCAACTGCTCCACGTCGGCTTCGACGTTGGAAGCCATGTCCGGGTACTGCAGCTTGATCGCAAGTTCGCGCCCGTCATGAGACTGGCCGCGATGCACCTGCCCCAGTGAAGCCGCCGCAGCTGCCTCTCTGTCGAAACGGGCGAACTTCTTTTCCCAGCCGGCGCCCAGTTCCGTACGCATGCGCCGACGCACGAAGGCCCATCCCATCGGCGGCGCGTTGTGCTGCAGCTGACGCAGCTCGCGGGCATAGTCTTCCGGCAAGGCTTCGGGAATGGTGGCCAGGATCTGAGCGGCCTTCATTAGAGGCCCCTTCAGTCCGCCCAGGGCCTCACGCAGCTCGCCCGAATGCTTCTTGGCATCAAGCTTGCGCCCGAACAGACGGGTCCCGGCGAGTTGCGCCGCTAGCCCGCCGACTTGCCCGCCGACCTGGGCATAGCGTTTAACGCGGCGAGAAAAGCGGGAATCGTCGTCGAAGACGTCGTCGGAATCGTTATCGAAGTCGTGTTGGCTCATGGTCTGCGGCATTCCTCACTCGCCGCATGACATGGCGCGCGCCGCCCCTAAAGTCCATGGGGCGAATGCAGCCAGCAGATCCTGGAGAAACGCCGCTAAGGCTGATGAACGTAGGTTCCCGGTGCCGGCTCCAGCGGTGGAAAGCCCGCCTCGGTGTTCCCGAGCCGGGGCGGTGCGCTGCAGGAGCCGGACCGATCGACCAGCCAGGCAGCCCATTCCGGCCACCAGGACCCCTTGTGGACCGGCGTCTCGCGCTGCCAGCGGTCGGGGTCTTTGTAGTGCTCGCCGTCGTGAGCCGTCGCAACCTGGTAGATCCGCCGCGGGTGGCCCACCGGAGTTACGATACCGCCGTTGTGTCCACCGGAGGTCAAGAGGAAGGTCACGTCGACGTCGACCAGCAAGTGGATCTTGTAGACCGATTTCCAGGGTGCGACGTGGTCCTTCTGAGTGCCCACGGCAAAGATCGGCACACCGATGTCGGTCAGCGCGATCGGACGGTCGCCGACCTTATACTGACCGCGCGCCAAACGGTTCTCGTGGAACAGCTGCTCCAGATACTCGGCGTGCATGGTGGCCGGCATGCGCGTCGCATCGTCATTCCAGGCCATCAGGTCGTTCTTGTCCGCCCGCACGCCGAAAAAGTATTCGTGGAGCAGCCGCGAGTAGATCAAATCGTTCGGCCGCAGCATCTGGAAGGCGCCGGACATCTGCTTGGTGTCCAGATAGCCTTGCTGCCACATCATGTCCTTGAGGAAGGCGAGCTGGCTGGAGTCGATGAAGAGACTCAGCTCTCCCGGCTCCGTGAAGTCGGTCTGAGCGGCCAGCAGCGTCACTGTCTTTAACCGCTCGTCGCCGTCGCGCGCCATGGCCGCGGCGCCGATCGACAGCAGCGTCCCGCCGAGGCAATAGCCCAGGGCGTGCGTCTTGGCCCCGGCTCCACAGATCCCATCGATGGCGTCAAGCGCAGCGTGCAGGCCCAGGTCGAGATAGTCTCGCATACCGAGATGCCGGTCTTCGCTGTCCGGGTTCTTCCAGGAGATCGCAAAGACCGTAAAACCCTGCTCGGTCAGATAGCGGATCAGCGACTTCTCGGGGGAGAGGTCGAGGATGTAGTACTTCATGATCCAGGCCGGGACGATCAGGATCGGCTCAGGCCGAACCTTGTCGGTCTGCGGCGCATACTGGATCAGCTCGATCAGACGGTTGCGGTAGACCACACGACCGGGTGTCACCGCCACTTCGCGCCCAGGGCGGTATTGACGGGACCGGGTCGGCTTCTTTCCGGTCATGCGATGTTCGACGTCCTCGGCGAAGTTCTCTATGCCGTGCAGCAGGTTCGTCGCACCCTGCTCGAACGTCGTCTTCTGCAGCACTGGATTGGTCGCCAGAAAGTTGCTGGGTGCCCAGAAGTCGAGCAGCTGGCGCGCCATAAAGGACGTCACCGCCTCATGGTGGGGCGAGACACCACGCACGTCGGTGGTCGCCCTGTCCCACCAGCGCTGGGTCAGCAGGAAACTCTGAACGAAAAGGTTGTAAGGCGGCTTCGCCCAGCCTTCGTCATCGAATCGTTTGTCGCCCTTTTCCGGCGCAATCAGATCGGCCGTCGGCTGGCCTGCCATTGAATGTGCCGCATAGAAGCCAAAACGGACCACCTTGCGCCAGGCGTACTGCCAGAGCTCCATCTGCTTACCCGGCGAGCAAGCCAAGTTGATCGCCCAGTCCGAGTAGGCGCGGTTGAGCGAAGCCGGCGAAACGCCCTGGGTCAAGCGTGCGATCGAGGCATTGACCATGCGGTCGAAATGCTCGGCCGCTAGATCGCCCTGCTCGTCGGGATCCAGCGCTTCGGGTTCGCGATAGAAGTCGCTGGCCGGTGGCGGGACAGGGACCGGTGGGGGCGCCACAGCTTCGACGGCCGCCTTCTCGATCGGAGAGACCGCGATAGCTTCGCCCTCGGCCGATGCCGGAGGCTGTTGGGCCGACTGAGCCGCCGTACTTCCGTTACCGGATGAGTTCCCGCCTGAATGGCCGGCCGACTTACCGGCAACAGCGCGACGATTGGCGGCACGCCCTCGCGCTGCTGCGCTCTGACGGCGCTTCGCACCGCCCGACTGGGATTGATCCGACATCGGCAAGCCTCACGCTCTCGGTTGGGCATCGTCTGGGAATCGCAGATCACAGCTGCACCGATGACCTGCCATGCGGCGGGTCAAGTGCCTGTGAAGCTTCCGTGAAACTTCCGCGAAAGTCAGAGTATCTTGGCCGGATTACCTAACCCGCGTTACTCAAGCCGTTCCAGCTCGTCGATCATGCCTTCGATGACGCCAAGCCCCTTGCGCCAGAACTCCGGATCGCCGGCGTCCAGCCCGAACGGCGCCAGCAACTCCCGATGCCGCTGGCTGCCGCCAGCCCGTAACAGCTCCAGATACTTGTCGGCAAAGCCGGCTTCGGCGTCCTGGTAAACCGCATAGAGCGAGTTCACCAGGCAATCGCCGAAAGCGTAGGCATAAACGTAGAAGGGGACATGAATGAAGTGCGGGATGTATGCCCAGAAGACGCGATAGTCGTCATCGAAATCGAAGGCTGGCCCGAGGGACTCCCGCTGGGTGCGCAACCAGATCTCGCCGAGATCGTCCGGTAGCAGCTCTCCCTGCCTGCGGCTGTCGTGAACTTCCGTCTCGAAACGATGGAAGGCGATCTGCCGAACCACGGTGTTCAGCATGTCTTCGACCTTGCCCGCCAGCATGATCTTGCGCTTCGCCGGATCGGTCGTCCCGCGCAGCAGCGCCTGGAAGGTCAACATCTCGCCGAACACGCTGGCCGTCTCCGCCAAGGTCAGCGGCGTCATCGACATCAGGTGCCCTTGCCCGCCCGCCAGCACCTGGTGAACGCCGTGACCCAGCTCATGGGCCAGGGTCATGACGTCGCGCACCCGGCCCTGATAGTTGAGCAGCAGGTAGGGATGCGCACTGGGCACTGTCGGATGGGCAAAAGCACCCGAAGCCTTGCCCGGACGCACCGGTGCATCGACCCAGGGGCGGTCGAAGAAACGCCGCCCGACCTCCGCCAACTCCGGCGAGAAGTGTCCGTAGGCCTCCAGGACCGTTGCTTGGGCTTCCTTCCAGGGGATGGTGCGGTCGTCGTCGCCCGGGAGCGGCGCATTGCGATCCCAGTAGGGCAGACGCGCCTTCCCCATCCACTTGGCCTTCAGGGCGTAGTAACGGTGAGAAAGCCTGGGGTAGGCTTCGGCGACCGCCCCGACCAAAGCGTCGACCACCTCGTCCTCGACGAAATTGGCCAGATTACGCGAGGAGACAGGGCGCTTGAATCCGCGCCACTCGTCCTCGATCGCCTTGTCCTTTGCCAGGGTGTTGGTGATATGTGCGAAGAGCCTGGCGTTGTCCTTCAGCACCTGAGCGAAACACTTCGCGGCGCTCTCTCGCACGCCAGGACTATGATCGCTCATGCGGTTCAGGATTTCGGCGTTGGTCAGCTCCTCGCCGTCCAACGGGAAGCGCAAGGACGCCATGGTCTCGTCGAACAAACGGGTCCAGGCGTTGCGCCCGGAAAGATTCTTTTCATGCAGCAGGCGTTCGACGTCGTCGTCGAGCTGATAGGGCCGCAAAGCCCGGATATCGCGCAACCACGGCCGGTAACGAGCCAATCCCGGGTCTTCGAGCTTGCGGTCCAGACCCGCCTCATCGAGGCGATTTAGCTCCAGCGCAAAAAACAGCAGGATCGAGGAAATGCGCGTCGCCGCCTCTTGGCAGGACTGATAGAACTTCCCGTTGGCGGCATCGCTCATATCACCGGCGTAGACCAATTGGGCGTAGCTCATCAGCCGGCCGAGCCGCTCCTCCAACGCCTCGTAAGACCGCACCGCGGTGCCGAGCTGCCCGCCGGAGAGTGCCTCAAGATGACCCGCATGATCGGACTGGAAGGCCTTGGCTGCAGCCTCCAGGGCAGCGATCTCCGCCTGCACCTCCGGACCGTCGCGGCCTGGAAAGAGGTCGCTCAAGTCCCACTGGGGCAGTTTACCCAGCTTTTCCGCGGGCTGGCTCATGCAAATCTCCCTATTTCCCTGCCGCTATGCTTGAATTGCTCGCTTTCGAACGCATTTATCCCCGAGCTTTCAAAAAGGCGAAGACGAACGCGTCCGAGGCGAAGAGACCGACTCTACAGATAAGTGGCGCGGCACCGAAAAGGGAGAGGCGATGTCTATGGACTACGCAGCCTGGAGCAATCTCTGCGAACTGTTCTTCCACCAGGCGCGAGCGCATAAGACTGAGAACTTCCTCTGGGCCAAACGCGACGGCCACTGGCAGCCCTGGACCTGGGCGGAGGTCGATCAGGCGGTGCGCGATCTCTCGCGCGGCCTCCGTGCCCTAGGCGTGCAGACGGGCGACCGCGTCGTCATCGTCTCGGAAAATCGACCCGAATGGTTCGTCGCCGACCTGGCGATTATAGCCTGCGGCGCCATCAGCGTGCCGGCCTACACCACCAATACCGAAAGCGATCATCGCCATATCCTGACCGACAGCGGCGCCGTCGGGGCTATCGTCTCGGGTCCCGCCCTGGCCAAAACCCTGCTGCCTGCGGCAAAGCAGGCTTCGGATTGCAAGTGGCTGCTGTCGATGGCACCGCTGGACGTGCAGCAGTCGAGCGTCCTGGACTATCACAACTGGGACAACGTGATCGGCCAGGGCAAAAACCTGCCCGACGACGTCGAGGAGGTTGCAGCCCGCGTGCGGCGCGACGACGTCTGTTGCTTTATCTATACCTCCGGCACTGGAGGCACGCCGAAGGGCGTGATGCTGAGCCACGGCAACGTGCTCTGCAACTGCATGGGCGCTCACGACCTGCTGGAGGAGTACGGCCTGGAGAAGGAGATCTTCCTGTCCTTCCTGCCGTTGTCCCATTCCTACGAGCACACCTGCGGCCATTTCTTCCCGATTTCCATCAACGCACAGATCTATTACGCCGAAGGCGTCGAACAGTTGCTGAGCAACCTGGCCGAGGTACGGCCAACGATCATGACGGCGGTCCCTCGGCTTTATGAATCGATCCACCAGCGCATTCGAGCCGGCCTTAAGAAGCAATCGCCCTTGAAGCAGAAGCTCTTCGCAAAGGCAGAAGAGCTCGGCCGCAAGCGTTATCACGATCCGCACAGCCTCACGCTTATCGAAAGACTGATCGATTGGGTCCTCGACAAGCTGGTGCGCGACAAGGTGCGCGGCCGCTTCGGAGGCCGTCTCAAAGCCATGGTTTCCGGAGGCGCCGCCCTGAACCCTGACATCGGCATTTTCTTCACGGCGCTCGGCCTGAAGGTCCTGCAGGGCTACGGCCAAACCGAGGCGGCACCGGTGGTGTCTTGCAACCGCTCACACAAGATCAAGATGGAGACCGTCGGTCCGCCGCTGAAGGGCGTCGAGGTTCGGATCGCCGACGACGGCGAGATCCTCGTGAAAGGCGAGCTGGTGATGAAGGGGTACTGGAACAACGACGATGCCACGGCCCAAGCAATCCGTGACGGCTGGCTGCACACCGGCGATATCGGCGAGATCGATCCCGATGGCTACATCCGCATCACCGACCGCAAGAAGGACATCGTAGTGCTCTCGGGCGGCGACAACGTCTCACCCGCGCGGATCGAGGGCTTCCTGACCCTGCGTCCGGAGATCAATCAGGCCATGGTGGTCGGCGACAAGCGTCCCTACCTAGTTGGCTTGCTTGTGCCCGACGATGAGTGGATGCGCAGCTGGGCGAAGGAACAGGGCAAGTCCCGCGACATGGAAACGCTGGGCGAAGACCCTGCTTTCCGCAAGGCGTTGCAGGCGGTGATCGAGCAGGTCAATCAGCAGGTTTCAAATCTCGAGAAGGTCCGGCGTTTTATGGTCGCCCACGAACCCTTTACGGTCGAGAACCATATGATGACGCCGACCATGAAGATCCGCCGCCACGTCATCAAGCAAGAGTACGGACCTTTGTTGGACTCGCTCTACGACACCAAGAGTGCACGCGCGAACAACAGTGAGGCTGCGGCGCGCTAGAGGTTGCCGGCAAGGCGCTTTGCCGGCCGCCAAAACAGATCCGCTGTCCTGTATCGGCTACTGAGCCGCACCGACGCTTGGCGTAAAGCGGCCGGCCCGCCACTCCTTGAACCATGCGGCAAACCGGGCCAGGCCGGTCTCTATGTCGGTGCGCGGCGCAAAGCCGAGGTCACGGCGCGAGTCCTCGATATCTGCATAGGTCGCCTGCACGTCGCCTGCCTGCATCGGCAGAAAGCGCTTGTCGGCCTTGCGCTCCAGCAACCGCTCGAGCACCTCGACGAAGTGGAGCAAGGGCTCCGGTCGGTTGTTACCCAGGTTATAGAGTGCGAAGGGCGGCTGACCGTCGTGCGCCTCCGCGGGGCGATCTATGGCCGCCAAGACGCCAGCGACCACATCATCGATGTAGGTGAAGTCACGCTGCATGTCACCGCCGTTGAAGATCTCGATAGTTCGGCCGTCCAGGATCTTGTCGGCGAAGCTCCAGTAAGCCATGTCCGGGCGACCCCAGGGTCCGTAGACCGTGAAAAACCGCAGCCCGGTGAGCGGCAGTCCATAGAGATGGGCATAGGTGTGAGCCAACAGTTCCGCGGCCCGCTTGCTGGCGGCGTAGACAGACACCGGCCGGTCAACCCGATCCTCGACTGAAAAGGGAAGCTGACTGTTGGCGCCATAGACCGAAGAGGTACTGGCGAAGACAAAATGGCGCAGCTCCGGCAACTTCAGCGCTGCTTCCTGCAGGGTCAACTGACCGACGGTGTTGGCCTCCAGATAGACGTAAGGGTTCTCGAGCGAGTAGCGAACGCCGGCCTGAGCGGCCAAGTGCACGATCTCGGTGATTTCCGGATGGCGCGCTACGAAAGGCAGCAGCTGCTCGCGGTCCGAGACGTCCAGGCGCGTAAAGGCGAAACCGCTGTCCCCATCCAACTGGGCCAGACGCGCCTGTTTCAAGACCGGCTGGTAATAGTCGTTGAGGTTGTCGACCCCGATCACCGGACGGCCAGCTGCGCGCAGCGCCTGCGTCACGTGAAAGCCGATAAAGCCGGCTGCACCTGTTACCAGAACCGTCATGACGTTTTTCGTCCGCTACTGCATTCGCTCTTAAGCAGGGGTATAGCGCGCCAGCAGCTCCGACGCACCCCTGCCCCGCCTCCTCCACGGATCTGTCGTTCACCGATCGATAGGCAGGGTCACAGACCCTACAAAAACAAAGGTTATGGTAAGTTAACCCTCGACAAATAGGTCAGCACTCATTACCTTTTTTGAACGGCCGGTCGATGCCAGATTCCTGGTCAGGAGCCGGTAAGCGCCGTTGCGCAGCGAGACCAAGCCCCAAGGCGTCGGCCAGTCGCCCTATCGGCGACCGTATCGGCGCAAAAGAACGAGGCTCGCGCGCGGTGGCAGACAGCGCCATCCGGGAGGACGCGAGATCGATGCCTGAGGCCGCCGTTAGACTCGACGACAAGTACACCTTGGACAGTGGCCGGATTTTCTTGACCGGCACTCAGGCGCTTGTGCGTCTGCCGATGATGCAGCGCCAGCGCGACCTGGCCGTCGGCCTAGACACCGCCGCCTTCATCTCCGGCTACCGCGGTTCGCCGCTGGGCGGTCTCGACCAGCAGCTTTGGAAGGCGCGCAAATACCTCAAGGACAACCACGTCCACTTCCAACCGGGCGTCAACGAGGATCTGGCGGCGACGGCCGTATGGGGCTCGCAGCAAACCGGTCTGTTCGGCGACGCCAAATACGACGGCGTCTATGCCATGTGGTACGGCAAGGGCCCCGGCGTCGACCGCTGCGGCGACGTCTTCCGCCACGGAAACTTCGCCGGCAGTCATGCCAAGGGGGGCGTCCTGCTGCTGGCCGGTGACGACCACGCGGCCAAGTCCTCGACCACGGCGCATCAGTGCGAATACACCTTCATGGATGCCATGATCCCGGTGCTCAATCCGGCAGGCGTTCAGGAATTTCTCGACCTCGGTCTCTACGGCTGGGCGATGAGCCGCTTCTCCGGTTGCTGGATCGGCTTCAAGACCATCACCGAGACGGTGGATGCTACCGCCAGCGTCTATGTCGACCCGAACCGCATTCAGATCGTGACGCCTGACGACTTCGAGCTGCCGGCTGGCGGGCTGAACATCCGCTGGCCCGATCCGGTGCTGGAGGCCGAGGAGCGGCACCACCGCCACAAGCTCTACGCCGCCTTGGCCTTCGCGCGCGCCAACAAGCTGGACCGTACGGTGCTGGACTCGCCGAAGCGGCGCTTCGGCATCGTCACCGCCGGCAAGGCCTATCTCGACACCATGCAGGCGCTGGAGGACCTCGGTATCGATGCGGCGCTGGCGGCCGAACTGGGCCTGTCGGTCTACAAGGTCGGCATGTCCTGGCCCCTCGAGCAAAGTGGTATCCGCACCTTCGCCGAGGGTCTGGAGGAAATCCTGATCGTCGAGGAGAAGCGGGCGGTCATCGAGAACCAGGTCAAGGAGCAGCTCTACAACTGGCAGGCCGACCGCCGGCCACGGATCATCGGCAAGTTCGACCGGAACTACCCCGACGAGCCAGCCGAGATGCAGCTGCCTTCCTACTCCGAAATCAATCCCGGTCTGGTCGCTGCGGCGCTTGCACGGCTGCTGGAGCGCCACGGCGTCCTGCCCGAGGCCCAGAGGGAGCGCGCCCAGTTCCTGGCCCAGAAGGACAAGGCGAGGCGTAGTGCGGCCAAAGCGCCAATCGAGCGGGTGCCCTACTTCTGCTCCGGCTGCCCGCACAACACCTCGACCCGCGTGCCCGAAGGCTCCCGGGCCCTGGCCGGTATCGGCTGCCACTACATGGCGCAGTGGATGGACCGGAACACGGAGACCTTCACCCAGATGGGCGGCGAAGGCGTCCCCTGGGTCGGTCAGGCTCCCTTCGTGACCACGGAGCACGTCTTCGCGAACCTGGGCGACGGCACCTACTTCCATTCCGGCATCCTGGCGGTGCGCGCCGCTGTCGCCTCTGGCGTCAATATCACCTACAAGGTGCTGTACAACGATGCCGTCGCCATGACCGGTGGGCAGCCGCACGACGGCCCGCTCGACCCGGCAATGATCACGCGCCAGCTGCACGCCGAAGGCGTGAAAAAGATCGTGCTGGTCTCCGACGAACCGGACAAGTACCCGCTCGGGACCGACTGGGCGCCGGGCGTTACTTTAGAGCATCGCGACGAGCTGGACCGGGTACAGAAGGATCTGCGCGTCGTCCCCGGCGTTACGGCCATCGTCTACGACCAGACCTGCGCGGCCGAGAAACGGCGACGGCGCAAACGCGGTCTCTATCCGGACCCACCGAAGCGCGTTTTCATCAACGATGCGGTCTGCGAAGGTTGCGGCGACTGCTCGGTGAAGTCGAACTGCGTGTCGGTGGTGCCGCAGGAAACCGAGTTCGGGACCAAGCGCAAGATCGATCAGTCCAGCTGCAACAAGGACTTCTCCTGCCTCAAGGGCTTCTGCCCAAGTTTCGTGACCGTGCATGGCGCTGAGCCGCGCAAGGGCGGCAACACCAAACCGGACGCTAAGGGCAGTAGCGACTGGGGTGCTCTGCCGGAGCCGCAGCTTCCGAGCCTAGACCAACCCTATGGCATCCTGATCTCCGGCGTCGGCGGAACCGGCGTGGTGACGATCGGAGCTCTGCTGGGTATGGCGGCGCACATCGAGGGCAAGGGCGTCAGCCTGCTCGACATGGCGGGCCTTGCCCAGAAAGGCGGCGCCGTGCTGAGCCACGTCCGCCTGGCCCAACGGCCTGAGGACCTGCATGCCGTCAGGCTCTCGGCGGGCGGCGCGAATCTGGTGCTGGGCTGCGACCTCGTGGTCGCCAGCAGCCCCGAGGCACTGACCAAGGTGAACAGAGACACGACCCGCGCCGTCATCAACAGCCATGAGACGGTGACCGGCGAGTTCACTCGCAGCTCGACGACCTACAGATTCCCAACCCAAGCGCTGGTCCAGACCGTTCAGGACGCGGTCGGGAAGGAGACCTCCGACTTCGTCGAGGCCACGGCCATGGCTGAGGCGCTGATGGGAGACTCCATCGCCACCAATCTTTTCATGCTTGGTTATGCCTGGCAGAAGGGGCTGGTGCCGCTGAGCGGCGCTGCCATCGAACAGGCCATCGAGCTCAACGCCGTTGCGGTGAAGTTCAACAGGGAGGCCTTCGTCTGGGGCCGCCGCGCCGCAGTCGATCTTAAGAGGGTGATGGAGACCGCCCTGCCCGGCGCTGAAACGGCGGCACCTGCCAAGCCGCAGACCCTGGGCGAACTGGTCGAACGGCGTGTCTCCTTCCTGACCGACTACCAGAATGCGGCCTACGCTCGGCGCTATCGCGACCTGGTCGAGCGCGCACGCAAGGCGGAAGCCGAGCGCACACCGGGTCTGAACGGTTTCGCCGAAGCGGTGGCCCGTTACGCCCACAAGGTCATGGCCTACAAGGACGAGTACGAGGTCGCGCGCCTCCATGCCGACCCCGCCTTCAAACAGAAGCTCGAGCGCCAGTTCGCCGGCAGCTACAAGCTGACCTTCCACCTGGCGCCCCCCCTGATTTCACCGCGCGATCCGGAGACCGGAGAACTCAAGAAGCGCGAGTATGGCCCCTGGCTCCTCAATGTCTTTAAGGTCATGGCCAGGTTGAAAGGGTTGCGCGGCACGGCCTTCGACATCTTCGGTTACACCGCCGAACGCAGGGACGAGCGGAAGCTGATCGTCGACTACTTTGCATTGGTCGAGGAGTTGAACGGCAAGCTGACGCCAGAGAGCCACGCTCTGGCGGTGCAGTTGGCCGAGATCCCCGATCAGATCCGTGGCTACGGTCATGTGAAAGAGCGCAACCTGGAGGCTGCGCGCGAACGCTGGGAAGCGTTGCTGGCGGCCTTCCGCAATCCGGCGCCGACACCGATGACACGGGAAGCTGCCGAATAGACAGAAGGCCGGTTGGGCTCGAGAGCCTAGCCGGCCCTTCGTGCGACAAAGAACTCGTAGCCGTAAGACTCACCGAAGCGGCGGCGCATGTCGATTTCCCGAGCGGTCGTTTCAATGACCGCAAGCGCCTCCGTGTCGTTGGCGTAGCGTTGGCGGAGTGCCGGAAACTTCGCCTCCAGAGGTGTGTAGTAGTCGTCCCACCAGGCAGCGTCGGGCAAGGTGAAGTGCCCTAAAAGGTCGTAGCCGCACGACACTAGTGTCGCCAGGTTGGTGTCCACGTCGGTCATGGCGGGATACTCGGTCCGGAAAAAGGCGGCAGCCTCGGCCGGCGGATCGGGCCACAGCCACGTCAGCTCAGTCATGGCAATGCAGCCGGCGGGCTTGAGCAAACGCCTCCAGCTGCGAAAGGCCGCTTCGAAACCCATGATGTAAGCCGACCCCTCGGCCCAAAGCAGATCGAAACTTTCGTCGGGAAACGGCAACGATGTCATATCGCCGGCGAGGATTTCGATGCGGTCTCCCAGTCCGTCCGCTGCAACCCTTTCCGCCAGTGCGTCGAGATAATCCTGAAGAAGATCGACGGCCGTGATCTTACCCTCTAGCGCCCCGGCGAGAGTCAGGGTTTGAAGACCCGGCCCGCAACCGATATCCAGGATCGCCGGTCGCGCCGGGAGATCGCGGCAGAGCGCCAGCGCAGCCAGGGTGCTGCGCGCTTCGCCGGGCCCTTGCCGCGGCAAGCCGCTCTGTACCTCGAGAAAAACTTCGAAGGCATGTGCGTCCTCGACCATCTGCCGCGCTTACCTTTCACACTCGATCTTGTCTTAGGCGTTGAGAAAAAACGGATCGGGTTTGTAAGATGTCTACCGAGTGTGTGTCACCTGATTAAGAGAGATAAAGATGAACAGCACCGCCGCCGAGACCTCCGCCCCTCTGGGCACAGCGATCGCATGGTTGCGCGGAGGCTCCTGGGGTCGCCGCAGTTTTCTGGTTCTCGTTGGCACGCTGTTTCTGGCTGCCAGTTCCTGGATCGAGGTGCCGATGGTGCCGGTACCCATGACCATGCAGACCCTCGGTATGGTGGTGATCGGGGCGCTCTACGGCTGGCGGCTCGGCGGTGCGACCGTCGTCGCCTATCTGCTGCAGGGCGCCATGGGACTTCCGGTGCTCGCCGGCGGCGCGGCTGGCTTCCACCATTTCTTCGGCCCGACGGCTGGCTACCTCTTCGGCTTCGCCGCAGCAGCAGTCGCCGTCGGCTGGCTGACGGAGCGCGGCATGACCCGCCATCCGATCTCATCCTTCGCGGTGATGCTACTGGGACATGCCGCAATTCTGGCGCCGGGTGTGACCTGGTTGGCGCTTGCGACTGGGATGGGCTGGACCCAGGCAGTGGCCGTCGGCCTGACGCCGTTTCTGCTCGGCATGGTACTGAAGTCGGCCTTCGCCGCTGCCTGTCTTCAGGCAGCACAGCGCTACCGCCGACCGAGCTCGCCGCAGCAGTGATGTGAGGTGGTGCCGCGATGACGCTGCGCCTGCGGCACCACCATCTGCTCTGCCTGCTGACCTATATCGGAAAGGGCTACAGCCCGGCCTTCGTCGCGAACCTGGACCACATTGCCGAGCGAGCTTCGGCCGGTGAGGCTGTGCTGCTGGTTGAAGGACCGGACGATATCTGCGCCCCTCTGACCGAAGGTAAGCCTCGCGAGGGGGCCGCTGAACCTCACTGCCTGCGCGCCAGCGTCCGGAAACGCGACACCCAAGCCGCCGACGCTCTTTCCGATCTGTTGGGACAACCACTCCCCATCGGCAGCAGCATGACACTCACGGCAGACACCACGCGCCGCCTGCGCACCGCATTTGCGGCCGGCACGGTGCGAGCCGCCTGCAGCGACTGTCAGTGGCACGACCTCTGCACGGAGGTTGCGGAAGACGGATTTTCCGGCACGCGGCTCGCCTGACCGACAGGTCGTGAGCCAGCCAGCTCCGAAGAGCGCGGCCTTTGGGTCTTCGTGCCTAGTGCCCTGGATTGTTGGCTGCGAAGGCCTGCTTCTGCTCAGCGCTGGCCTCGGTCTGATGCTTGCTGCGCCATTCGTCGTAGGGCATGCCATAGACGATTTCGCGTGCGTCGTCCTTGCCCATCTCGATGCCACGTTCGTTTGCGGCCTCCTGATACCACCGCGACAGGCAGTTCCGGCAGAAGCCGGAGAGGTTCATCAGGTCGATGTTCTGCACGTCGGTACGCTGGCGCAGGTGATCGCGAAGGGCGCGGAAGGCGGCGGCTTCCAGTTCGGTGCGGGTTTGCTCGTCCATCGATCTCTCCGTCTGTTCTGCGTCGGCCTTTTCTGCGCTAGACGCTTTCGTCCCTTATGTGTGTTCGGAATCGAGCCCTGCAACGGTCTCGGCGACCAACCAGTCGACGACGCGGTCCAACGCCTCACTGCGTTCCAGCCCGTCCTGCACCGCCGCGTCGTAGATCTCGATCTGACGATCGGCACTGGTGCCACGCTGAAGAACGCCCCGGGCTGCTTCGCAGAGGTCGAGGCAATCCAGAGCCAGAGCGTCTTCACGCGTGAGTTCCAGGATCTCCTCCAGGAGATCGGCATAGGGCACCACAGCGCCCTTGCCGAAGTCGACCAACCCCTCCTCCATGCCATAGCGCATCGCCCGCCAGCGGTTCTCGCCGATCAACATGTTGGAGTAGCGCCGCCAGCGCTGGTTGGTGCGCTTGAGCCGCCAGAGCATACGCAGAAGACAGAGATAGATAGCCGCAACGGCGAGGCCGTCATCGATGCGGGTGCAGATGTCCGGCGCCCGAAGCTCCAGGGTCGGAAAGCGCGACGAGGGCCGCACGTCCCACCAGAGCTTCGAACCGTCCTCGATCAGCCCGGCGTCGACCAGAACCTGCAGATGACGCTGATACTCGCCCCAGGAATCGAACTGCGCCGGAAGGCCGGTACGCGGCAATTCATCGAATACGGCCATACGGTAAGACCTGAGACCGGTATTGCGGCCGCGCCAGAAGGGCGAGGAGGTCGAAAGCGCGAGCAGATGCGGTGTGAAGTAGGCGGCCTGCCCCATCAGGTCGATCCGCAAGTTGTCGTCATCCAGGCCGACATGAACGTGCATACCGCAGATTACGAGCCGCCGGGCCGGTGCCTGGATGTCTCGGGCAAGGAGGTTGTAGCGTTCCTTGTCGGTATGCTTCTGCCGATCCCAATCGGCCTTAGGGTGTGTCGAGGCTGCCAGCAAAGCCAGTCCATGTGCCTTTGCAACTTCGGCGACCTTGCCACGGAGCTGCCGCAGCTCGCTTGCCGCTTCGCGTATGGACTCGCATTTGCTGGTGCCGATTTCGACCTGCGACTGCAGAAACTCAGCGGTGACCCGCTCGCCAAGGGCTGACTCCAGGGCGGTCATCAGACCCGCCGGCGGCTCAACCACCAAGTCGCGGCTCTCAGGGTCGACCAGCAGATACTCTTCCTCGATGCCCACGGTGAAGGTGGGTTCCACAACTCCGTTCATGTGCGGCCTGTCATCATGATCAAGGGACCGTATAAGTCTGAGGATCTGTCAGGATCGGCCTGAGGATTGCCGCCAGGGTCTGAGCCCAGCGCTCGGCTCCTGCGACGGTATCGATGACGTCCTGACGCAGCTCGATCAGAACGTGCGGCAACCCCCGCGCATCGCCGTGGGCATGCAGGCTGTAGTCCTCAGTCGAGCGACCGCTATAGGGTTCGTTGTCGCCGGTCGCGATGCCGCGGGCTCGTAACGCCTCGAGCAGAGGACTCGGCAGACGATCGTCGCGGTCCCAGAGAACCGCTGCCTCCATCCAACGTTCCTCGCCCGCGAAGACCGGCGTAAAGGAGTGCAGGAAAATCAGGGCCGGCGAGACTCCTTGCGCGATCTTCGCCTCGATCATCCGCTCGCAGGCAGCGTGATAAGGCATGAAGAGCTGCTCGCGCCGCTGGCGCACCTCGATATCGCCGAGGTGGCGATTGCCAGGCACCTCCGTTCCGTCGCTGATCGGCGGGATCGAGGCCGGCACGTCGACGCGGCGGTTGGGGTCGATCACCAGACGCGAGAAGCCCGAGAGCAACGCCGGAGCGTCAAGCAGCGCGGCAAGTCGACGCGTCACCTCGGCAGCGCCGATATCCCAGGCGATGTGTCGCGCCAATTCAGCACGATTCAAGCCCAGATCCGCCAGAGCCCGCGGTACGCGGTTGGAGGCATGATCGCACGTGATCACCAGCGGCGCAGAACCGCTGGGGTTCAGAATGGTGAAAGGCGGTGGCTCGTCGCGGGTGAGAAGACGCAACTCAAAGGGACCGCTAGATATCTCTCCGTCAGGCATGGCGCGGGACTATAGCGGCCTTTTCGGCAGCGCAACAGGTCGAGGGAGGCCTCGATCCGCAAGGACTTTGGACAGCGTTTCGCACCGGATTTGACGAACCCCGCGCAAGCGGCCTCAATGACCGGTATGGAGCCGCCAAAACCCAACACCTTCTTCTGCATCGACGGCCATACCTGCGGCAATCCCGTGCGTCTGGTCGCAGCCGGCGGACCGCCGCTCGTCGGCGCGAGCATGAGTGAAAAACGCCAGGACTTCCTGGAACGGTACGACTGGATCCGGACCGCATTGATGTTCGAACCGCGCGGCCACGATATGATGTCCGGCGCTCTGCTCTACCCGCCCAGCCCAATGGGCCAGCAACAGGGTGCCGACGTGGCAATCCTCTTCATCGAGACCAGCGGCTGCCTGCCGATGTGCGGACACGGCACCATCGGCGCAGTGACCTTCGCTTTGGAGCGCGGCCTTGCCCAACCGCGCGACCCGGGCCTGCTGCGTCTGGACACACCAGCCGGACCGGTCGAGGCACGCTACCGCCTGGACAGTCAAGGCTTCGTCGAAGCGGTGCAGATCACCAACGTCGCCAGCTTTCTCGCCGTCGAGAACCTAGAGGTGGATTGCCCTGAGCTAGGCCGCCTACGCCTCGATATCGCCTACGGCGGCAACTTCTACGCCATTGTCGAACCCCAGGGCGACTTCGGTGCACTAGACGCCATGACCCCGGCGGACGTCCTGCGGCTCTCGCCGCTGGTGCGCCGCGCAGTCAATGCAACGATCGCGGTCGTCCATCCCCAAGATCCCACGATCCGGGACGTCAGCCACGTGATGTGGACCGGCACGGCACGACAGTCGACCGCCGATGCACGTAATGCCGTGTTCTACGGAGACAAGGCGATCGACCGCAGCCCCTGCGGCACCGGCACCTCCGCACGCATGGCCCAGCTGTCGGCGCGCGGAGAGCTGACGACCGGCGACAGCTTCCGGCACGAGAGCATTATCGGCAGCCTCTTCACCGGCCGGATCGAGGCGGCGACGAACGTCGGAAGCCGGCCTGCCATCGTGCCCTCGATAGAAGGCTGGGCGCGCATGACCGGCCTGAACACGCTGTTCGTCGAAGACCGCGATCCCTATGCCCATGGCTTTCAGGTGGTCTGATCGCCAACAGGCTTTTGGCGATCGACGGGACGTCCCGCTTATCCACAGCTTCCTCGCTTTGCGGCGCGGCTCCGCCCGTTGAGACCAACGGCCGGCCTCGCTAAGGTCCGCCCCCGTCGCCGCCCCTACCCTCGAGAGTCAGTCGGGCGGCCCCTTCCAATGAGCAGGAGCAGAGCAGCCCATGAGCGATGTCGGTGGCGTAGCAGCGGATCGTCTGAAGTCTTTCATCGAGCGTATCGAGCGACTCGAGGAAGAGCGCACGGCACTTGGTGCCGATATCCGCGAGATCTTCGCCGAGGCCAAGGGGACCGGTTTCGACACCAAGATCATGCGTCAGGTCATCAAACTGCGAAAGATGGATCATGCCGATCGGCAGGAACAGGAGCATCTGCTGGAGCTCTACAAGCGCGCCCTTGGCATCGAAGAGTAGTCGTAAGTTTATTTAGCAAACGGGACCTAGAGTCAGCGCAAGTATTTTTGCGTTGCACCATAAATTCCCTTGGCCGGCGGAAGATTTACTACAACAACGTTTGCAATCCTGCGTTGGGGTTGTCATTGTGGTGTTGTCATTCTAGCGCAACTCTTCCGAGCTCGTTACGTTGGCGATCGTACTTGCGCTGCACCTCTGCGAAGCCCGTGCGTTACAGGCGAGGCCCCCTACGTGCCCTTCATATCAAGGACGTGGCGAACTGCGAGGAGACGCTGGTGTATAGCAAGATCATGGTGCCCGTCGATCTGGCCCATACGGACAAGATCGAGAAGGCACTGGACACAGCCGCGGATTTGGCACGGCACTACGGGATCCCGATCTGCTACGTCGGTGTGACGGCTTCGACGCCGGATGCGGTCGCACACACGCCGGAAGAGTATGCGAAGAAGCTCGCCGCCTTTGCCCGAACCAAGGCCGAGGCGGGCGGCTTCGAGGCCACAACACAGGTGTTCCTCAGCCACGATCCGACGCGGGAACTTTATAAGATACTGACAGATGCGGCCGACGAGATCGGCGCGGATCTCGTGATCATGGCTTCACATATCCCGGGCCTGCCCGAGCACATTTTCACCTCGAATGCCGGCTACGTGGCGTCGCACAGCGACGTGTCCGTTTTCGTCATCCGGTGACACTCGAAAGAACTCGTGCGGCGCGCGACCAGCACCGCTCGGGTCCAAGAAAGCAGAGGGACTCCAGATGAGCGACGCAGGCACTCCGACGCCCGATGGCGCCGCAGACGTCATCGAGACCGACTACGAGATCGGTCAGGACAACATCCAGACCAAGCTCGGCCCTTTCGGGCTCGATATCCATAACCCGGTCTTCTTCGTCTCTGGCCTGGTCATCGTCGCCTTCGTGTTTCTCACCCTGGCCTTCCAGGCGGAAGTCGGGCCTCTGTTCAACGATATCCGCGCCTTTCTGACGTCCAACCTCGACTGGTTCTTCCTGAGCGCCAGCAACATCTTCGTGATCGTCTGCCTCGTGCTGATCGTCTCGCCCCTCGGCAAGGTTCGCCTTGGCGGTAAGGAGGCGACGCCGGAATACAGCTACATCGGCTGGTTCGCCATGCTCTTTGCCGCAGGCATGGGCATCGGCCTGATGTTCTTCGGCGTTCTGGAGCCGGTCTACCACATGGCCGTGTCCGAACCACTCGGCGTACCTTCCCCCTTTGCCGAGGACGGCACGCTGATCGAGGAGAACCTTGCGGCTGCCAAGGCCATGGGCATGGCGGCTACGATCTATCACTGGGGCCTGCACCCCTGGGCGATCTATGCGGTCGTCGCCTTGGCGCTGGCGCTCTTCACCTTCAACAAGGGCCTGCCGCTGACCGTGCGCTCGATCTTCTACCCGATCTTCGGCGAGAAGGTCTGGGGCTGGCCGGGCCATATCATCGATATACTGGCGGTCTTCGCCACGCTGTTTGGACTGGCAACCTCGCTTGGCTTCGGTGCACAGCAAGCCAACGCCGGCCTCGACTACGTCTTTGGCATTCCCGTCAGCATCAACACGCAGATCGTCCTGATTATCGGAATCACCGCCGTTGCGCTGATTTCCGTACTGCGTGGGCTGGACGGCGGCGTCAAGCTGCTATCCGAGATCAACATGGGCATTGCAGCCCTGCTGCTACTCTTCGTTCTGGTCGCCGGACCGACTCTGGCGATCGCGACAGGATTCTTTCAGAACATCCTGGCGTATCTACAAGACTTGGTGCCGCTCTCCAATCCGGTCGGTCGCTCCGACGATAGCTTCCGTCAAGGCTGGACGGCCTTCTATTGGGCTTGGTGGATCTCCTGGTCGCCCTTCGTCGGCATGTTCATCGCGCGCGTGAGCCGCGGGCGCAGTGTGCGGGAGTTCCTGATCTGCGTGCTGATCATCCCCATGCTGGTAGGCGTGCTCTGGATGACCGCCTTCGGCGGCACCGCCATCGAGCAGGTTCTCACCAACGAGGCCAGCGCAGTGAAAGAGTACGTGATCATCAGTTACTCCCCCGAGCTATCGCTGTTCGGTATGCTTTCGGAATTGCCCATGGCCTCAATAACTTCGGTCGTCGCGGTCGTATTGGTGATCGTCTTTTTCGTCACCTCGTCAGACTCGGGGTCGCTTGTGATCGACACCATCACCGCGGGCGGCAAGGTCAACGCACCGGTCTCCCAACGCGTGTTCTGGTGCATTTTCGAAGGATTGGTGGCGATTGCTCTCCTGGTCGGTGGTGGCCTTGCGGCCCTGCAGGCGGCAACGGTTTCGACGGGCCTGCCCTTTGCAGTCGTGCTGTTGCTTGCCTGTTATGCAATCTTCAAGGGGCTAAGCAGCGAGCCGCGCTGAACAGTCGGAAGCAGCGCATTGCCCTTCTTGTCGCCGGTCGCCCGAAAGGCGACCGGCGTGCAGGATATTTTAGCGTCACGCGAGCACAAAAACTCCTTGAACAACTTATACGGCATTACGCTTTATTAAACATAACCCCGCAGTTTTATCCGAATTCGTTTTTGCACGAATGCTCTTGTGGGGGAAAACGTCATGAATGGCCTGGTCAGTCTTTCAATCGGGCTTCGTCTTGCAGGCGGGTTCGGTCTCGTTCTGTTGCTGCTGGTCGCCCTGGGCGGCAAGTCCATTTGGACAACCAGTCTTCTCGAAAGCGAAATGGAGGACTACGCGACGGCCAGCGTCGCGGCACAGGACGCCGGCGACATCACCTCCTCATTCCTTGAGCTCAAGGTCGTGGTCCACGAATACGTCGCGAAAAACACACCTGAACGCCTCGCGCGTGCAGCAGACCTCTATGCGACTCTGCAAGACACCATTGCTGCGAAGCGCCAGCGGGCGAGTACGAATGCACTCCGCGAGGCACTGGCAACCGTCGAGCGCACCGCAGTCACCTATTGGCAAGGCTTCGAAAAGCTCGCCGAGCTACGCGCTACCCGCAACCAACTGCGCGACGAGATCTTGAGGGACGGTGGCGACAGGCTGCGTACAACTTTGGCGCCGCTGGTTCAGGAAGCGCGCGACAACGCCGATCATTCCACAGCGGAGGCGTTGAACAGAGCCCTGACCGCCTTTCTGATGGCGCGTGACTATACAGGGCGTTTCATAGAACTGCAGCGTCCAGACGATCTGTCACAGGCCGAGAAGCAACTGGCAGAGACCGACAAAATGCTCGGCTACGCCGGTCAGTTTGCGCAGACGAGCGAGCGTCGTCAGCTTATTGGCTCTCAAACCGAACCCTTGGCAACGTACGGTTCCGCTCTGGTGGAGTTTCAGCGACTCGCTGACGAGAGTCAGCGGCTGAGCACCGATGTAATCGAGGTCACCGGCTACCAGCTCGCTGCAACGCTGAGCGAGATCGAGCGGACTGCCATAACCGAGGAAGCCCGAATCAAGGCGCTGATGCGCAGTCAGGCAGCAGACTCGAGACAGTTGTCGACTGCCCTCTCACTCGCTGCCGTCGGCCTCGGCGTCCTGCTGGCCTTTTTGATCAGCCGCAGCATCGCCCGCCCCCTAAAGACCATGACCGGGGCCATGCACCGCCTGGCGGAAGGCGACCTGCAGGTCGCGATTCCGGCAATCGGACAGCGCGATGAGATCGGCGCCATGGCAGAAGCCGTGCAGGTCTTCAAAGAAAACGCCATCGAGACCGAGCGGCTGCGAAGCGAAGCGGCCGAACAGGAAGCCCGGCAAGCCGAAGAGAAACGCCGGATGATGAACGAACTGGCCGATGGTTTCGAGGCCAGCGTACGCGGTATCGTCAGCAGCTTGGCGACCGCCGCCGACGAAATGCAGTCCAGCGCTCAAACGCTTAGCCGTACGGCTGAGGAAGGGCGTAGCCAGGCCTCCGCGGTAGCCGCGGCCACGCAGCAGGCGTCGGCCAATGTGCAGACCGTGGCCTCTTCGGCCGAGGAGTTGTCGGCCGCGATCCGCGAAATCACGACCACCGTCGATCAGTCGAATCGGAGTGCTACACGCGCCGTCGAACAGGCGCAGGCGACGACCCAAGCGGTTCAAGCTCTGACAGCCAGGACGGACTCAATCGGCCAAGTTGTAGGCCTGATCTCGGACATCGCGGAACAGACCAATCTTCTAGCGCTCAACGCCACGATCGAATCGGCGCGCGCCGGCGAGGCCGGCAAGGGCTTTGCCGTGGTCGCTTCGGAGGTAAAGAACCTCGCCGGCGAAACGTCGAAGGCCACCGAGCAAGTAGACAGTGAAGTCGGCGCCGTGCGCGACGCCACCGGTCAGGCCGAAATGGCGATCAGCCAGATCGCCGGCGTCATCACCGAAATCAGCGAGCTCGCCACCGCTGTCGCCAGCGCTATCGAGGAGCAGCAGGCCGCCACCCAGGAAATTACGCGCAATGTCCAGGAGGCCTCGACCGGTACTAGCGAGGTTGCGGAGAAGATCCAACAGGTCGACGCTGCGGCCGGGGAGACGGGGCGGGCTGCCGGCGACATGCTCTCGGCGGCTCAGGATCTCTCGCAGCAAGCCGATCATTTGAGCCGCGAACTCGATAAGTTCGTCAAGGAGGTAAGGGCCGCCTAGGTCAGCCGATCCGCAGCGCTTCCAGCGCCTCGCGCAGCTGGCCGGGAATCTGCTCGACCGGTCGCATGCTGATGCGATCGACGAAGACATGAACGAAATGGCCGGTTGCGGCCGGCACCTCCACACGTTCCTTGAACAATCCGATCAGGTAGCGCACGGAGCGCCCGCCGAGGCGACCGACGGCCAGCCCAGCTTCGATGGTTTCGGGAAAACTGAAAGAGTCGCGAAAATTGCAGTGCGTCTCTGGCGTAATCCCGATTACCGGGCCGGCGTGGATATCGAGCCCGCCGCGCTCGATCAAATAGCTATTAATCACCGTATCGAAATAGCTGTAGTAAATTACGTTATTAACATGTCCATAAATATCGTTGTCCATCCAACGCGTTGGAATCTTGAGGAAATGCGGATAGCCGTCGCGGGACTGTGGTGGCGCGAGATTTTCGGACACGGGGTTCAGGGCTCCTACAGGCAACAAGACCGCTCGCTTGTAGCAGTCGTCAGCCCACGGCCAAAGCCGGCAAGACGCTGGTTTGAATCAACGATCGAAGTCCGGTTGGAAGTCGATGCTTGATGATGAGCGCAATATCCCAAGCGACGAAGCTAGACAATCGCCCTGAGCGCATCCAGCGTCGCATCCGGCCGTTCCGTCATCATCATGTGACCGCAGTCGGGAATCACCACCGCTTCAGCCCCAGGGATCATCCGCGCCAGCTTGGCGCCGGCCTTCGCCGGCGTCATCTTGTCGTCAGCCCCGAGAACCAAACGTGTCGGACAGCGCACTTGAGCGGCCTCGTCCGCGCCCTCGGCATAGGCGTTGCAGGCGGCCAGATCGCTATGCAGCACGCCAGGGCGTGCGCGCTCCAGCAAGCGTTCACCGCTCCCGAGTAGCCAGGTCCCGGCAAGCGGATGGCCGCCCAGATGCGCCCGCGGTCCATGAGCCCAATCGTCGATCAGCTCGAAAGCCTTGTGATCATCGGCGGCAGCCAGGGCCAAAAGGTCGGGATGGACCGGCATCTTCGGCGCCACGCCAAGTAGCGCAAGCGCCCTCAGCCGCTCGGGGTAGCGCGCGGCGGCCGAAAGGCAGGCGAGCGCGCCCATGGAATGCCCTGCCAAGGCGGCTTGCGCGACGCCCACGGCGTCCAGCAGCGCGATCAGCCAGTCCGCCAGGTCCGGAATGGCAGTCAAGGCTTCACCGCCCGAGCGGCCATGACCCGGCAGATCGACGGCCAGAACGACCCGACCGCGATGGGCCAGATAGCGGCTCTGGAGAGCCCAAACACTGTGATCCATGCCGGCGCCGTGGACCAGCAACACGCAAGGCAGCGACGGATCGAAGGGACGCCCGCCGGTCGCCGCGAAAGTCTCCTCCCCCTCGACGGTGATCTGCATCAGCCCGCCTCCTTCACGGCCGCCCGCAGAGCCTGTTTCAGATCGGCGGCGATGTCGTCCGGGTCCTCCAGACCGACCGACAGACGGATCAGATCCTCGCCGACGCCGCTGGCCGTCAGCTCCTCGGGAGTCAGCTGCGAGTGGGTCGTGCTGGCCGGATGGATCACCAAGGTCTTGGCATCGCCGACGTTCGCCAGGTGGCTGGCGAGCTGCAGTCGCTCGATGAAGATGCGACCGGCCGCTCGGCCCCCCTTGATGCCGAAGGCAACCATCGAGCCGGCCCCCTTGGGTAGCAGACGAGCCGCCAGCGCGTGGTCGGGGTGGTCGGACAGCGCCGGATGGGCAACCCAGGCGACCTGCTCGCTGGCTTGCAGGAACTCCAACACCTTCAAGGTGTTGGATTGATGCCGTTCCATGCGCAACGGCAGCGTCTCCAGACCTTGCAATAGATAGAAGGCGGTCTGTGGCGCCATCACGCCGCCAAAGTCCCGCAGCCCCTCGGTACGGGCGCGCATCGCAAAAGCGGCGGGGCCGAACTCCTCGGCGTAGTCGATGCCGTGATAGCCGGCGTAGGGCTCGGTCAACGTCGGGAACTTTCCCGAGGCTTCCCAGTCGAAACGGCCGCCATCGACCAGCAGGCCACCAATCGCGATCCCGTGACCGCCAATCCACTTGGTTGCCGAGTGCATGACCAGATCGGCACCCAATTCGATGGGCCGGCAGAGAGCCGGGGTCAGGAAGGTGTTGTCGATCGCCAGCGGCAGCTTGTGACGCTGAGCAATCTCCGCAACAGCCGGCAGATCCATGACCTCCAAGCCCGGGTTGCCGACGACCTCGCCGAAAATCAACCGCGTTTCGGGGCGGATCGCCGCCTCGAAAGCTTTGGGGTCGCGCGGATCGACCAGTGTGGTTTCGATACCGAAGCGCGGTGCCGTGTGCAGAAAGAAGTTGATCGAGCCGCCGTACAGGCAGCGCGAGGCCACGATATGGCCGCCCTGCCCCATCAAGGTCGCCACCAACAGCCACAGGCAAGCATGGCCCGAGGCGCCCGCCAAGCCTGCGACACCTTTATCGAGCGCCGCAATGCGTTCCTCCAGCACCGCCACGGTGGGGTTTCCGATGCGGCTGTAAATGTAGCCAGGACGCTCGAGGTTGAAGAGGCTGGCTGCGTGATCGGTGTCGCGGAAGACGTAGGACGTCGTCTGGTAGATCGGCACGGCCCGAGCGCCAAAAGCAGAGTCGGGCTGCTGACCGGCATGCAGGGCCAAGGTATCGAATTTCAGGAATTTCGGATCGGCCATAACGTTCTCCCGCAACAGGGCTTGTGGTTCGGCAGGAGCGTAAAGGCGAGCAAGGGCCTACGTCGAGAAAAGGCCACAGATTTGTACCCGAACGAAAAAGGTCTATCCGCCGGACGCTCCGAGATTCCGTGCCGCAGCGCCGAGCCAACTCCGAATCGGGAGCTTAAAAAAGGTGGAGGGCCGTTCAGCCTCTCGGCTGCGGCCCTCCATTCATTATGTCGGCTCCCTGTCAACTTGCCGGCCGGGACTCTAGCAGGGTGCAGGGGCGCGTCAAGAGCCTCGTTATGGTCAGAAGCTGTCGGTGGTTTGGTTAAGCCGTTGGATCACCTCAGAAAAGAAAAGCCGCCGGCAAGCCGGCGGCAAGTCAACAGGGAGGCGTCACAAGGAACGGATCTTACATCCGGTCACCGTAGGGTGAGATCCCATACGGGAGCACCTCGGTGACGGGATTCACCGTAATTGATTTATACTAACGAATGGTTAACGCCGCATGCAAGACTGATATTTTTTCTTGAGTCTTCGAAAAAGTGCTGTGGCAGGCAAAGGACTTGATTTGCCTATTTAGGAGTCTTTCCGCGGTATCTACCCAGACAACCATTATACGACGAAGCTATTTTTTGATCTCGTCGATCGAGACTTGCGTTGTTCCGGGCCGTCGGCGAAAGCTGCCATCGAGAAAACGACCGTGCAGGATCGTAAGCCATCGCCACGTGCCAGACCTTCACCCTTGGGCTCGACGGCTGTCGTGCTGGTTGGATAGCGGCAAGCTGGCGCGGGCCCGGATCTGTTCCGGCCTTTACGCTGCTGCGTCGCTTCACCTTTGGAAGTCTGAGGCAAGCGGGACTGGCGTGCGCCCGGCAGATCGCCATAGACATCCCCATCGGCCTACCCGAGAGCGGCCGCCGTGCCTGCGACCTGGCAGCCCGAGCGGCCTTGCCGCCTGGGACCCGCAGTCGCGTCTTCTTAGACCTGCGGCGACCGCTTCTGCACTACCTGCCGGACGACTATCAGAGCGCCAATACCTGGGGTAAAGCCGACGGCAAGGGCCTGAGCAAACAGGCGTGGTTCATTCTGCCCAAGGTGGCTGAGGTTGACACTGCGGTGACGCCGGCTGATCAAGCGCTGCTCCGGGAGGTTCACCCTGAGGTGATCTTCCATCGACTGAGCAGCGGCCAACCGCTGCCAAGCAAGAAAACGCCGCTGGGCAGAGATATCCGTCTTGAGCTTCTGGCCGACGCCGGCCTGACCCTGGCGGCAGACTGGGACCGGCAGTTCCCGCGCCGGGACGTGCAGCTAGACGACCTGATAGACGCCGCGGGCTGCGCCCTCGCCGCCCATCGGATCGACGAAGGGCGCGCGACTGCCCTACCGCTGGACGGTTTCAACGGCGCCAGGGGCAGCGACAGCCGTGGGTTAGCGATGGAGATTTGGGCCTAAGCCCCCCCTTCGCCAGAAGGTTCGTACCTTGCTGCCTATTGGGCAACCCAGGCGCCGTCCACGGGCAGCGACACACCCGTGGTGTTGTCCGCGGCCGGCGAACAGAGGAACAAGGCGACGCCCCCCAGCTGTTCGGGTGTAACGAAGCGTTCGGTCGGCATGCGCTCGCAGACCAGCTGGCGCTTGGCCTCCTCGTTACTCAGGCCCTTCTCGGCGGCTTTGGCGTCGACCTGCTTTTGCACCAGCGGCGTCAGCACCCATCCGGGACAGATGGCGTTGCAGGTCACACCGCTGGTCGCCGTCTCCAGGGCCGTCACCTTGGTCAAGCCGATCACGCCGTGCTTGGCCGCCACGTAAGCCGACTTGTGGATCGAGCCGATCAGACCCTGCACGGAGGCGACGTTGATGATTCGGCCCCAGCCTTTGGCTTTCATGTCGGCCACCACATGGCGCGTGGTGTGGAAGCAGGCAGTCAGGTTGATTGCGATGATGGCGTCCCAACGCTCGGTCGGGAAATCCTCCAGCGGTGCCACATGCTGGATGCCCGCGTTGTTGACCAGAATGTCGACGCCGCCGAAGCGGTCCTTGGCGCCGGCAACCATGGCCTCGATGGCATCCGCCTTGGACATGTCGGCGGCGTCGTAGGCGACGTCGACGCCGTTCGCCTCGGCCAATCGACTGCGCAAGGCCTCAATCTCGTCGGCGGGGCCGAAGCCGTTGAGCAGGATGTTGGCGCCGGCGCCGGCCAAGGCCTCGGCAATAGCCTGGCCGATGCCGCTGGTCGAACCGGTCACCAGGGCGGTCTTGCCTGCTAGCAGTGCAGTCACGGCTGTCCTCTCTCGCTAGGTGCATGCTAGCTGTCGTCGTACCCCGGAATCCGCTTCCGGTGCCAGACATCATTGTGCGGTTGCGAAGGCGTTGCCTTGTCGCCTGCAAGCCGCCAGAGTGAGCCTCATGCAGCCCTGGATCGCCTGGATCATTCTGCTCGCCGGATGGGTTCTGCCCTTCCTGCATGTGGCCCTTTCGCCGCGCAGCGGCCCGTGGCTGCCGCCGCCCGGCGGCAGTTGCCCGCTTGGCCCTCGTGTCGGCTGGCTAACGCTGGTGCTATTGCTCGGTCCGATCGGCTGGGCGCTCTACATGAAGGCGCGTCGAACGAGGACCGCGCCCGGCTGATGGACTGTCGTCACCAAGACGATTGAGCAGAGCTGCTGCAGTTGGCATGGTTCCGTTCAGGTGAGGCCACGTCGCGTGACTGTCCAGCTTTGCGCGGCACGGCCGGCTGAACAGCGGCGTATTGGGTTGGGGAGAATCATGACCGCTTGGCATCTGGCACAGATCAATATCGCGAAGCTCGTAGGCCCCGAAGGCGATCCGCGCGTGCAGGACTTCTTCGATGCGCTCGACCGCATCAACGCCGTCGCAGATGCCAGTCCCGGCTTTATCTGGCGGCTGCAGACCGACAACGGCAACGCGACCGAGCTTCAGCCCACTGCGGACCCTTGCCTAATCGTCAATCTCTCGGTCTGGGAAACTGCCGACGCACTCTTCGACTTCGTCTACCGCAGCGCTCACACTCCGGTGATGGCCCGCCGGCGCCAGTGGTTCGAGCGCTTCGACGGCGCCTACCAGGCACTCTGGTGGGTACCGACCAGCCATCGGCCGAGCGTCGAGGAAGGCCTGGCCAAACTGTGGCACTTGGAACACTACGGTCCCACGCAACAAGCCTTCACCTTCAAGGCTCGCTTCCCGGAACCTGGCCACCAAGCGGCTCCGGTTGACATGCAACCTGACCCTTGGTGCCTGGGGAACGCCTAGGATGGAAGCTCAACTCTTGAATAACGCGTCTGCGGTGCTCTGGTAGTCGGTCTTGGACGCAATCTTCGCGCGCACACGCTCCGCTTCAGTCTCAAGTTCCGCCAGATAGTCTTGCAGTTCCTCGACGCCCAGAAGGTCGAGGTCCTTGGGCTTGGCAATCGGCTTGCGCGGTTCGAGATCGTCGGTGTCCATATCGCTTCCTCCCTCACCCTCTCGGCGGGCCTAGACCGGATCATGATCCCTGGGAACAAGAACGGTTCCGAATGAACATGTGAGCTCGGTCCAGACTCAAATATATACAACAGACTAGCGTGACCCCACGGGTCGCCAAAGAGCGAGCAATCCCGATCTGTTCCGGATCGGTAAAATCGAACCTCAGGAGGAAACCGCCCCATGACCAGCCTGCCGAGTGAGATGACCGCGATCGAAATCGCCGAGCCCGGCGGGCCTGGAGCGCTGGCACCAACCAAGCGGACGGTGCCGGAGCCCGGTCCGGGCGAGGTGCTGATCCGCGTCGCCGCGGCGGGGGTCAATCGGCCGGACGTGCTCCAGCGCAAGGGCGCCTACCCGCCGCCGCCCGGCGCTTCCGACATTCCTGGCTTGGAGATCGCCGGCGAGGTGGTCGCCCTCGGCGAGCAAGTCGGCTCGCTGCATCAGGGACAGCAGGTCTGCGCCCTGGTTACGGGTGGCGGTTATGCGGAGTACTGCATCGCACCGGCGGCACAGTGCCTGCCGCTCCCGCAAGGCCTCTCGATCGTTGAAGCAGCCGCCCTGCCGGAAACATTCTTCACGGTCTGGTCCAACGTCTTCGACCGCGGCGGACTGAAACCAGGCGAGTCCTTCCTGGTGCACGGCGGTTCATCCGGCATCGGCACCACGGCGATTCAGCTTGCCAAAGCCTTCGGTGCCAAGGTCTTCACCACGGCCGGCAGTCCGGAGAAATGCCAAGCCTGCAAGGATCTCGGTGCCGATGTGGCAATCGACTATCGCAAAGAAGACTTCGTGGCCGCGGCGCGAGAGGCCAACGGAGGTCAAGGCGTCAACCTGATCCTCGACATGGTCGGTGGCAGCTACATCGCCCGCGATGTGGAGTTGCTCGAGCCCGACGGCAGACTTGTCTTCATCGCCTTCCTAGGGGGTGCCAAGGCGGAGATCAACTTTCAAACCGTCATGGTCAAGCGGCTAACGATCACCGGCTCCACGCTCCGGGCGCGCGACATCGGCTTCAAGGCAGCCATCGCCGCTCAGCTGCAAACCCAGGTCTGGCCGCTGATCGAATCCGGCCAGGTCAAGCCGCAGATCTTCAAGACCTTCCCGCTCGAGCAGGCTGCGGAGGCTCACGCCTTGATGGAGTCCTCCACCCACATCGGCAAGATCATGCTGACGGCAACGGGCGGGCGCCTCTGAGTCGGCAAGCCTAGCTTTCTTGGCCGAACGCTCCGGGGCAAGCCCCATACAGCGTCTGCACCCGTCGATGGCGCTCAGCCTGCGGCGGGAGCTCTGCCGCGCAATCGAGTACGGCCTGCAACGCACGGCTGACTCGTTTCGGATTCCAGACCAGGCGCGTCGAGACTTGCGGCACCGGGGGTGTAAGCGGCCGCATGACCACGCCATCGCGCTGCAGAACCCGGAAGCCGGCCGGCCCTAACGCGACACACCCGGTGCTCGCGATGACAAAGAGGATCGTCGCGATCTGGCTGACCTCCTGGACGATGTTGGGCTCGAACCCGGCCTGGCGGTAGAGCCCGACATAAAGATCATGTGCCGCCGGGTCGTAGTCGCGGGACAGATTGAGGATGGGCTCGCCTTCCAGGTCGGCGATCGCCACCCGGTCGCGCGCAGCCAGTCGATGGCCCTCCGGCAGCAAGCAGATCACCGGTTCGGTCCAGACAGTGCGCAGTTGCAGATCTGCTGCCCGCGGCTCGGCCCGCACCATCCCGGCGTCGATGGTACTGTCGCGTAGGGCCACGAACTGCTCGCGCGCGGTCATCTCTCGCACACGGAAACTCACGTCGGGTGCCTTGTGTCGAACCGCTTGCATCAACAGCGGCATCGGCTCGAAGGTTGCGGCGCCAATCAGCCCGAAGGTCAACGCCCCACGCAACCCCCGCGCCGCCTGACGCGTGCGGGCAACCGTCGTCTCCGCCTTCGCAAGAATGTCGCGCGCATCGCTATAGAGACTACGACCGGCATCGGTCAGCTCGACCCGTCGGCGATTGCGCTCGAAGAGTGCAACCCCCAGGCGCTGCTCGAGCTCCTTGACCTGCTGGCTGACTGCCGACTGGGTCGCATGCAGCCGCACGGCCGCCCGGCGGAAATGCAACTCCTCGGCCACTGCACAAAAGCTCCGCAGCAGTCGCAGCTCAATCTCACTGTTCATAATTTCTAATCACATGATCTCCATAGACGCCTGTTTCCGATCATAGGGCGGCACCATCTCGTCGAGCAACGGCGTCTGTGGCTCACGCGAAGATCGCTGTGCGCAGGGGTCGACCGAACTCAAAAGGCAATCGCAGGAGATGTGCATGCGTCAGATCCACTGGCTCAAGACGGCGCCGGTCGTCATGAGTCTCGTTCTCGTCTCGCCCGTGGTAGCGGCTCAGGAAGCGCGCGACCTGCATGGGCAGCTGGACTTCCAAGGCCGCTATCTCGTGTCGGTGTCCGATGCCGATATGCTGGCCTCCGCCTACGTGAACGGGCAGCTGGGCCCGCGCGAGGGGCGCGACACGCTGTCAATCGTTCCACTCGACGGCGATCCACGCGACTGGCAGGCGCACGAGGTCTTCGCCTCGAACTCGGTCGCGGGTCCGCCGGCCGCTGTCGAGGTTTCGCCGGACGGTCGCTACGCCTTTGTGGTGGAAAGCTGGACGCCACGCCCGGACGACGACGAGCCTCATGTCTTCGGCGACCTGAGCCACGGCAATCTCCTGAAGGTCTTCGACCTTTCGGACCCGACCAGTCCGCGGTTGGTGCAGCGGCACGAAACCCTCGAGCGGCCGGACGCCGTTCGCATCAACCCCACCGGCGATATTCTGGCTGTAACCTATCATCCTGCCGGTGCCGGTAGCGAGATGCCGCTTGCGCTCTACAGTTTTCAGGATGGCGAGCTGGGCGAACGAGTCACGCCCGCGATCGACGGCTGGCCCCTCGGCGAACGGCTGATCGAAGCGAACTGGCACCCGGAAGAGAACATCCTCGCGCTGCTCGACAGCAGCGGCGGAGCAACCTTGCGTTTCGCCCGCGTCAGCGAAGAAATGGAGGTGGAGGTCTTCGGCAATGCCGTCGATATCGAACGGGCCCCCTACCGCGTCGAGTTCACGCCCGACGGCCGCCACGTCGTGGTCAATGCTCTCTACTGGGGGCCGGACATCGCCGGTACCTGGATCGAGGCACCGCGCGGCTCTCTCTTGACGGTGCGCATGAACGCGGAGGTCGCAGGCGACACCGTCCGCCACGCCTTCGTCAGCCGGATCTCGACCGGCGTCTCTCCCGAAGGTCTGGCCGTCAGCCCGGATGGCCGCTGGGTCGCCACCACCAACCTGGAGCGGAGCTACCTGCCCTACGACGATCCGCGGATCACCTGGTTCAGCTCGATCACCTTGGCACGGCTCGATCAGGAAAGCGGCCAGCTCACCCACATCGGCGACTTCAACTACGACGGTATCCTTCCGGAAGCCGCTGTGTTCGATAACTCCGGCAACTATCTGGCCGTGGTCAACTACGATCACTTCGACGACCGGCGCGCGGGGTCGTCAATCGACTTCTGGCGGATCCAAGCCGATCCGCTCGAGCTCTCCAACGTTCAGCTGATCAAGACAGAGCACTCAGTCCCCGTCACCCGTGGCGCACACTCCATGGTCATCGCCCGCTGAGGTGAAAGCCGGGGTCCCCGCGTCCGCGCTCAGCCGGGCCCCGGTCTCCCAAGATGGCTCGGCATCGAGTGCGGGATCTAGGCACATCATGGAACGAAAACGGCTTCGCCGCGTGATCGCCCTCCTTCCGCTCGTGGGCGTGGCAACCGCCATGACACTTGCGGTCGGAGGGGAGAGACTGGGGCAAGCTAACCAGCCGACAGCCGAGCACGGCAGCCGTGACGGCGGCACGGGCGTCGAACTCGAAACCGAGTCGCTCTACGGGCTGGAGCTTGCTGCCTACGCCACCGTCCGGCGCGACGACGGCAGCTACCGGCGGATGCTGGTTTCTCCCCAGATCCTGAAACAGCTTACGCAGGAGGATGCGCTACCGAGCGGCACGCGCATCCTGATGGAGACCTACTATCGGCCTGACCAAGTCAGCACGGTCTTCCACAAGCAGAAGGTGGAAGGTGCCTGGCACTACGGCTCCTTCCCCGCATCGCGGCCAGATCTCTCGGTTCGTCCGCAAGCCTCTTGCCTGTCCTGCCACGCTCGCGCGGCCGAGACGGATTTCACCTTTACCCTGCCCAGCCTCTCGGCAGCAGCCGAGGGCCGTGGTCCTTCCGATTTCGTCTGCGAGCGCGGCGGTCGCTCACCTTGCAGCTCAGGCACATACTTGAAGGGCGCATCCCCGTGACGGCAACACCTCGACGGCCGGCCTAGGTCCGTGGCTGTCGTACCAGACGTCTATCCGCTCTCTTTGCGGCTGCTGCACTGGGGCACAGCCCTTCTGATCGCCACCCAAGCCGCCTTGGCCACCGTCAACGCCCTTGTCTACGAAGGCAAGCCGCTCCTGGCCGAAGCAGTCGTTCAGACGCACCTCTCGCTTGGTATCCTTCTCTTCGGCCTGACAGCGATACGACTGGGCTTGCGCTCGGCAGCCATGACACCGCGCCTACCGGCCGACATGACACCGACTGCGCGCTGGTTCGCCGGCAGCCTCCACGCGATCCTCTACGTGTTGTTGTTGCTGCTGCCGATGACAGGCTACGTGAAGCTCGCAGCGCTCGGCTTCGAGATCCAGGTTTTCGGGGTGTTCGCGTTACCGCCCTTGCCGCTCGATGCCGCCTTGGCTGCAACCGCCCGAAGTCTGCACAGCGGCGGCGCGATTGTTCTCGGCGGCCTCCTCCTGCTTCACATCGGCGCCGCCCTTCTGCACCACCGTCTTCTCGGATCGCCCGTGCTGCAACGCATGTGGCCTTCCCGGCAACAGCTTAGAAACAAGGGAATCGGCATCACAGAGTAAAACGGGCTTTCGTGCTTGGCCCACAAGCTCTATATAGCGAGCAAGCTTCCCGCTCATTTAGACAACGGCATCGCAGCCTCTTTGGCGCGATGCAAGCACCGGTCGATGCTGATCGATGCGATGGAGGAGAGTTATGGCCGATCACCTACCCCTGATGCCCAAAGCCACAGCTGTCTGGCTGGTCGAGAATACGGCTCTGACCTTCGATCAGATTGCGGCCTTCTGCGGCATGCACCCCTTGGAAGTTCAGGGAATTGCAGACGGCGAGGTCGCGATCGGCATTCAGGGTATGGATCCCGTAGCCAGCAATCAGCTCGACAAGACGGAGCTGGAGCGCGCCCAACAGGATTCCAGCTATCGCATGAAGTTGCTGAAGCAGGACCTGCCGCAGCCGGCGAAGCGTACCAAGGGCCCTCGCTACACCCCGGTCGCCAAGCGTCAGGACAAGCCGGACGGCATCGCCTGGCTGCTGCGCTTCCACCCGGAGCTGAAGGACAGTCAAGTTGCCAAGCTGATCGGGACGACCAAGAACACCATCGGCGCCGTACGGGACCGCAGCCACTGGAACTCCCCCAACATCCGGCCGAAAGACCCGGTCCTTCTCGGCCTCTGCACCCAGTCGGATCTGAATGTCGCCGTCGAGAAGGCCCGTAAGGCCAGACCCGAAGCCGTGGTTCAGACTCCGCCGGAGGAGCTGCAAACCGACAGCGATCTCCCGAGTTTCGGCGAGCCCATGCCGGACGACTATCCCTTCAAGCTGCCGGACTGACACCCATCGGACCGACATCCATCGAAAAAGGGGCCGAACGGCCCCTTTTTACTTGGCGTTCAGGCCCATGCCCTTAGTCGGCGACCGGTACGGTGTAGTTCAGTGCCAGACGACCGCCGTCAGGATAGATCGTCTGACCGGTGATGTAGCTGGAGTCGTCACTCGCGAGAAAGACCGCGACACGGCCAATCTCCTCGGGCTCGCCCATACGGCCAAGCGGCGTGCGGGACATTGCCCCCCGACGCTTCTCCGGATCGTTGAGGACAGCGAGACCCATTTCGGTGGCGATCGAGCCAGGGCCGATGGCATTCACCCGAACGCCGTGCGGGGCTAACGAGAGCGCCATCGCCTTGGTCAACTGGTTGACCCCGCCCTTACTGGACACGTAAGGGGCGATGGTCGGGATGGCCACCACGCCGTTGATCGAGGACATGTTGACGATGACACCACCGCTGGCGCCGTCCCGCTTCTGAACCACCATCTGACGCGCCGCCGCTTGGCCGGTGAGGAACACGCCCTTGAGATTAACGCGGATCGTCCGGTCCCAGTCCTCCTCCTCCAGGTCAAGGAAGTCCTTGGCGATGACGATGCCGGCGTTGGCCACGGCGACGTCGAGACGCCCGTAAGCCTCGACGGCCGCGGCGACCAGCGCATCCACCTGCGTCTTGTCGCCGACGTCGCAAGCGACGAAACGTGCCGTCCCGCCCGCCTGGCGAATCGCCTCAGCCGCGGCTTCTCCGGCCTCGCGCTCCACGTCGCCCAGCACGACCTGTGCGCCCTCCCGGGCAAAAACCTCTGCCACCGCTTTCCCGATTCCACGTGCAGCGCCGGTCACCAGTGCGACCTTACTCTTCAGACGCTCGCCCATCGCTGAATGACTCCTCCCTCTCATAGCTTGCTGGCCAGAGCTTGCCGGCCGGGCGGGAAGCTGCCACGTCGCCCGACCTGCATCAACCGATGCCGAACAACCGAGACGCGGTAGGCAGTACACTGTCGAAAGACGGCGGGTTTGTACCTGTTTGGTCGACCGACTGCCCCATCAACTGGACAGGCAGGCAAGCTCGATCATTAGGCGGCGGCGTTATCCAAGGACTCGCCGTGACCTGACGCGTCATCTGTCAAGCGCAAGCTTACCTGGAACCGACGGGCCGCCTTGCCTATCGTCATAGCGATGGCAGAGAACTTCACCCCGGACGAACGCAGCCGGCTGCATAAGCTGCTGGTGCTGGCCAAAGAGTCACCCTATCCCGGCGAACGCCGCGCGGCGCTGGCGGCCGCTGAGCGTCTGGCGGCGCGCAAGGGGCTGAGCCTGGAGGATGCCGCGCGCTTCGCCGCCCACGATGCCGAAGCGGCCGCAGAGCGCGAGGACCGGCAGCGCCGCGAGAGCTATTGGCACAAGCGCAGCGAGGAGGAAGCCGACTTCGCGCGGCGGTTCCACCAAGCCTATCATGCCCACGACAGCCAGGCCGCAGCCGCCAGCCGCGCACGCCAGCGGGCACAGTGGGCAGCCGAAGAGGCCGAACGTCAGGCGGCGCGAGAGGCGCGAGAAGCCAGAGCGCGAGGTTTTCGACGCAGTTCGCGCCGGCGCATCCCGCCCCGTGAGCATGCCAAGGTTTTGATCCTGGAAACCAACCTGCCGCTGTCCGAAATTGCCCGCATCACCACGCTCGAGCTCAACGAGGTGATCGCGCTGAAGCTGAAGCTTCGACCGGTGATGACCGAACGTTCGCGAGCGGGTTAGCCAGCCCTTTCTAGGCCGCGTTTGAAGCGCTAGAGCAGGAGCCATTCACGTCCTGGATGGACGCGAAATCGCTTGCATCCAGGACAGTCCCGCCTAGACGTCTCGCTCGCTCTCTTCCAAGGCAGCTTGCGCCGCGGCCAGGCGGGCGATGGGGACGCGGTAGGGAGAACAACTCACGTAGTCGAGGCCGACCGACTGGCAGAAGCGGATCGAGGCGGGATCGCCGCCGTGCTCACCGCAGATCCCCAGCTTGATATCGCTTCGCACCGACCGGCCCTTATCCGTCGCAATTGACACCAACTGCCCGACACCTTTGGGATCCAAGGTGATGAAGGGGTCTTGCTTGACGATGCCTTGCGCCTCGTACGCCGGCAGGAAACTGCCGGCGTCATCCCGTGACAGGCCGAATACGGTCTGGGTCAGATCGTTGGTTCCGAAGGAGAAGAACTCGGCATCCTCAGCGATCTCGTCGGCGCAAAGCGCAGCGCGCGGCAGCTCGATCATGGTGCCGACCAGATAGGCAACGGTCTGTCCGGTCTCCGCAAAGACAGCCTGCGCCGTCTCGTCTACCAACGTCTTCAATATCTCGAGCTCACGCCGCGTGGCGACAAGCGGAATCATCACCTCCGGTTCGACGGTGCTGCCGGTCTCCCGCTGCACCTCGACGGCCGCCTCGAAGATCGCTCGGGCCTGCATCTCATAGATCTCGGGATAGGTGATCCCGAGCCGACAACCGCGATGACCCAGCATGGGATTGTTCTCTTCCAACTGCGAACTGCGCTGACGCACCTGTTCCAACGGCGCGCCGGCGGCCGCCGCCACTTCCTGCATCTCCGCCTCACCATGCGGCAGAAACTCGTGCAGTGGCGGGTCGAGCAGCCGCACGGTCACCGGCAGACCGCTCATGATTTTGAAGATCTCGACAAAGTCTTGCCGCTGCATGGGCAAGATACGGGCCAGCGCCTTGCGTCGGGCCTCTACCGTATCGGCCAAGATCATCTCACGCACGGCGACGATCCGCTCGGCGTCGAAGAACATATGCTCCGTGCGGCAGAGACCGATGCCCTCGCAGCCGAACTTGACCGCGGTCCGACAATCCGCCGGCGTCTCGGCATTGGTCCGCACCTTCATGCTGCGGATGCCGTCGGCCCAGGCCATCAGCTTCGCAAAATCGCCCGTCAGCTCCGGCTGAATGGTCGCGACCTCACCCTGCATCACTTCACCGGTCGCGCCGTCCAACGTGACGATATCGCCTTCGGAAATCTCGATATCCCGCACGCGCATCTTACCGGTCTGGTAGTCGATCCGCAGTTCACCTGCGCCGGCAACGCAGGGGCGGCCCATGCCGCGGGCGACCACGGCCGCGTGGCTTGTCATGCCGCCACGGGTGGTGAGGATACCTTGGGCGGCGTGCATGCCGTGGATATCCTCCGGGCTGGTCTCGACGCGACAAAGGATGACCTTGCGCCCCTCTTGTCCCAGGGCCTCGGCGCGATCGGCGCTGAAGACCACCTGACCGGAGGCTGCGCCCGGCGAGGCCGGCAACCCCTTTGCGATGACCTTGCGCTCAGCCGAGGGGTCGAGCGTCGGGTGAAGCAGCTGATCGAGCGCCGCAGGATCGACTCGGCGTACGGCCTCGGCCTGATCGATCAGGCCCTCCTCCACCATCTCCGTCGCGATCTTCAAAGCGGCGGCCGCTGTGCGCTTGCCCGTCCGGGTCTGCAACATGTACAGCGTACCGGACTGCACGGTGAACTCGATGTCCTGCATTTCCTTGTAGTGCGCCTCGAGCCGGTCCCGCACTCCGCAGAGCTGCCCAAAGACCTCGGGCATCACCTCTTCCATCGCGGGCAGATCGCTGCCGTTCTTCTGCTTACCTTGAACCGTCAGGTTCTGCGGCGTACGGATACCGGCCACGACGTCCTCGCCCTGCGCGTTGACCAGGTACTCGCCGTAGAAGGCGTTCTCGCCGGTCGAGGGGTCCCGGGTGAAGGCGACGCCGGTCGCACAGTCTTGGCCCATGTTACCGAAGACCATGGCCTGAACATTGACGGCGGTGCCCCATTCCTCGGGGATGTTGTGCAGGCGGCGATAGGTACGAGCGCGCTGGTTGGACCAGGATCCGAAAACGGCTGCGACCGCCTTCCAGAGCTGGTCCTGCGGATCCTGAGGGAAGGCCTCGCCGGTCTCTTCCTCAACCTTGGCCTTGTACTGTTCGATCACCGCCTTCCAGTCGTCGGCCGTCAGATCGGTGTCGAGCTCGACACCCTTGTCTTCCTTGGCCAACTCCAGAATTTCTTCGAAATGGCCATGGTCGACGCCGAGTACGACGTCGCCGAACATCTGGATAAAGCGGCGGTAACTGTCATAGGCGAAACGCGCATCGCCGCTCTTGCGGGCAAGGCCCTCAACCGTCTCGTCGTTGAGGCCGAGGTTCAGCACCGTGTCCATCATGCCGGGCATGGAGACCCGCGCGCCTGAGCGGACGGAGACCAGCAGCGGAGTCTCAATCGCGCCGAACCGCATGTCGAGATCTTGCTCGACAGCCTCCAGTGCCTCCCGGACCTGCGCCTCGAGTCCTGCGGGATAACCGCTGTTCTGTGTGTAGTGGGTGCAGACCTCGGTGGTGATAGTAAAGCCCGGCGGAACCGGCAGGCCAATGGATGCCATTTCGGCCAGGTTCGCACCCTTGCCACCCAGAAGGTTGCGCATCTCCGCGCGGCCGTCCGAGTTGCCGCCGCCAAAGCTGTAGACCCACTTGCTCATTCTGTCGCTCCGTGCCGTCTGGACGGCCCTTCCTGTCGGGCGCCGTCTCGTCCTCCGCGCCTGTCAGCGCGATTGGAACATGTCGAAGAAATCCACTTCGAGTTGGACCATCCGGGCGAAACGCGCCGCCATGGCCTGGCGTTCGTCCGCAGAGGCTCGCTTGGCTGCCTCATCCGTTTCCGCCCCAAGCCATAGCACGAAGGCCCGAAAGTCCCCGTTAACGTGCAAATCGATCCATTCCCGGAAGTAGAAGGCCTCAGGTGCCTTGGCTGCCTGGGCCTCGGCCCAGGTCAGGTAGATCCATTCGGCCGGCAGCAGCGTCGCCAGGATCTCACCGTAGCTACCTCTCCTGCCGGCTTCTTCCATCGCCGCAATCAGCTGCTTTGTGACCTCACGCAGGGCCGGATGACGCCGATCGGCCTCCGGCACCTGCAATGCGTCAAAGCTACGCTGAAAGTAGGTGTTTTCTTCAGAGGTGACGGCCGCCAGAAAAGTCGAGAGACGCGCCTGGGCGCCGATGTTCGGCGCCTTGCCGATGGCGAAACCGACCATCGAGACCAGCGTGCCGACGAAGGCGTAGTCTTGCACCAGATAGTCGGCCATGGCGGCTGTCGGCAGCGTGCCGTCGCCCAGCGCCACGGTAAAAGGATGGCCGCAAGCCGCATCCCAAGTGGCGCCAGCCTGGTGCCGGCAGGTTTCAGCAAAACCTTTTTCCGTGTCGTTCATTCTGAACCGCCCTCGATGACGGAAAAGTCCGCGACCTGACCCAGCGTGGCACCGATCCGCGCCAAGAGACGCAACCGGTTACCGCGCAACCGCGCCTCCTCGGCATTGACGGTCACGGCATCGAAGAAGGCATCGACCGGTTGGCGCAGATCGGCCAGCGCCGCCATGGCGCCGGTGAAATCCTCCGCATCGAGCGCGGCGGTGGCTCGGTCGCCCGCCAGCTCCAGTGCCTGGAACAGGGCCTGCTCTTCGATCTGCTCCAGCACGCCCGGTTCGACGGCGCCAGCGATCACTCCCCCATCCTTCTTCGCCTCGATGCGGACAATGTTGGCGGCGCGGCGATAAGCGACCAGCAGGTTGGCGCCGTCGTCAGCCTTGAGGAAGTCTTCCAGCGCCTCGACCCGCCGTAGCAGGCGTACCAGATCGTCCTCCCCACCGAGGTTGAAGACGGCCTGAATCAGGTCATGACGCACGCCCTGCTCGCGCAGCGCCACCTTCAGACGATCCGCGAAGAACGCCAGCAAGTCTCTGGCCAGCTCGTCGCCCTCGGACCGTACGCCGGACGCTCGCGAGAGCTGGTAGACACCGGCATGCCCATGACGGAACAACGCCGACAAGGGCAACCGCAGTTCATTCTCGACGATCAGGCGGATTACACCCAGCGCGGCGCGGCGCAGGGCAAAGGGATCCTTACTGCCAGTCGGCTTCTCGTCGATGGCGAACATGCCAACCAGTGTGTCGAGTTTATCCGCCAGCGCGACACAGAGGCTGACCGGCGCAGTCGGACAGAGATCGTTCGGTCCCTGAGGCGCATAGTGCTCGGCGATGGCCTGCGCGACCTCCAGCTGTTCGCCGTCGGCCTGCGCGTAATACCGACCCATGACGCCCTGCAGCTCCGGGAACTCACCGACCATGCCGGTGACCAGGTCGGCCTTACAGAGCCGGGCGGCAGAACGTACGCGGTCCAAATCGGCGCCTGGCACGGCCTTCGCAATCTCGACCGCCAACGCCGTGATGCGGTCTACCTTGTCTTCCACTGTTCCAAGGCGCGCATGAAAGACGATCTCACGCAGCGCCGTTACCCTGCTCTGCAGGCTTTGCTTTCGATCCTGATCCCAGAAGAACTCGGCATCGGCCAAGCGCGCCCGCAGCACCCGCTCGTTGCCGTCAACGATGTTCCGACGGCGCAGCGAACCCTCGGGCGCAGTCATGTCTGCAACCAGCAAGAAGCGCGGAGCAAGACTTCCGTCAGGCTCTACCAGGGAAAAGTACTTCTGGTGGCTGCGCATGGAGGTCGAGAGCACCTCATCGGGCAGTGCCATGAAACGGTCGTCGATGCTGCCGGCCAGCACTTCCGGCCACTCCACCAGACCCGTCACCTCTTCGACCAAGGGCGCGTCCTCCCGAACCGCCAATCCGGCGGCATGGGCAATCTTCGAGCACTGTTCGACGATGGCCTTGCGACGCTCGTCCCGTTCGACCAGGACGAAAGCCCGCTCTAGGCGCCCCTTGTAGTCGCTGTAGCCTTCGACCTGGAATGCATCGGGCGCCAGGAAAGGGTGACCGCGCGTGCGGTCGGTGAAGACCAGATCCCGGTCGCCGAGCGTCAGTCCGCCTTCCAGACGGTCACCGGCGAAGACGGCCAGCACGGCTTGCAGCGGGCGCACCCAGCGGAAGTCGGTTTCGGCCCAACGCATCGACTTAGGCCAGCCAAAGGCGCGAATCGTCTCAGCGAGGAGGCTGGGCAGCACCTCGGCCGTCGCCTGGCCGGCAATATGCCGCACGGCAAAGAAGAACTCCCCCTTGGGCGTCTCGCGCAGCTCCGCCTCGTCGGCGGAGGCAAAGCCGTTGGCCTTCAGAAAACCATCGATGGCTTGCTGGGGCGCACCGAGCTTCGGCCCCTTCTTCTCCTCCGTCCGATCCGGTTGCTTCAGCGGCAATCCCTCGACAACCAGCACCAGACGGCGTGGAGTGACGGTGGCAAAGGCATGATCGAACGTCAGGCCGGCGCCGCCAAGCCTCTCGCAGACGGCCTGACGCAAGGCGTCAGCGGCCTGGGATTGCATGCGAGCCGGGATTTCTTCGGAGCGCAGCTCCAACAGCAGTTCAGGCATCGCCTGCCCCCGCCGCTGTCTCCGCTGTCTCCGCTGCCGCGCCCGTTAGTGCGAAAGACGCCACCCAAGCTTCGCAGCAGCCTTTGGCCATAGCACGCACACGGCCGATGTAGGCCTGGCGCTCGGTCACCGAGATGACGCCACGCGCATCCAGAAGATTGAACAGATGGCTCGCCTTCATGCAGAGGTCGTACGCCGGCAGGGCCAATTGCGCCTTCAGCAGGGTGCCGCACTCCGCCTCAATATCTGCGAAGTGGCGGACCAGACGCTCGGTGTCTGCCAGCTCGAAATTGAATGCGCTGAACTCCCGCTCCGCCTGCAGAAACACGTCGCCATAGGATTTACCCCCCTGTTCGGTGGGTACACCGTCCCAATCCAGGTCGTAGATATTGTCCACGTCCTGCACATACATGATCAGCCGTTCCAGCCCGTAGGTGAGCTCAACCGGCACCGGATGGCAGTCGATGCCGCCAACCTGCTGGAAATAGGTGAACTGCGTGACCTCCATGCCGTTACACCAAACTTCCCAGCCCAGGCCCCAGGCGCCCAGAGTTGGGCTCTCCCAGTCGTCCTCTACGAAACGGATGTCGTGCTCCAGGGGGTCGATACCCAGGGCGCGCAAGGAGCCCAGATAAAGCTCCTGAATGTTCGCCGGGCTGGGCTTCATCAGCACTTGATACTGGTAGTAGTGCTGCAGCCGGTTGGGGTTTGCGCCGTAGCGCCCGTCGGTCGGGCGCCGCGACGGCTGCACATAGGCACAATTCCACACCCGATCCGGCCCAAGAGCGCGCAGCGTGGTCGCCGGGTGAAAGGTGCCGGCGCCGACCTCGAGGTCGTAGGGCTGAAGGACGACACAGCCCTGTTGGGCCCAATAGTCCTGGAGCTTGAGTATCAGGCGCTGGAAGCAAGTGTCGGGGTTGGCAGCGCGCTTGGCCATAGCTATGCGGGGCGATCCGGGGGTTTTCGCAGGTGCGGTAGGGCGGCGTGACCCTACTGGTCGGCCCGTCGCAAATCAAGGCACGCGGCCAGACAGCCTGCACCCGTGCAACGGCGAGCGGCGTCCAGTCAATCTCGGTCTGGGAAGGCTAGGTTAGTAGGGGCAGTCGGCCCGCCCGCAGTTTCGCGTGCTCCCGGCCGCTACGTAGGCCTGGCAGGCAGGACATTGAATCATCTCTTCGGCTTTCGGGGCCTCAGCCATCGGCTTGGTTTTACGATCCGGCCCTCCAGGCTGTGGCGTCTTGCGCTCGCTCTCTGCCTGGCGGCGCAACTTCGCCTCGGCCTTGCGCGCCGCGTCCAACCGCCCGACCAGCTTGAAACCATACCACACGACCAGAATGACGGCCGCGAGAACCAAGAGTTTGGAAAGGCTAAATCCGAACATGCCAGCCCTTGTAGAAACGCCGAGGCGCCGGGGCAAGCGCCACCAGCGTCTTTGCCAAGATAACGAAAAACGACATCACGGGTCCGTGAACAATGATCGTCTTTCACAGATGCCATGCGAGCTGCACCGCTTTAGAGGCCGCACCTCCGGCCCCAAGTGAAGCAGCAACAAGCGGTAGAAAGGGCGTTTTTCCACCCGCTTAGTTTCAGGCATCGCACAGGAGGCACGATCGATGGTCGATTTCACGCTGCATACACCGGAGACCGCACCGAAAGAGGCTGGAGAGCGTCTGGCTGCCGCCGAAGCAAAGCTCGGCTTCGTGCCGAACCTCTGGGCAATTCAAGCCGAAGCGCCCGGGCTCCTCGAGGCCTATCAGACCGTGAGCGCGATCTTCGACACGAAGACCTCTTTTACGACGACCGAGCGGCAGGTGATTATGATAACCGTCAACTTCGACAACGAGTGTCACTTCTGCATGGCCGCACATACCGGCACCGCCAAGTCGCAGGGCGTTTCGGATGCGGTCATCGAGGCGCTGCGCAACGACACGCCGCTTCCCGACGCGAAACTGGAAGCGCTTCGGACCTTCACGCGCGCCATGGTCGGCAAGCGAGGCTGGGCGGAACCGTCCGACGTGGAGGCCTTTCTGGCGGCCGGTTACGATCAGCGTCAGGTGCTGGAGGTGATTCTCGGCGTCGGTCTGAAGGTGCTGTCCAACTATACCAACCATGTTGCCGAGACGCCGCTAAACGAGGTCTTCCAGAAATTCACCTGGACCAAACCTTCCGTAAAGGCGGCCGAGTAAACCTGCTTGATTGCATCCGGACCGTCTTCCCACCTCACCCCTCCTGGGTCAAAAGGGTCGCCTCCCCGGGCGGCCCTTTTTCCACAGGCTTGCGCCGACAGGACGGCGGTTTGGCCCGCTCTGTCGACGAGTCCCGCAGAGGCTCCACAAATCTTGGACGCAACGACAAGAGCTCGGCAGGCCTCGTTGATCGAGCTTGCTCTGCTGAACGGGGAGGAAACAGCGTCCTGCCGCCATGGTGCCATCTTCTCGTGGTGTAAAAAGGGCCGACATGCGGAAGGCAGATTGCAGCCGGCGACTACACGGGAGGGCCGTAATGAAGGTGGATCGACGCCAACTTCTTCTCGGGACGCTCGGGCTCGCTGCCGTGCACCCACTCTCTGACAGCGCCCAAGCACAAGCAGGGAGTGAGGACTTCCGACGCATTCCGTCGACCGGCGAGTCCATCCCGGCGATTGGCCTGGGGAGCTGGATCACCTTCAACGTCGGCGACGATCCCGTCCTACGCGGTCAGAGCGCGGAAGTCATCGCCGCCTTCGTGGAAGAAGGCGGCGGTATGATCGACTGCTCGCCGATGTACGGCTCCTCCCAAGGCACCATCGGCTACGGTTTGCAGCGGCTCGGGCACCCGAGCAACGTCTTCTCTGCAGATAAGGTTTGGACGAACGCCGCCAGCGAAGGTTCGGCACAGATCGCCGAAACGCTGGAAGAATGGGGTCTTCGGCGCTTCGATCTGCTGCAAGTCCACAATCTGGTCGCCTGGGAAAGCCATCTCGAAACACTTTTCGCCATGAAGGCTGCCGGCGAGCTTGGCTACATCGGTGTCACTACTTCGCACGGTCGACGCCACGACCTGCTTGAACAAATCATGCAGCGCTATCCGATCGACTTCGTCCAATTGACCTACAACATCGTGGATCGCGATCCGGAGGCGCGCCTGCTGCCACTTGCCGAGGAGCGAGATATCGGTGTGATCGTCAATCGACCGTTCCAGGGCGGCTCTTTGACCCGTCGGCTCCGGAATGTAGCGCTCCCCGCTGTTGCCAACGATCTCGGCGCAGAGAGCTGGGCGCAGGTCATTCTGAAGCATCTTCTCTCCCATCCGGCCGTAACCGTCGTGATCCCAGCGACAACCCAGGTCGCACATCTTCACGAAAACAAACGCGCAGCCCGCGGTCGTCTCCCCGACCTCAAGCTGCGTGCCCGTATCGTGGAAGAGCTTCGTTCGCTTTGATGTGGCGATATCGAACGCTGCATCGCGAAATGGCGGATCGCTAAGTGACAGACTGGTGGAGCTATCGCCCGTCGGACTTTCTGCTCTTCTCACCTACCACCTACTGGCGCCTCTTCGAGCTCGAGAACACAGCCGTCTGGCCGCTCCCCCTAGTAACGTTGCTCACGGGCCTTGCGGTCTTCGGGCTCACCTTTCGCCCGCCAGTCTGGATCGGCCGGCCGTTGGCGCTGCTTCTCGGCCTTGCTTGGGCTTGGGTGGGCTGGAGCTTCCTGTGGCAGCGCTACACCCCAATCAACTGGGCGGCTGGCTATGTTGCACCGCTCTTCGCGCTGCAAGCCCTGATATTCGTCTGGATCGCGGCCGCTCGAGCGGGTTGCCGACCCGGTGTAGGCGCCACTCCGCCGGCTTTTTTGGGCCGCACGCTTCTCGGCTATGCCGTCATGCTGCATCCTCTGACAACGATCCTCGCCAACCGTCCGCTGGCAGGGGCCGAGATTGTCGGCATTGCACCGGATCCGACCGCGATCGCCACGGTCGGGGTCGCGCTTCTCATGCAGCCAGGAGTCGAAAGATGGCTCCTGATGATCATTCCTTCGCTCTGGCTGTCCGCCAGTGCCGCAACGCTTTTGACGCTGAATAGCTGGGAGGGTTGGATTCCCATTGCAGTCCTCGGCCTCACCTTGATCGCGCTCGGTAGACCGGAAAGAAATTGAGGCCATCGCTCCTCAGGTCTGGAAGCCCTAGTGTCGTGTATTGACAGCATTCAGGATTCTATCCCTTGCATCGCCTTGCTTAGCGTGGCGTAACGGACCTGCGATGAAATCTCTTGACCGCTATATGCTGTCCCAGTTAGCCGCGACGACCTTTGCCACAAGCGTGGCACTGACCTTTATGGTGTGGCTTTCCCAGTCGATCCGTTTATTCGACCACATCGTGAACCGCGGGCTGCCGATCGAAACTTTCGTCTGGTTCGCCGCGCTCTTGATGCCGAGCTTTCTGACGATCGTCTTGCCAGTCGCCGTCTTCGTATCCGTCTTATTCATCTACAATAAGATGACGACGGACAGCGAACTGATCGTGATGCGAGCTTGCGGTCTAGGTCACATCCAAGTGGCACGGCCAGCACTGCTGCTCAGCATTGCAGTAACGGCAGTTATGTACGCAATAACACTGTATTTCTTGCCGCTGTCCTTCCGTAATTTCAAGGATCTACAGCACGAGATTCGGACCAACTACGCCTCGGTCTTGCTGGAAGAGGGCGTCTTCACGGAAGTCGACTCCGGCATGGTCGTCTACATCGGGTCGCGGACGCCTGAGGGTCAGCTGCTGGATGTCCTGGTCCATGACATGCGCGATGCTGAACAGCCAACGACCACGGTCGCTCAGGTCAGCGAGTTGATTGCCGGAGAGTCCGGGCCGGTGCTGATTCTCTATGAAGGTCAGCGTCAACAGTTCGACAGAGCGGAAAAAGAGCTGACGACACTAAGCTTCGACCGCTACGCGCTCGAGCTAACCGATGGCACGCGACGAGAGCGGAATTGGCGCGACCCTTCCGAACTATTTCTCCACGAGATTTTCAAAACACCCGAGACACACGACGAGGTAGAACGCCGAAACCAGTTTTTGGCCAACGGCCATCAAAGACTGGCGCTTCCGCTCTACGTTTTTGGCTACGTCTTGCTTGGAATGGCGCCCTTCGTACTGGGAGAGTTCAGCCGGCGCGGATACTGGAAGCGGATTCTGGTAACTGTGGTCGTCGTTGGCGTCCTACAGGTTCAAGCGATTGCACTTGAAGACATGGTCTCTAGCCGCATAGCGCTTTGGCCGTTATTGTATGTCGGTCCGGTTGTACCGGCAGCGCTGCTTGCCTGGGTTGTGTTTTTTGGGGGGCTGCGATCCAAGCGTCGGCGTCGCCGTCTGCAGATGGCACAAGCCTAGCCAGCCTCCCGTAGCGCTCGTTGGCGAGAGGGGCGCACCACATGTCGGCAGAACACCTATCAGCAAAAAGTCGGAATCGGCGGGTTTGACGGGCGGAGGATTGACAGGGGCCGTGCCGAGATTTCTCAGATCGACTTACCTGCGCAGAGCAGGCTTGGCCTTCTTTCACGACGTCATCGTAGCCGCTCTGGCCTTTGCCCTGGGTGTGGTGCTTCGGGTCGGAGTCGGCGATGCGAGCGTGCTGCTGACACAGGATCTCTGGGCTGCGATGCTGATCTTCGCAGTCGTGTCCGGCATGGTGTTCCTCGCGACCAACCTCTATCGCGGCGTTTGGCGCTACGCATCGCTCGACGAACTCCTGAACATCCTGCGAGCAGCGACCCTGGCTGTTCTCGTGTTTCTCCCGATCACCTTTATGGTGACGCGCCTGGATGCGATGCCGCGTTCGTCACTTCTGATCACCTGGTTGGTGCTAATCGCCGTTCTCGCCGGCCCACGCTTGATCTATCGATTGGTCAAAGAGGGTAGTCTGGCGAAGTTGCTGGAGAGCAGCGCCCATCTGAGGGTGCCCGTTCTGGTGGTCGGCGCAGGCGACGGTGCTGAGCTCTTTATCGCCGCACTCAAGCGCGATCGCATGGCCGCATACGAGGTCCTCGCAGTCATCGACGAGAAGGGACGGCGTGTCGGCCGACGCATTCACGGCATCCCGGTTCTAGGCGATCTCGACGATCTGCCCAAGATCCTGCAGCGCATGCGTCATGGTCGCGTACCCCAACGCCTGATTCTGACCAAGGACTTGCCCCGCGAAGGAATCAGCCAGTTGCTGGAGTTCGCGGAGCAGAATGGCCTTAGCGTCGATCGCCTGCCGCGAATCACCGATTTCGGGACACAGAATACCGTCGATCCACTGGTTCCCAAACCGGTGGCCATCGAGGACTTGCTGCGACGCCCTCAGATCATGCTCGACCACGAGCCGGTCAAGGATCTGATTGCAGGACGCCGTGTTCTGGTGACCGGTGCGGGCGGTTCCATCGGTGGCGAGCTCGTTCGGCAAATCGCCGCACTGAAACCCAGCGAACTCGTGCTGATCGATTCAAGCGAACTCAACCTTTACCAGATCGACCGGGAAGTTGGCGAACGCTGGCCAGGCCTTGTCTGGCATTCCGCCCTGACCGACGTGAGGGATACGGTTGCCGTCGCGCATATCTTCGCGCAGCGGCGCCCGGAGCTGGTGTTCCATGCCGCAGCTCTGAAACACGTGCCGATCGTCGAGGCACAGCCGACCGAGGGAGTGCGCACCAACGTTGGCGGCACCCGGAACGTGGCAGAGGCCTGCCGGGACTTCGGCGTCGAACTGATGTTGCTGATTTCAACCGATAAGGCGGTCAATCCGGCGAACGTCATGGGAGCGAGCAAACGGCTCGCTGAAGCCTATTGCCAGGCGCTCGATCTTGAAACCCAGCGGAGCGGCGTTGGACCACGCTTCGTGACGGTGCGCTTCGGTAATGTCCTGGGATCCACTGGATCGATCGTCCCGCTGTTCCAGCGCCAACTTCTCGACGGCGGTCCTCTGACAGTGACTCATCCGGAGATCGCACGCTACTTCATGACGATCAGCGAAGCTGTCCGCCTGGTCCTGCAGTCCGCAGCCTTGGGCAGGCGAAGAATCGCGACAGAGGTCGGCAAGGTATACGTTCTGGAGATGGGAGCGCCGGTCAAGATCGTAGAGCTGGCGGAACAAATGATCCGGCTTGCCGGCAAGCGCCCCTATCAGGATGTGAAAATCGTTTTCACAGGTCTGAGGCCAGGCGAGAAGCTCTATGAAGAACTCTTTCATCAGGAAGAGGAGCTTGTCCCCACCACGCAGCCAGGTCTGCAGCTGGCCGCCCCTCGAACTTCCAATCTGGAGTTGCTCCGAGATGGTATCAAAGAGCTGGTTACCGCAGCCGACTCACAGAAAGAGGCCGAAACGCTCGGCTTTCTGACACGGCTAGTTCCGGAGTGGCAGCAAGACACAAATGTTGTGGATTTCGTCCCTGCGCACCAAAAGTCCGCGCCTTAGGGCCACTTTGGGTCGTCTGCTTCCGTCTCTCTATATTCGAGAGCCAGGGAATATCCTGGCCCCTGATCCACAATCTATGACCTGCTCCCCAAAGAGTCCGCATTTATAAGCTCGCTTTGTAGAGCACTTGGTTCTGTTTGCGAAATGACCGCCCATGCGTATGGTGCGATACCTGTTGCCATACCACGAAGCGAGCGAAGCCGGTCCCGAACAATGACAGGCCTACAAACGCCTAGCACCGAACACATCCCCGCACCTGTCAGGCAGTTCCTACAACGCATCGCCGACCGTGAAGCGATCATCGGGATTGTCGGGCTCGGCTATATCGGCCTGCCGCTGGTACAAAGTGTCGCCGAACGCGGTTTTCGAGTTCTCGGCTTCGATCTCGACCCCAAGAAGGTCGAGATGCTGAACAAGGGCGAAAGCTATATTCGCCATATCCCTTCCGAGACCGTTCGGGCCTTGCGGCGAGACGGTCGTTTTCGGGCCACTTCTGCCCCCTCCGACCTGCGCGAAGCAGACGCCATTCTCTTGTGTGTGCCGACGCCGTTGAGTCGCCACCGGGAGCCGGACATCAGCGCGGTAGTGGGAAGCAGCCGAATGCTGGTCGAGTTTCTGCGGCCAGGCCAGCTTGTGGTGCTGGAGTCGACAACCTATCCGGGCACGACCGACGAGGTGGTCAAGCCAATTCTGGAGGAGAGCGGGCTGAAGGCGGGGCAGGATTTCTTCCTGGCCTATTCCCCAGAGCGCGAGGACCCCGGTAACATCCACTATCGGACATCGACCATCCCGAAGGTGATCGGGGCGGATGAGGCAAACTCCCAGCGTGTCGCCGAAGCGCTCTACGATGCCGTGGTGACCGAGACCGTGCCGGTCTCCTCGTCGCGAACGGCCGAGGCCGTGAAGATCACCGAGAACGTCTTCCGCTCCGTCAACATCGCTCTGGTCAACGAGTTGAAAGTGATCTACTCGGCCATGGGGGTCGACGTCTGGGAAGTGATCGAGGCCGCCAAAACCAAGCCCTTCGGCTTTATGCCCTTCTATCCGGGGCCGGGCCTAGGCGGTCACTGTATCCCGATCGACCCTTTCTACCTGACCTGGAAAGCACGCGAGTACGAGATCGCCACCCGCTTCATCGAACTGGCCGGCGAGGTGAATACCGCGATGCCACACTATGTAGTGGAGCGCCTAGCCCGCGCTCTGGACGAGAAACGCGGCGTGGCACTCAGCCGAGCCAAACTTCTGGTTGTGGGCCTCGCCTACAAGAAGAACGTCGACGATACCCGTGAGAGTCCGGCCTTACGCCTGATCGAGATGCTCGAGGAACGCGGCGCAAAGGTCGACTACTTCGATCCCTATGTGCCGGTGATCCCCAACACCCGCGAATACGGCCACCTTGCCGGCCGGCCTACGGCAGCCTGGACAGGAGAAACATTGGCCGGCTTCGATGCAGCACTGATTTCGACCGATCATGACCAAGTCGACTACGCCCTGCTGGCGGAACACTGCCCACTGGTCATCGATACGCGCAACGTGTTGGAACGAAACGGCCTGAGCGGCGACAACCTCTTGAAAGCCTAAAGGCGGAGATCGAGGTCGAGGCAACAGAGCGAACGGCTTTGCGCGCTGCCACCGAAATGCTGAGTCTGCCGAGGCCCCCCTACCTGGACAGCGCCACACAGGGGCAGATCGTCGAAGCCGTGAAAGATGCAGTGACCACGGCTTGACCGCATTGTCTGGAAATCAAACCCCGCCTTCACCTTTAAGGCTCCACATCCGCACGCTCGGAGAGCGGCTTCCAGTAGCCTTCGGCCATTAAGCCTCGGACCTCGTCACGCACGATGCTGGCCACTTGGCGCGAAGCGATGGCGGTCGGCCGCTGGACGTAGGTCGACATCGAGAGGACGCGGATCAGCGCGGGCTGAGCGATCTCCCAAACGCAGAGTGCGCTTCGGACCGTATCGTCACAGATAGCGGCCCGCGGCAACACGGTGAAGCCCAGCCCCTCGCGCACCGCCTGAAGCATGGAAAAGAGCGCGTCGACCTCCAGTTCCACCTGCAGATCGAGCTTCAGGCGCTCGGCTGTGTCGTCGAGATAGAGCCGTAGCCCATGCGGCCGCGAGGGCAGGATCAAGGGCAGGTCGCCGAGCTTGGCGGCCGGCACGGTATCTCCCTCGATCTCGCGTGCGGCCTCTGCCGGCCCGATCAGGCAAAGCGCCTCCTGAACAAGCGGCTCCAGTACGAAGCGGTGCATCATCGGGTCGTCATAGAACAAGCCGACGTCGATCCGTCCGTTGGCCAGCCATTCCAGGATATGACCGCTAAAACCCTCGACGATCTTCACCGATACCAGAGGATAACGCTGTTTCAGCCCCCGAGCGAGCGGCAACGTAAGCACCCGACCAACGGTCGGCGGAACCCCAATGACAGCAGTTCCCGTCGGCTGCCCGCGCAGGGCAGCAACCTCGGTTGCCGCCGTAGAAAGACTGTTCAGGATGGTGGTCGCGTGGGACAGCAGCAACTCTCCCGCGGACGTGAGGGAGACGCCGCGCCCGTTTCGATAGAACAGCGGAAGCTCAAGCTCCGCCTCCAACTGCTGTACCTGACGCGACAAAGCCGGTTGGGCCATACCGAGAGACAGCGCAGCGCGGGAGAAACTCCCCTGTCGAGCGACCTCAACGAAGTAATGCAGTTGGCGAACTTCCATCGACCGTATCCTGAGCGCCCTGACGCCGCCGCTCAACCGTTTCTGTAGCGCCAACGCTGTGCTCGTGTCGCAATTCAGGAATCCCCCAATCACCTTCTTCCATAATCGAGGTGAATATCTGCTAGCCGACCGGAGACGGTTGTACGGGGCTTCGGATCGAGGCTAGTCGGTAACAAGACGTAGGGAGCCAGCCGAGAAGGAGCGAGAAATGCCTCACATCACGACCGACGACGGGGTAAAGCTCTACTTCGAAGAGGCCGGAAGCGGCGCACCCTTGTTGTTCGTGCACGAGTTCGCGGGCGACTGGCGCAGCTGGGAGCCGCAGATGCGGCATTTCTCGCGCTACTACCGCTGCATCACCTTTTCGGCACGGGGCTTCCCACCTTCGGATGTACCGACCGACCCGGCCAACTACTCTCAAGCACGCGCGCGCGACGATATCGCCGCGGTGCTGGACGGTCTGGAGCTGGACACAGCACATGTGGTGGGACTCTCGATGGGCGGTTTTGCCACCCTGCATTTTGGGATGGCCTACCCGCAACGCTGCCGATCCCTGGTCGTTGCAGGCTGCGGCTATGGTGCGGAGCCTGACAGCCGCGCTCAGTTCGCCCAGGAGGCGGAAACGGCGGCGCGCCGCTTCGAGGAACTCGGCATGACCGAGGCCGGCGAGAGCTACGCCCTGGGCCCGACGCGCGTACAGTTTCAGAACCGCGACCCCCGCGGCTGGCAGGAGTTTCGCGATCAACTGGTCGAACACTCGGCTCTCGGCTCGGCGCAGACCTTGCGCGGTGTGCAGAAAGAACGGCCGTCGCTTTACGAGCTGGTCGACGACATGAAGCGCATTACCGCCCCGACTCTGGTGTTGACCGGCGACGAGGATTGGCCCTGCCTCGAGCCCGCCTTGCTGATGAAGCGCGAGATCGAAACGGCGGCTCTGGCCGTAATCCCCAACGCGGGACACACGATCAACCTGGAGACACCCGAAGCCTTCAACGGCTTGGTCGAGGAGTTCCTCTTCACGGTCGAGACCGGACGCTGGCCGCAGCGCGACCCTCGCGCCACTTCCACGGCGATCCTAGGTACCAAATGACCTGGAGCCCTATCCGCGGGTCATCAGCGACGGCAGAAAGGTGGCGATTTCCGGAAACACGATGAGGATAAGGGTGGCCAGCACCAGCACGAAGAAGAACGGCAATGCCGCCTTGGAGACGTAGAGCAGGTCCCGTCGTGTCATCGATTGCAGGATGAACAGATTGATGCCGACCGGCGGCGTGATTTGCGACATCTCGATCACGACGACCAGGTAGATGCCGAACCAGATCATATCGATGCCCGCCGCCTGTACCATCGGCATGATCACCGACGCAGTGAGCACGACAATTGAGATCCCGTCCAGGAAGCAGCCCATGATCACGAACAGCAGAGTCAGCGCCAGCAGCAACTGAAACTGACTCAATTCGAAGGCGCCGACCCAACCGGCAAGCTGGCGAGGGATACCGGTAAAGCCCATCGAGACAGACAGGAAGGCAGCCCCTGCCAGAATCAAGGTGACCATGCAGGTGGTTCGGGTTGCACCGGCCACACTCTCCTTGAAGGACTGCCAATTCAAGGATCGTGAAGCCCAGGATAGCACCAGGGCACCCACCACGCCGATCGCCGCCGCTTCGGTCGCAGTTGCGATGCCGGCGTAGATGGAGCCTATCACCGCAACGATCAAACCCATGATCGGGAAGAGTCCGGCGGTCGCGCGCAAGCGCCGAAGGATGGGCACTGAAGGCTCGCGTGGCGGCACGCGATCAGAGTTCACCCAGGACCAGAGCATCACGTAGCCCATGAATAGGCCGATCAGCATCAACCCTGGCAGGACACCCGCGATAAACAACCGACTGATCGAGACATCAGCCGCAACGCCGTAGACGATCAGGATGATCGATGGCGGAATCAGGAAGCCGAGCGTGGCAGAGCCAGCCAGACTCCCGATCACAATGCGCTCGTCGTAGTTCCGCTTCATCAACTCGGGGATCGTGATCCGACCGATCGTCGCCGTGGTCGCAGCCGAGGAACCGGAGACGGCCGCGAAGAGGCCACAGCTCGCGATGTTGACGTGTAGCAGACGGCCGGGCAGCGGGCTCATCCAGGGCGCCAGACCCTTGAACATCTCCGCGGCCAGCCGCGTTCGATAAAGAATCTCGCCCATCCATATGAAGAGGGGCAATGCGGTCAGTGCCCAAGACCAGCTCTGGCCCCAAATCGTGGTTGCCATGATTGCACCGGCGGGGGCACCGGTGAACAGAGAGATTCCCAGATAGCCGACGATCATCAGGGTCAAGGCGACCCAGATGCCGCCAGCCAACAGCAAGAGCATCACGCCGATCAGAAAGATGGAAATCAGGGTCGGGTCCATAGGGGCCTAAGATCCGCCTTCGTTGCCGGGCCGTTCGTCACCATCAGCCTCGATCTCCGTGTGACCGAAAACAGGAGTCCGCCCGAGACAGGCCCGCACCAGATCCTCGGCAATCGCGATCGCGAACAGCAGCACGCCAAGCCCCATCCCGATTTGAGGCAACCAAAGCGGCAGGGGGACCAAGCCGGAGGTCACCTCGTCCCTTGCCCAGTTCTGGACGACCATAATCACGGTGTGCCAGGCGAAGGTCCCGGTGACAGCCAAGGCGATGGCCAAAGCGAGGATCAAGAAGAGCCGCCGCCACCGACCGCGCAGGTGCCGGACGAACAGCGTCACCCGGATGTGGCTGCCGTTTCGAAAAGCGTAGGCAAGACCGAGAAAGGAGGTGGCGGCCAAGCAGAAGCCTGCGAACTGATCGGCGGACGGTAGGATCTCCCCAAACAGCCGCGCGACGATCTGTGCCGTCACCAACACGGCAATACTTACCAGAAAAACGCCGGCAAGCACGCCTGCGCCCCGATAGAGCAGATCGAGAAAGCGGTAGACCATCGGCCTGTCTGTGACGCCAGTGCGCACCGGCCCGCCGCGAGACCAAAGGTCCGCAGCGGGCCGACGGACGCCAACTTACTTCAAGGCATCCAGGATCGTCTGGCCGTCCGGACCGGCGTTTTCCGCCCACTCGGCGGCCATCTGTTCGCCGACCTCCGCAAGGCCCGTCGCCAAAGCATCGCTCGGCTGATGGACAACCAGGTTACTGCCCAGTTCCTCGACGGAACTGCCAGAGACCGACTGACTGAGTTCCCAACCGCGGGCTTCAGCAGCGGCCGCCGCTTCGAGGATCGCCGTCTGCTGTGCTTCCGGCAGCGCAGAGAAGGCGTTTTCGTTGACGATAATCATGTTCTTCGGCAGCCAAGCCTGCAGATCGTAAAAATGCTCCGTGAAATCCCAGGCCTTGGTGCGCACGCCGGTAGCGGCGGAGGTCACCATGGCGTCGACGATCCCGGTCGAAAAGGCCTGTGGGATCTCGACAGCTTCGACCGTGGTCGGCGCGGCACCGAACAGCTCCGCCATGCGAGCCGTCGTCGCGTTGTAGGTCCGGAACCGTTTGCCCTCCAGATCGGCCACCGACTGGATCTCCTCGCTGGCGTAGAAACCTTGACCGGGCCACGGTACCGCATAGAGCAACCGAATCCCGTCATCGGCCAGCTTGCTTTCAACCAGAGGGCGCTGCGCAGCCCACAGCTTTTCCGCATCCTCATAGGTTGTTGCCAGGAAAGGCAGATTGTCGGCACCGAAAATCGGGTCTTCGTTGAAGAGGTTGGCCATCAGCACTTCGCCCATGGGGACCAGCTGATTCTGAACCGAGCGCTTGATCTCCGGGTGCTTGAACAGCGATTGCCCCGAATGCACGGTAATCTGCAGCTCTCCGCCGGTCGCAGCGGCGATGTCCTCGACGAACTGCCGAATATTCTGGGTGTGGAACTCGGCATCGGGGTAAGGCGTCGCCATGTCCCATCGGGTTTCCGCCGCCACCGGGCCGGCGGTGACGATGACAGCGGCAACGGCCGCACTCGCAAACAACCTCTTCATCTGTGACATCCCTCTTGTTCCCTGTTCTTGTACTTTGCTTCTTTTAAAACACCTTCCGCTCGAACGAGCCTCGGGGGCCTTATACCACTCGAACCCGACGCCGGACATGCGCCCAGATACTCTTATCGAACCAGAGCTGGTCCGGCGCCGCACGAGGGTCACTGGCCGCTGAAGCGTGGTTTGCGCTTTTCCACGAAAGCCTCTCGACCTTCACGATAGTCGTCGCTGGCCATCGCCCGTGCGGTGATCTCCTCGACCTTCCTCTGACGGTCCGGCGTCTCGCCGGAGGTGAGAGCTTCCAGTACCGCCTTGGAACCGGCAATGCTCAGCGGTGCGGAGCCTCCGAGTTCTGAAGCACGCTGCTGCGCTTCGCTGAGTGCATCCGTATCACAGAGCCAAGTTGCAAGTCCGACGCGCGCAGCTTCCTCCGCCTCGTAGCGCCGGCCGGAAAAAAGCATCTCCTTGGCCGTGACCAGACCGACGGTCAGATAAAGCGCTCTCGTTTCTTCGATCCCATAGACGATGCCCAGTTTGGACGCAGGAATCGCGAAGGACGCGTTGCGCTCGACAACCCGGAAGTCACAGGCAACGGCAAGGCCGCAGCCGCCGCCGTAGGCAGGACCGGAAACTGCTGCGAAGGTCGCCTTCGGCGAGTCCGCAATCGCAAGCGTGCAACGGTCGACCGTTTCGGCATAAGCCTCCACATCCCTTTCCGTCGCGCGGATGCGGGCGAACTCCTTGATATCCGCGCCGGCACAGAAGGCGCCACCGGCGCCGGTCAGAATAATGCTGCGCAGGGTCGGCTCGACGTTCAATCCCTCGAAAACCTCTGCCAGTTCCCCCCACATCGCCAGTGTCAAGGCGTTGCGTTGGCCCGGCCGATTGATCGTGACCACAGCACGGTCGCGACTCGGCCGTTCGACCAAGATCGGAGCTGCTTGCTGTGCCTGCCCCAGTTCTGGGGGGTTCCGACCTTCGCGATCCATGCGCAACATCACAAGCTGTTACAGGGTTTCAAAGCCGCCCTGGAGCCTACAGGAAGTCGCGATTGCGCAAAGCGGATATCTGAAATCGCATTTGGGTATGTAGACACTTTCTGCCTGACGGTTCACTTCCTTGCAGGAGAGCGTTGCGGGCAATGGGGGAGAAGCGACGCAACTCTGCTGGTTCCCCAAGACCGGGTAAACGGCTTGACCGCGCTCTGTCCGGCAACGAAGGAAGCCCTGAGCACTCTGCCGGTTGAGACCCACATGACCGAGGATCTTCGCTCCAATCCCTCCATGCCGCCTCCGGCGGGCGCTCCCCGCTCGACCAAGACGTCGGGAGCTCTCGAACGAGCGGAGGCTTGCTGGGCCGAGATGGATCGGCAAGAGGCCAAGCTACAAGCCTTCGTAGACCGCGAAAGCCCAGGATCGGTACCACCGGCCGTGCCGCTGTACGGCTTACCTTACGCTGCCAAAGATCTGTTCGACGTGGCCGGACGTGCGCCGACCTGGGGCTTGCGAAAACCACCGGGCGGGCGGGCGGTGCCGCAAAGAACCGCGATTGTCCTGCGACGGCTGGAGGCTGCAGGCGCTGTAAGGCTTGGCTATACGCGCATGACACCGCTGGCCTATCAGCCGTCGGGGCACAACGCGCTTCAAGGCACGCCGGTCAATCCGCGAGATCCGGACTTCGCAACCGGCGGCTCGTCATCCGGTTCGGCAGTGGCTGTGGCAGCGGGCATGGCCGATGTGGCCCTCGGCACGGACACGGCAGGTTCGCTGCGTATCCCAGCATCCTGCTGTGGAGTCGCCGCCTGGAAACCGACTCACGGTGCCGTGCCAGTTGAGGGCGCGATGTCCCTGGCGCCCAGCCTGGACAGCATTGGCCTGCTGGCGCCGCGCGTTCGCACGCTTGAGGCCGCCGCCGCCGTGCTCGCGCCACAACTCGACTGGTCGGCGGCTGCCGCTCCCGACGTCGTGGCGGTCGCTACGGATGTGTTGGATGCCAGCGAAGCTCCCGTCCGCCTTGCGGTCGAAAGCGGCCTGCAAGACCTCGCCCGACATGGCGTTAGGCTGCATCCGGTCATGCTGCTACCTCAAGTCGTACACCTTGGGGCGCAAGCCTTGAAGATTCTTCAAGCCGAAGCGGCACGCTGCCACGCAACCCTGATCGACAGCGGGACACTGGATCCAGCGCTTGTGCAGCGCCTCGTCAAAGGGTGGAGTATTGCCGAGCAGGAGGTTGCAAAGCTACTCGCCGACCGGTCCGATAGCGTGAAGAGAGTCGCAGAAGCCCTACCTGACGACGCGACGATCCTGGCCTTGCCTGTTATGCCCTGCCGAACGCCGACCATAGCCGAAACCGATCCGGGCAGCGAGCGGTTCAGCCCACGCAAACTCTACGAAATGAGCGCGTTCACGCGGTTCGTGAACGTACTTGGATGGCCGGCGGTCGCGGTAACCGTCGGACAAGACGATCGGGGGCTTCCGGTCGCTTTGCAGCTGGTCGGCCCCGCAGGTTCGGATGCTAGACTGCTGGCGCTCGCCGCACAGATCGAAGGCGTAGCTTGACGATGTCGAGATTTTCATGACCGAGACCGATCCAGACACCCAGCCGAGCAGCGCGCTGTCTCATCTTCGCGTGCTGGACCTGACCCGGGTTCGCGCCGGCCCAACCTGCTGTCGCATTCTCGCCGACTACGGCGCCGACGTAATCAAGGTGGAAGCACCGGCCGGCGTCGATCCGAACGAGACCATCAACGGGCCGCGCGACGGCTCCGACATGCAGAACCTCCATCGCTCGAAACGTTCACTCAGCCTCAATTTGAAGACGCCAGATGGTCAGGAGATCTTCAAGCGGTTGACCGCCGCTGCCGACGTGGTGGTCGAGAACTATCGACCGGACGTGAAGTACCGTCTCGGCGTCGACTACGAATCGCTGGCCGCAGTCAACCCTCGGATCATCTTGGCATCGATCTCGGGCTTCGGGCAGGACGGTCCCTACGCTGCTCGGGCCGGCTTCGATCAGATCGCCCAGGGCATGGGCGGCTTGATGGCGGTGACAGGGTTACCGGGCCAAGGTCCGGTGCGTGCCGGCGCTGCGGTGGCCGACGTCGCAGCGGGTGTCTTCGCGGCAACCGGGATCCTGACAGCAGTGATCGAGCGGGAAAAGTCCGGTCGGGGACAATGGTTGCATACCTCACTGCTCGAGGCACAGATCGCAATGATGGACTTCCAGGCCGCGCGCTATCTGGTCGAGGGTGAGGTGCCGGAGCAGGCCGGTAACGACCACCCCGTCTCGACCCCGACCGGCGTGCAGCAAACCGCGGACGGGTACCTAAACCTCGGTGTCGCCGGCGATGGGCAGTGGCGAAGCCTGTGTCAGGAGATCGGTCGCCCCGAACTGGGCAGCGATCCGGATTTCGCGACCGTCGAAGCGCGGTTACGCAATCGCCTGCGGGTTCGGGAGATCCTCGATCCGGTGTTTCGGAGCGAAACGACGGCGACTTGGCTCAAGCGCCTGGAGGCGGCCAACATACCGGCCGGACCGATCTATAAGATGGATGAGGTTTTCTCAGATCCACAGGTTGCCCATCTCGGCATCGCGCCGACAGTCGAGCACGCCCGGCGCGGCCCGATCCGGCTGGTCGGCACACCGGTACGCCTCACCCGAACGCCTCCGCGTATCTCGAGCGCAGCCCCCGACGTTGGCGAGCATAGCGACGAGATCCTGCGAGACCTGGGCCTCGATGCCGATAGGATTGCGGTCTTGCGCCGCAACGGTGTGGTGTGATGCCGATAGCAACGAACAGCGGCGGCAGCCAAACAAGAACTAAGGATCAGTCCGCGAGATGAACGAAGCCTCCACCGCAGCAGCGAACCCGGAAGCCGAGGCTCGTGCCACCGAGATCCGGGCTGTCCGAGAGGGCGTCGCAGCGCTCTGCGCCCGATTCGACGGGGCCTACTGGCGCGCCTGCGACCGCGACCGTGCCTATCCCACCGATTTCGTCGCCGCCCTGACCGAGGCTGGCTACCTGGCGGCGTTGATTCCCGAGACCTACGGCGGCTCCGGCCTGGGGTTGGCGCACGCGACGGCCATCCTGGAAGAGATTCATAAATCCGGAGGAAACTCCGCAGCCTGCCATGCGCAGATGTACATCATGGGGACGATCCTGCGGCACGGCTCGCCGGCGCAAAAGTCGGCTTGGCTCCCGAAGATCGCCAGCGGCGAGCTGCGTCTGCAGGCCTTCGGCGTGACCGAGCCCACATCCGGCAGTGACACGCTCAGTTTGCGCACCACCGCCGTGCGGGATGGAGATCACTACGTCGTCAATGGCCAGAAGGTTTGGACCAGCCGCGCGGAGCAGTCGGATCTCATGCTGTTGCTGGCGCGAACCACACCACAGGACCAGGTCACATCGCGCGGCGAGGGCCTGTCGACCTTCTTGGTCGACATGCGCGCAGCCCGCGATCACGGCCTGACGATCCGACCGATCCGTACGATGGTGAACCACTCGACCACCGAGGTCTTCTTCGACAACCTGCGGGTTCCGGCAGAGAACCTGATCGGTGAAGAGGGCAAGGGCTTCCGTTACGTTCTGGACGGGATGAATGCCGAGCGGGTGCTGATCGCGGCCGAGTGCATCGGCGATGCCCGGTGGTTCCTCTCGACCGCGGTCGCCTACGCATCCGACCGCAAGGTGTTCGGCCAGCCGATCGGCGCCAATCAGGGCGTTCAGTTTCCGATCGCCAAGGCCTTCGCGCAGACAGAGGCCGCGGCGCTGATGGTCGAGAAAGCGGCGCTGGACTTCGACGCCGGCCAGACGATCGGGCCCGCGGCGAACATGGCCAAGTATCTGGCGGCCGAAGCAAGCTGGGCCGCCGGCGAAGCCTGCTTGCAAACCCACGGCGGTTTTGGCTTTGCCGAAGAGTACGACGTCGAGCGCAAGTGGCGCGAGACCCGGCTCTATCAGGTCGCACCGATCTCCACCAACATGATCCTGTCCTATCTGGGCCAGCACGTACTCGGCATGCCACGGTCATACTGACCGCCTGTCCGGCGCGCCCGTCTCTAAAGGAAGATCCGGTCTTGGTGCGGCTGTGCCGAGAGTACGCGCCACTCTGGAGCCGACATTACTGTGGCGTCCAATGCGGTACTCCCTTCTCATCGGAGCGTTGAAGTTCCATCGATAGGTATAGCGATCGGGACGATAAAGGGCCTCCAGCCACTCCACTAAGCGGCTATCCCGATCGCGCACAGCCCGCTGAACCTGGCTAATCCCGTCGGCGATAAACAGTTCAGTGAGGTGCGGCGGAGGTGCAACGAAGGCCGACTGCAAAACGCGAACCCGGGTTTTGAGTCCCATGAAAAGCAGGTCTTCCAGCAACTCCGTCAGATTGCCGCTGATCTTCGCTCGGCGCTCCAACCCTTGGGCCGGAAACGCGACGCTGCACCGATCGGCTCGGTAAGTCACGGTCGCCAAGTCTGCCACTGGACCCGGCGAGGCGGTCTCTTCGAAACCTGGAAAACCCGCGATAGATCGGCCTGCGCAGAGATCTTTCTCAGGTAGAGATCGCGCAGTGCCTACGGCAGATTCATGGCGAAAGCCCGCTTGCATGGGCGTTCTGCAGCTGCATAATAATCTGTATACAATTCTGCGTACAGGACGCCAGAAATGATCGACGGTCGTCAAACCGCAAAGCGAGAGACATCACAGGAAACTGCGACACACCTCTCGCAGCGGGCCTACGAGCGCCTGCGTGAGATGGCGATCAACTACCGGTTCCGGCCCGGCGAGCGCCTGAACGAAGGTGCACTGGCCAGGGACCTGCAGCTCAGCCGGACACCCTTGCGCGAAGCCATGCATCGCCTGGCGTCCGAAGGTCTTCTGCAGCTGGTCAGCGGCCGCGGCTTCTTCGCGCGCCCGCTCGATGTGAAAGAGGTCTGCGACCTCTACGAAGCACGGCTGGCACTGGAGACCGCTATCGTGCGGCTGGCCTGCGATCGTGCCTCATCGGACTGGCTGGAAGCTATAAACAGCTATCTCGACCGTAGCGTCAGCGCACATGAGAACGAACCTCTGGAGCACCTGCTGGAGCTGGACGAAGGCTTCCACGAGCGGATTGCGGAGAGCACCGGCAACCTAGAACTGCTGCGCATGCTGCGCAGTATCAACGCGCGCATCCACTTCTTCCGCTGGGTCGATATGCAGGGACGGCGCGACAACACCCAGGCCGAGCATCGAGCCCTGATCGCCGCAATCGGCAGCGGAGACGCCGAGACAGCGGTCGATATCGCGCGAGCGCATGTTGCCCGGCGCCAGGATCAGATCATCGACGGTATCCGCGAAGGCTATGCACGCCTCTACATGGGCGAAGGCCCCCAGGCGACCGTCACCTACCCCCCTTCACCGGAGGACCAATGAACCAGCTATCCGGGGCCGAAGCGCTCGTCCGCCTGCTCGATCTTCACGGCGTCGAAGTGATCTTCGGTCTGTGCGGCGACACCAGTCTGCCATTCTACGACGCGCTCCACCGCCTCGACCACGGCATGCGTCACGTACTGACGCGCGACGAGCGTTCGGCGGGCTACATGGCAGACGTCTACGCTCGCGTCTCGGGCAAGGTCGGCGTCTGCGAAGGTCCGAGCGGCGGCGGCGCCACCTATATCCTGCCCGGCGTCGTCGAAGCCAACGAGTCCTCGATCGCCGTTCTGGCCATTACCACGGATATTGCCGTGAGCTCCCACGGGAAGTTCGCGCTGACCGAGTTGGATCAGGAGGCTCTGTTCCGGCCGCTGACCAAGTGGAACAAGGTGATCGACAGCAGCGACGCCCTGCCGCGCAGCGTGCGCACCGCCTTCCGTCAGATGAGCAGCGGCCGTCCAGGCGCCGTTCATCTGGGTCTCCCCTTCGACGTGCAGAAGAACCCGGTAGACGCGGAGGAGATCTGGGGCGATGCCGCACAGGGCCGGTTCCCCGCGTTGCGGACGGCCCCGGCGCCCGACCAGGTGGAGGCAGCGGCCGAAGCCCTGACCTCTGCCGAACGGCCCGTGATCGTCTGCGGCGGAGGACCGGTGATCGCCGGCGCACGCGCAGAGGTGACAGCCCTGGCCGAGCGATTGGGCGCCGTGGTCGCGACCTCCATCAGCGGTCAGGGCGCGATCCTGGACAACCATCCCTTGGCGCTCGGAGTCGTCGGCTCCAACGGCGGCGCAGAGGAAACCCGCGCGGTTCTGGACGAGGCCGACCTCGTGCTGCTGGTTGGCTGCCGCGCCGGTTCGGTCACCACGGAGCGCTGGCGGCATCCCGCCGCCGGCAAACAGCGGATCCTGCATATCGACGCCGAGCCGACGGTGATCGGCGCCAACTATCCGACCGAGATCGGCCTGGCAGCCGATGCAAAGCTGGCGCTTGCGGCGCTGCTCGCAGCCGTGGACAGCAAGCTTGGCGAAACCCGGCGCCCCGCGGAACGCGCGCGGACAGCGGTGGCCGACGCCAAGTCAGCCAAGTTCGCGCGCTTCAACGCCTTGGCCGACTCGCTCGACCGGCCGATCCGCCCCGAGCGGGTGGTGCGCGAACTGTCCGACTTGCTGCCCGACGATGCCATCGTGGTTGCGGATCCCGGTACGCCCTGCCCCTACTTCTCAGCCTACTTCGAGCTGAAGCATCCCGATGCGCGGATGATCAGCAACCGCGCCCACGGGGCGCTCGGCTACTCTCTTCCCGGCGTGCTCGGTGCCTATTACGCGCGCCCGTCGGCCAAATGCGTCGCGGTAATGGGTGACGGCAGCTTCGGCTTCAATGCCGGCGAGATGGAGACGCTTGTGCGCAGCGGCGCACCGATCACGCTGGTTGTCTTCTCTAACAGCGTCTACGGCTGGATCAAGGCCGGTCAGCATTCCGGCTTCGGCGAGCGCTATTTCTCCGTCGACTTCAACCAGACGGACCACGCCCGCGTCGCCGAGGCCTTCGGGTTGAAGGCCTGGCGTGTCGAGGACCCGGCCGAGCTGCGCGGCGCCCTGGCGGCGGCGATCGAGCATGGCGGCCCCTCGCTGGTCGACGTCATATCGCAACCGCTGCACGAAGCGGCCGCTCCGGTGACCGAGTGGATCGCTTGACGACGGCTGGCCGCCTAAACGGCAGCCGGCACACGAGGGCCGACGCACTGCGCGGCCGAGACATGGGAGGCAAAGGGAAAACCTCATGACAACACAAAGCAAAACCATGCAACTGCCGACACTCACCCGTCGCAATGTTCTGCGTGGCGGCTTGCTCGGCCTGGCTGCCGCCGGCGTCGGTTCGACCGCTTTCCGGACGAGCAGCGTCCTCGCCCAGCAGAACCTGCAGTGGGGCTCCTCCTCCATCGGCTCGACCGGCTATGTGATCATGGAGGGACTCGCCAACACGGTGAACCGCCACACCGATCTGCAGAACGCCTCGATGGCGACCAGTGGCGGAACGGAGAACATGCAGCTCTTCGCCGAGGGCATCATCCAGTTCGGGCAGACCACTTCAACGGACTGGAAGCCAGCGTCGGAAGGCCAGGCCCCCTATCCGGCACCGATCGAGGTGCACCAGATGTTCGCCTATACGCTGTTCAACTGCACCCCCATGGTCCGGGCGGACAGCGATATTGAGACACTGGACGACCTGCGCGGGCGCCGTTGCATGCCGTCACCCGCCGGAAGCTCCACCGCAACCATGTGGCGGGTATTGTTCGAGGCGGCCGGAATCTACGACGATGTCGAATGGACCTTCGGTTCTTGGCGCGAGACCTACGATGCCTTGCGCGGCAGTGCCGTGGACTGCATTCCTTCGCTGCTGACCAACGGCCGCCCGGCACCCATCCTCTCTGAGTTGAGTGCAACCGTTCCAGTGCGCGCCTTACCCGTCTCCGACGAAATCCTGGAGCGCGCCAGGGAGACGAATCCTGGTGTGGCTCGCGGCGAGATTCCAGGTGGCGTGGTTCCGGGGATCGATAGTACAGCCGCAGCGGCCTCTTTCTCCGGTGTGCTCGCGGCATCGCCCGAGGTCGACCCCGATGTCGCCTACCAGGTGATGCAGGCGATCTTCGAGAACCAGGACGACGTTCAGAGCCTGGGCGTGCAGTTCCAGGACATCGGCTTGCCGTTCGGGACCGACTACCTGGTTGCCGGTTTCCCGGTACATAAGGGTGCCGCGCGCTACCTGAAGGAGCGTGGCGCTTGGACCGACGACCTGGTCGAGGCGTCCTGAGTGGGGTATCCAATTCGACGAACCGGCCAGCTGGGCCGGTTCGTCGTGACGCGCCCCTACGACTGCGAGTCTCCTGATGATGCGGTCCTCGACCGATAGGCTAGCGGGCTTGCTGACCGACGATGCCGGCGACCCCAGACTGATCCTGCTGCTGGGCGTTGTCGGCGTTGTCTACGTTCTCGCCCACATCGTCCAGGTTATCTGGTTCGTGCTGCCTTCGGGTCAGTTCAAGATCATGCACGTCGGCGGAGCGGCGGCATTGATCTTCCTGTCCCTGGCAGCCCGTGCCCCGCGGCTAGCTAGCCGCGGGGTCCACGTCATCCTGGCTCTGCTGGCCGCTGGTATCGTCTGGTACGTTTTCGCCGAACATCGAGCGCTGACCTCGCAACGCTCCTTCCTGCCCAATGCCACGGACTTGGCGATCGCGACGGCCCTGCTGGCTCTCTGCCTCTATGCCTCGCTGCGAGAATGGGGTTGGACCGTCAGTCTGATCGCGGTCGCCGGGCTGCTCTATGGCTACTTCGGTCAGGTCATGCCAGAGGGCCTGCTCTATCATGGCGGGCTCTCCCTTAGACGCCTGATCGGCCACACCTCGATCCCCTACTTCAGCGGTTTGCTGGGCGGGCTGGCAGAGCTGTCCGCCGGCACGATTTTCCCCTTCATGCTGCTCGCGGCGGCCTTGCATGCGACCGGCTGCGTCGACTTCATCATGGGCGCCGCCTACAGGATCGGCGGCCGAACGCGCGCCGGTCCCGCTCAGGTGGCCATTCTGTCCAGCGGCATGATGGGCATGGTCTCCGGCTCGAGCGTGGCCAACGTCGCCTCGACTGGCGCGCTTACGATTCCGCTGATGAATCGCGTCGGCTTCAAGCCAGCCTTTTCGGGTGCGATCGAGGCCGTCGCCTCGACCGGGGGACAGATTACCCCTCCCGTGATGGGTTTGGCTGCTTTCCTGATTGTCGGCTTGACCGGGGTGCCCTACGGCGAGGTTATCGTCGCCGCAGCCTTTCCGGCACTGATCTATTACCTCTACCTGATGTTTGCGGTGCATCTGCGCGCCGTGCAGCAGGATCTGGATGCCTCGACGCATGACCTGCTGCGCGACCAGCTCGGCTCAGACGAAAGCTTCTGGCGAACCTGCCTCTACAACTTCCACTTCTTCATCGCCGTTGCCTATCTGATCTGGTTCCTGATCGAGACCAATCTGGCCGGGCGTGCCTCGATCCAGGCCACCGGCCTGCTACTGGGTCTCTACGTGCTGCGAGAGCTCATCTTCTCATGGCGCGGTCTTGGGACGATCTTCGCGCGCATCGCCGCGCTGCTGGCCCGCACGGCTTACAACGGCGCCCTGCGGGGTGCCCAGATCGCCGTGGTGGTCGCGGTGATCGGTGTCCTGGTCGACATCCTGTCCGTCACCGGCTTTGCCCAAAAGCTGTCGTTCGCAATGCTGGAACTGGCGGCGGGCGATCTGTGGCTGCTGCTCGTGGTCGCGGCCCTGGCCTGCCTCGCCTTCGGATTGGGACTGCCGACGTCGGCCTCCTACATTCTGGTCGCGCTGATGGGCGCCCCAGCGCTCGTCAGCTTGGGCGTACCGCTCCTGGCGGCTCACTTCTTCGTATTCTTCTTCGCCAACGTCTCGGCCATCACACCACCGGTTGCCGTCTCCTGCCTGGTGGCCGCTAAGATCGCCAACGGCGATTTCTTCCGCACCAGCTTCATCGCCGTACGACTGGGCCTGCCGGGCTTCATTCTGCCCTTCATCTTCGTGATTCATCCCGAGCTGCTCGGGATCGAGTCCAGCCTGGGCTATACGGCCCTGATCGCCGCCATGGCGCTGCTCGGCGTGGTGGCGCTTAACGTCCTGCTGGAGGGCTTCCTGCTCCGCCCCCTGACCTGGCCGCAGCGGCTCAGCCTGCTGCCTGCGACCCTGGGCCTCCTGCATCCGAATCTCTGGGCATCCCTGGTCGGCATCGCCATCTTCGGCGGGCTGCTGGGCTGGCAATGGATCACCCGGGGCACGCCTAGTCAGCGCGTTCAGGACATCCAGGAAACCGACGCGTCCACCGGGACCACAACCGCGGACCCGCCGACGTCGGGCGGAAAACGATAGAGTGTCTCGCCTGACACCGGTGTCCTCGCCTCCAAGTCGCCGGCCTGGAAATGCGCCTTTGTACGTTCCGGATCGGAACTGCCAAGCGCCGTGGCAACGATGGTCGGCGCGGCCGTCGTGACAGCAATTCCTGGAGCAACGACGCCGAGGTCTTCGGAAGCGACGAAGACACAGGTGCCGCGATCGAGCCTCAACACCCAGCGTTTGTCCCGAGGTTGCGGCACACGGCCGACGAAGCGCCCGAAGCGTTGCGCTGCCTCTTCCGGATCCGACACGGCCAGCAACACGCCTTTTAGAGACACCACCCCATTATCATGACTCAGCCGGCGCTCCTGCCAAACCAAGTCTTCGGTGTGATGTTGCAGCACCTGGATGCGCCCCTCTGGCATCATCTCGGGCGGAACACGCAAAACGGTGAAGCGCGCCTCGCGGGTTTCACCTGACGCATCCTCGATGGGTCGGGTCAGATTCACGGGAGGCTTCGGTCGAAACCCTTCCGCCGTCAGAGCTGCATGAGCAGCCTGCGGATCGGCGAGGCTGAAGGCAATGAGATGCAGGCCGACGTAACGCCCTGTTGCCGCATGGAACTGCCGCGCCAATTCGGTATCACCGACAGCCGTCAGGAACTCCAGATAGCCTTCCCGCAACATGACACAGCGATTGGCCATACCGGCCGATACAAGGCCTTCAGGCGTCCGGTTGCGCTGTTCCGTAAAGGGGGTCAAACGAAAGCCTATCCGCTCCAACAACGCCGATGCGCGATCAAGCTCCGGCACGAAATGCGCCACATGATCGAGAAAGATCTCACCTTGCTCCGGAAGCTGCCTGATCACGATCCCTCGCTCGCTAGTTCCGCCTGCCCCGGCACGTCGCAGCAACGGCGCGACATTTGTGGAGTGAACCGACATCGTAGGGGATCGCCGTGCGATTCCGCTATCGCAAAGCCTCCAGTCCAAGCATCTGATTGCAGACAATAGTCTGTGCGATCAGCGGGCCTGCGAAGTGGATCCGATGACTGTCATCTGACCCAACTCCGCGGTCGGGGAGCAACAGCATGTGATGACTACCGTCAGCAAACTGCTGGCCGATCGCAGTACTGACTACAGGCTAGGCTGCGCTCAGCAACAGGACGACTGGCTAGCTTCCAGATTTCCAGACAGAACCTTACGCCGTTGCAGCGCTCGTCGGACCTGGCTCTGGCCTGTTGTCGCGGCGGCCGGTCGGCGTGCGCGAGGTTCGACGCATATCGGTCTTGATGTGAGTCGTGCTGTAGCCGTTGAAGACATGACCCAGCAGGCCGCGGTTCAGATCCGACGTTCCGAACAGCCAGTCGGCCACCGGAAAGGTCAGGTTCATGTTCCGCTCCATCATCAGCGACTGGTCGTGATGCGCCGTGTGGTGCCGCCGGATGGTGTTGACGAAGGGGCAGTAACGTACGAAGGCATTTTCTTCCACGTGACAGCAGAAGTGCATGAATTCGTAAAGCAGATACATGCCGGTCGTGGTGCTCATGACCAGCCAGCCAACATTCGGCGAGATCAGCCAGCCCATCAGAAGCGCGCCGGGGATCGACATCAGAATGAAGGTGACCAAGGCATAGGGTGGGAAAAAGGTGACACGCCAGTCGTGGCTGCCGGCAAACCGCATCTCCGAATCCGTGAAGAACTGATGGTGCATCAGGGTGTGGCGCGTGTAGATCGCGCGCATGCCGGGGAAGCGCAGCGGGCGATGCATCACGTGGCGATGCAGAAACCACTCGAAGATGTTGCAGATCAGGAAAACGACCGGAATCGTAATCCATTCCCACCAGGCCACGCCTGCGATGTTGGAGACATAGACGAACAACGCCGCGAGGCCGATCGTGTAGATCACGGCGACATGGAGCCAGCCGTTATACCAACTGGCGATTCGTTCACGGTATTGGGTTCTATAGGCGCGCTGACGCGGGCTCATCGGAGATTGGGTTAGTTCCATCGCACAAGACCTCTCGTCACGCCGGATTTCGGCCAAAGGCATCTAATATATCAATAATAGATTAGATGCCTTTGGCCTGTCAAATCAGGCAAGCTGCCTGAGCACAGCGTCGGCCAAATCAGTGCTGCTTGCGTTTCTCCACCAAGGTTAGGAAAGCCTCCAGCACCTCTTCCCTGACGCCATAGCTGTGATCATCGTCTGGAAAGCGGCCTTCCTTCACCTCGGCCACGTACTGCTTGAGCCCACCGACCGCGACCTCCGTCAGGTTGGCATAGCGCTTGGTGAACTTCGGCTTGAAGTCGGTGAACACCCCAAGCAGATCGTAGCTCAGCAGGATCTGACCGTCGGTCCCGGCACCGGCACCGATCCCGATCGTCGGAATCTCCAACTGCTCGGAGATCACCTTGGCGATCGGCGCAGGCACGGCCTCGAACTCCAACATGAAACAGCCAGCGTCCTGGATCGCGAAAGCGTCCTCAAGGATCTTCATGGCTGCCTCGGCTGTCCGGCCCTGGATTTTGAAGCCCCCGAACATGGCAATGGTGTGCGGCGTCAAACCGATATGAGACGCAGTCGGAATGCCCGCATCGACCAAAGCTCGTAAGATATGTGCCTGACTTTTGCCGCCCTGCGGCTTCACTGCGTCGCAGTCTGCATCCTGCATGAAACGCGTCGCGTTGATCAGTGCTCGCTCTGCCGTGTTGTAGGATTGATAAGGCATGCAGCCGAGCACGAAGGTGTTGGGCGCCCCTCGGCGCACCGCCAAAGCATGCATCACCATCATCTCCATCGTGGCAGGAATCGTCGACTTATGGCCATGCGCCACCATGGCCAGACTATCGCCAACGACGCAGACATCGACGCCAGCCATCTCCGCCCACCGTGCCGAGGTGTAGTCCGGCACCGAGGTATAGACCATCTTCTCACCGCTCTTCTTGGAGTCGCGGATCTCCGTAATGGTCCGCTTCTTTCTCTCTAGTTCCGTCATGCCCCCTCCTCTCCAAACACAATCCGACCGCGCGAACGGCTGCGATCGTTGGATTGCCATACGTGATGCTCTATTGATATATCAATTGCATGCTTGTTGGCAGCAGCCAAACAGATTTCGGCTACAAGGTCGAAGCGCGCCGTAGAACGGAGAGGTCACTTAGGGAGGGGTCACTGAGAATGACCAAAGAACTGGTGACCAGAGAACGGACAGGCAAAGGGCCACTATGTCGGGCACTGATCTGAGCGCCTGGCCCTTTGCCGACTTGGCGCTTTTCGCCGTTACCTGCGCAACGGCGGTCGCGGCCATCATTGTTCTTGCCGGCTTTCTACCGCTCGCCGCTCGCCATCCGGTGCAACGCGGACTGATGCCGACGCTGGCACTGGCCGGCGCCGGGCTGATTGTCCTGATACTGGGCGTAGCAGGACTTCGTTTTGCGCTCGCCACCCTGCCGCTGCTGGGGTCCGTCATCGCGGCCGGCTTCGGCGTGCTGGCCGGACCGCTGCTGTTTCAGGCTCTCCCGACAAATCTACGCGACCGCACCGAAGGCCTTTTGATCGTTGCGCTGTCCGGCAGTGCGATCGCGGCCGTTCTAGTCTTCCTGACATAGCCCGCAACCCAGTATGGAGGAACACCTGCCATGCCGACGCATATCAAGCTTCTTCTCTCGGCCATCGTAATCGCCGCCGCCGCCGCGCTAGGATGGTGGCAGCTTGATATCGATCAGACGGTGCCGGGGTATGTTGTCTGGGGCCTTGGCGCCTTTATGATCGTCGCGCTGTGGTTGTTCCCCGAAGCCAAAGGCGAGAAGCAGAAAGGCGAACGTTAAACCGGATGGATTCACTGCGCCCTCCCAACCGTCGCAGAGATGAAGACCAGCGACGCCGGATCGCGTTCCTCCTGATCGAAGGATTCGACCTCTCTGCGTTCGCACGCCCGGCAGAGGCTTTTGCAGTGGCCAATCGCGTTGCTTCGCAGCCTTGCTTTCGAGTGCATATGCTCGGCCTCACAGCACGCCGGGCACGCGCACGCTGCGGTGCAGGCTTGGTAATTCGTGAACTTGCCGGCGAACGCCTCGACTATGATCTACTCTTCATCTGCGCCGGCGAAACGGCAACGGATCTGGAGTCACCTCCTCTCCTCAACTGGCTCCGCCGTTATGTCCGTTTCGGCGGCACTCTGGTCGGGATCGACGTCGGCACGTGGCTACTGGCCCGTGCAGGTTTGCTGGGCGAACAGCGCCCTTTTGTGCCACCGCGCCTGGCTCCGGCGTTCGAGGAGACCTTCGGCATCGCCCCGATCGGCGCCTTCGGCCAGGGCTTCGGACCGAGCTGCAGCGAGATCCGCGACGATGAGCGTATCGGTACGGCAGCAGGAGCAACCGCAGCTTTGACTTTAGCTCTGGAGGTCATCGCGAAGGCGGAAGGCCAGAGCTTGGCCGACGCGGTCGCGCAGGATCTCGGACACCTGCCGACTCAACCCACGGCACCTGCTCTATCGCTCTCCCAGCGGCTCGGTGTACATCACGCGGCCCTGGCACGCTGCCTCGACGCCATGGACCGCAATATGGAAAAGCCGCTCGACAAGCGCGGACTGACCGACGTCGCAGGAGTTTCCACACGCCATCTGGAACGACTGTTCCTCAGTCACCTCGGCGCAACCCCTGGAGCCTTCTATCGCAGCCTGCGTCTGGCACGTGCCCGGCACCTGCTGGAACATACGTCGCTGCCGGTCGCCGAGGTGGCGATGGCGACCGGCTTCGTTTCGGCCTCACACTTCGGTCGCGCGTTTCAGGCAGCGCATGGGTCGGCACCGGGAGAGCTGCGCCGGTCACGGCAACGGAGACAAGATCCGGATCCGGTCGTCCGAATTGCCTGACACCCCCAGAGCGCTCTAGCGGCGACCACCCAGTTCGGCATCCAGCGTCGCCCGAGTAAAGGTCTCCATATAGTCCATCAGCCGGTCGGTCGCTTCAGCCGTTGCGGCCCGGTCGCCACTGGCGATGGCCCGAGCCTGATCGGCATGCAGTCGAGCGCACAGCGGCAGATCCAGTACCTGCTTATAGTGCTGGTACCAGAAGCGACGCGACAGACCATGGGTCAAACCGATGGCGCGCGAGGCATATTCGTTACGGCAACAGGTCGAGATTGCCACGTTGAGCTGGCGGTCCTGGCGCATGAACGCCACATCGTCGTCGGCTGCGCCGGCGGCGTCCATCGCCTCGGCAAGTGCAGCGAACTCTTCTCGCTCCTCGGCAGAGCAACGTCGGGCACAAAGCGTCGCCATCAGCCGCTCCAGCTCACGCCTCACGCGAAGGAGTTCCAACTGGCTGCGCACGTTGATCTCGGCGACCAGAATGCCGCGGCGCGGCAGAATCACCACCAGGCCTTCGCGAGCCAATCGCTGCAGCGCCTCGCGAATGGGCGTGCGGCCAATGCCTAACTGCTTGCTGAGCGCAGCTTCGGACAACACTTCGCCGGGCGCCAGTTGCAGTGTGACGATCAGTTCTTCGAGTTGCCGGTAAGCCCGATCGGTCAGACTACCCCACTCTTCCTCTTCTACCTCTGACATCGACTGCACGACATCTTCGCTCGGTCTTGTCATATCGCTCCTCCGACCGCCCCCGACCAACTGCAACACACAGGATGCGGCATCGAACGCTCCTGCTCTCTCGAAAATTTAGAGTGCGCTTCACGCCCTAGGCAGATGCAAAGCCGCTTCCGCCTAGGACGACCGCGCTCTCGTCGGCCAACGAGGCTGATCCTGTCCTTCTACACTGGATAGCGAGCCTGTGTGCGTTGGCCAAGCTTCCAGCACGCCAGCGCACTCCATCGATGACTGCCGAGCGCCGGCTGCAGAGCGTCAAACCGGCCCGAGCATCGGGCAGCGCAGTTTCAACCTCCTGATCGACCAACGTTATGGAGCTTTTCAAGCCTGTGACTCCAGGCTAGGATAGTACAAATATATCATTCATACATAACTGATCGGCGGTTTGAGTGCCAATCGGTTGCCGGAACGGTGCGGCATAAGCACCGGCTGGTTTGGGCAGGGGAAGCGTCGATGAAACACTATTGCGGCGACCGCACGATCGACGGCGTCGATGTAACGGTCGACGGCCAACCGCTCGAGGAGCGGACGGATCTGCTGAGCCTGTCTCGAAACGGGTTCGAATGGGGCTACGAAGGCCCCGAAGCTGCGCAGTTAGCTCTCGCCATTCTGGCAGACCATTACGACGACAGCGCCCGCGCCAAGGCCGACCACGAGATCTTCATGGTCCGCGTGGTGGCGAACTTCGGAAACGAATGGGAGATGACGAGCGCCGACATCGACGCGGCGCTCGATGCAATGCGGTCGACACGCTAATGCGGCCGATCGCTAACGACCGGTTCTGGCAACTAGCATGATTGCCGGAATCGGAAAACAAAAAAGGTCTAGGGAAGGAAACGATCATGGATCTTAAAAAGAGACTGTGTGGCACAGGGCTCGCTGCGGCCCTCACGGTTGCCGGAGCTCTACTACTCGTCGGCACCGTGACCGAAGCATCTGCCGCAGAACGGAGCTTCCGTATGGCAACGGCCTGGAGCGGCGGCCCGCTGATGGAAGTCGGTGCCCAGGCCTTTGCCGATAACGTCGCCAGGCTCTCCGGCGGTCGTATGGAGATCGAAGTCTTCCCCGGAGGCACCCTGGGCCCCGCCCTCAAGGTGTCGGAAACGGTTCAGCAAGGCGTCGCCGACATGGGTCATACTTGGTCCGGCTACGATTGGGGCGCGGATCCGACCGCCGTACTCTTCGGTGGCTACGCCGGCAGCTTCGATAGCGAACGCATGCTGCATTGGCTATACCGCGACGGCGGCGTCGAGTTGTGGGAAGACTGGCGCCGCGAGGAGTTTCAGCTGATTGGCATGCCACTGTTCATTCGAACGGCAGAGGTCTTCCTGCATTCGCGCAAGCCGGTGCAGACCCTGGAAGACCTGGAAGGTCTGAAGCTGCGGACTGCCGGTGCTTGGCTGGGGATCTCTCAGAAGATGGGCGCGGCCTCGATCACGATGCCGGGCGGCGAGGTCTACACCGCCCTAGAGCGCGGCACGATCGATGCCACAGAATGGGGTACCCTGTGGGAGAACATTTCTCCCGGTCTCCACCGTGTGACCAAGTACGTGATCATTCCCGGGGTCCACCAGCCGACCGCACCGTTCGAACTGGTGATCAACCCGGGCGTCTGGGATGAGTTGTCGAGCGAAGAACAGGCGATCATCCGCGAAGCTGCCTTCATCACAACGATCGATTCCTGGCTGACCATCGGACAAGAGGACGCCAAGGCGCTCGACTTCTTCCGCAGCGAAGGCAACGAGATCATCGAGCTGTCGCCGGAGGTCCAATACCGCGCCCACGAATTGGGCCAGGAGTGGGCGGCCGAGCAGGCAGAGGACAATGCCTGGTTCGCACGCGTTCTTGAAACTCAGCGCGCCTTCGCGGAACTCTGGGCGGATGCTAACCGCTACCGCAACGTCCTGACCAAGGCCGACTAGTAAGGCTTCAGAGGGGTCTCCCTGGGCGGGGAGCGCTCGGTCATTCGCCTCTAAGAGCGAAGCGGTAAGCCGCTCCCCGCCAAATCTCGCCAGACAGCCTCGTGCTTCATCTCGTCGGGCCGTCTCATCTCGGCCACTTTCGGTGCAGGGTCTTCTCGTCCATGCGTTCTCTTGTCGCTACGCTCGAGCGCATCACGTCCGGTGCCGGCTATCTCGCGGCGATCATCGTCGTGCCGCTTGCCCTCGCCACCGCTTACGACGTCTTCGCGCGCTACGTTCTGCACGAGCCCACAATCTGGGCCTTCGAGCTGGGATACTCGATGACCGGGGCTCACTTTCTACTAGGCGCCGCGATCACCCTGAAACGCGGCGCCCATGTGCGCATTGACCTGATCTATGCACGTCTTCCAAAACGCGCCCAGGCGGCGATAGATCTGACTTTCTATCTGCTGCTCTACCTGCCGTTCCTTGTCCTTCTGAGCGATTCTCTGAGCGACTATGCGCTGAAGGCCATCGAAAGCGGCGAACGAACCGGCCAGTCCGCTTGGAATCCACCGATCTGGCCGCTACGCACCATCATCGCTGCAGGCTTCATACTGCTCACGCTGCAAGTCTTGGCGGAAATCATCAAGTGCGCTGCGATCGTGACCGGTCGCCCGCTCGACGCCCAAGCCCAGGGCGCCTCCGGTACGCGGGAGGTCTGAGAGATGGAAGCGCTTCTCATGTTCCCCGCCCTTTTTCTGCTGATATTCTTGGGCTTTCCAGTGGCCTTTGCCTTGATGTCGGTCGCCTTCGTGTTTGGCGTCATGACCTTCGATATGGCCGCCTTCTTTCAGTTCACCCAGAAAGTCGAAGGTGTGGCGACCAACTTCGTTTTGGCTGCCGTACCGCTCTTCGTCTTCATGGGCGCTATGCTGGAGCGTTCGGGTATCGCCGAGTCGCTGTTCGAAGCCGTGCACCTCTGGACCCGACGCCTGCCCGGCGGCTTGGCGGTTGGAACGGTGGTGATGTGTATCATCTTCGCTGCCTCGACCGGCGTGATCGGTGCTACCGAGACGGTCGTCGGGCTGCTCGCCATTCCGGCTATGATGCGCTATCGCTACAAGCACAGCTTGATCAGCGGCACCATCTGTGCCGGCGGTTCGCTGGGCACGATCATCCCGCCGTCAGTCGTGGTGGTGGTCTTGGGACCGATCGCCAACGTTTCGATCGGCGATCTCATGGTCGGAATGATCTTCCCCGGCCTGATCCTGTCGAGCCTCTACATCGCCTACATCCTGATCCTCTGCACAATCGACCGCGATGCGGGTCCGATTGTACCGCCGTCGGATGACGACCCGGATTTGAAGACTAAGCTGGTGATCACGGTCAAAGCCCTTCTGCCGCCGATCTTCATGATCATCGCGGTACTCGGCTCGATCATGTTCGGCATTGCTGCACCGACCGAGGCTGCAGCCTTGGGGGCGTTGGGCGCGATCCTGTTGACTGTGCTTTATGGGCGCTTCACGCTTGCTGCCTTTGGCGAGGCCTTGATCAAGACGCTGACCGTCACGGCGATGATCATGCTGATCCTACTGGGCGGCAGCCTGTTCACCGGGGTGTTCGCAGCAACCGGCGGCATGGGCGTCATGCGAGATCTGTTGGACGCCGTGAACCTGGGCCCCTGGGGTCTGCTGTTCCTGTTCCTGGCGATCGTCTTCCTGGCCGGCTTCTTTCTGGAGTGGATCTCAATTCTTCTGATCTTCGTGCCGCTGTTCATGCCCTTCGTGATCGCTGCCGGCTTCGATCCGCTGTGGTTCTGCATGCTAATCCTGGTGATGATCCAAACCAGCTATCTGACGCCGCCGATGGCACCGGCGATCTTCTATCTGCGGGGGATCTCTCCGCCGGAGATCACACTGCCGCAGATGTACCGCGGCGTCTTGCCGTTCATCGGCCTCCAAGTCGTCGCTCTGACCATCGTGATTCTGTTCCCCGAAACCGCGACCTGGCTTCCCGATCAGCTCTTGGGGTTCAACTGATGGCCGTAGCCAGAATCGTAGCGGCGGAAGGTGCGGACTGCCTCCGTCTCTTCTTGGCGGCCATGACCGAACTGGTTGGCCGGACAGAAGAAGAGGATTGTCTGCTACGAGAGGGAAAGCCGCTTTTGGCCACCCTGGTTGGACGGGACGACTGGCTGCCGGCCGCGGCCGCGACGCCGAACCCGCACCATTACCAGCAGCACCTGTTACACTGCGATCCACTGGAACGCTTCTCGGTGGTCAGCTTCGTCTGGGGTCCGGGTCAGGCAACTCCGGTACACGACCATGGCGTCTGGGGCTTGGTCGGGATGCTTCGCGGCGCCGAAAACTGCCGCAACTACGTCTGGCGCGACGGGAATCTGGTACCGGTCGGAAGCCAGTTGCTGAGGGCGGGCGAGGTGCTGTCTCTCTCGCCCCAGCACGGCGATCTGCACGCGGTAGCGAATGCACACTCCGACCGCACGTCGATTTCGATCCATGTCTACGGTGCCAACATCGGCGCCGTCGCGCGCAATGTCTTCGATCCGGAGACAGGCGCGCGTAAGCCGTTCGTGTCGGGCTATGCCAATTCCGACATCCCCAACATCTGGGATCGCTCGGAAGCGGTCCGTAGCGGATTGACGAAAGCGACTGCCCTGACCCGCTCTCAAGGAGAATAGCGATGCTGACCGAAGCGATTCTCGCCCAAACTCCACGCGTGCTGACGCAAGCGCAACGAACCTTCTATTTCGAGAACGGATACTTGCTGGTCGAAAACTTGATCGACGCAGAGACATTGGCGCGCCTCAACAGCGTGACGGCCGAGTTCGTTGAGATGAGCCGCAGCAAGACCGAGAGTGACGAGATCCACGACCTCGCACCAGGTCATACTGCCGAGCGACCTCTGGTGCGCCGACTCAAGACCCCGGACGCCCAGCATCACCTCTACTGGGACTTTGCCTGTGGCGTAATCGCCGACGTCGCCGCAGATTTGGTCGGGCCGGACTTGGTCTTCCATCACTCCAAGCTGAACTTCAAGTGGGCCGACCCGGACACTGCAGCCAATGCCGTACGCTGGCACCAGGATATTCAGTTCTACCCCCATACCAACTATAGCCCCCTTACCATCGGGACCTACCTGACGGACACGCGTGCCGAGGATGGCCCGCTTACCGTCCTGCCGGGCAGTCAAAATGGTCCGCTGTACGACCAGTACGATAGCGGCGGCACCTGGACCGGCAGTCTGAGCGACACCGACGCCGCAGGTCTCGACGTTTCCAAGGCGAAAGTTCTGGAGGGACCAGCCGGTTCGATCACGATACACAACTGCCGCACTGTCCACGCCTCGGAGCCATCGCGCACGCCGAAAGCGCGCCCCCTGTTACTCAATGCCTACGCATCGGCGGACGCGCTGCCCTACACGGTAAATCCCTCACGCTCCAAGCACGACCGCGCAGTTCTGCGCGGCCAAGCGGCACGCTGGGCGCACCACGATCCCCGCCCCTGCCAGATCCCCCCGGACTGGTCGCGTGGCTACAGCTCGATCTACGCTGCGCAAGCTGGCGAGGAAGGAACGTAGGTCTTACCGGCGTCTGACTTGGTCGAGTGTCGTAAAGGCCGAGATGCGATCGAGGTTGGTGCGCAGGCTGACGACGACGGGACCGTCGTGGTTCAACGCTTGCTCGACAACGGCTGGGACCTGATCGATCTGCGTGATGCTGAGACCGAGGGCACCGAAGGCTTCGGCCAGACGCGCAAAATCGGGATTGTGCAGATCCGTCGCGAAGTTCCGGTGCGGGTAGTCCCGTTCCTGGTGCATGCGGATGGTACCGTAGCTTCCGTTGTCAGCCACGAAGACCCTGATCGGCAGACGCCGCTGGACCGCGACGGCGAGTTCATTGCCGGTCATCAGGAACCCGCCGTCCCCGACGAAGGTGACGGCCTGCCGCTCGGGAAGACGCAGTGCCGTGGCAACCGCCGCCGGCATAGCCAGTCCCATTGCGCCACCGACCGCGCCGATCAGCAGATGGCGACCCGAAAAAGGGAAGTGGCGGTGCACCCAGCTCGAGAAGTTGCCGGCGTCGGTAATCACCACAGCATCCTCCGGCAGCCGCTGGACCAGCGATGCCACCAGCGGACCGAGGTCCAGTTCGTCCGTTCCGTCGGGCTGCCAGTCCAGCGCAGCTTCGATCGGCGCATGCAGTTCTGCGATCCAGTCTCTTCGATCAACGTCTTTGCGATCAGCCTCGTTCCGCCCCGCCTCGGCCGTCAAGGCACGCAGAAAGGCCACCGGATCGGCAGCTAATGCAACCTCGGCGGCAAAGACGCGGTTGAGCTGTCCCGGATCGCGATGCACATGGATCAGAGTCTGCTCGGGACGAGGCGCTGCGGGAAAACGGTAGCCCTGGGTCGGGACCTCCCCCAAACGGGTTCCGACCGCCAGAATCAAGTCGGCCTTGACATAGCGGTCAAGCTGAGCGGCGGGAATCTTGAACCCGAGATGCCCGGCATAGTGGGAGTGACGTTTGGGAAAAACGTCTTCGCGCTTGAAGGTGCTGGCCACCGGCAGGTCGAGCGCCTCGGCCGCAGCCAGTAGCGCAGCCCGGCCCTGCGGTTCCGAGAGCTCGCCTCCGGCGATCAACAATGGACGCTTGGCGGCTTTCAGGCACTTGAGGATCTCGCCGACCCGCTCTCCGCCGCTGCCGAGAACTGCTGGCGAAGCGGCGGGAACCGGTTCGGCAGCGGCGGCCTGATCCAGCATGTCTTCCGGCAGCACGACCACCACGGGGCCTGGTGTCGGCTGGGACGCCACCACGAAGGCGCGGGCAACGATCTCTGGCAGGGTTTCAGGATCCTGAACGGTCCAGACCCCTTTGGCCATATCCGCATAGGTTTTGGCGTAATCGACCTCCTGAAACGCGCCACGGCCCAACTCGCGGCGCGGTACATGGCCGATAAAGAGCACGAGCGGAACGGCATCCTGCTCGGCACTATGCACAGCAATAGTCGCGTTGGATGCGCCGGGCCCGCGGCTGACGAAGCAGATTCCGGGTTGTCCGGTGATCTTGGCATCGGCAACCGCCATGAAACCGGCGCCACCTTCGTGGCGACAGGCTACGACATCGATCTCCGAGCGATCATGGAGTGAGTCGAGCACGCTCAGGTAACTTTCGCCCGGAACGCAGAAGAGTCGCTCGACTCCCTGTGCGGCCAGGCAATCGACCAGAAGATCGGCAGCCCGACGGGTCATCCGAAGCACTCCAGATCGTCTGCAGTCGCCCAGCAGACCTGTTTCCGGATGAAGACGACGATGTCGCTCTGCATGAGACGCCTCTTTTTAGATGCTGTTCTGTTTGGTGCTGCACCTCGTCATACCAGCTCCAGGTTGACTCTTAGGCGTCGAGGCACCACCCCGCCAAGATACGACCCAACCCAGCGAAGCGAACGACCCACGGCAGCGCTGACTGTCTGTTATTTTCCTATGCGAGATATGATTCCGCAACTAAAGTCGGAACCGCTTTCCCGGCTTGCATTCGATCGAGCATGAGCCGGACAGGAATGGACTGCGACAGAAGATCGGAACACCCGACTGGCGCGCACAAGGAGGACCCCCGATGATCCAAAGGCGAAGAACATTCATGAAGGCTGCCGCTTTCGGAGCGGCATTGGTTGCAGGCTTCGGCATTGGCGCGGCCGAGCGGCAAGCTGCGGCCCAGGATCTGCCGAACCAGATCGCCTGGACTGCCTACGGCACCGGCTCTGGCGGCTACAATCAGGCCGTGGCGATCGGCGGCGCGCTGAAACGGGTTCACGGCGTCGACTTGCGCGTCCTGCCGGGCAAGAACGACATCGCGCGCCAGGTGCCGCTGCGTGCCGGGCGGGTGCAATTCTCCGCAACCGGCGTCGGCGCGAGCTTCATGGCACAGGAGGGGATGTTCGAGTTCGGCGCGCGCGACTGGGGTCCCCAACCGGTAAGGGTGCTCCTGGCATCGAACGGCAAGGGCAACCTTTCGGTCGGCGTTGCTGCAGACGCCGGTATCGAGACACTTGCCGACCTGCGGGGCAAGCGCGTGGCTTGGGTCGTTGGTTCACCGGCCCTGAATGAGAACGTGGGTGCGCTTCTGCACTTTGCCGGCCTGACATGGGATGACGTGACGAAGGTCGAGTTCCCGGGCTTCGGCGCCTCCTGGGATGGCATCATCAACAACCAGGCCGATGCCGCCTTCGCGTCGACTTCCTCGGGCAAGGCCTTCCAGCTGGAAGCATCGCCGCGCGGACTCTTCTGGCCGCCTCTCCCGCATGACGATGAGGACGGCTGGAGACGGCTGAACGAAGCCGCACCCTTCTTCGCGCCGAACATGGGCACCGTTGGGGCCGGCATGTCGGACGACAGTCCCCACGAAGGTGCAGCCTATCCCTACCCAATCCTGATTGCTTACGCAGAACAGGGCAGCGATCTGGTCTATTCCATGACCAAGGCCATGGTGGAGCTGTTTCCGGAGTATAAGGACGGCGCACCCGGCATCGAAGGGTGGGCGTTGGACCGGCAGATCCTTGACTGGGTCGTGCCCTACCATGATGGAGCGATCCGCTACCTGACGGAGATCGGGAAGTGGGACGACGATCTACAGGCGCACAACGACCGTCTGATCGAACGGCAACAGGTGTTGGCTGCCGCTTGGGAAGATCACCTCGCGGCCGACATCGACGATGACGAGGCCTTTGCCAGCGCTTGGCGCGAGACCCGTCGAGACGCCCTCGAAAGCGCCGGCTTCAACCCGGTGTATCGCTAACTTTTAGAGGTTGCCCCTCCGCACGCCCCCGATCGCAACTCGGGGGCGTGCGCCGTTTGCGCAGGTCGCATCGGCTGTGCTGCCGTCATCACGGCAGCTGCCTGGGTGGTTAGGGCGTTTGTCTGTCGGGAGAGTGGAATAGATGTCGCAACCGGCTGCCCCCGAAGAGGCCGACCACCGTCATCGCATCCGTTCTGCGCCGCTGCGCGCGGTGTTTGCGAGCCTCGCCGCGGCGGCTTGTCTGTTGGCCATCAACCAACTGTTCAACCTGCAGATCTTCGGGCTGGTGATCCTGGAGAATCAGTACCTCTACCTGCTTGCAGGCGTCTTCCTGTGCCTGACGTTTCTAGCCTTTCCGGCGCACAAGCAGGCCGCCGGCAGCCACGTGCCCTGGTACGACTTCCCGCTTGCGGCTGCTGCGCTGGGCTGCTGCGGCTACTTCGCCTTCACAGCCGAACAGAGTCTGCTGGAAGGGTGGGAGTTCCTGGCACCGCCGACCGCCACGTGGGTGAGTTTTCTGCTGTGGCTGCTGATCCTGGAGGGCGCGCGGCGTTGCGGCGGATGGCTGATCTTTGCCGTCATCCTCCTCTTCTCGCTCTACCCGACCTTTGCCGACAAGGTGCCGGGCCCGATCTCCGGCTTTGCCCAGCCCCTTCCGGAAACGGTCGTGTTCCACATGGTCTCGACCGAGAGTGCTTTCGGCATCCCCATGCGCGCTTTCGGCGAACTGGTCATCGGCTTCATTCTGTTCGGTGCAACCCTGCAGTTCACGGGCGGCGGGCGCTTCTTCACCAACCTGGCACTGGCCCTGGTTGGCCGGTTCCGCGGCGGAGCCGCCAAAGTCGCTATCTTCGCGAGCGGTTTCATGGGCTCGATGAGCGGTAGCGTGATCTCAAACGTGCTGACCACAGGCGCTGTTTCGATTCCGACCATGAAACGCAGTGGCTTCTCGGGCCGTTACGCAGCGGGGATCGAGGCCTGTGCCTCGACCGGAGGCGTCTTGATGCCGCCGGTGATGGGCACAACGGCTTTCGTGATGGCGTCTTTCCTGGGCATGCCCTACATCGAGATCGCCGCGGCGGCCGCGATTCCATCGCTGCTCTTCTACATGGGCCTTTTCGTCCAGATCGATTCCTACGCCGCACGGCAAAAGCTCGCCGGTATCCCACGAAGCGAACTGCCGACACTGCGTCAAACCTTTCGAGAGGGATGGCAGTACCTTCTGGTTTTCGCCGTCTTGATCTTTTTCATGGTGGCGCTACGGCAGGAAACGCTCGCACCCTTCTATGCTACGGCCCTGCTGCTGCTGATCAATCAGGTCGTCCCTGCAACGCGGCTGAGCCTGATCCAGCTTTGGGATCTGATCATCCGCGTCGGCCGGGCGCTCGGCGAGCTTGTCGCGGTTCTGCTGGGGGTCGGCATGGTGGTCGGCGCCTTTTCCGCCACCGGCCTCGCCGGCACACTGGTCAACGACCTCGTGTTTCTCGCTGGCGACGGCATTCTGATGCTCCTGGTCATGGGCGCACTCACCAGCTTTATCTTCGGCATGGGGATGACGGTCACCGCCTGCTACATCTTCCTAGCCATCGTGCTTGCACCGGCCCTGGTTCAGTCGGGCCTCAATCCCCTGGCCGTTCACCTCTTCATCCTCTACTGGGGCATGGTTTCCTTCATCACACCGCCGGTCGCCCTGGGGGCCTTCGCCGCGGCGACCTTGGCTCGCACAAGCGCGATGGGCGCCGGTGTCGAGGCCATGCGCCTGGGGTCGATCATCTACATCATCCCCTTCTTCTTCGTATTGAACCCAGCGCTGATCGGCGAAGCCGGCGCCTACGAAGTCATCGCAACCCTGATCACCGCTTTGATCGGCGTCTTCCTGATCGGGTCCGCCTTGCAGGGCTACGTTCCCGGGTTCGGGACGCCCGGGCGCGGACCGAGCGGACTGGTTCTGCGCGGCTTGCAGCTTGTCGGAGGCCTCTGTTTCGCGGCGCCTGGCGGCATCGTCGCCGGGCTGAGTCATGTCAGCATGGCGCTGATCGGCGTTGCTCTGGCGGCCCCAGCCCTGGCGATTGCAATGCGGCACGAGCGGCAGCAGGCCGCAGCGGAGTAGCACCGATCTGAAAAGCACGATTGGCGCTCGACGCCTCAGGCAGATCGCCACACACGGCTGAAGAGCGAAGCTGCCAGTAGACCGCCGAAACAGACAAGGCCGGCCGCCACAAGGACGAAGACTACAGTCGTTTCGGCGGCAAAGAAGCTCACCGCGACAGCGCCACCTCCGGCCGTAACGATAAACCGCAGGACACCCGCCGAAAGCGGCCAGACCATCCGGCCAGTGCCCTGTGATGCGAAGTAGAGCGCCATACCTAGCCCGAAAAAGCCGTAGAACGGTCCGACGATCGCGAGGTAGAGCGCGCCAGCTGCGTAAGCCGAGGGATCGGTCGTGAAAAGAGACAGCCACAGACTGGGCCAAATGGCGGCGGTAGCACCGACAGCCGTCGCGACCATGCCGGTGAACAAACCGCCCGCCCAGGCGATACGGCGCGCACGGACATAGTGCTTGGCGCCGAAGTTCGCGCCGACCGAAGCGGTCAGAGCGCCGCCGACACCGAAGGCGATCGGCACCAGCATGAGCTCAAGCCGGCTCCCGAGCCCATAGCCGGCCAAGGCGGCCGGCCCCTGCACGGCAACCAGGCGCGTGACGATCAGAACCGTTGCAATCGTCAGCAAGGCATTGCCGCAGGCAACTGCGCCAACCTTCAGGATATCGCGAAACAGCTCGGACTGTAGCGAGATGCCCTGCAGACGCGGACGAAACCCAGCCCGGCCGAGGGCAAGGCTCGCCCACAACGTCAAAGCGGCAAGCGAGAAGGAGGCGACAAGTGCAATCGCCGGCCCCCGGAGTCCAAGCGCTGGAAAGGGCCCCCAACCCAGTGTCAAGGCTCCAGAGAGACCTATTTGAACCGCACTTGTCGCAATCATAACGACGGCCGGTGTGGTCATGTCGCCGGTGCCGCGAAGGGCCGACGCGAAGGTATTCGCGAGCCACATGGCAACGGCGCCACCGAATGCGATTTGGGCGTAGGCCACTGCACCCTCGAGAACCTCACCGCGGGCCCCGAGCAGCGTAAACAGCGGCCGGGCCAACCCAGCACCGATGACAACGTAGAGCAGCGCCATCGCAACGGCGATGACGAGCGCATGCAGAAGAATGGCCTGTGCCCGGTCCGGGCGCGCTGCGCCAAGCGCGCGCGCAACGGCGGAGGAGACTCCACCGCCCATTGCGCCAGCAGACATCATCTGCATCAGCGCCTGGAGCGGAAAAACGAGCGCCAGGGAGGCGAGTGCCAGGGTACCGACCTGTCCGACGAACCAGGCATCCGCAACCGTCACAACGGTCAGTGCCGTGGCGACCGCAACGTTCGGCGCCGCCAGCCGCGCCAACATCGGCGCGATCGGTTCCTTGAGCAGACGCTCCAGCCGGCGCGTAGCCCTCCTGTGCGGCGTGACAGTTTGACTTCCGGGATTGGAGGTTACAGGCAAGTCGGATTCTGACATGGACGCCCCCGCCCTTCCTCGCCCTGTCGTAGGGTCACTGCCGTCCTCCGTCCTGTTGCAAAGGAGAACCGGAACCCGAACAAGCTGACTCGAAGCGCCTTAGAAGCCGGCACCGGCGCGCGATACCGTGTTGACCAATTCAACCAGTCGCGGCCCCAGATCCTCCTCCAGCCGTTCTTTCGGCAGCAGATAGGCCGGGCCGCCACAGTTGAAGGCAAGCAGCGGCGTATCGCCTTGCGGTGCACGGTAGGGAACGGCCACGGCATGTACATCGGGCTGCCACTGGCCGAGGTTGGTATAGAAGCCCTTGCTGCGAACCTGCTCCACCGCATCCTGAATCTCGGCCTCCATCTGCGGCCAGCGCTCCGGACCGACACGCTCTCGGATTCCCTCCATCAAGTGGCTTCGCTCCTCTTCAGTCGCGCCGGCCAGGTAGGCGCGCCCTATGGCCGAGCGTGCCAAGGAGATACGCGAGCCAACGGTGAGCTGCAGCGAGACCAATCCTTCGGAGCGGGCGCAGGCCACATAGGTCATGCTCAAACCGTCACGGGCACCGAGCGCAACCAGCACGCCACCACCTGACTTGTCCGCCATCTCCTGCATGTAGACCTGCGCTGTGTCGCGGATCTTCATGCCACCGAGGCAGGCATAGCCCAGGCTAAGAACCGGCACGCCCATGCGGTAGCGGCCATTGCTCTCGTCGTAGATCAGATACCCCAGCTTACTTAGAGTATAGGTCAGGCGGGATACGGTGGAGTTCGGCAGACCGCTGCGCTGGGCGAGCTCAAGATTCCCCAGTCCGCCGCCGTCCGACGGACGGAAACAGCGGAGCAGCCTGAGCCCCCGATAAAGGGCCGAGACGAACTGGCGGTCGCCCTCGAAACGCTCTTCCGAGTCGAACCCGGCTGCATCCGGCCCTGAATAGTTGCGGCGTTTCTTCACGATCTTCCCTCGTACCTGGGCCTAGGCTCGGGCTGTCACTGGGGCGACGCGGCACCGAATCGATGTGGCGGTGCCCCTTCCGCCACTGCTCCTACCTACACCGCTCCGTCCACTCCGACAAACGGCATGGCCATCTGGCGCCCTGGTCGCCCTAGGCCAGATAGAGGGCCAGCATCTCGGCGACACAGGCCGGCCGAGGCTCGCCCTCCAGGTCGACTACGGCTTGCGTGGTCACCAGCAGGCCTTGGCTGGCGGCATGAGGACTGACCTCCACGAGCGTAAAACGGGCTCGGATACGGCTATTCGAGCGAACCGGTGCAGGGAAGCGCACGCGTCCGAGGCCGTAGTTGACCCGCATGCGAACCTCGGCGACCGTAAAGGCGCGAGCGCTAAGATGGGGCAGCAGCGAGAGCGTTAGATAGCCGTGGGCGACTGTGCCCCCAAAGGGGCTCTCCGCAGCCGCCCGCGCTTCGTCCAGGTGAATCCACTGCCGATCTTCGGTTGCCTCGGCAAACGCACGGATTCGCGTCGTCTCGACCGGCATCCAGTCGCTGCGCCCCAGCTCTTGACCAACCAGGTTCGGCAGATCGCTCAACCGCCCGACACAGTGCGGTTCAGCCGTTGCCATGTTCGGCGGGTTCGTAGGGGCGCTCATGACGCCGCTTCGACCGCGCGCGACCGCTCCTCTTCCTGCAGAACCTTCCACTGCAGCTTCTCAGTGGCAGAGCGGGGCAAAGCGTCGACGAATTCGACCGCACTAGGGCACTTGTAGGCCGACATCAGGCCGCGGCACCACACGATGATTGCCTGAGCGTCGACGTCATCCTCGGCATCGTCGCGCAGAACGATCACCGCCTTCACGCTTTCGCCGCGCCGCCGGTCCGGCGTTGCAATGACACAGACTTCGGAAATCGCGGGGTGGCGATGCATCAAGGCCTCCACCTCGGTCGGCCAAACCTTGTAGCCGGACACATTGATCATCCGCTTCACGCGGTCGACCATGAAGAAGTAGCCGTCGTCATCGTAGTAGGCGATGTCGCCGGTGCGTAGGAAAGGCTTGCCGTCGATCTCCACGAAAACGTCGCGCGTTGCCGAAGGATTGTTCCAGTAGCCCTTGAAGACCTGTGGAGCGTCGATGACGATCTCGCCGGGCTGACCGGGGCCAAGCTCGCGCCCGTCCTGGGGGTCGAGGATACGGCAGTCGACCCCGAAGATCGGAATTCCCAAACACTGGCGGCGCGGCCGGTCGATCGGATTGATGTGGGTGGCGGCGATCGTTTCCGACATGCCGTAACCCTCGATGTAATCCAAGCCCGTCAGACTCTTTAGGCGGTCTGCTATGGCATCGGGCATAGCCGCGCCGCCGCCGCCGATCATCTCGAGACTGCTCAGATCATAGGACTGGGCGTCCGGGTCGTTGACGAGATCGATCGCCATCGTCGAGATACTGCGCCAGCGGGTCACACGGTAGCGGCGGATCAGCTCTGCCGCGGCGGCCCGGTTCCAGCGGGTCATGATGACCATGCTGCCGCCGACGAAGATGGGACCGTTCATCGAGTTCTGCATGCCCGTCACATGAAACAGCGGTAGCGAGACAAGGCTGACCGAGGTCTCGTCCATCGGGTTCCAGACGTTTCCGCCGACCAAGGTCGCCATGACGGTGCGATGGGTATGCATGCAGCCCTTGGGATGACCAGTGGTGCCGGAGCTGTAGGGGATCACCGCCAAGTCGTCGGGCATTGCCTGCGGTGGCGTGGCCGTCAAGCGCGCATCAAGCGCATCGGTCCAGCGCACAATGCCCGAGACACCGTAGTCGGCCGGTGCAGGTCGATCCAGAGGGCTGGGGAGCTGCAGATCGAAGTCGGGATCGGCGGCATCGGCATAGGCCGCTGCGACAATACAGGCCAGGCGCGTACTGCCCGCGTCGCCGGCAACCAACTCGTATACGTCTCGCGTCTCAATATCGCCGGAGGCTTCAAGACTTGGCGTTCCGGGACTCGCCACAGCTTCCGAGGTCAGCAGCGGTGTCACTTCGTCGAGAAGTTCCTGACCGACCAGAGCAACACGCGCACCGGTATCGGCCACCATGTGTTCTAGTTCGGCAGTCCGGTTCATCGGATTCACCGGAACGACGACAGCGTCGGCGCGCAGGATCGCGTAGTAGCCAACGATGAACTGCGGGCTGTTCTGCATAAACAGCAGCACCCGATCTCCCTTCGCAACACCAGCGCGCTGTTGCAGGAACCCGGCCAGGTGTTCGATCTGATCGTTCAACTCCGCATAGGTCAGACTGCGGCCCTGATAGATCGTCGCCTTGCGCTCGGGAAAGCGGGTCACCGTGTCCGCCAGGTTCGCCACAAGCGTCTGATCCGGCAGCTCAATCGTCTTCGGAGCATGCGCAGGCCAAACCTTGAAGTGGCGATCGAACATGCAATGAGGCTCCCTATCCTCAGTCGCGCCGTTGCGCGTTTTTGCTTAGACTTTCATACCCGGCAGATTGAGTGATGCGGTGTTCCCGCCATCGACTGCCAGGGCCTGGCCAGTGATGTAACTGGCGTCGTCACTCGCCAGAAACGCGATCACGGCGGCGACCTCCCCGGGTCGGCCGTAGCGGCGCAGCTCGCAGCGAGACCCTAGCCGCTCTTCCTTGCCTCGCTCCCGCGCGAACTCGAAAGTGGGCCGTGTCATCCCGGTCTCGATCAGCCCGGGGCAGACCGCGTTAACCCGAATGCCATGGGCCCCGAAATCGCAAGCAGAGGTCTGGGTGAAGTTGATCAAACCAGCTTTTGACGCGCTATAGGCATTGCCGCCGGCGCCAGCCCGCAGCCCGGCAACCGAAGCCGTGTTGACGATAGCACCGCGCCCGGCTGTCACCATTGCGCGACCAACATACTTGGTGAAGTGAACGGCCCCGAGAAGATTGACGGCAATCACCTGCTGCCACTCCTCGGCCTCCTCCTCTACTGCGGTCTTGCGACTGGAGGAAATTCCGGCGTTGTTGCAGAGAATGTCGATTTGGCCAAACCGCTTCAGCGCCATCTCGACGGCTCTCGCGACGGCTGGCTCGTCCGCGATATCGAGGGTACAAGCCAGATCGGAAGCGGGATCGACCGAGATATCGGCGCCGGCCGCCTCCAGCGCCTCTCCCGAGCGATCGACGCGGATAGTCGCCGCGCCTTCGGCTGAGAGACGTGCAACTACAGCACGACCTATACCGCTCGCCGCACCGGTGATCAGTGCGACTTTACCCGAAAACCTCACCGGCATGTCCTCCCAACGGCCGGCGAGCGTCGCACAGGGGGGGGAACCCGGTCAATAATTACGGAAATATATTTCGCCATGCAGATTATCGATAGGTGACGAGAGGCTCGCCGCCGGCCAGACGCAGATGTGCGACCGCATTGAAGCTGACAAGCGCGAAGCCGTTGCGGCCATAGTGAAGCTCGGTGATTCCGGCGTTCAACGTCCGATGCCCGAGCACCATCGCCGCCTGCCCGTCAAGGCCCAGGGCAAGCGCCGCCGCCGTGCCAATCACGCCGCCCGACGTGAAGATCACGACGGTGTCGGAAGGCGCAGATGCGGCCATCAGATCCTTCAGTCCTTCGGTCACTCGGGCGTGGAAACACTGCCAGTTCTCGACAGCCAACGGGGCTCCTTGCCGCGTCGCCGGTTGAGCCCCTTCGGCCCAGAGCCCGGTCACCGCCGTCAAGGCATAGTGAAACAGCCGAGGATCGGCTTGCAGCTCAGCCATCGGTCGATCCAGCTGCGGGTTGCGCCTGATTGCGAGCGGCAGGTAAGCCTCGAACAAGTCGTCCGCCGGATACTCGTCGAAACGAGGATCTCGCTCCGCAGCCAGATCCAGAGCCCAGCCTGACAGGGCGTGGCGCGCGGTATCGGCCTGGCGCACCAAGGCGCCGCTAAGCACAGTTGCAGCGGAGCGCCCTTCCCGCGCCAGATGCGCCCCGGTGACTCTGGCTTGCCGTTCGCCAAGCTCACTGAGGCGATCGTAGTTGCTGGTCCCGAAACGCGCCTGACCGTGGCGCACCAACAGAACGACAGTCATCCCAAGCAACCCCTACGCCAGCACCCAAGCGGATCGAAAAACACCTTAGGTCGTCGCCTCCGGCCAATAGGGCACACGCAGTTCGCGCTTGAGCACCTTCCCGATCGCACTGCGCGGCAAGCTGTCTCGGATCTCGACGGCCCACAGCCGCTGGGTCTTTCCCAGCCGTGCGTTGGCCCAGTCGCGCAACACCCCGGCATCGATCGCTGCGGTGGGGCTCAGTACCACCAGACCCAGGGGAGTTTCTCCCCATCGCTCACTCGGCACCGCGATAACGGCTGCCTCTGCGACGTCAGGATGCGTCAACAGCACCTGCTCCAAGTCGGCGGCGTAGATATTGAAACCGCCCGAAAGAATCATGTCCTTGCGTCGGTCAAGCAGCGTGAGAAAACCATCCGCATCGAGGCGCCCCATATCGCCAGTGCGAAAGAAGTCGTCGCCCTCCGGACTGCGCCACAGCATCTCGGCCGTACTCTGCGGCGACTTGTAATAACCCACCATCATCGTCGGCGAGCGTCCGACCACCTCGCCGATCTCGCCCGGCGGCAGCGGACGTTCCTGAGGATCGAGAATACGAACATCCGCGCCTGTCACCGCTCGGCCCACGGTATCCAGCTTATCAGGGTGTTCGGCACAGTCGAGCACGGTGCTGATGCCGCCCTCGGTCATGCCGTAGATCTCGATCAGCTTGCCCGGCCAGCGCTCCAGCGCTGCCCGGATCGTCGCCGCAGGCAGCGGCGCGCTGGTCGAGAGCTTGACGCGAAAAGCGGAGAGGTCGAAACGGTCGAAGTCGGGATCGTCGAGGATACGCCGGTACTGGACCGGCACCAACATGGCATGGCTGGCCCCATGCCGCTCCGCTAACTCCAGAAAACTCCGGGTCTCGAACTTCCGCATCACCACCAGCGTGCCGCCGTGAGCCAGCACCGGCAATACCGCCACCAGCGTGGTGTTCGAGTACAGCGGTGTCGACATGAGACAGATCGCCTCCCCGTTCAGGCCATGATTGGCCATACGCGTCATCTGGCGGCTGCGAAAACGATGATCGTGCAGAATCCCTTTTGGCATGCCTGTCGTGCCGGAGCTGTAGATCATGTCGAATAGATCATCGGGGCCAACCGGCTCGGGAAGGCTACTCTCCTCTCCGTCCAGCATGTCCGCGCCGAGCCAGCGCTCCAAATCGTCGAGGTCCACGACCGAGGGGCCTAATCGCCGTGCGACCTCGCTTTGGCCGGTCGAGGCGAACAGCATAACCGGGTCGCAGTTCCTTGCCATACGGACCAGTGCCGCTTCGTGGGCACCGGTCGGCAGCGGCACCATGCATGCGCCGGCGCCGAGGACACCGAGATAGACCGCCAAGTGTGCTGCTGAATTCTCAGCCAAGCTGGCCACCATGGTTCCGCGCCCGACCCCATCGGCCCGCAAACGTGCAGTCACTCGTCCGACCAAGTGTCCGAGATCATGCCACGACAGACTCCGTTCACCGTCGATCACGGCCGAATGGTCGGGACGCGCTGCGGCCTGGTGGCGAATCGCCTCCGCTAAATTGAGAAACGTCTCCCCTGGTACAGGCGCCGGATGCGGTCGATCCGTCACAGAGTCGATCGCAGGATCCTGTGAGGTTGCCTCAACAGTCTTGGGATCCCTGTTCGCGAGGGGACGGCTTTCCATCTTTGGAACTCCGGGAGTGACTCTGGAACCGAGCAGCGCTCGAACCAGACGCAAGAGATGAGGACGACGGGTTGCATGAGAAATGGCGCACACCCGATACCGGCTTGCCGAATTTGGCACGAAAGATGCCAAGACCGCAATTGTTGCGGAACAATATTTTGCTTTGCAGAATTCTACAGACAGCCAAGCGGCAATGATCGCCCCGCGACACCTGTCCACCGCATCCATCTCGCGATCTTTATCCAGAGTCGTTGACACCGGACGAACTGCTCTCCTAGGCTATTTCAAAAATATATTCTGCTATGCGGAATAGTTTGGTGCTGCCATGTCGGTACACCTATGCAACGCCTCCCCGGTTCAAGGGGTGGCTAGGGAGGACTCCAGATGACTCTAATGACAACGTTCAAGGCGGCCGCGCTCGCGGTCGCAGCGGTAGCGACCGCCTTCGTCGCCGCGCCGGCACCGGCCGATGCGCAGGATACGGTTCGGTGGCGCGTGCAAAGCCACTGGCCCAGCGCCTCCAGTTCCTTTGCCGACAGCTTGGAGCGGCTGAAGGCCACTCTGGAGACCCGCACGGACGGCCGCTTCGTGTTGCAGCTGCACGAGGCGGGAGCCCTGTTCCCGGCCAGAGAGATCTTCAGCGCCGTGAGCCGCGGGGTGATCGAGATGGGCACCATCTCCCCGGCCTACATCCGCGACCGTGTCTCCGTCGCCGGCATCGCCTCGGGTCTTCCCTTTGCCTTCCGCAATACCTGGGAAGCCGCTTACTTTCACAAGAACATCGGCTTCGAAGAGATGATCCGGGCCGAGGCTGCGGAGCATGGCGTCTTCTATGCCACCGACAAGGTCTATCCGACCGAGATGGTGGTGAAGTCGCCGATCGAGTCGCTGGCCGACTTCGAGAGCCTGAAGATCCGCTCGTCTGGAGCTTTGCAGGAGTTCCTGACCGAAGCCGGCGCAGCTGCCACCTACCTGCCCGGGCCGGAACTCTATCCGGCTCTGGCCACAGGTGTGGTCGACGGCGCTCACTGGGGCGCGGTTCAGGGCGCCAAGTCGATGGGGCTGTACGAGGTCGCGAAGTATCACGTGCATCCGGCGCTTAACATTGCCGGAACCGACGCCTTCGTGATCTCTCAGGACGCCCTGGATGCACTGCCCGAGGACCTTCGCGACATTCTCCTCAACGCACTCGAGGAGCAATTCTGGTTCCGCACCAACGAGTACACCTATAAGGAACAGATCGCCCTGGCCGCTGCGAGAGCCGAGCAAGACGTGCAAGTCACCCGCCTGCCGGACGAAGTCGCCCAACACCTCGCCGCCACCGCAACGGCAGCTTGGGACAAGGAAGCCGAAAAGAGCGAGATGGCTGCCGAAGCCCTAGACAAGCTCAAGTCCTTCCTGGCCGACCTCGGCTACATCGAGCGCTAAAGACGCGCATCGCCCCGGTCCGCTGCCTGCGGACCGGGGCGACCTTTGCCGGGTCGGCGGTTCCGACCGTCATCCGTCTCCTTCTCGCAGGAGCAATGCCATGCGCGTCTTGTCCCGCTACGTCGAGGCGGTGACCGCCCTCAACAATCGCATCGGACACTTGAGCGCCTTTCTCGTGATTCCGATCTTCCTCCTGCTCCTGCTGGAGGTCGGCTTGCGCTATCTCGCCGGCTCTCCGACCGTCTGGACCAACGAACTGGCCCAGATGCTCTTCGGCGCCTACGTGCTACTCGCCGGCGGCTTCCTGCTGGCCAATCGCGGACATGCCAATGTCGACATTCTGCACGGCCGGTTTCGGCCGCGTCAGCGCGCCGCCGTCGACGTTTTCACTTCGACCCTGCTGTTCGCTTTCGTAGGAGCACTGCTCTACTTCAGCAGCTCAATGGCCTGGGAGTCCGTGGGTCGACTGGAACACTCCATGTCGGCCTGGAACCCACCAGTTTGGCCCCTGAGGCTGCTGATTCCCATAGCCGCCGCACTGCTCCTGCTTCAGGGGCTGGCGAAGCTGATCGTCGATCTGCAGATCCTGTTCGGGACGGCACCACCGCAGTCGCCTGACACCACGCCGGTGGAGGACGCCTCTTGAGCTTGGAACTCCTTACTATCGCGTTCTTCGGGGCGCTGATCTTCTTCCTGTTGCTCGGGCTGCCTCTGGTTTTCGTGCTGGGCGGCGTTTCCGTGGTGTTTCTCTACTTCACCTGGGGTCCCAGCGCCTTCTACATGGTCGCGTCGCAGATGTGGGGCAGCATGGGCAGCTTCACATTGTTGGCGATTCCCCTGTTCGTCTTCATGGCGATGGTGCTGGAGCGCGCCGGCGTAGCCCAGAGCCTCTACACCATGATGCACCTCTGGTGGGGCGGCGTGCGCGGCGGTCTCGCCATCGGCACGGTCGGCATCTGCGCCATCTTCGGTGCGATGTGCGGCATCAGCGGTGCAGCCGTGGTGACCATGGGCACCATCGCCTTGCCCCGGATGCTGGAGCGCAAGTACGACAAGGAACTGGCGCTCGGCTGCATCAATGCCGGCGGCGGCTTCGGCATCCTGATTCCGCCGTCGATCATCATGATCCTCTATTCGCTGATCACCGGGACGTCGGTCGGCAAGCTGTTCGCAGCCGGCGTGCTGCCCGGCCTGTTGCTGCTGATCCTGATCTCCGGCTACATCGCGATCCGCTGCCGGTTACAGCCGCACCTCGGCCCTGCCCTGCCGCCCGACGAGCGCGGGACCTGGGGCGAGAAACTGGTCGCGCTGCGCGCCGTAATGCTGCCGATGCTGATCGTCGTCATGGTGCTCGGCTCGATCATGGGCGGCATCGCTACGCCGACCGAGGCGGCCGCCCTGGGCGTCGCCGGCGCCCTCTTCTCGGCGGCGGTGCACCGACAGCTGAGCTGGGACATGATCCGCGACGCCAGCCTGCGCACGTTCCGCCTGACCGGCATGATCGTCTGGATCCTTTTCGCCGCTCACGCCTTCAGTTCGGCCTATCAAGGCATGGGCGCGCAAGACTTGGTGCAGGACCTGGTCTCCGACATTCCCGGCGGCCCTTGGGCGACGATCATCCTGTTCCAGGTCGTGATCTTCTTTATGGCCATGGTGCTCGACCCACTGGGTATCATGCTGATCACGCTGCCGGTTTTCCTCCCGGTGGTCGTGGCCCTGGGTTTCGACCCGGTGTGGTTCGGTATCCTCTTCATCATCAACATGGAGATCGGCTACATGACGCCGCCCTTCGGCTTCAATCTCTTCTACCTGAAGGGTATCGTGCCGCCGTCGATCAAGATGGGGGACATCTACCGATCGGTGGTGCCTTACGTCGCGGTGATGATTCTGGCGATGGCCATCGTGATGGCCTTTCCCCAGATCGCCATCTGGCTGCCCGGCGTGCTCTTCTGAGCGAGGCTGAGATGAACGACAGACCGGACGTGCGGGTTGGCGAGGAAAAAGACACCCAGGATCTCCTGGTCGAGGCGCCAGTCGGCTTCCAGGTCACCCTTGGCTTCCAGGTCGTCGAGTGGCGCGACGGCCACTGCGTTCTGGCGCTGGAGGTCGACGAGCGCCATACCAATCGCAGCGGCGTTCTGCACGGCGGTGTGATCGCCTCGCTGCTCGACCAGTCGATGAGCTTGAGCGGGCTCTACTGCCCTTATCCCGATCGGGTGCGCCGCTCGGTTACTCTCTCGATGAGCACCAACTTCACCGGTCAATGTAGCGTCGGACAGGTGCGCGCGGTCGGTCGGCTGCAGGCACGCGGACGGCGTATCTACTCCTGCAGCGGCGAAGTCTTAGGCCCGGACGGAAGCCTGCTGGGCATGGGCGCGGGTACCTTCCGCTTGCGCCGCGGAAGCGAGACATTAGAGGGCGTTCCTCGCGATTCCGCTCCATTGCCCGCCGACCAGGCTCTACACGAGGAGAACGCACCATGAGTCAGCTTCCGCAGCAGCGGCCACCAGTTGGGATCAGTGCGGAGGAGTGGGCCGTCCGTGTCGACCTTGCCGCTTGCTATCGTCTGATCGCCCACTACGGCTGGGACGACTTGATCTTTACCCATCTCTCGGCGCGGGTACCCGGCCCGGAGCATCACTTCCTGATCAATCCTTACGGCGCCCTGTTCGAGGAAATCACCGCCTCCTCTCTGGTGAAGGTCGACCAAGATGGGCAGGCGGTCGGCCCCGAAGCCGAACGGCAGCGCATCAACCCAGCCGGCTTCACCATTCACAGCGCCGTTCACATGGCCCGGCCCGACGCCCAGGCAGTGATCCACCTGCACTGCGCGCCAGGCGTCGCCGTCTCCGCCCAGGCCGCCGGTCTACTGCCGCTGAGCCAGACAGCAATGCTGGTGCGCGGGCATATTGCCTTCCACGAGTACGAGGGTGTCGCTTTGGACCTGGATGAGCGCGAGCGCCTGATCCGCGACATAGGCGACAAGAAGTGCCTGCTACTGCGCAATCATGGCACGCTGACCGTCGGCGAGAGCGTGGCCGAGGCCTTTATCTGGACCTACTACCTGATCAAAGCCTGCGAGATTCAGATCGCCGCTCAAGGCGGCGGAACACCGCTGCACCTGCCACCGGAGGCGGCGGTCGACACCACTCACGCGCAGTCCGAGGGCCTGCCGCGGGTCGGCGGCTTGGCCTGGAAAGCCCTGCGCCGCTTACTCGACCGCAAAGACCCAAGCTATGCAACCTGAGGCCAAGGCAGCGTCGCTCTAGGCCGCTTGCTCCGCGGCGCGCAGGCGCAGCAGGCCGTAAAGCGTCCGCAGATGCGGCACCGCCAGATGGTGACGCGCGGCGGCGCGCACGACGTTGCCAAGGATCGCTTCGGTCTCCAGCGACCGCCCGGCCAGGAAGTCGAGCGCCATGCTGGTCTTGTAGGCCGGCATGTCTCGGGTGTTGGCCAGACTGGCTGAAACCAGATTCTCGGGCAGAGGATGACCTTCGGCGGCTGCCACAGTCCAGACTTCCTGCATCAGGGTCTGCAACAGCGGCTCGTCTCCCGCGAGCAGGCGACGCGTGTCGGCCCCGCCCGCCAGTACCGACATCGGATTGAAGGCGGCGTTCCAGACGCACTTCCGCCAGCGTTCCGTCACGACGGAGTCGGTCAGCTTTCCGGCCATGCCGCCTGCCTCCAGCAGCGCAGCAAAACGACGGCTGGCGGGACCGATCCCCCCTGGATAGTCTCCCAGAACCAATCGTCCGAAGGCCTGATGGTGCACCCGCCCCGGAGCCGTGCGGCGGGCCCCGACAAAGGCGATACCGCTGATCAGCGGTATCTGCGGGAAAGCTGCAGCGATCGGCGCCTCGATATCGATGCCGTTCTCAATCAGAACGATTGCGGTGGCCGACCCCACGGCCGGCTCGATCAAGGCGGCACGATCGAGATCGTCCAGCACCTTGACGGCCAGCACCAGATAGTCTGGGCCATCCTTTCCGCGAGCCGCCTCGACTGTCTCATAAACAGCCGCCGGCCGAAAGGAGAGATCGCCCAAGGGACTATCGATCCGATAACCTTCAGCCTTCACAACCGCCGCGTCGGAACGCGCCACCACCTCGACACGGGCACCGCCACGATGCAGTAAGGCGCCATAGAAGGCACCGACCGCACCGGCACCGACGATCAAGATGCGTGGCGGTGCAACGACGTCTTCGAGTGATATCTGCGGATCAAAGGTCATACCGACACCATCAGGCCGTCTGGAGAGTCGGATCCGCCCCGACCTGGACCAGCAATTTGCCGCGGTTGCGTCCCTCCAGCAGCCCCTGGAAGGCCTCGACAGCTGACTCCAGACCCTGGACCAGATCCTCGCGGTAGCGGAGTTGACCGGAACGCAGCCACTCCCCCATATCCCTCAGGAAGTCGTCCAAGCGGTCGGCGTGATCGGAAACAATGAAGCCGCGCAGAGTCAGGCGCCGAACCAGCACCAGCCCCATGGTCCGGACCAACGGACTGGCGCCACTGCCCGCCCCGCCGCTCGCTGTAGCATTGTTGTAGTGAGCGATTCGACCGCAGACCGGGATACGGCCAAAGTCGTTCATCAGCGGCAAGACTGCATCGAACACGGCACCGCCGACGTTCTCGAAGTAGACGTCTACACCGCCGGCACAGGCCTGGGAGAGTTGCTCGGCAAAGTCGGTGTCGCGATAGTTGACCGCAGCATCGAATCCTAGTTCTTCGACGACATAGGCGCATTTGTCGGGGGCGCCGGCAACGCCGACGACGCGGCAGCCCTTCAGCTTCGCGATCTGTCCGACGACCTGTCCGACCGCGCCCGCGGCAGCGGACACCACGACAGTCTCGCCAGGCTGTGGGCGGCCATGCTCGAGCAAACCGACATAGGCGGTCAGACCGGGCATCCCCATCACCCCGAGCGCCGTAGTGATCGGTGCCGCCTTGGGATCGAGTTTGCGCAGGCCGCTCCCGTCGGACAGCGCGTGAGTCTGCCAGCCCGCTGCCGCCAGCACGATATCGCCCACGGCAAAGTCGTCCCGATGGCTTTCCATCACTTCGCAGATAGTACCGCCGACCATCGGCTCGCCGAGCTTCACAGGCTGCGCATAGGACTTGCCCGGATTCATCCGGCCGCGCATGTAGGGATCCAATGACAGATAGATGGTCCGCAGCAGCAACTCGCCAGGACCGGGCTGCGGGATCGCCATCGGCTCGAGATGCAGATGCGTCTCGTCCGGCATGCCATCGGGATGGGCCGTCAGAAGAATGCGTTTACCGTCGCTCATGGTTTAGCCTCCGGATAGACCTTCTCAAGACGCGATGATTTAGCGGGCAGCAGCGACAGGCTCCGACCGCGGGATGAGGCTGTGTTGGAGCGGTGGCGTTAACTCACTGCCGAGAGAGCTGGCCCTGCTGCCGCGGCACGCTCCAGCATCACGAAGCGCTCCAGGTGATGGTCCTCGTCACCGAGCAGATGGTCGATCATGACCAGTCGCTTGGCGAAGTGCGGCAAGGCATACTCCCAAGTCATGCCGATACCGCCGTGGAGCTGGATCGACTCTTCGGCAATCGTACGTCCTGCACGACCGATTAGATTCTTGGCGGCGCTGACCGCGCGCTCGCGTTCGTCACGCTCCGCCTCCAACCGGCCGGCTGCGAGAATAGCCATCGAGCGCGCCTGCTCCAACTCGCCGCGCAGATCGACCATACGATGCTGCAGTACCTGGAAGGACCCGATAGCGACACCGAACTGCTTGCGCTGCTTCAGATAATCGAGGGTCATGTCGCAGCAGGTCTCCATTGCCCCGACGGCCTCGCCGCAGAGGGCAACGATCCCGCGGGCAACAGTCTCTTCGATCGCAGGAAAAGCTTCGTCGGGCTCCCCGAGCAACGCCTCGGCCGGGACGACCACACCATCGAGCTCAAGTTCGGCTGCGCGCAGCCCGTCGATGGTGGGATAGGCGCGCAGACTCAGACCCTTCGCGTCGCTCGGCAGCAAGAACAGGCTGATCCCGGCTTCCTCGTCGGACGCTCCCGTCGTACGTGCCGAAATCACCAGAGCGGTGGCCTCTCCACCGCCCAGAACCACCGACTTCTGACCATCCAGACGCCAGCCTCCCTCCGTCGCGACCGCGCGCGTCGTAACCTGTTCCAGAGTGTAGCGCGAGTCGGGTTCACCATGCGCAAAGGCTAGCAGAGTTTCGCCGGCGATCATCGGCTCGAGATAGGCCGCACGTTGCGCCGGCGTGCCGAGACGTTCGATCAGACTTCCGGCCAGCACAACGCTGGCCAGGTACGGCTCGAGCAGCAGACCGCGTCCCAGTTCCTGCATCACGGTCATCAGCTCAATGCCGCCGCCGCCGAAACCGCCGACGTCTTCGCCGAAGGGCGCCCCCAGCAAACCGAGCTCCGCAAACTCGCGCCAGACTTCGCGGTCGAAGCCCGCAGCGCTTTCCAGCGTCTTCAGGCGCGCCTCGAAACTGAAGCGTTCGCGGACCAGCCGGGCGACGGTATCGCGGAGCATCGCCTGCTCCTGGCTCAGGGTGAAACGCATGCTTCAAGTCTCCCGCGTCACAGACCCAGAATCGCCTTGGCGACAATGGTCTTCTGGATCTCGTTGGAGCCGCCGTAGATCGACAGCTTGCGCCGGTTGAAGTATTCGGCGGCCAGCGGGGCCGCTTCGGCCGGGCCGACCGGTGCCTGGTTGGTCTCGGCATCCATCAACTCGCTGAGGAACGGCAGAGCGTAGGGACCGACCGAGCGGCGCAGCAGATCCGTAATCTCTTGCCGCAGAACGCTGCCCTTGATCTTAAGCAAAGAGCTTTCCGCTCCCGGCGCGCTGCCGCTCTGCGCCTCCGAGATGACCCGCAGATTGGTCATCTCGAGGGCCATCAGGTCGATCTCGACCCGCGCGATGCGGCGGGCAAAGGTCGAATCTTCACTCAGCGGGCGGCCGCCCTTGAGCTGGCTCCCCGCCACGCTCTTCAGATGCTGCAGAGCTGCCTTGGCCTGACCGATGCCGGCGATGCCGGTGCGCTCATGGGTCAGAAGATACTTGGCACAGGACCAGCCCTTGTTCTCTTCACCGACCAGGTTCTCAACCGGCACCCGCACATCGTCGAAGAAGACCTCGTTGACCTCCCGCCCGCCGTCTAAAGTAACGATCGGCCGCACCGTAATGCCCGGCGTGGTCATGTCGATCAACAGGAAGGAGATACCCTCCTGTTTCTTGGCCTCGGGATCGGTGCGGACCAGGCAGAAGATCATGTTGGCGTGCTGGCCCAGGGTGGTCCAGGTCTTCTGCCCGTTGACCACATAGTGGTCGCCGTCGCGTTCGGCGCGCGTTTTGAGACCCGCCAGATCGGACCCGGCGCCGGGCTCGGAGTAGCCTTGGCACCACCAGTCGCTGCCGTCGAGGATACGCGGCAGGTAATAGTCCTTCTGAGCCTGAGTGCCGAACTTCATCAGCACCGGCGCGACCATGTTGACCCCGAAGGCCAGGATCGCGGGCGCGCCTGCCGCCGCCGTCTCTTCATCGAAGATATGGCGCTGTACCGGGGACCAGCCGGTCCCACCGTAGGCCGCCGGCCAGTTGACCGCGAGGTAGCCGGCCTCCGACAGGATAGCGTGCCAGCGCTCGTGATCGGCCTTGGTCAGCCGCTTACCACCGCGAACCTTGGCAGCCAGCTCCGGCGGCAACTTCTCACGCAGGAAGCCGCGGATCTCTTCGCGGAAGTCCTCTTCCTCTGCCGTGTAGTGCAGATCCATCTATCTCTCCTCCGTACCGGCGCCAGGCTCAGGCAACCTCGAACAGACCAGCCGCGCCCATGCCACCGCCGACGCACATCGTGACGACAACATAGCGAGCACCGCGACGACGTCCCTCGATCAGCGCGTGGCCCACCATCCGTGCGCCGGTCATGCCGTAGGGATGGCCGATCGAGATCGAGCCGCCGTTGACGTTAAGCCGTTCCTGAGGAATGCCCAGACGGTCGCGGCAATAAAGTACCTGGGAGGCGAAGGCCTCGTTCAGCTCCCACAGATCGACATCGTCGGTCTTTAGGCCGTTGCGCTCCAGCAACCGCGGCACGGCAAAGACCGGACCGATCCCCATCTCGTCGGGTTCGCAGCCGGCAATCGCCAGCCCGCGGAAGATCCCGAGCGGCTGAACCCCCCGGCGTTCGGCCAGCTTGCCGTCCATGACCACACAGGCCGAGGCACCGTCGGAGAGCTGACTGGCGTTACCTGCCGTGATGAAGTGGTCCGGACCGCGCACCGGGTCCAGACCCTCGAGCCCCTCCAGCGTGGTGCCGGGGCGATTGCACTCGTCGCGCTGCAGTGTGACCGAGTCCTCGCTGACCGCACCGGTCTGTTTGTCCTTGACCGACTTGACCGTCTCCAGCGGTACGATCTCGGCGTCGAAGCGGCCGGCCTCCTGAGCCTGGGCTGTGCGCTGCTGGCTTTCCAGCGCATAGGCATCCTGATCGTCGCGGCTGACATCATAGCGTTCGGCAACGATGTCGGCGGTCTCGATCATAGGCATCCACAAGGCGGGCAGATGCTCTTTCAGCCAGGGCTCCTCGATATGGGTCTGATTGAGGTTGGCCTGGGTCAAGCTGATCGACTCCACGCCGCCCGCGGCCATCACCGGCACCTTGTCGACCAGCACACGCTGAGCGGCGAAAGCAATCGCCTGCAGGCCGGAGCTGCAGAAGCGGTTGACGGTGGTGCCGCCGACGCTGACCGGCAGTTCCGCGCGCATCGCGCAGAGACGGGCAACGTTCTTGCCGGTCGCCGCTTCCGGAAGGCCGCAGCCCATCACCACGTCCTCGATCTCGCCGGGCTCGACCCCTGCCCGTTCGACGGCATGGCGGATCGCGTGACCTCCGAGCACGGCGCCGTGGGTGGCATTGAAGGCACCGCGGAAAGCCTTGCCGATCGGCGTACGTGCGGTCGAGACGATGACGGCATCAGAGGACATGGGTGGGCTCCTGAAGGTAAAGATCGGCGGCGCCTGACCGGGCGCCGTTGCTATACTTGGGCCAGACTAGGCGATAAGACGGGTATCTAGAGGTCGCCGAAGCGGCCACCGCTCTCGGCGAAGCGGGCCAACAGCGGAGCCGGTTGCCAGACATCGCGACGGGATGCAGCCTGGAACGCCGAACAGGCGGCGCTAACCGCCTCGACCCCGATCTCGTCGGCCCAAAACATCGGGCCGCCGCGATAGACGGGGAAGCCGTAGCCGTAGATCCAGATCACATCGATCTCCAACGCCCGGACGGCGATGCCTTCCTCCAGAATGCGTGCGCCCTCATTGACCATGGCATAGAGGCAGCGCTCCAGGATCTCGCGGTCCTCTATGCTGCGCTGAGCCACGCCCTTGTCGCGAACATGCTCCGCAATAATCTCCGCAACTTCAGGATCGGGGATCGGCGTTCGACTTCCCTCTTCGTAGCGATAAACGCCTGCCTTGGTTTTCTGACCGTAGCGGCCGCGCTCTGCAATCGCGTCCAACCAGTTGTATTCCGGCACCTCGGGATCTCCGGCCTTGCGCCGCTCGTTGCGAATGCGCCAGCCGACATCGATACCGGCCAGATCCGACATTGCGAAGGGTCCCATCGGGAAGCCGAAGTCAGTCAGGACCTTGTCGACCTGTTCCGGAGCGGCGCCTTCTTCGACCAACAGCACCGCCTCGCTCTGACGCCGGTGCAGCATGCGATTCCCGACAAAGCCATAACAGTTGCCGACCGCCACCGCGACCTTGCCCACGCGCTTGCCGAGCCGCATCGCGGTGGCCAGAACTCCATCCGATGTCGCCTGCCCCCGTACCACTTCCAGCAGCTTCATGACGTTGGCAGGACTAAAGAAATGCAGCCCGAGAACGCTCTCCGGCCTCCCGGTGGCCGCGGCGATGGCGTCGACATCCAATGTCGAGGTATTCGTGGCCAGAATCGCACCGGGTTTACAGACGCGGTCGAGCTCGGCGAAGACCTTCTTCTTGAGATCCATATCCTCGAACACCGCCTCGATCACGAGATCGACCGTGGCAAGGTCGTCGTAAGAGACGGTTGGGCGGATCAGCGCCATGCGCTCCTCGACTTCGGCCGCAGTGAGCCGGCCCTTCTTTGCCGTCGCCTCGTAGTTACGCCGGATGATACCGAGCCCGCGCTCCAGAGCTTCCTCTTGGGCATCCAGCAGACGGACCGGGATGCCGGCGTTGGCGAAGACCATGGCGATTCCACCGCCCATGGTACCGGCCCCGATCACCGCCGCTTCGGCGACAGGACTGGCAGGGGTATCCTTGGCTAGGCCCGGCACCTTGGCGACTTCGCGTTCGGCGAAGAACGCGTGGCGCTGCGCCCGCGACTGCGCGGAGTCTCTCAATGTCTCAAATAGTGCCCGCTCCTGCTTCAGCCCTTCGGCAAAGGGTAGCGAGACCGCGTTGCGGACCGATTGGATACAGGCCAGCGGCGCCTCGAAACCACGCTTGCGCTGCCGGGTCTGTGCCTCGAAGGTTTCAAAAAGATCGGCGTCCGGCTGCGGCACAGCCCTCTCGCCGAGCGGGCGCTTGACCGCGCCCTCGGCCAGCAGGCTGCGTGCATAGACCAAGGCCGCATCGATGAAGGACTCGCTGCTACTACCGGGCTCGGCCAGAGCATCGACCAGTCCCAGCGCCTTGGCCTTGGTCGCCGACACCGGATTGCCGTCGACGATGATCGGCAGCGTCGCCGCAACCCCGATTAGGCGTGGCAGTCGTTGGGTACCGCCGGCACCGGGCAGCAGACCCAGCTTGACCTCGGGCAATCCCAGTTTCGCCTCGACGGCAGCAAAGCGGTAGTCGCACCCAAGCGCCAACTCCAGTCCGCCGCCGAAGGCCGTACCATGCAGTGCCGCGACGGTCAGCTTGCCGCTGGTTTCGACAGCGGCGATCACTTCGGACAAGGACGGCGGCTGCGCCGGCTTACCGAACTCGCGGATATCGGCGCCGGCCGGGAAGGTGCGGCCGGCCGCCGTAAGTACCACGGCCTTGACCTCTGCGTTGGCCACAGCTTCGTTCAGTGCCGCCATCAGCCCAGCGCGCACCCCGTGACCGAGCGCGTTAACCGGCGGGTTGTCGATCACGATAAGACCGATGTCGTCGCGCTGCTGATAACGCACAAACGTAGATTCGTTCTGGACGGCTGTGTCCATGTCTCTCCCCTAGATGGCTGTCGACCGACGGCCAAGCCTCCTGTGTCCGGATGGCCTTTACCTGTCAGTATGACGCATGAGCTCCGGTGGCGTAAAGATATCGGAAATTAATTCTGCTGAGCGGAATTTTTGTGATCCGACGCCAACCATGTTCGGTCCAAACGATCCAAGGCATCGGCTCCAGTCAAGGCAAGCGAAAGGTCTATATCCGCCAGAAGACGCAGAGCCACATCGGTGACACCTTCGGCGCCCTCGCAGGCGAGCCCCCAGACGTAGGGGCGGCCGAGCAGAACGGCATCGGCGCCAAGCGCAATCGCCTTCAGAACATCGGCGCCGCAACGAATCCCGCTGTCGAACAGAACGGCGATCCGCCCCGCCACGGCCTCGGCGACCGGCCCCAGAGCATGCAGCGCGGCAATCGAGCCATCCACTTGGCGCCCGCCATGATTGGAGACGATCAGCCCCTGGACGCCAACCTCCACCGCCCGGCGCGCATCTTCGGGATGCAGAATGCCCTTGAGCAGGATCGGCAGCCCGGTCGCCTGGCGCAGGCGGTCCAGATCCGCCCAGGTCCGGCCAGGTGCGGCGAAGACATTGGACCAGTGGCGCACCGTAGCGCGCAGATCTGTCTCCGGCGGCGCATCCAGCGCCGCACAGAACACGGGGTCGCTGGTGTAGTTGGCCAAACCCTTACCGCCGAGGAAGGGCAGGTAGGCGTTATCCAGGTCGCGCTCACGCCAGGCCATCATCTTGGTGTCGAGCGTGACCACGATAGCTTCATAGCCGGCGGCCTCGGCGCGCTGCATCAGGCTAACGGCAAGAGCGTCGTCATTCGGCCAGTAAAGCTGGAACCACCGCGGAGTATCGCCAAGCGCCGCCGCCACCTCTTCCAGAGGACGAGAGGCCACCGTAGACAGGATCATCGGCACGCCGGCTGCCTTGGCACCCTGTGCGACCGCCACTTCTGCCTCAGGATGCAGGATCTCCTGCACGCCGACCGGCGCCAGCAGGAAGGGTACCGGCAACCGCCGACCGAGCAGGGTGCGGCCAAGATCGCGCCGAGACACATCGGTCAACATGCGCGGCACCAGGCGATAGTCGTCGAAGGCTACGAGGTTGGCGGCCATGGTCGCCTCACCGGCACCGCCGGCGACATACCAATAAGCCTCGGGCGACAAACGTTCCCGGGCCAGCCGTTCAAGCGCCTCCAGGCGTACCGGCAGGCTGGGCCGTTGGCCCTTGGCGCCCTTCAAGTAGATGCGTGTTTGATAACTGCCGGGCGGATCGCTGCGGCGGTCGCTCATTGCGCGCCCTCCACAACAACGGCGCTGCGTCCTTGCGCAATCGACTGGCCGACTTCCGCCAGCAGACCCGCGCGGCCGCCGACTTCCCGAGCATCGGCACTGCTGGCGTTGCCTTGGGCAGCGCGGGCTGCGACGCCTTGCAGGATTGCGGCCAAGCGAAACAGCGAGAAGGCGAGGAAGAAGGCCCAGTCGCCGATGGCCGTGCGCCCGCTACGTTCGGCATAGGCCGCCAAGACCTCCGCCTCGCTCGGCAGGCCCAGTTCCGCGAGGTCATGACCGCGCAAGCCGCGCAGACCGGGTAGACCAGCTGGCAGATGATAGGGCAGGCAAAAGTAGGCGAGATCAGCCAGAGGATGGCCAAGCGTCGAGAGTTCCCAGTCCAGCACGGCGACCACCTCCGGCCGGCTGGCGTGCAGCACCAGGTTGCCGGGCCGGTAGTCGCCGTGGACAACCGCGACCTCCTGCTGCTCGACCGGCAGGTTGTCCGCCAGCCAGGTGGTCAGCCAGTCCATCGCCGGGATTTCTGCCCCGGTGCGCGAGGCGGCATATTGCTTCGACCAACGCGCGACCTGGCGGGCCAGGTAGTTTTCGGACCGGCCGAAGTCGGCGAGGCCGACATCACGCCAGTCGACGGCGTGCAGCGCCGCTAGGACGTCAACCATCGCCATGCGGCTTTGCCGCCGGTCCGCCGGCGTCAGACCCGGTGCTGCAGGATCCGCCAGGATGCGGCCCGAGACGAAGTCCATCACATAGAAGGGCGTCCCGATCACCTCCGCCTCTTCGCAGAGCACCTGCATGCGGGGCACCGGCACCGCCGTGCACTGCAGGGCAGCCATCACCCGATACTCGCGCTCGACCTGATGAGCCTTCGGCAAGAGTTTGCCCGGAGGTTTCTTGCGCAGCACGTAGCGTTGGCCGTCACCAACGGTCAGTAGGAACGTCGGGTTCGATTGCCCCCCACGAAACTGCCGCACCTCCAGGCCTCGCTCGACGCCCGACAGCCGACCACGCAGATAGACGGCCAGTGCCGCTTCATCGAATCTATGGGCCGGCAGAATCGACCCGAGCAAACCGTCATCCACAGCCATGCCCAGCCGGCTCAGGAAATCATCTCGCCGCCGTCGGCGACGATCGTCTGCCCGGTCACGTAGGCACCGGCTTCGCTCGCCAAGAACAAAGCCACCCCGGCGATATCGTCGGGCTCCCCGATGCGACGCAGCGGCGTGCGGGTTTCCGCGCGCTCCAGACGCACGGGGTCCTCCCAGAGGGCGCGTGCGAAGTCGGTGCGAACCAGACCGGGCGCGACGGCGTTCACGCGAATCTTCGACGGACCCCACTCGACGGCAAGGTTGCGCGCCAGAGCCGCCTCGGCTGCCTTGGACATGCCATAGGCACCGATCACCCCGTTCCCGCGCAGTGCAGCGATGCTGGAGAGTAAGATCACGGATCCCCCGCCCGCTGCGGCCATCCCGGGGAGCACCATGTTGCAGAGCTGGAAGGTAGAGCGAACGTTGGTTGCCATGATCTTGTCGAAGGCCTCGTCCGAAAGCTCGGACAAGGGACCGTAGGCTGGATTGATTGCGGCGTTGCAGACCAGAATGTCGATCTCGCCCCAGGCCTCGCGGGTTCGCGACACCAGCTCTTCGAGCTCGGCCTTGCGACCGATGTGGCATGGCAGCGTCATCGCCGTCAGACCTTCCGCCTTCAATCCCTCGGTAACCGGCTCGCAGGCCTCACGGCTCCGGCTCGAGACGACCACCTTGGCGCCGGCACGCGCGAAAACTTCGGCGATGGCGCGACCAATGCCACGGCTCGACCCGGTGACGACCGCAACCTTGTCTTTCAAATCGAACATCATGCTTCCTCTGATGCGCTCCCCTACTCTGCCGCCGATTCGACGGGCGGTGCCGCGCGATGCGGCTTGAGTTCTAGTTTGGCGATGGCCTCGCAATGCACCTCGTCCGGTCCGTCAGCGAGGCGCAGCGAGCGAGCCTTTGCGAAGGCCTCCGCCAGGAAGTGGTCCTGACAGACGCCGGCACCGCCGTGCACCTGAATGGCGCGGTCGATCACGTTGCACGCCATCTGCGGAGCCACCACCTTGATCATCGCGATTTCGCGGCGCGCCGCCTTGTTGCCCACCGTGTCCATCATCGCGGCCGCCTTCAGGGTCAGCAGTCGGGCCTGCTCGATCGCGCAGCGAGCATGGGCAATCTCCTGACGCAATCCGCCCTGCTCCGCCAAGGGTCGCCCGAAGGCCTCACGTTCGACCGCACGGCTGCAAAGGGCCTCCAGTGCGCGTTCGGCCAATCCGATCAGGCGCATGCAGTGGTGGATACGCCCCGGGCCCAGACGGCCTTGCGCGATCTCGAATCCGCGACCTTCACCCAGCAGCATGTTCTCCGCGGGTACCCGGACGTTGTCGTAGACGATGTCGGCATGACCGTGCGGGGCATGCGTGTAGCCGAACACCGTGAGATGCCGTTCGATCCGCACACCCGGAGTGTCGAGTGGAACCAGGATCATTGATTGCTGCCGGTGCTTGGGCGCCCCGGGATCGGTCTTGCCCATGACGATCGCCAGCTTGCAGCGCTCGTCGTTACCTCCGGAGGACCACCATTTCCGACCGTTGATGACGTAGTGGTCACCGTCGCGCACGATCGAGCAGCGAATGTTGGTCGCGTCGGAGGAGGCCACGTCCGGTTCGGTCATGGAGAAGCAAGAGCGGATCGCTCCCGCCAGCAGCGGACGCAACCACTGCTCCTTCTGCGCATCGGAGCCGTAGAGAAAGAGTGTCTCCATATTGCCGGTGTCGGGAGCGTTGCAGTTGAAGACCTCCGGCGCAATCAGGGAGCGGCCCATGATCTCGCAGAGCGGCGCGTAATCGAGATTGCTCAACCCGGCACCGCCGTAGGCTTCCGCCTCATGATGCGGCAAGAACAGATTCCACAGCCCTGCGTCACGGGCCGCCGCCTTCAACTCCTCCATAATCGGCGGTGCCTGCCACGGCGAAGCCTGAGCGGCATGCTGGCTGCGATAGACTGCCTCGTTCGGATAGACCCGTTCCTCCATGAAGCGCAACAGTTGGTCGCGCAGGGCCTGCGCGCGGTCGGACATCTGAAACATCTCACTCTCCTCTAAACAGAGTAATCAGCGGGCCGCTCCGTCATGCGGCGAGGGGTTTCCATCGGGGGTAGGGCTCTCATTCATCCTGTCGTTCGACTGTGTCTTCCGGGCGGGCAGGGACAAGAGCAGCGCCACAGCGAGCAGCCCGGACGACAGCAGCAGCAATCCACCCTCGCCGAAGCCCAGGACGTCGCCACCGGGGGCGGTGAAGAGCAGTCCAGCGGCAGCCAGCAAAAATCGCGCCGCCAACCCGAGCGGTCCGTGACCGAGCGAGCCGAAACCGATCAGCCATCCCTGTAATGCGGCAGCGACAAAGGCCACTCCGATGACCGCGGTGGAGACCACCGCCGCAATCTCTTCCCAGGTGCCCTGCAGCAGCAGTGCCGGATTGAAGACGAAGAAAAACGGAATGAAGTAGATGATCGTGCCCAGGCGCATGGCCTGGAAACCCGCCCGCATCGGCGAGCAGTTGGCGACGGATCCAGCAGCGAAGGCAGCCAGGGCGACAGGCGGGGTGATGAAAGAAAGCATGCCCCAATACATCAGGAACAGATGCGCGGCCAGCGGGTCGATACCGAAACGGATCAACGACGGTGCCAGCACAATCGCCAGAAAGAGATAAGCGGCCGTCACGGTCATGCCGATACCGAAGATGAAGCTGGTCAAGGCCCCCATCAGGACAAGCGCCAGAAGATCGTCTCCAGCCAGACGCACCAAGTTGTTGGTGAAGGTGCCCGCCATCCCGGTTACCTGCAGCGCACCGATGATCAGGCCGATTGCCGCCAGGATGCCGGCCAGCTCCGCCAGCATCTGGCCGATCCGCGCCATCAGCTCGACACAGCGACGGCGCGTCAGCCGGTAGGGCGTGAACTGGTTGATCAGCAGCAGCAGCGCGGCGGCGTAGAACGGCGCTGTCGCCTCGCGATTGAGGCCGACCATCATCCAGACGAGCACTGCAAAAACGAACAGGAAGTACCAGCCGCGGCGTAAGACCTGGGCTGTACCCGGCAATTCCGAAGCCGGTAGGCCATGCAGGTTACGCCGGGCAGCATAGGCATCGATCTGCATGAAAAGGCCGAAGTAGTAGAGCGCCGAAGGCACGATGGCAGCGATGGCCACCTCCAGGTAACTGATGCCCAGAAAGCTGGCCATCACGAAGGCCGTCGCGCCCATGATCGGAGGCATCAGGACGCCGCCCGTCGAGGCGCAGGCCTCGACCCCGGCCGCATAGCTGCGCGAGAAGCCGATCCGCCGCATTGCCGGGATCGACAGCGGCCCGGTGGTCAGCACATTGGTGACCGGCCCGCCGCTCATCGACCCCATCAGGCCGCTAGAGAAAATCGCAACCTTGGCCGGACCGCCGCGGCGCGTGCCCAGCAGCGCGAAGGCCAGATTGATAAAGAAAGGCCCGGCGCCCGTGAAGGACAGCAGCACGCCGAACACCAGAAAGCCGAAGACCAGCAATCCGAAGGCCTGCATCGGAATTCCGAGCAGACTCTCGACGCTGAACATGTGAAAGCTCGCCACCTGCGGCAGCGCCATCGGCAGACCGGCGATGAAGGCCGGCACCTGGTCCGCGTAGAGCGGATAGGTAGAGCAGAGCGCGACGATCACGAAGACAGGCAGACCGCCGGCACGCCGCCCCGCTTCGAGTACCAACAGCCATCCTGCGAAGCTCATCCAGATAGCAACTTGCGGTGCCGTGAACTCCCAAGCCTCGGAAACAATGCGCTCCGCGTTCCAGGCGAAGTAGCCGCAAACAACCAGAACGGCGAGTCCCAGTAGCGCGTCATATAGAGGCACACGCATGCGCGGTGCGCCGCCGTAGGCGGGAAAATAGATGAAGACCATCGCCAGCATCGTGCCGGTCAGGAGATAGAGATAGCGGGCATCGAGCAGGACGTGGCCGACCAGAAAACCCAGATTGAAAATCTGGTTGATCGCCAGTAGGAGGGACAGAGCGGTCAGCGCCGCAGTCACCACCTGCCAGAAATTCGAGAGCTGGCGGTACCGCGCTGAAGGATTGGGCTCACCTTCGGCCGAATCAGTCTCGGACGATTCGGCGCCTTGCACGGCCGGCACACCAGACGGCGACACACTCACCGTCGCACCGGACGTGCTTGGACTGGATGAGACAAATCGAGATGAGACAGGGTCTTACTTTCCGAGTATCCACCTAAACCACACTTTGAATTGGGGGACGGAGATCGCGGGCCGATCCAAAACCCGCAGGCCGCCGCAGGCAGCTCCCTAGGGTTAAAACGTACCTCGCAGAGTGCCACCACAGCATCCGGCTGTCGTGAGCTGTGGCGGAAGCCACTCCAGACGTTGGGGACAGGCGTTACCAACGCTCGGCAATCACCGTCAGGCCGGCACCCTGAAGCACGGCCGCGCGCTTCTGCATCCAGCCATCAGCGAAGGCTTCGGCGTCAGCAGGAGCACTGGCGGCATAGTCCGCCCAAGCCTGTAACAGCAGGTTCTGGCGCGTCAGGTTCTGCTGCTGTCGGGCCTCTGCCGCGTCACTCCAGAGCCCCTGCTCTTTGTAATAGCGGACCGCACCCTCGTGATAAGGAACGAAGGCCGCTTCGAAGCGTTGGCGGTCCATGGCCCAGCCCTGTGCACCCGGAGCAGCATCGCGATAGTCCTCGAAACGCTCGGCAATCGCCTTAACCATGTTGTAGACGAGATCCGCATCGGTATCCGCCATAGCGACGAGATAGGGATAGGGCGAGGTGAACACCTCGATCCCGGCCGCAGGCTCGATGGTCGGCCCCTCGGTCGCAACATGAGGCAAGTACCAAGGCAGGATATCGGTCACCCGCTTCACTGCCTCGGCGTCGTCGCTCGGGAAGGTGACGAAGCGCAACCCACGTGGCGAGGCCTCGACCTGCAGAAAGCTGGCCGAGTTGCACGACCCGCCGGCGGCATCCGCTCGGCCTTCTACGACAGCCTGAATCGAGGCGGAGTAGCCGCCGACTTCGACGATCTCGACGTCGTCCCAGGTCAGCTCGGCATAGGCCAGCAGAGCCCGGCTCGCGTTATTCAGCGATGGTGCACCCTTCACATAGGTCAGGCGTTTACCCTGCATGTCCGCAGGCTCGACGATGCCAGCATCGGCGCCGGTCCCGAAGGTGAAGGAGCAGCCGTCGGAGATGTTCCAGGCCACACTACGGATCGGGGTCGGCCCCCAGTCGGCGACGCCGAAATTCAGCATGCCCTCTTGGGCGTAAACCGCCTCGGACCCGCCTGCGGCAAACTGCACATGCCCACTGCGCAACGGCGCCAGACGCGCGATGTCGTTGCGCCCCGGTACGACACGGAGATTTACAGCATATTCGTTCTGCAAAACGCTCCCGATCGCCACGGCCTGACTGTAACCGCTGGTTCCCGTTGGGTAGGCGCTCCAAGCGACGGTTGGGGGGAGCACAAGATCATTGGCAGCGACAGGTGCAGTCAGACCGACGCTCAGGACGGCGGTGACGAAGCACCGCGCGAAGGCGCTGTACATTCCGGACTATCCTCCCAGGTGATGCGGGCGCTTACGCCTGCGGCCGGCCTTTGCGGCACTTCGTCGGCTGTTTGCAGTTGTCCTGGCACAGCCAAGCACCCACAAATCGCAGCTCTTGAGCGAATGCTTGCATAGGGGGTGGGAGGCGTCAAGAACGTCGGAAATCAATTCCGCTCTGCGGATTAAGCGCTGGATGTGCCCTTTGGCGAGTCGCTCCCACGCAGCCACCGAAAGGTGCCGTGACCATGTGCCAGCAGCTCGCCCTCCTCATTACGCACCTCGGCAGCACTGGTGTAAATCTGACGCCCGCCAGTCCGTTGCCAGGCGGTCACACGGACCAAACCGCCACGGGCCTGGCCCGTGAAGATGGTGTTGAGCGACAGCGTCACCGAAGTGCGTCTGCGTGCCGGATCGGGAGAGTAGAGACCAGCCGCTCCGCAAGCCGCGTCGATCATGGTGCAGAGCACCCCGCCATGCAGGATACCGGCCCTGTTGAGATGCTGCGGACCGAGCAGCAGCTCGCCGACCACCCGCCCCTCCTGCCACTCCTGCCACTCCGTAAAACTGTAGCCGAGCAGCTCGTGCAAGTCCGCTGCGGCAGCGGAGGATGGGCTCTGCTGTCGCGCGCCGCGGCCCTGCCCCGCCTCGCCCCTCATCGCGCTCAGCCCTCGACCTGCGTCGCCAGCACGATCTTGCCGATGACCCGGCGTTCGGCCAGCGCCTGCAACGCCTCAGGCGCTTCGGCAAGCGGCAGCACCCGGTCGATCCGCGGTGCCAGTTGCCCGGCAGCGTGCCAATCGAACAGCCGTTGGAAGTTCGCCGTGTTGACCTCCGGCTCGTGGGCGCGGAACGCGCCCCAGAAAACACCGACAATGGCGCACTCCTTGAGCAGCGGCAAATTCATCGGCAACCGCGGGATGTCGCCCGAGGCGAAACCCACCACCAGTACACGCCCGTTGCGCGCAGTCGCCCGCACCGCTTGTTCGAAGAGTGCGCCGCCGACCGGGTCGTAAACCACGTCGACGCCGCGTCCACCCGTCAACTCTTTGACTCGCTCTTTCAGCGACTCCTCGCGATAGTCCAGAGTCTCGTCAGCACCGGCGGTACGCGCGGCCGCCAACTTCTCCGGACTGCCGGCCGCGGCGATCACCCGGGCGCCCAGCCGTTTGCCCAGCTCCACCGCCGCCAGACCAACACCGCCGCCGGCCCCCAGTACCAGCAGGGTCTCGCCCGGCTGCAAGGCGGCGCGTTGAACCAGTGCATGGATCGTTGTGCCGTAGGTCATGCTGAACCCGGCAGCGACAATGCCATCCATGCTTTCAGGCCGAGGCATGACGCGCTCGGCCGCCACCGTTACGGAGTCGGCGAAGCCGCCATAGCCGGTCATCGCGATCACCGGCAGACCTACCGTCAGACCCTCGACACCCTCACCGACCGCCGCAATCCGCCCTGCAATCTCACCGCCCGGCGCAAAGGGCGGCTCGGGGCGAATCTGATACTTACCCTCGATGATCAAGGTGTCGGGGAAGTTGACGCCGCAGGCCTGGACATCGATCCGCACTTCGCCAGGTTCCGGCGGGCGTGCCGCGACCTCTTCGACAGTCAGAGTTTCAGGCGGCCCATAGGCCTTACAGATCACAGCACGCATCGGGGAAGTCCTCTCTGAAAACGGGGCGCGCATTGCTCGCCCCTCACCGCAATGGAAGCGCCATGCTTCCATATGCAGAATTTAATTTCAAACAGCGGAATTTAAGTCAGTATTTCACGCACCCAGACGCGCGCAGATGGCTCGTCGGCTCTCACGAGCTCAGTTGATCCCCCAGCGTTTCACGAAGGGTAGCTTTCATCAGCTTGCCGTTCGCGTTGCGCGGCAGGGGATGGTCGAGAAAAATGAAACGATCCGGGATCTTGTAGTCGGAGAGTTGCGCGGCGCAGAGACTGCGCAGGCCGTCCTGGTCTTCGATACCGTCGCGCGGATGGACGACCGCAAGAATCTTTTCTCCCAGCACAGGATCCGCAAATGGCAAGACGGCGGCTTCGGCGACGCTGGCGTGGGCGGCCAGGACGTTCTCGACTTCGGCACTGAAGACCTTGTAGCCGCCGCGGTTGATCATGTCCTTCTTGCGATCGAAGACGCGGAGATAGCCATCCGGGCTCATGGCGCCGATGTCGCCCGAGCGCCAGAAGCCCCCGACGAAAGACGCCTGCGTCGCCTGCGGATTGTTCCAGTAGCCGGCCACCACCATCGGTCCGCCGATCCAGACTTCGCCGGTCTCCCCAGGCTGAACTTCTCGGCCGCCGTCGTCCATCACCCGGACCTCGGCGCAGGGAACGGCCTGGCCGACGCTGTCGCTGCGGTGCGCGGGATCGCCCAGCGGCATGATGGTGGTGGGGGAGGTGGTTTCGGTCGCGCCGTAAGCGTTGGCCAGCGCAAGGCCCGGCAGGCTGTCGCCCAGTGCGGCGATGGTCGCGGGCGGCATGGGCGCGCCGCCATAGGCCCCCACACGCCAGGCGGACAGATCGTAGTCGGCCAGGTTCGCGCGCAGGAGACAGAGATTGTACATGGCGGGCACCATAACCGTCATCGTCATACCCTCGCGCGCCGCGAGAGACAGGAACTCAGGCACCGCGAAGCTCTCGAGAACGATGACGGCACCGCCTGCCGAGAGAGGCGCCATGATGCAGGCAATCAAACCGGTGACGTGGCTGGCCGGAACCGCCAGCATGGCGCGGTCGTTTGGGCCCAGCTGGAAGCAATGCTGATAGTGCAAGCAAGAGTGAACGATGTTCAGGTGGCTGAGCATCGCCCCTTTCGGATGGCCCGTCGTCCCCGAGGTGTAGAGGATGACGGTTGTCTCCTCTTCTCGGGCCTCCGCAGCGGCAATCGCTTCTGCAGGATTGGTCAGCAGATCTTCGAAGCCGACTGTGGCACCGTCGTCGCCACCGCCATCACAGCCACTGCCATCGAGGTGGATGCGCAAGTCCAGCTCTGGAACCGCGTCCGGAGCGGGAACCCGATCGGCGAGATCGCGTTCGTAGATCAATCCCCGGGCGCCGCAATCTTTCAGAATGTAGGTCAGTTCTGCCGTCTGCGCACGCACGCTCAACGGCACGGCAATCAAATCCGCACGAACGGCCGCCAGCAGAGCAACCACAAACTGCCAGCGGTTGGCGACCAGTATCCCGAGGCGACAGCCCGGCCCGAGCCCGAGACTCCGGTATCCGGCCGCCGCCGCCGAGACCAACTGCTCTAGTTCGGCGAAGCTCAAGCGGCGGGCGCCGTCCACGACGGCGTCGCGGTCCGGATGAGCCTCGACTGCCGCACGGAGCAGGTCATCGAAGCTGTCCGGCCGCTCGGCGAAGCAAGTCATCACACGGTCGCCGAAGTGCCCCTCGCGGCGCATCGTCGGCACTGCTTCCCCAGACCGAGCCATGGCACCGGTTCCTACTCGGCCGCCAGGTTGTCGGGCAGCGTGTAATAGGCAGCTCCGCGGCCCAGGTGCTCGCGCGCCTGCTTGAGCTCACGCCGCGCCACGGAGCGAATGTGCACCTCGTCCGGACCGTCGATGAAGCGCAAAGCCCGACCCCAGGTCCAGAGAAACGACAGCGGCGTGTCCGGGATCAGTCCCATGGCCCCGAAGATCTGCATGGCGCGGTCGACGACTTGGGTCTGCAGGCGCGGTACGATAACCTTGATCGCGGAAACCTCGTTACGGGCCGCCTTGTTGCCCTGCGTATCGATCAGCCAGGCGGCGCGCATCACGTAGAGTCGGGCCTGATCGATCTCCATACGCGACAGAGCGATCCATTCGGATACCTGGTCGTGCTCATGCAGGTACTTGCCGAAAGTCTTGCGCTCCATCGAACGCTCGCAAGCCAGCTCCAGCGCCAGCTCGCACTGGCCGATCGACCGCATGCAGTGATGAATGCGCCCGGGGCCCAGACGTGCCTGTGCCAAAGCGAAGCCGGCTCCTTCTTCGCCCAACAGGCTGTCGGCCGGCACCCGCACGTTTTCGAACACCACCTCGCAGTGCCCCTCGGGAGCGACGTGATGCATGATCGGCAGGTTGCGCACCACCTTGACGCCCGGCGTGTCCATCGGCACAAGAACCATGGAGTGGCGGCGGTGCGGGTCCGCGTCCGGCGCCTGGTCCGAGACGCCCAGGACAATCGCCACTTTGCAGCGTGGATCGGCTGCACCGGTGATGAACCACTTGCGACCATTGACGACGTAGTCGTCGCCGTCGCACAAAACCGTGGTCTGCATATTGGTGGCGTCCGAGGACGCGACGTCGGGCTCGGTCATGGCGAAGCAGGAGCGGATATCGCCGTTCATCAGGGGAACCAACCAGCGCGCGCGCTGCGCATCGGTGGCGAACATGTGCAGCAGCTCCATGTTCCCCGTGTCGGGCGCCGAGCAGTTGAAGACTTCGGACGCCCAGTAGATGCGCCCCATGATCTCAGCCAGAGGCGCGTACTCCAGATTGGTCAGGCGCGTGCCCGGCTCGTCGTCGTGTAGCGCGGGCAGAAAGAGATTCCAGAGTCCCTCGTCCTTGGCGAGCTGCTTCAGATGCTCGACGCAGGCCGGCGGGAAGATGCCGGCTTCCGTTTCGCGGAGCCACTCCTTGTTGGCTGGGACGACATGGCGGTCCATGAAATCGCGCAGTCGTGCGCTGAGATTCTCGACCTTCGGCGATACTGAAAAATCCATGGTCTAGCTCCCTTGGTTGCTACCCAGCCGTCAGGCTCGTTCGGCGATCAATGTGTCAGCGCGCCGTGCGAAGGCGACGCTCAGCGCACCGACACGTTCTGCGTTTTCGGCGGCCGCCGTCCCAGCCTTGGCGCGCGCGGCAATGCCTTCGAAGATCACGGCGAAGCGGAACAACGAGAAGGCAAGATGAAAAGCGCCGACGCGGTCGCTACGGCCGCTGCGTTCATAGTAGAGTTGCAGGTAATCCGCTTCCTGGGGAATCCCCAGGGCGTCCAGATCGAGCCCCAGCAGGCCGCCGTACTCCTCCGGCGTCGAGTGGTAAGCGATGCAGTTGAAGGCGACGTCGGCCAGCGGATGGCCCAGCGTCGAAAGTTCCCAATCGAGCAGCGCGAGGGCGCGTGGCGCATCCGGTGCAAACAGCAGGTTGCCTAGCCGCAGGTCGCCATGACAGAGGGTGGTCTCGGCCTCGTCCGGCAGATGATTCGTCAGCCAGTCGCGCACCCGCTCCAGCTCCGGGATCACGCGCGTGCAGGAGAGTTCCAGCTGCCGCGACCAGCGCCGCATCTGGCGCGTGAAGTAGCCGCCCTCACGCCCGAAACCGCTCAGGCCGACGGCTTGCAAATCGACCTGGTGCAGACGTGCCATCACGTCGTTCATCGAATCGTAGATCGCAGCACGCTCATCGCTGCTCAGCGTCGGCAGGGCGCAGTCGTGGAACACCCGTCCCTCGACATACTCCATGATATAGAAAGGCGTGCCGATCACGATGGGGTCGTCGCAGAACAGCCATACGCGCGGCACCGGTACCTGGGTGTCCGCCAAGGCCGAGAGAACCTGGAATTCGCGGTCCACGGCGTGGGCCGAGGGCAGTATGTCGCCGCTCGGCTGTTTGCGCAGCACGGCTTGACCGGCACTGCCCGACAACCGATAGGTGGGGTTGGATTGACCCCCGGTCAGCCGCTCGGCGCTCTTCAGCTCGCCCAAGTCCGGCAGCCGGCCTTTGAGAAAGCCGGACAGCGCCGCGACGTTCAGGTCCGCTTTCGCGGCGGTCTCCGCCGTCATGCCGGAGTTTCCTCTGCGACTGCAACCAGATTGGTACCGCGTTCGATGACGAACTCGCGATCGAACAGCGCATGGGAGTGATTCAGTTCGGACTGGCTCACCACCACCGAGAGATCCTGTTGTCGCAGACCGAAAATGACGTCGGACAGACGTTGACTGAGCGCGGGCGCAACTCCCTCGAAAGGCTCGTCCAGCAACAGCAGGCGCGTGCCTGCCGCCAGAGCCCGGCCGAGCGCCACCATCTTCTGCTGCCCGCCGGATAGCAGTAGAGCACGCCGATCGGCCATCTCCCGCAACTCGGGCAGAATTTCGTAGACCAACGACAGGCGCTCCGGGCCGTCAAGCGCGGGTGTGACCCAAGTCGGCAGGAGCATGTTCTCTTCGACGGTCAGTTCCGGAACCAACCCGCGATCCTCGGGCATGTAACCAATGCCGAGGCCGGCACGATGGTGGACCGGCACCTTGCCCAAGTCCTTGGTGTCGAAGGTCACCTGACCTTCACGCAGTTTCACCAGCCCCATGACGGCCCGCATCAGGGTGGTCTTGCCGGCCCCGTTGCGGCCTGTCAGGCCGACCATCTCGCCGGCCTTGAGATCAAGCGAGAAGCCACGAAGCGCCTCGACGGCGCCGATCATCACATGCGCATTGTCGACTCGAAGCATGGTCTACCTCGCGGTTCCGGTGACGTAGCGTTGCACCTCAATGTCCGAGAGCACCTCGTCGGGCGCATCGTCGGCGATGATCTTTCCGGCATAGAAGGCCAGCACACGATCGGCGTAGCGCGTAACGATATCCATGTCGTGTTCGACGAACAGCACGGTCACCGGCTCCCCTTCGACAGCCGCCATGACGGTGTCCATCAGACCGAACTTCTCTTCGGAGCTGACCCCGCTGGTTGGCTCGTCGAGCAGCAGAACCTTCGGGCGCCGCACCAGGGCCATGGCAATGTCGAGCAGTTTGCGCACGCCCCCCGGCAATTCGGAAACCGGACGGTCGGCGTAGGCGGTCATCTCGAAGCGCCGTAGAATCTCGGCCGCCTGTTCGCTCGCCCCCTGCGCTCCGGCGTGGCGAAAGAAGGAGAAACGAGGCCCGGAGGCTCCCACTGCAACCAGCAGGTTCTCGCGCGGCGTCATGGCTTCGCAGAGCTGAGGAATCTGGAAGGATCGACAAACGCCCATCTGGGTGATGCGGCGCGGCGTCATACGCGTGATCGGCTGGCCGGCCAGTAGAATGTCGCCGGTATCTGGGGCCAGGTAGCCGGTCACCATGTTCACGAAGGTGGTCTTGCCGGCGCCATTGGCGCCGATCAACGACAGCCGCTGACCGGTTGGAACTTCGACGTTGATATTGGCGGCGGCAACCACGGCACCGAAGCTCTTGTTGAGGCCCTTGGCTTGCAAGATGACGGATTCGCTCATGGCGCCACCTCCTTCCGGCGCTCGAGACTGCCGGGATCGGAGGCTGTGGAGGGTCTCTGACGTCCAAACCGCTTGCGCAGCTCCTCCCAGACCGAGCCTAGCCCGTTGGGGAGAAAGAGAATGACGACCAGCAGGAAGGCGCCGAGCAGCAGTTGCCAAGTCTCTGGGAAGTAGCGGTTGGAGAAGGATCGCACGAGCTCCAGAATCAACGCTGAGACGAAAACCGCGCTCACACTGACATGGCCCGAAAGAATGGCGATGAACACGAACTCACCGGACGTCGTCCAGAAGGAAAACAGCGGATCGACGTGACCCAGAGCGAGACCGTTCAAGGTTCCGCCGAGACCTCCGAAGCCGGCGGCGATCACGAAGTTACGCACCGTGATGTTGAACACGGAGCTACCCAAATACTCCACCCGCAGCTCGTTCTCCCGCACGGCTTTGGCCACCAGGCCGGGCATGGAGTCGAAGTAGAAGCGGCAGAAGGTCGCCGCCACCGTCGCCACCACGACCGCCACCGCATAGAGCGCGAGATCGGAGGCGCCGACCCCGGGCGCCCAGCCCAAGAACGTCGGCTCCGGCACGTTGAAACCGTCGGAACCGCCGATCGCGTTCTGCTTGACCAGGATGCCGTACAGGACCATCGAGAGCGCGACGGTCAGCATGGCGAAGAAGATGCCACGATAGCGTGCGATCAGCGGGCCGACCAGCAACCCGACCAGCGTACTGGCGCCTCCGCCGATGGCCAGCAGCAGGAAGACGTCGGACACGCCCAGCCGGCTTGCGACCAGGCCCGATGTATAGGCGCCGATGCAATAGACCATGCCCTGCCCGAAGGACACCAGGCCCCCGCGCATCAGAACCACGATCCCCAGCGCGACGAGGCCGTAGCCGGCCGCCTTGGTCACGGTGAACAGCAGCCAGTTCGGGAGGAGCAGCCCGACGAGAAAGAGAGTGATGCCGCCGAGCAAACCGGCAGTAAGGATATGCGATGCCTTGCGATGGGTCATTGCTCAGACCTTCCGGGCTTGTACGCGCTGGAACAGACCCTCGGGACGGAAGATCAGTACAACTGCCATGACCAGATAGACGATGAAGATTTCGGCTTCGGGCACCTGGTAAACGGCGGTCGCGCGGGCGATGCCGACGATCAGGGCGCCGATTGCGGCACCGGGAATGCTGCCCAGGCCGCCGATGATCACGACCGCGAAGGACAAGATGATCACGCTGACGCTGATGCCCGGCTGTACCGAGATCAGCGGACTGGTGAAAGCACCCGCAAGTGCCGCCAGGAAAACGCCGACGAAGAAAGCCAGCATGTAGACCCGGGCCACGTTCACGCCCATCGCCGCGCTGAGCTCGCGATTGTGGATCACGGCGAGCACGATCTTGCCGATGCGCGTGCGGTTGAGACCGAACCAGGTAGCGAGACCGCAGACGACCGCAAGGACGATCAGCAGAAGGTCATAGCCGACGTAGAACAGGCCGGCGAACTCGATGTTGCCGAACAGCTGACGCGGTTCGAACACGAAGTAGGGATTGACGCCCCAGATCAGCTTGCTGATGTCTTCGAGCATCAAGAAGACGGCGTAGGTGACGAGCAAAATCAGAACTTCGTCGCGGCCGTAGAAGAGCCGCAGCAGTCCCCGTTCGAGCAAGGGCGCGAGCGCTACGGCCACTGCAAGCGCAGCGAATAGCATCGCTAACAGACTGAACGGGGCCGGAAGTCCGAAGTAGTTGAACAGTGCGACAGCGGAGGCCGCGGCGTAGGCGCCGATGGCATAAAGGCTGCCGTGGGCGATATTCAACATGCGCAGCACGCCGAAGACGAGCGTCAGGCCAAGCGCAACGATGAAAAGCCAAGACGCGTAGATCACCCCGTCGATCAGGATGCTCAGCAGAACGTCCATGGGTCGCTATCCCGCTCCCTGGGTTCGGTGATTTCTGGATGGAGACAGGCGGCAACCGCCGGACGGAGCAAAGAGCTCAGCCCGGCGACCGGTTCGCCTCGAGCGTAAGGCCGGCGCTACTCAACAGAGCCGCGCCGGCCCACGCCGTCACTCACAAGCGGCTCCCGGGAAGCCGGCGTTGATCCAGTCGGTGCTGTTCTGGTCCGCCGGCGGATTGACGCACTCGGCGGCGAAGCGCTGGATGTCGCCGATCACGACATTACCGTCGTCATCGCGCACCGTGCGGCCGATGGCCGTCGGCTGAATCGCCTGATGCCCGTTGCCGAGAGCCATCGTGATGGTGCCGCCAGGAGACTCCCACTCCAGGCCGCGGAGCTGTGCGCGAATTTCGTCGGTTGTCGGCTTCGAACCGCCGTTTGCCTCCATGGCCTTCTCGACAGCCGTCTTGAGTCCCAGGATCGCCTGCGCCATGCGATAGGGCGCCTGCACCGGAATCACATCGTACTCGGCCTCGTAAGCTTCCATCCACCAACGGTTCAAGGGCGTGTCCGGGGACAGAAGACCGTAGGCACCGCGGGCACCAATGATCAGGCCTTCCGGCATGTTGTTGCCAAGCGGCGGCAGCACGTGATCGGCGGCGCTCAGCACACCTTGAGACCGCTGGAACATGCCCCGCGGCGCAGCCTGAAGGATCATGGCCTGCAGGTCGCCGCCCCAGAGAGACGAGTGGACGACATCCACCCCCTGGCGCATTAGAGCCGAAATCTCGGTGCCGTACTGGCCTGCGCCGAAGGCCGGGAACAGTTCTGCCTCGACCGTTGCGTCGGGGTAGATCTGTGCCATTGAGGCGGTGAAATCGCGCCAGCTGTCATGACCCCAGGCGTAGTCCTGATTGATGCCGGCAATGCTGCTGACTTCGATGCCCTGTGCGCTCAGGTAGCGGGCAAGCGCGACGTTGTCCATCGTCGCATGGGCGGCCGTACGGAAGACGTAATCATAGGAGCCGTCCTCGAACACCCGCGGCGTGCCACAGTCGTAGAGGATCGTCAGAGCCTGAAGCTCGTCGGCGACCGGAGAAACGGCGAGACAGTCGCCGGAACTCACATAACCGACGACGGCATCCACCCCCTCGCGTTGCACCAGGTTACGGAACTCCTGCACCTGCTTCGTCGCGCCGCCAGCTTCATCGATCACGATCGGCTCGATCTCGATCCCACCGAAACCGGGCGTATCGTAGGGCGGCGGGACTTCGCCGGCGTTCAGTTTTTCGATCAGTAGCTTGCCACCATGCCAGGCCGGCACGCCGAAGCTCTCGGCCGCCTGGCCCGACAGGAAGGTCACAACACCGATCTTGAAGGTCTCGGCTGCCGCCGTACCGGCTAAGGGACCGGAAAAGGCCAGCAGGGCCGCACCGGTCGCGAAGAGGCTCCTGAGGGCTCGCTTCGCGGGTCTTTTCTTACTCATTTATGTTCCTCCCAAGTTTTTGTTCGTTGCATCCACGGGGCCGTCCGCTGCCCCGTTTCGCCGTACCGTCGACACCGGTGGGCTTGTTTTTCGTTCGCCCGGTCACCGACGTCGTTTCCGCCGTTTACCGGCGGCTTCGGTCTCTCAAGTCGCCATGTTTTCCACCAACAGCGCCATGCCTTGCCCGGCACCCATGCACATGGAAATCACCGCGAAGCGCCCACCGCTGTCTTCCAGATGCTGCAGCGCGACCAGCATCATACGCACGCCGGTCGCGCCCGGCGGATGTCCGATCGAAATGCCGCCGCCGTAGAGGTTCGTCCGGGCGCGGGGTATGCCGAGCTCGTGCTCGGCGTGCAGATTGACGGCGGCGAAGGCTTCGTTGATCTCGAAGTAGTCGATATCCCCGACGTTCAACTCGTGACGCGCCAGGAGCTTGGCGATGGCTGGCACGGGGCCGCAACCCATGATGCGAGGCGGGACACCGACAATGGCCCAATCGACCAGACGGGCGCGCGGCGCAACGCCTTCGCGTTCAAGCGAGTCGCGGTTGCCGACGACGACGAAAGCTGCGCCGTCCGTGACGCCGCTCGAATTGCCCGGCGTGACGCGCCCGCCTTCCCGGAACACCGGGCGGAGCTTACCGAGTTTCTCGCGCGTGATTTGGGGACGCGGGAACTCGTCCGCGTCCATTGTGCGGACGCCCTTGCCTTCGGGAACCTCGATCGGCGCGATTTGCTTGGCCAGAAAGCCGGAGTCGATTGCCGATCCGACGCGCTGCTGACTGCTGAGCGCATAGTCGTCCATGGCGTCTCGCGTGTATTGGAAGTCGTCGGCGAGATTCTCGGCCGTCTCGCCCATTAGCTCGGAACTGAAGGGATCACGGTAGGCCCAGTCCAGCGTATCCTGCATCTGCTGCGGGCCGCGCACGGCGCCCCAGCGAGCAGTTGTCAGCGCATAGGGGCCGCGCGAAAAGTTCTCACCGCCCCCGGCCAATGCGATCTCGCCTTGCCCCGCCATGATCTGTTCCGCCGCCGTGAGAATGGCCTGCGTGCCCGACCCGCAAGCGCGCGAAACGTTCAGCGCACAGCTTTCGACCGGCATGTCGACCTTGAGAGCAATCACGCGGCTGGCGAAGTAGCCGTCGTGGTCGACCGGCAGAACGTTACCCCACACCAGATGGTCCACCTTCGCGGCAGGAAGGCCAGCCTTGCTCAGGCAGGCACGGGCGGCATGAACACCCAGATCGGTCATCGGCGTGTTGCGCAGGGACTTGCCGAAGTCGCCGAAGGGCGTCCGCATCCCGCCGGCCAGAACAATCTCGCTCATGCCTTTTTCCTTGTCTTTGTTCGCGCACTTGCCGCCAGTGCGTTGCTGCGCTCCGACCCGGGCATGGCCTCCTCGCGGTCGATCGGAAGATCGATGCTGATCCCGGCCATCTCATAGCCGCGGCGGAAATCGACAATGTGCTTGCGCATCCAGGTCTCGGCCACGCCGGCCTTGCCGCTCTTCAGGGCCAGCAGCACTCGGCGGTGTGCTTCGACCAGACGATGGCCCGATTGGGGAAGTTGCGGCATCATCAGGTCCGCCGCCGGAAACAGCAGCAGAGCGGCCGGCTCGCGTGCCAGCAGCCAGGCCGGGTTCCGGGTCGCCTCCGCAATGAGACTGTGAAACTCGATATCGAGCTGGGTAAAGCTGCGTCCCGCCTCGACCGCCTCGGCAGTGCGGGCGAGATTGTCCTCCAGCGCCTCGATTTCTTCGGCCTCGATCCGCTCCGCCGCCAGCGAGGCGGCACCCGGTTCGGTGACCATTAGCACCTCCCAGAGTTCGCGGAAGGAGACTTGCTGCAACACAAGCGCACGACTGGCGCGCGACGACAGCTCGTCCTGACGCGGAATGGCGGCGAACAGGCGGCGGCCGCCTTCCCGGCGCACCAATCCGGTCTGCTCCAGCAAGCGCAGACCCTCGCGGGCCGTCGAGCGGTTCACACCGAGCTGTCCGGCGAGCGCCGTCTCCGAAGGAAGTCGGTCTCCTGGCCGCAACCGGCCGGACAGAATCTCCTCCTCGATGGTCTCGAAGACCACCCGGTAGGCCGGCGCGACATTCAGCTTGGCGAAGTGCGGTTCGCGGGCTTCGGCTTCTGCGGGCACCTCCGCAAGCCTGGCTCCGGCGGTCTTCACCCCGCTGCTTAGATCCACTGCGCGCCGCACGTTACTCGCCTTCCCGGTTCCCGACTTTTCGCGATCCGCCATCGCCGCGCTCCATGGTGCGTCGAGCCGAAATCGCTTATTCGTTGGATTGTCGGACAAACGAATAGTCACGCATGTCGGCCCATCCGGTCAAGGCCAGGATACGTTGCAGTGCAGCAGAGTCGCCGGCGCCGAACGGAGGTTGCTACCGGCCGCGAAACTGCGGCCTGCGCTTTTCCACAAAGGCCGAGACGCCTTCGCGAAAGTCCTCTCCCGCAGCACCCTCGACGAAGGCGCGCCGCTCTCGCTCGAGCTGTTCCCTCAAGCCGTCTCCGACCGATGCGGCCAAGAGTGTCTTCAGCCGACCGTAGGCGGCAGTCGGTCCGTCCGAGAGACGCTCCGCCATTGCCGCGGTCTCGGCTCGCAGCCGTTCGGCCGGTACCACGCGGTTGATCAAGCCCCACTCCAGCGCCTGCGTGGCACCGAAGCGATCCGATAGAGCTGCCACCTCGAACACACGGCGTAAACCGAGGATGCGCGGCAGGTGATAGGTCGAGCCACCGTCGGGCGACGCGCCGATCGCGCTGTAGGCGAGCGTGAAGACGGTATCCTCGGCAGCAAGGGCGAGATCCGCAGCCAAAGCCAAACTCAGGCCGGCTCCGGCGACCGCGCCGTGCAGTTCGGCGACCACCGGCTTGGACAGGCGATGCAAACCCTCGATGGCTCGATGAAACGGCGCAATGATCGCATCTGCGACCTCGCCGGCCTGCTCGAGATCGTTGTGGAACGCACTGACATCGCCGCCGGCCAGAAAGGCGCGCCCTGCGCCGCGCAAGACGACGCAGCGCACCGCATTGTCGTCCGCCGCCGCCACTGCGCCGGCCAAAGCCTCGGCCAATGCTACGTCAATGGCGTTCAACACCTCGGGGCGGTTCAGGGTGATGGTGAGCATGCCACCGGTCCGCTCGGAAAGAACCACGTCGACCACAGTCAAAACCTCCTCGAAATCCCTATGGGCAAACGGCACCTAGACAGCGTCGCCATAGTCGAACCAGCCGCGCCCTGCCTTGCGGCCGTCACGGCCGGCCCGAACCATTTGCTTGAGCAGCGGCCGTGGCATGAAGCGTGGCCCATAGGCCTCGTGCAGGATCTCCTGGACCTGCAGAGTCAGATGATTGGTCACCTGATCCATCAAGGCGTAGGGTCCGACGGGGTGCCCGAGGCCGAACTTGCAGGCAGCATCGATATCGGCGGGGCTGGCGACGCCCTCTTCGACGAGGCGGTTCGCTTCGATCCAGAAGGCGTGAAGCAGACGGTTGACGGCGAAGCCGACCACGTCCTTAACCCGGATTGGTTCCTTGCCCGCGGCGCGACAGGCAGCCATGGCAGTAGCGACAACCGCCTCGTCGGTGTCGAAGCCGGGAATGACCTCGACCAGCTTCATTCGTGAGACCGGTGAGAAGAAATGCATGCCGAGGAACCGGCGCCGCCGCTCCAGTGGCAGACGGCCTGCCAACACCGAGATCGAGATCGACGAGGTGTTGCTGGCGAAAAGCGCCTCAGCATTCGCTATCTCGTCGAGTCGGCGAAAGACGTCGGCTTTCACCTCCTCGTCTTCGAAGACGGCTTCGATCACCAACTGCCGGTCGACGTGAGTTTCCAGATCCGGGCTCGTGGTCAGGCGCGCTAACGCCGCTTTGGCCTGCTGATCGTCGTAGCCGCCGTGGAACACACCTCTGTCGAGCAGACCCGCCAATCGGTCGCGGGCTCGCCCAAGCTGCTCGGGACTGCTGTCCGTCAAACACACCTCGACACCCGCGAGCGCGAAGATCAAGGCGATCTCCGTTCCCATCATTCCGGCGCCGACGACACCGACTCGCTCGATGGTCAAAACGGCCTCCTTCTCCCACTATCTCGTGCCGCGTCGATAGAGAAGCACGCGGCAAAGCCGGCTAGAACCAAGCCGGCTGCATGTCCAAACAGGTCGCGTCCAGGCGTGCCAGAACGTCTGCCAACGGTGTGACTCGCGGCAACTCGAAGCGAAAGACGTAGCGGCAGGTCTGGAGCTTGCCGCGGTAGAAATCGGCCTCCGGTGTGTCAGGCGCAGCCTCCAGAGCCTCCAGGCTCACGAGGGCCTGCCACAGCCAAATCCAGGCCAAGGTCACCTGACCGGCGAGTGCCATGTAGAGACTCGCATTGGCCAGATAGGCCCGCTCGCCGACCTGTTGCGCCGCGGCGACCATTTGCGCCGTCGTGCTTTCCCAGAGGTCCAATGCGGCCGCCAGCCGCACCGCCTCCGGGGCCAGATCGGGGTGGACGGCGGCCGCCTCGACCGTTCCCCGCATTTCGGAGAGCAAGGCCTGTAGAGTGGCGCCGTTCTGCTGCCGGACCTTGCGACCCAGCAGGTCCATAGCCTGAACGCCGTTGGTCCCCTCATGGATCGGGTTCAGCCGGTTGTCGCGGTAGAACTGCTCGACCGGATAGTCGCGGGTGTAGCCATAGCCACCGAGAACCTGGATCGAGAGGTCGTTGGCCTCCAGCGCCCGCTCGGAGATGTAGGCCTTGTAGATCGGTGTGATGATCTCAAGAAGCAGGTCGGCCCGCAGGCGCTGACCGATCTCTGGGTCGCCGGTGCGGCGGTCGACCAGCAGTGCCGCATAGAGCCCCAGGGCGAGGCCGCCTTCGCCGACCGCCTTCTGCACCAACAGCATCCGCCGCACGTCGGCATGTTCGATCAATCGGACCTGAGAGGCGGTTGGGTCCTTGTCGTCCGGGTGACGGCCCTGAGATCGCTCGCGGGCATACTGCAAGGCGTAGAGGTAGCCGGTTGCCGCCAGCGCGGCAGCGCCCATCCCGACGCCGATCCTCGCCTCGTTCATCATGTGGAACATGTAGGCGAGGCCCTTGCCTTCCTCACCGACCAGCTCACCGACGCAGCCGCCGCCCTCGCCGATCGACAGAACGGTGTTGGTGGTGCCGCGATAGCCCATCTTGTGGTTCAGGCCGGCGACGGTCACGTCGTTCGAATCGCCGATACGGCCGTCCGCCTCAACTGTGTCGCGCGGTACCACGAACAACGACAGGCCCTTCACACCCGGTGGGCCGCCGCGAACCCGTGCCAGCATCAGATTGACGATGGTTTCCGAAAGATCGTGAGCGGCCCCTGAGATCCACATCTTGCTGCCGGTCAGTCTGTACCGCCCGTCCCCGAGCGGCTCCGCCGTCGTTCGAATATCGCCCAGAGACGAACCGGCCTGCGGCTCGGACAGCGCCATGGTGCCGAAGAAGCGGCCTTCGAGCATCGGCTGCAGATAGCGCCGCTTCTGGTCCTCCGATGCGAAGGATTGCAGCAGGTTCGCCGCGGCGATCGTCAAAAAGGGATAGGCGACGGTCGAGATGTTGGCCGCCTGAAACCAGGCAAAGCAAGCTTGGGCGACCACCCACGGCAATTGCATGCCGCCCTGTGCATAGTCGAAGTTGGCCGAGGTGAAACCGGCAGCATTGAAAGCGTCGAGCGCCGACTTGATCTCGGGAATCATCTCGACCCGTCCGTCGCAAAGGTGCGGCTCCTGCAGGTCGCTCTTGCGGTTGTGCGGTCGAAAGTGATCTTCGGCGATCTGCCGTGCCGTTTCCAAAGCCGCATCGAAGGTGTCGCGCCCGTGGTCCTCAAAGCGCGGCAGCCTTGTGAGCGCCTCGACGTCGAGCATCTCGTAGAGCAGAAAGCTCACGTCTCGCGGATCGAGGATCTGCTCGGTCATCATCTCACCGCACCAGGAAGCCGCCGTCGACCGTGACGGTGCTGCCGGTCATGTAGCGCGAGGCATCGGAGGCCAGCAGCAGCAACGCGCCGTCCAGCTCTTCCGGCTGGCCGACTCGCCTCACGGGAAGCGTCTTCTCCAGGCGCCGTCCGGCTTCGGATTGGAAGAAGCTCCGGTTGATATCCGTCTCGATATAACCCGGCGCAATGGCGTTGACGCGCACGCCGCTGCGCGCAAGTTCATGCGCCATGGCGCGGGTGAGCTGCAGCAAGCCCCCCTTCGAGGCGCAATAGGGCGACAGAGAGCCAACGACATCGAAGCCGAGCACAGAGGCGACGTTGATGATGTTGCCGCGACCACGCTCCGCCATCTGTTTGGCCACTTCCCGAGCGACCAGAAAGGCACCTCGCAGGTTGGTGCCGACCACCGTATCCCAATCTTCGTCCGCTTGTTCGAGAAACGGTTTGCTGATGGCGACGCCGGCATTGTTGACCAGGATATCGAGCGGTCCCAAGGCCGCTTCGCAGTCGGCGATCGCGCGCGAGACAGCGCTTGCATCGGTCACATCGAGGGCGACCGCATGGCTGCGCCCGCCGCGGGTCCCCAGGTCGTCGGCCAGTGCGGCGATCTTCTCAGTTTGCCGGGCGGCCAGACAGACGGCGGCTCCACGGGCCGCAAGAACCTCCGCGAAGCGGCGTCCCAGGCCTTGCGAAGCGCCGGTTACCAGGGCCACGCGGCCTGTCAAGTCGAATAGGTCGGCCATATGCCTCGTCGGTCTCCTTTGGAAGTCGAAGTCGAAAATGCAGAACTGGACAGTCGAAGCTCTGGACTCACGGCCGGTCGGACAGGTCCGCGCGCAGCACGTGCTTCTGAACCTTGCCGGTCGAGGTTTTCGGCAGTTCGCGGAAGATGACGTGCTTCGGCGCCTTGAAGTGCGCGAGCTGGTCGCGACACCAGGTAATGAGATCCGCCTCGGCCGTCGGCTCGGCGCCCGGTTTCAGCGTGACAAAGGCACAGGGAACCTCGCCCCAGGTCTCATCTGCTTTGGCGACAACCGCCGCCTCCAGCACCGCCGGATGTCGATAGAGCGCACCCTCGACCTCCAGGCTGGAGATGTTCTCGCCGCCGCTGATGATGATGTCCTTCGAGCGGTCGCGGATCTCGACGTAGCCGTCGGGATGCAAGACAGCCAGATCGCCGGAATGGAACCAGCCGCCGGCGAAAGCGGCCTGCGTGGCGCTGGGGTTCTTAAGATAGCCTTTCATCACCGAGCTACCGCGGATCATCACTTCACCCAGCGTCTCGCCGTCGGCCGGTACCGGCGCAAGCGTGGAGGGGTCCAGAACCGTCATCTCCTCGCAGGCCAGCGTCGGCACGCCCTGCCGCGCCTTCTTGCGCGCGCGCTCCTCCAGAGGCAGCGTCTTCCAATCCGCATGCCAATCGCAGGCGCCGCACGGCCCGTAGGTCTCGGTGAGGCCGTAGCCGTGCAGAACGTTGAAGCCCAGCGCCTCGATACGTTCCAATAGAGAAGCTGGCGGTGCGGCGCCGCCGACCGTGTACTCGACCGTATGGCGGCTGCATCGCGCCACGCCGTCCGCTGCGTTGATCAGCATGTTGAGCACGATGGGGGCGCCCGACATGTGAGTTACACCGTGCTCGTCGATCAGACGAAAGATCTCTGCAGGGTCGGGCTTGCGCAGGCAGACGTGGGTCCCCGAAAGCGCCGTGATCGCCCAGGTGTTGCACCAGCCGTTGCAGTGGAACATCGGCAGGGTCCAGAGATAGACCGGCAAGGGCGAGAAGCAGAAGGTCAGATGGTTCGCCATGGCCGTCAGGTAGGCGCCGCGGTGGTGATACACGACGCCCTTGGGATTGCCGGTCGTGCCGCTGGTGTAATTGAGAGCGATGGCATCCCATTCGTCGGCCACGCCTGGCCAAGCGAAGCTCGGATCGGCAGCCGCCATCAGTGCGTCGTAACTGTGCTGACCGATCGGTTCCGCCGGCCCGAAGACGGCATCTTCGATGTCGATGACGATCGGCCGCCGCGACGACTGACTCAGAGCCCGGCGGGCCAGGGGCGCCAGCTCCGGATCGACCAGCAGCACTTTGGTCTCGGCATGCTCCAGAATGAAGCCGATGGCTGCCGCATCCAGCCGCGTGTTCACGGCATTGAGCACCGCGCCCAGCATAGGGACGGCGTAGTGCGCCTCCAGCACCGGCGGCGAGTTCGGAGCCAGAACCGTCACCGTATCGCCCCGTCCGATGCCCAGTTGCGCCAGGGCATGGGCCAGCCGCACGCAGCGATCGCGAAACTCCGCATAGCTCCAGCGCTGCTGTCCATGCACGACGGCGGTCTGATCGGGATAGACCCGCGCTGCCCGCGTCAAGAAGGTCAGTGGCGAAAGCGGCCGATGGTTGGCAGCGCAGGGGTCAAGGTCGAGATCATAGAGTCCGACAGCTGACATGGGTCGTCGCATCCTCCCTCCGGCGCCGCTTTTTTGCGCTGCTGCCGGTGTTTTGACGGCGGGCGACAGACCTTCCCTTTGAAAGGCCGGCAAGACATTCGCCCGATAACAGCCTGCGACAGGTTGATCCTGCCTGACGCTGAAGTGTGCCAGCAGATTCGGTCGGCTTCAACGTAATGTCCGTCTGTCGGACAAATAGAAGAAGCGCTGGGCCGACAGGCATCGATCTGCGCCATCGTTTCAGCCGAAATCCGACCGAATCGCAGCACGTCCCGGATCATTCCGGTCGTGCAGGACAGCCTTGATTCTGGCTAAGGGAGTGTTGCACCATCGATCTGTTCAACGTCAGGTCAAACCCTGAAACCGGCGAGCAACTGCAACCAAAAGAAGTTTTTCTCGGAAGACGGAGCGGTTGTGATCGATGGTAAGACGGGCTCAGCGGACAGGGATGCGGTCGGGACGGATCGCCTCCGCGACAGCCAACCGGGACATCTTCGAACCACTCCTAAACGAGAGATCAGTCACGTCGGTATCTGCCTCGACAAGCCGTTCGGTCGCTGGCACTTTCTCCGTGTGACGCTGCGGAATAGCATTCCGCCATTGCCGGCCGCCAGTGCGGCCAACTCACCGAGACACCCCGCAAAGATCAGAAGGGTGCAGGTGTCATCCTAGGGAGGACGACGTGTCTGAAAGCGATCCGGTCACCGGCCGCCGGGAGGGCCTGTTCGCGCGTCTCGGTTCCGACCGTACGATCGGTCCGGCCGCGCCGCTTGGGGCTGCACCCTTCGCGCCCGCTGCTGTCTCGCAATCCGCAGACGCGTCTGTGAAGCATCTGGCCATTCTCGCTCGACAGGAGCCGTCGTTTCGTGGCGATTGAGCTGTCCAGTGGCACGCCCGCCCTGTCGGTTGAGCGCATCACGCTCACCTTCGGCGGTCTGCGCGCGCTCAACGAAGTCAGCTTCGACGTGGTCGAGGGCAGCGTCACCTCGGTGATCGGCCCCAACGGCGCCGGCAAGACCTCTCTGTTCAACGCCGTGTCCGGCTTCTACCGCCCCTCCGGCGGATCGGTGCGCTTGTTCGGCGAGACCATCGACCGGGTCCCGGCACCCGAGCGCGCGCGCCTCGGGCTTGCACGCACCTTCCAGAACATCGCGCTGTTTCGTGGCATGACGGTGCTGGACAACATCAAACTCGGCCGGCATGCCCATATGAGCACGGGGCTGCTCGACGCCCTTTGGTACTTCGGTCGTGCCCGGCGCGAAGAACTGGAACTGCGGGCCGAGATCGAGCGGCGGATTATCGATTTCCTGGAGATCGATCATATCCGCAACGCACCGGTGGCGGCGCTGCCCTACGGCCTGCAGAAGCGCGTCGAACTGGCCCGCGCCCTGGCGATGCGCCCGCGGGTCTTGATGCTCGACGAACCGGTTGCCGGCATGAACCGGGAGGAGACGGAGGACATGGCCCGCTTCATCCTCGACGTGAAGGAGGAATGGGGCGTCACCATCCTGATGGTCGAACACGACATGGGCATGGTCATGGACATCTCCGACCATGTCGTGGTCCTCAACTTCGGCGAAGTGATCGCCGACGGGGTCCCGCGCGCCGTTGCGGCCAACCCGCAGGTGATCGAGGCCTACCTGGGCGCCGGCGACGTCGGCGATCTGCGCCGTCGCCTACAGACCGGCAAGGAATCGGCCAAAGGCGGGAAGGCCGCGTAATGGACTGGCTGTTCTTCTTCGAAATCTCGTTGGCAGGTCTCGGCACCGGCGGGCTCTACGCTCTGACCGGCCTGGCCTTCGTGCTGATCTACAAGGCGACGCGGGTGGTCAATCTGGCGATCGGCGAGCTGCTGATGCTCGGTGCCTATCTGTTTTTCGGCTTCGCGGCCGGCCTGGCGCTGCCCCATTGGATGGCGATCCTGCTGACCCTGCTGCTGGCCGCCGTGGTAGGCGGCGGGGTTGAGCGGCTGTTGATACGACCCATGCTGGGCGAGAGCCCGATCAGTGTCTTCATGCTCACCATCGGCCTGGGCAGTATCCTGATCGGCGTCGTCGAGCTGATCTGGGGACCGAACCCGCAGCGGCTGCCGGAGTTCTTACCGACGACGCCCTTGTTCCTGGGTGAGGCCTATCTCTCCTCGAAGATCGCGGCGGCCTTCGCGGCGGCGGCTGTCATGGTGGTGGCCTTCGTTCTGGTGTTCCGCTTCTGGCGCGGCGGTGTTGCGCTGCGGGCGACGGCCAGCGATCAGGCGGCCGCCTACTCGATGGGCATCAACGTACCCCAAGTCTTTTCCCTGGCCTGGGTGGTGGCCTGCGTGATCGCGGCGGCCGCCGGGATGCTGGTCGGCGCCATCGGCGGCATCGCTCCGACGATGGGGGTGTTCGGACTGTCGGTGCTGGTGGTGGTTATCGTCGGCGGCCTCGACAGCGTGTTCGGCGCGCTGGTCGCCGGCCTGCTGATCGGTTTGCTCGAGGCCCTCGCGGGCGCCTATCTGGGCGGCGAGTACAAACTGCTTGCCACCTTCTCGCTGCTGGTCGTGGTGCTGATGCTGCGGCCCTACGGCCTATTCGGCACCCACGAGATCGAAAGGCTCTAGCATGCGCATCGGGGCCGCCAAGGAAAGCTACGCCGCCGACGAGGCGCTGTTCGATACGGCCGTCCAATGGCGTTGGCTGTTCGTCTTCTTCGCACTGCTCGTGATCTTTCCCTTTATCGCCACCCCCTACTGGCTGTTCATGGCCTGTCTGGTGGCGATCAACGTGGCGTCGGCGACGGGGCTGAACATCCTGACCGGCTACACCGGACTGGTCAGTCTGGGCCAGGCCGCCTTCATGGGCGTTGGCGCCTATACCGTCGCCTGGCTCGAGATCAATCTCGGGACTCCGGTGCTGCTCAACCTCGTCGCCGGCGGCCTGATGGCCGGGGTCGCCGGGATGCTGGTCGGCGTGCCGAGCCTACGCGTGAAGGGCCTCTATCTTGCGATTGCCACCATCGCAGCCTCGGTGATCTTTCATTTCATCTTCGCCAACTGGACCAGCGTGACCGGCGGCGTTTCGGGCCTGACGATGCCACCAGGAACGATCCTGGGGGTCACGCTGGACGAACCGCGCGACCTCTACTGGCTGATCGTGCCGGTCACGGTGCTGATGGTGGTCGGGGCTGCCAACCTATTCCGTACCCGCATCGGCCGCGCCTTCATCGCCATTCGCGATCGCGACATCTCGGCCGAAGTACTGGGCATCCGTCTGCTGCGCTTCAAGCTCCTCAGCTTTGCGCTCTCCAGCTTCTATGCCGGCGTGGCCGGGGGGCTGTGGGCCTATTTCTTCCGTGTCGTCACGCCGGAGAGCTTCCCGCTGCTCATGTCGATCTTCTTCCTGGCTGCGATCATCGTTGGCGGGATGGGCTCGATCCTCGGTGCCATCTTAGGCGCGGCCTTCATGACCATGGTACCGGAGGTCCTGAAGATGGTGGTCAACTGGCTGTCGCCCTGGCTCCCGGACGCCGTGGCGTTGCTGTCGCCGGTGCGCGTCATGGTGTTCGGCGCTCTGATCGTTGGGTTCCTGCTGTTCGAGCCGCAGGGTTTGGCCGAGATGTGGCGGCGTTTGCGCCGCCAGTTCCATCTCTGGCCCTTCAGGACCTGAATGGAGACGATCACAGAAACTATAGGAAGCAACAAAACGGGAGGTAACGATGACCAAGGAGACACAGCGACAGGACGAACGGCCCCGCTCGCCACTCCGCCGCAGGCTACTGGGCTACGCTGCGGCGACCGCCGTAGCTGGAGGACTGCTCGGACTGGCCGGAACGAACCAGATCGGCAGCGCTCAAGCCGCGGAGGAAATCGTTTTCGGCGGTTCGATCCCGCTGACCGGTGTCTTCGCTTTCGCCGGCGAGGGCGTCCATGCCGGCATTCAGGACTGGGTGCAGATCGTCAATGAAGGCGGGGGCGTCGAAGGGCGCATGCTGCGCTACGAGCCGGAGGACACGGCCTATAAGGTCGATGCCTCCGTCGCCGCCTTCAAGCGCATCACCAGCCAGTTTCAGCCGAATCTCTATTACGCAGATTCCACCGCCTTCTCCAAGACCATCAATCCGGAGCTGGAGCGCAACGGTCAGATGATCATGGCGGGGGCTTCCTTCGCGACCGAGCTGAACGATCCGGACCTCTTCCCGCTGCAGTTCATGGCTGGGCCGGACTATACGGAGATGTTCGGCATCCTGCTGCAGCACGTCGCGGATACCGAACCGGGCGCGCGCGTCGCCTTCGTCTACTCCGACACCGAGTTCGGCCGCGATCCGATCGAACCCGGCCGCGAACGGGCGGAGGCACTCGGCCTCGAGGTCGTCGAGACCATCGTGACTCCGCCGGGCTCGGTCGACGTCTCGACCGAGGTGCTGAAGCTGCGCCGCGCACGGCCCGACTACACGATCTTTCACGGTTACGTTCAGGCGCCGATTCCCGAGTTCATCAGCCAGGCCCGCCAGATGGGCATGGAGACCCGGTTCATGGGCACTTTCTGGTCGATGGACCACACGGTGGTGATGGGCATGGGCGAGGTCGCCGACGGCTTCATGGGCGTCATGCCTTACCGCTACTATTACGACGAGGCGGCCGACGCGCCGATGCTGGAGCGGATCCGCGAGATGCGCCCCGAATACCAGTCGACCGCTTACATGCAGGGCTTCCTGACAGCCATGCTGATGACCGAGGCGGTGGAGCGCACCTTGGCGGCGGGCCAGGACTTGACGGGGCAGAACCTCAAGGCGGCACTCAACAGCATCGAGGACTTCGACACCGGCGGCATCATCGGCGTGCCGATCAGCTTGCCGGGCAACTCGATCCCCGTCGGCCGCATCTACCAGGCAGACGTGGCAGCGCAAAAAATGGTGCCCGTCTCGGACTGGATTCGTCTTGACGAAACCGGAGGCTGAGATGACGCCAGCAGCCAGGACCGTCGAGCCTCCAGGCGAGCCAGCAACGGTCCTCGCAGTCAACAACGTCGAGGTGGTCTATAACCACACGGTGCAGGTGCTGCGAGGGCTGTCGCTTCAGGTCGCCGAGGGG
>JBQLZH010000004.1:0-390913 GCA_052168175.1 Kiloniellales bacterium
CGCGCCACTGCCCGCGCATCCCTTCCGCTCTCACTAACCAACAATGTCAAAGAGCCAGCGACCGCGAGGGCCGCAGAAGATCCGACTTCAGCGACTCGCGCCGCTTGCAGAAGCCGAAGAGTATAGGAGCGACGAGCGCCCGCTGCAACGCCGAAGGCGTCGCAATGTGAGCTCATCTATCCGGAGGCCTCTTGGGCACCGCCCCGCCGAACGGCGATGTCGGCAACGCCCTGAAGCGGCGCTGGATATAGGGGGTCCGACGGTCCCTTGTCCAGAGGGAAAATTCAGAAAACCGCAACCTTTCACATCAGGCCGAGGTTGCGCAGCTCAGCCCAAAGCGCCGGCGGCAGATCGTCGGCACTGCCCGCTGCGGCGGCCAGGTCGCGCGGAGCCTGATCGGGGCGCAGATAGCGCCAGCCTTGGAAGGGGCGCTGCGGCCGCGGCTCGACCCTGACGATCTGAGGGTCCAGCATCAGCCGAACATAGCTGCGCCCGGTCTCGTCCTCGGCTTCCTCCAGGTCCAGCAGGGCCTGACGGCACTGCACCAGGCCGCGGATGACCCAGTAGATCGAGCCGCCGTCCAGCAGCTCCGCCTCGCGCCGGGGCCGCATGCGGGTGCCGTGCCAGATCTCGCCGTGCTGCTTGAGCCGACCGGCCTGCCACCGGGCCAGCGAGTCCACATCCTCGCTGCCGACCGAAAGTTTGATGAGGTGCAAAGTCATAACGCTCTGCAGAGAGTGGGACTCTTGCCAATGGCTGCCAAGTCGTCCGCCCGAGTTAACCTGTGGACAGCCTTGCGCGTTACGCCGCCTTGCCGGCCAACGCCTGGGAGACTTTGGACACCGGCAGGCGCCCCAGATGCTCTGAAATGAAGCGGCCCGCGGCCACCAGGGCGTCGAAATCGACCCCGGTCTTCACCCCTAAACCCTCGAGCAGATAGAGCAGATCCTCGGTCGCAACGTTACCCGAAGCGCCCTTGGCGTAGGGGCAACCGCCGAGCCCGGCCACGGAGGAATCGACCGTCGTGATCCCCTCCTCCAGGCACGCCAGGATGTTGGCCAGCGCCTGACCGTAGGTGTCGTGGAAGTGCACCGCCAGGCGCTCGCGCGGCAGGGCCTCGGCCACCCTTCGGATCAGCGCACGCGCCTTCCCGGCCGTGCCGACGCCGATGGTATCGCCGAGCGACACCTCGTAGCAGCCCATCTCCGCCAGGGCGGCGGACACCTCGGCCACTCTGCCGGGCGCGACCGCGCCTTCGTAGGGACAGCCGAGTACGCAAGAGACGTAGCCGCGGACACGAAGACCCGCGGCCAGCGCGCCTTCGCAGACAGGGCGGAAGCGCTCCAGGGACTCGGCGATGGAGCAATTGATGTTGCGCTGACTGAAGCTCTCCGAGGCTGCACCGAAGACGGCGATCTCCTCGACCCCACTGTCCAGGGCGCGCGCCAGCCCCTTCTCATTTGGGACCAACACCGGGTAGGCCGTCCCCGGACGACGCCGTAAGGCCGCCAACACCTCGGCGGTGTCGGCCATCTGCGGAACCCATTTGGGGCTGACGAAGGCACCGGCTTCGACCGCCGGCAAGCCGGCGGCCGCCAGGCGTTCGATCAGCTCCACCTTGACCTCTGTCGGGACCAGCGCCTTCTCGTTCTGCAGCCCGTCGCGCGGCCCGACCTCGACGATCCGGATCGGCTTGTCCGTCATCATGCCGGCACCTCCTCGGCAACCTCGGCGGCCGCAAACTCCACCAGTTCGACCCCCTCCTCCACCAGATCGCCGGCGGCGTAACGCAGGGCCGCAATGCGACCGTCGGCCGGGGCCGAGAGCGTGTGTTCCATTTTCATCGCCTCGAGCACGATCAGGGGCTGGCCCGTGGTCACCTCGGCGCCCGCCTCGACCAGGACCTGCACCACCTTGCCAGGCATCGGCGCAACCAGGCGGTCGTCCTTGGTTTCGTCGGCCTCGCCCGCCGCCAGTTGGTCGAAGAGCGTGAGATGACGCGCCTGGCCGTCGCTCAACAGCGTCAACTGCCGACCCTGCCAGACGGCGGTGGCGGTCAGCCGGCGCCCCGCGAGATTGGCTTCGATCCTGCCCCCAACATACGACTTGCCGCCCTCCGCCCTTGGGTCGTGCAGCTCTGCACGGGCCTCGATGGTGCGACCGTTCACCTCGATTTCATAAAGCCCTTCGGGGAGATAATGGACGACGGCCTCCCGCTCGCCGGCACCGTCGTCGAAGATCAGGCGCCGATGGGTGCCGGCGTTGAGACGCCAGCCGTCGGTCGCCCACCAGGGCGAATAGGGGTCGCTGGAGGCGGCCGCGGCGCGGCGGGCTTCCTGATCGCGGGCCAGCAGCTCCGCTAAGCAGGCCAGAGCCAGAACATCGTCGGAGGCCACGCCCGCCTCCGGCTGCAACTCGGCGCTATGCTTGGCGATAAAGCCGGTGTCGAACTCGGCATCGGCGAAGGCCGGATGGGCGGCCAGCCGCTGCAGGAAGGCCAGGTTGGTGGTGGTGCCGACCACCTCGGTCAGCGCCAAGGCGCCGGCGAGGCGCCGCAGCGCCGCAGCGCGCGTCAGGTCCCAGACGATCAGCTTGGCGATCATGGGATCGTAATGCACGGAGATCTCGTCGCCCTCGCGCACGCCGGCATCGACGCGCAGGTGCGGAGACTCCTCGGGAAAGCGCAGATGCGCCAGACGGCCGGTGGCCGGCAGGAAGTCGCGCGCCGGGTCTTCGGCATAAAGCCGAACCTCGAAGGCATGGCCCGTCAGGCGCACCTCCTCCTGCTGCAACGGCAGAGACTCGCCGGCCGCCACCTGGAGCTGCCACTCCACCAGATCCTGGCCGGTGATCATCTCGGTAACCGGATGCTCGACCTGCAGACGGGTGTTCATCTCCATGAAGTAGAAGGCTTCGCCCTCGGCGATGAACTCCACGGTCCCGGCGCCGACATAACCGATCGCCGCCGCCGCGGCCTTGGCGGCTTCGCCCATCTCCAACCGGCGCTCGGGCGTCATGCCGGGGGCCGGCGCCTCCTCAATCACCTTCTGATGGCGGCGCTGGATCGAGCAGTCGCGCTCGCCCAGGTGCAGCACGTTACCGTGGCTGTCGGCGAAAACCTGCAACTCGATATGGCGCGGCTTGGTCAGGTACTTCTCGACCAACACCCGGTCGTCGGAGAAGGAGGCCGCCGCCTCGCGCTTGGCAGAGTTGAGAGCCGCCTCGAAGTCCTCCGGCCGCTCGACCACGCGCATGCCCTTGCCGCCGCCGCCGGCCGAAGCCTTGATCAGCACCGGATAGCCGATGCGCTGCGCCTCCGACGCCAGCAGATCCTGCGCCTGGTCGCTGCCGTGATATCCGGGCACCAGGGGCACGCCCGCCTTCTCCATGATCGCCTTGGCTTCCGACTTCGACCCCATGGCGCGAATCGCCGCCGGCGGCGGACCGACGAAGGCGAGACCGGCATGGCCGCAGGCTTCGGCAAAGTCGGCGTTTTCGGACAGGAAGCCGTAGCCAGGATGGACCGCCTCGGCGCCGCTGCGCGCCGCCGCCTCCAGCAGCGCCTCGACGTTCAGGTAGCTCTCGCGCGCCGGCGCCGGCCCCAGGCGGTGGGCCTCGTCGGCCAGCAGGACATGCGGCGCCCGGGCGTCGGCGTCGGAGTAGACCGCAATGCAGCGCAGCCCCATGCGGCGCGCCGTGCGTATGATCCGGCAGGCGATCTCGCCGCGGTTGGCGATCAGCAGCGACCCGAACATCTCAACTCCCTGAAAGGCCTGTTCTTATCGTTCCCAGAGCGCGATCATCTTAGGTGGGATCGCCAGAGCGATTCCACCTAGGCGATCCTGCTCTAGTCTTCCACCGAGCGGCGTCCGCGCGGCGTAATGATCTCGCCCAGCTTGGCATAGTTCTCGCGCCGGTACTCCTCCATGATGGTGGTCGCGCTGTCGCCAGCTCCCAAGGCCCCCAGCACCACGCCGCCGAGTTGCAGCGAGGCCTCGATGGTCTCCGGCACCACGGCCGTGGCGCCATGCGCCTCCAATTCGTTTCGGTGGCGCAGGTCGCGCGCCCTGACGAAGATCGGGATCTCCGGCGCACGCTCGCGCAAGGCCGACACCGTATGGCTCGCCGCCTCGGGGTTGTCCAGGGTGATCACGGCGGCCTTGGCCCGCTCCAGCCCGGCGGTGTGCAGGACGTCCACCTGGCTGGCATCGCCATAGTAGACCGGCAGATCGAGACCACGGCAGCGGCGCACGCGGTCGTGGTCCATGTCCAGACCGACGTAGGGCACATGGGCTTCGGCGAGGACCTGCGCAACGGTCTGGCCGACCCGGCCGAAGCCGGCGATGACTACATGGTCCTGCAACTCCTCGATGTCCTCCGCGATGTCCGGCAGGCCGCCCGCGGCCGCCTGGCGCCGCGCGAAGTGCTGCGACAGACGCTGCCCGGCCCAGGCGGAGAGCGGCGTCAGCACCATGGTCACCGCGACCACCGCCAGAGTCAGCTGGCCGGTCACCATCGGCACGACGCCCAGCACCATGCCGCCGCCGACCAGCACGAAGCCGAACTCGCCGCCCTGGGCCAGCAGGGGGCCGACCCGCGCTGCGATCTCGTCCGGCAAGCCGAAGGCCCGGCAGAGTCCGTAGATCAGAAGGGCCTTGCCCAGCATCAGCGCGAGAACGGCCAGCGCCACCGTCGCCGCATACTCCCCGATCAGTCCGAGATCGATCTGCAGCCCGACGGACATGAAGAAGAGGCCGAGCAGCAGGCCGCGGAAGGGCCGAATGTCGGCCTCGACCTGATGCCGGTACTCGGTGCCGGACAGCAGCAGCCCGGCCAGGAAGGCGCCAAGCGCCATGGAGACGCCGGCCAGCACCATAAGATAGCCGGTACCCAGCAGAACGAGCAGGGTGGTGGCAACGAAGAGCTCCGTGCTGCGGGTCTTGGCGACGACACGGTAGACCGGCCGCAGCAGAAAGCGACCGGCCAGCAGCGTCAGACCCACGGCGGCCGTCGCCTTCAGGGCCGCCAGACCCAGCGCCAGCAGAAGACTGGAGCCTTCGGCGCCCAGGAGCGGCACCAGAGCGAGCAAGGGGACGATCGCCAGGTCCTGCAGCAGCAGGATGGAGAAGGCGACGCGGCCGAAGCGGGCCGCCAGCTCCCCCCGCTCCACCAGCATCTGCAGCACGAAGGCCGTCGAAGAGAGCGCCAGGCCGCCGCCGATCACCAGGGCGGCCGCGGGCGGCTGATCGAGCGCGATCAGGACCAAGGCAATCACGGCTGCTGTGCTGACCACCTGCAGCGTGCCGAGCCCGAAGACGTAGCGCTGCAGGACCTTGAGGCGCTCGACCGAAAGCTCCAGGCCGATGGCAAAGAGCAGGAAGACGATCCCGAACTCGGCGAGGATCAGGATCGACTCCGTCTCTTCGATCAGACTGAGCAGCGACGGGCCGATCACCACGCCGGCCGCCAGATAGCCGAGCACCGGACTCGAGCGAAGCTGTCGCGCCAGCGGCACGATCACCACGGCGGCAAGCAGGAAATAGAGAATGTCGTGCAGGTAGCTGAGATCGTGCTCGTGCATGTCGGCTCGAGGCTGCGGTGGCGCCAGTCGGACTCGGCACCAGGAGAGTCAGCCGCAGTCTAGCCGGCGCATTGTTGCATTGCACTTAACCTGCTGCCCCGAAGCGCTCCTAACCCGCCGGTCCGCAGGCTAGCTCTTGCGTTCGGTGACCACCAGGGCGACGCCGAGGACCGCCACGACCATCCCGGCGAGTGCCAGCGGCCCCAAGCGCTCGTCGAAGAGGAAGAAGGCGACGAGCGCGGTGACCGGCGGCACGAGATAGAAGAGACTGGCGACGCGGGAGGCCTCGCCCAGGCGGATCAGCACCATCAGCAGGCTGACGGCTCCGACCGACAGCCCCAGTACCAGCCAGCCCATCGCGATCACCAGGTCGAGATGCCAGACGATCCGATTGGTTTCGAAAATCAATGCCAGGGCACCGACTGCCAGCCCGGCGGCCGCATATTGCAGCACAGCGCCGGACCGCAGGTCGACGTCGGCGCAGAAGCGCTTCTGATAGACCACGCCCAGCGTGATCGACAGCAGCGCCACAAGCGCGCAAACGACGGCGTCCAGACCAAAGCCGGCAAACAGCGTTCCGGCGCCGGCGGGCGCCAGCTTGCCCGAGAGCACCAGAGCAACGCCCACCAGCCCCAACACGAGACCGAGCCCCTGGCGCAGCGTGACCTTTTCCCCCAGCAGCGGCCCGACCAGCGCCGCCGTCAGCAGGGGCTGCAGAGAGACGATCAGAGCCGAGAGACCGGCCGACATTCCGAGAGAGATGGCAACGAAGACGCCGGCCAGATAGCCGCCGTGAATCAACAGTCCCACCACGGCGACATGCCCGGCCGTGGTCAGCTTCGGCCAGACCGCACCGAGCAGCAGCGCCGCCGGCGCCATGATCGCGACCACCAGAGCGAAGCGCACGGTCAGGAAGGTCAGCGGCTCGACATAGGGCAGCCCCAGCTTGGCCCCGATGAACCCGGTCGCCCAGAGACAGACGAAGGTCGCCGGCGCAAGCTTGGCGGCCAGGGCAAAAGACAGGGAGGCTGTTTTCGGCGGACTGCTCATCCGCGAAGCGCTAACACGCGGGCCCGCGCGAGGCACCCGGCCGCACTGCATAACGCCTATGACGGATCGCGCTATAGGCGCAGCGCGAGAATGCTTACCCGCGAAATGGCATCCGGGCCGGTGCCCTGCGCCCCCGAGGCATGGCCTGCTCTCGCGGTAAGAGGGTTTTCAGATTTTCGCCTTATGCGTTTAGCCTGCAGGGGCAAGCAATCTTTGCGGAGCATAGGCGTGACCTGGGCCTTCGAGAAATCGAGTGAAACAACCGAAGCAACAGCGAGCAGCAACTGTGCCGTTCACCGGCAGCTTGCTCGTCGACATACTTCCAATCGCGAACTGCGGCGATGAGCGCTCCTCGACGAACATCTCGGCCAAGTGGCTGTCTGGCGCGCGGACTGAAGATCTTCGGCGGCGGACTCCTGGCGGTCTTCTTGGTTTTCCACCTGCTGAACTTCAATCCACGGAGCGTGGGCCTGCCAATCGGTTCCTGGCCTGGCAATCCTTGGTATATCTATACGACCAGCCAAATAACTCTCACCTTCGACGGGCAATCCGTCGAGCTTGAGGGCACGACGCTGTGCAAACGCAATCTTGCTTTTGAATCTGACGGCGGCAGTGCCTTTTACACCGTCTTCCCGACCGTTCGCGTGAACCTCTACCATTGCGGTCCGGAGTGGTTCGCCACCCGACTTGAAGATGGCAGTGCACTCTTGGTTGGCGCGCATAGCCGCAAGACTCCCGCACCGCGAACGCCGGAGGGGGCCCGCAGGTCCGGCCTTAGCTTCGATCCGGAGCAACGAGCACAGGCAATTGCCCGGATCCCACCTGCAGTCATCTGGGTTGACGATGCCGAGGCACCAACCAAAGCCGAGTACTACTACTCCGCCGCAGCCCTGGAAGATCCGCGCTCACGGCTGAGCGACCTTGAGATCGAGGTCAGTATTCAGCCCGCCAGCTTTCTGACGAGCCTTGCTATCTGGCGTATGCCATCGCGCCCGGCAGAAGTTGTGCCCGGACTCGCGCAGCCTTGGCCAGGAGAGCTTCTAACCGGTCTCTATGTGAGTACTACGCCTGAAACCACTTGGCGCGAGATCGATGGATATGAAGATTTGCTTGGCAACAGTCGTACGGCAAAACGATTTGATTCTCCGTCAGATTTTCCGCACAAGATCCGAGGTTCTTTGGGGAGATTTATGGCAACATCGAGCCCTGGGTTTCTACAATCCTTTATGTGGACAAATTCAGATACTCCAATTTTCTATTGGGGCTCTAGAAATTCAGGAGAATACTATGAAGCCTCTATCTCTGTATCGACACTCTCCATTCAGGAGAATGGGCTAATTTTTGTTCCGGAACATCTTCCTGTTGGAATGATATTGCTTGATAGGCGTTTGACAAATAAAATACAGAATGAAGTGCATATAATAATTGATGGAATTACATTTAAAGGGATGGGAAGAAGGTTTTTATTTGATGGGGACTTTATTTTTTCTGCGGAGAAAGGTGAGTTTTATCGATATCAAGATTTCCGAATATCTGACACCATGTTGTCCGAATAAAAAACACTCGGCGTTCAGTTTTTTCGAATATTTCCCAATATTACATCGGTGAAAAGAGCAGGTCTCGAATAGAGTCAGCGGAATGAGCGAATGTGGCGGCAGCGTTGTCTGTCAGTGACAGAGCCGGCAGAAGCCGTCTGTAGGAACACCAGATACCGCAGGACCAGAGCGCACCAGAGTGGCGTTCATTCGGCAAACAACTATCCGCCCAGCTTCTCGCGCAGGAGCTTGTTGACCAGGCCGGGGTTGGCCTTGCCCTGGGTGGCCTTCATCACCTGGCCGACGAACCAGCCGAGCACCTTGGGGTTGCCTTCGGCGACCTGCTGGGCCTGGCCGGGGTTGTCGGCGATGATCTTGTCGACGATGGCCTCGAGCTCGCCGGTGTCGGTGATCTGCTTCAGGCCCTTGGCCTCGACGATCTCGGCGGCGGACTTGCCGCTCTCCCACATGACCTCGAAGACCTCTTTGGCGATCCGGCCGGAGATGGTGTCGTCGGCGATCAGGTCGAGCAGGCCGCCCAGCTTGACGGCATCGACCGGCGCTTCCTCCAGCCCAACGCCCGAGGCGTTGAGCGCGCCGAAGTAGTTCACGGTGACCCAGTTGGCTGCGATCTTGGGGTCGCGCCTGCCTTTCGGACCGCCCTCCACCACCGACTCGTAAAAGTCGGCGCTGGCCTTCTCGGCCACCAGCACGGCGGCGTCGTAGGCACTGAGGCCGTAGGTCTCGGTGAAGCGGCGCTTCTTCGCGTCCGGCAGTTCCGGAAGGGCCGCCCGCACCTCCTCCACCCAGGCCGGATCCAGCTCCAGCGGCAGCAGGTCTGGGTCGGGGAAGTAGCGGTAGTCGTGCGCCTCCTCCTTGGACCGCATGGAGCGGGTCTCGCCGCTGCGGTGATCGAACAGCCGCGTCTCCTGCGCGATGCTGCCGCCGCCCTCGATCACCTCGATCTGGCGGCGGGTCTCGATCTCGATGGCCTGCTGCACGTAGCGGATGGAGTTGACGTTCTTGGTCTCGGTGCGCGTGCCCAGCGGGTCGCCCGGCCGGCGGACCGACAGGTTGACGTCGCAGCGCATGGAGCCCTCGTCCATGTTGCCGTCGCAGGTGCCCAGGTAGCGCAGGATCGAGCGCAGCTTGCGCAGATAGGCGCCGGCCTCCGCCGCCGAGCGCAGGTCGGGCTTGGAGACGATCTCCATCAGCGCCACGCCGGCGCGGTTGAGATCGACGAAGGTCTTGTAGGGGTCCTGGTCGTGCAGCGACTTGCCCGCGTCCTGCTCCAGGTGCAGGCGCTCGATCCCGACCTCGCGGGTCTCGCCCTCCTCCAGGTCCAGCAGGATGGTCCCCTCGCCGACGATGGGATGGGCGTACTGGCTGATCTGATAGCCGGCCGGCAGGTCGGGGTAGAAGTAGTTCTTCCGCTCGAAGACCGAGAAGTGGTTGATCTTGGCGTTGAGGCCCAGGCCGGTGCGGATCGCCTGCTCGACGCAGACCCGGTTCAGTACCGGCAGCATGCCCGGCATGGCGGCGTCGACCAGCGACACCTGGCTGTTCGGCTCCGCCCCGAAGGCCGTGGAGGCCCCGGAGAAGAGCTTGGCGTGGGAGATCACCTGGGCATGCACCTCCAGGCCGATCACCACTTCCCAGGGTCCGGTCTCACCTTCGATCAGGCTCATCGCGTGCCTTCCTTACAAGAACGTTCGCTTTGTCTTACTCCGCCTCCGCCCCGTCGAACAACAGCGCCATCTCGAACTCGTCGTGATAGCGGCCTTGCACCTTGAGAGCGCGGGGCTGGCGGCCCCAGACAACGAACCCCAGAGTCTCATATAGGGTTCTCGCTGGGACGTTATCGACCTGGACGGCCGTCATGATCTGGTCGATCCGCGGCAGGCCGCGGGCATGATCCACGGCGGCCTGACAGACCGCGCGCCCAAGACCGGCGCCCCGCGCCTTGGGCCGGGTATAGACGCCGATCAGGAAGGCCTTGTGCAACAGATGGGCCGGCAGGCCCCAATCCGCCGCCGTGAAGCAGGCCGCGGTGGCGACCAGCCACCCCTCCTGCCAGCCCCCGAAGACCGCCGCCGTCTCCAGCATCTCCGGCCAGTGGTGCGGCGGTTTGCCCGCCGCTTCCTCGTAACTCTCGCCGAAGGCTTCCGGGTGACGGCGCAGCCCCTCCAGCCGCAGGTGCCGGTAGGCTTCCGCCTCCTCCGGACCCAGGCGTCGGATCTCCGAGCCGTGCAGCATGCACCCTAGGCTGCCATGAAGCTCGGCAGGCTGTCGAAGCCGGCGGCGGTCTCCAGGACCCCGGCGGCGCGCAGCAGCGTCTCCTCGTCGAAGGCGCGGCCGATCAACTGCAGGCCCAGCGGCAGGCCCTCGTCCGACAGGCCGGCCGGCAGCGAGATGCCGGGCAGCCCGGCCAGCGAGGCCGGCACCGTGAAGACGTCGTTCAAGTACATGGCCAGCGGGTCGTCCATCTTCTCGCCCATGGCGAAGGCGGCCGAGGGCGCCGTCGGCGTCAGCAGCAGGTCGACGTGGTTGAAGGCCTCGGTGAAGTCGCGGGCGATCAGGCTGCGCACCTGGCGGGCCTTGTTGTAGTAGGCGTCGTAGTAGCCGGCCGAGAGCACGTAGGTGCCGATCAGCAGGCGCCGCTTGACCTCGGCGCCGAAGCCCGCGGCCCGCGTGGACTCGTACAGGTCCGTTAGGGTACCGTCGCCGGGCTCGCGCAGGCCGTAGCGCACGCCGTCGTAGCGCGCCAGGTTGGAGGAGGCCTCGGCGGGCGCAATGATGTAGTAGGTCGGCAAGGCGTACTTGCTGTGCGGCAGGCTGACCTCGCGCACCTCGGCCCCGGCGGCGGTCAGCCAGTCGATGCCCTGCTGCCAGAGCCGGTCGATCTCCGGCGGCGTGCCCTCCAGGCGGTATTCCTTCGGCACGCCGATGCGCAGGCCCTTCACCTCGCCCGTCAGCGCCGCTTCGTAGTTCGGCACGGCGCGGTCGACCGACGTCGAATCCTTCGGGTCGTAGCTGGCCATGGCGCGCAGCATCAGGGCGGCGTCCCGCACGCTGCGGGTCATGGGGCCCGGCTGGTCCAGCGAGGAGGCGAAGGCCACGACCCCCCAGCGCGAGCAGCGGCCGTAGGTCGGCTTCATTCCGACGATGCCGGCGAAGGCCGCCGGCTGGCGGATCGACCCGCCGGTATCGGTGCCGGTCGCCCCCAGGGCGCAGCGCGCCGCCACCGCCGCCGCGGAGCCGCCGGAGGAGCCGCCAGGCACCAGCTTCTGGTTGCTGTCCTTGCGGTGCCAGGGGTTTTCCACGCCGCCGTAGTGGCTGGTCATGTTGGAGGAGCCCATGGCGAACTCGTCCATGTTGGTCTTGCCCAGCAGCACCGCGCCTTCGCGCCAGAGGTTGGCGGTGACGGTCGACTCATAGGTCGGCTCGAAACCCTCCAGGATGTGGCTGGAGGCCGTCGTCAGCACGCCCTCGGTGCAAAAAAGGTCCTTGATCGCCAGGGGGAGGCCCTCCAGCAGCCCGGCCTCGCCTTTCGCCCGCCGGGCGTCCGAGGCCTCGGCCATGGCCAGGGCCTTCTCCGGCGTTTCCGTGACGAAGGCATTGAGCGGCCGCGCGGTCTCGACGGCGGCGATGTGCGCCTCGGTCAGCTCCTTGGCCGAGAGCGACTTCTTATCCAGCAGGTCGCGTGCTTCGGCCAGCTCCATGCGGGTCAGCTCGCTCATTCCACCACCTTCGGCACCACGAAAAAGCCATGCGCCTTGTCCGGCGCGTTCTGCACGATGTCATCCGGCTTGCCGCCGTCGGTCACCGCATCGGCGCGCAGTGGCAGGCGCATCTCCACCACCGAGGTCATGGGCTGCACGCCCTCGGTATCGACCTCGCCAAGCTGCTCGACCCAGTCGAGGATGTTGCTCAGCTCGCCGACCAGCGACTCGGCCTCGGCCTCGTCGATCTTGATACGTGCGAGCCTGGCGATGCCGTGAACCGTGGCCTTGTCGATCGCCATGAAAGAAGACGCCTCGCTTCGGAAAGACTTTGGATGACGCTCGCGGGCGGGCAGACCGCCCGCGGAAGCGCGGCGGAAGCTAGCACCGGCTTGGCAGGCTCACAAGGTGGGCACAGAGGGTACGCTCGCCGGGCGGCGGTACGCGGAAGCACGTCGAAGGAAAACCGTGCCGCTTGTGCGGCGATGCCGAGGCGCTTAGTGATCGGCCGCATGACCCTTCTGGATCTGCATGACCTGCCGGCGCAGCTGCCGCCGCGCACCCGCCTGCTGGGGCTGGATCTCGGCAGCAAGACAATCGGGCTGGCCATCTCCGACGGCGACCGCCGGCTGGCCTCGCCCCTGGAGACTCTGCGCCGGGGCAAGTTCACCGCCGACGCCGAGGCCCTGAAGCGGATCGCCGCGGAACGCCGGGTCGGCGGCCTGGTGCTCGGCCTGCCGGTCAACATGGACGGCAGCGAGGGGCCGCGCGCGCAGTCGACCCGACAGTTCGCCCGCAACCTGATCGATCTCGCCGGCCTGGAGCTGCCGATCGCCTTCTGGGACGAGCGCCTCTCCACCGCCGCCGTGCAACGCCTACTGATCGACGAAGCCGACATGACCCGCAAGCGCCGGGCCGAAGTCGTGGACAAGATGGCCGCCGCCTACATCCTGCAGGGCGCGCTGGACGCCCTGGCGCACGGCCGGCCTAGAGACGGCAACCAGGGCGGATCGGCGTGAGCGGCATCGTTCTCGTCATCCTGCCTGTCTTCCTGCTGATCTTTCTCGGCTGGCTGCTGCGTCGGCGCGCGTTTCCCGGCGAAGGCTTCTGGGCGCCGGCCGAACGGCTGACCTACTTCTGCTTCTTCCCCGTCCTGCTGGCGACGACCTTGGCCCAGGCCGACTTCAGCGAACTCGACGTGCTGCCCATGGCCGGCGCCATCGTCGCGGCGATCCTGGTCATGACCGCGGCGCTGCTGCTGCTGCGTCCCCTGCTCTACAGGTGGCTCGGCCTGGACGGCGCCGGCTTCACCAGCCTCTACCAGGGCGCGGTGCGGATGAACACCTACATCGGCCTGGCGGTGGCCTTCGGCGTCGCCGGCGAGGCCGGCGTGGCGGCGGCGGCCGTGGCGGTCGCGGCCATCGTCCCTCTGGTCAACCTGCTCTGCGTCAGCTTCCTGGCCCGCTACGGAACGGCCGCGCAGCCGACGGTCCTCGGCCTGGTGAAACAGGTCGCGACCAACCCCCTGATCCTGGGCTGCGCCGTCGGCGGCGCGCTCAACCTCTCCGGGCTCGGCCTGCCGCCGGTGCTGGGCGAGACGCTGCTGATCCTCGGAAGGGCCGCCCTGCCCCTCGGCCTGCTCTGCGTCGGCGCGGCGCTGGACCTGCGCGCCGCACAGGCGGCCGGCCGGCCGGTGCTGCTGAGCAGCGCCCTCAAGCTGGCCGTGCTGCCGGCGCTGACCTGGGCCGGCTGCTGGGCGCTCGGCGTCGAGGGGACGGCCGCCTTCGTCGCGGTGCTGTTCAACGGCCTGCCGACGGCCACCAGCGCCTACATCCTGGCCCGCCAGCTCGGCGGCGACGCCACGCTGATGGCCAGCCTGATCACCGCCCAGACCCTGCTGGCGATGCTGACCCTGCCGCTGGTTCTCGCGCCGCTGGTGCCCTGACCCGGCTTGACGCAGCGGCGCGCGCCGCGCCACAACCGCCGCGCCCGCCAATCGTATCCGGATCGACAGTATTATGACCACGCCGCTTGCAGGCCTGCGCGTTTTCGACCTGACCCGTATTCTCGCCGGCCCCACGGCGACGCAACTGCTCGGCGACCTGGGCGCCGACGTGGTGAAGATCGAGCGGCCCGGCCAGGGCGACGACACCCGCAAGTGGGGCCCGCCCTTCGTCAAGAACGCCGAGGGGGAAGACAGCACGACGGCGGCCTACTACCTCTCGGCCAACCGCAACAAGCGCTCGCTGACCATCGACATTGCCACCGAGGAGGGCCAGGCGCTGGCCCGGCGGATCGCTGCCGAATGCGACATCTTCGTCGAGAACTTCAAGGTCGGCGGGCTAAAGCGCTACGGCCTGGACTACGACAGCATCCGGCAGGTCAAGCCCGACATCCTCTACTGCTCGATCACCGGCTTTGGGCAGACCGGCCCCTACGCGCCGCGAGCCGGCTACGACTACCTGGCCCAGGGCATGGGCGGGATCATGTCGCTGACCGGCGAGCCCGAGGGCGAGCCGATCAAGGTCGGCGTCGGCATCGCCGACATCATGTGCGGCATGTATGCCGTCAGCGCCATCCTGGCCGCCCTGCACCACCGCACCAAAACCGGCGAAGGCCAGCATATCGACCTGGCCCTGCTCGACAGCCAGGTCGCCTGGCTGACCTACGAGGGGCTGAATTACCTGACCAGCGGCGAGGTGCCGAAGCGCCAGGGCAACGAACACCCCAACATCGTGCCCTACAAGGTGCTGCCATGCGCCGACGGCTACTTCATCCTGGCCGTAGGCAACGACGGTCAGTTCCGCCGCTTCTGCGACTTCGCCGGCCGGCCGGAGCTGGCCGAGGATCCGCGCTTCGCGACCAACGCCCAGCGGGTCCAGAACCGGGCCGAGCTCTATCCGATCCTGGAAGCGCTGACGCCTAGCAAGACCCTGACCGACTGGGTGGAAGGACTGTCCGCGCTCGGCGTCCCGAGCGGCGCGGTCAACACTCTCGACCGGGTCTTCGCCGACCCTCAGGTACAGCACCGCGGCATGCGCATCGAGATGGCCGACGCCGAGGCCTTGCAGGGCCGTCTCGCCCTGATCGGAAACCCCATCAAGTTCTCGAAAACGCCGGTCGACTATCGCTACCCGCCGCCACGCATGGGCCAGCACAGCGACGAGCTGCTGAAGGAGCTGCTGGGCTTGCCGGACGAAGAGATCGCGCGCCTGCGGAGCAGCGGCGCCATCTAACGCACGCAATCGAGCAGCGGTCCGAGCTGGTCGATCCGGGTGCGGATGCGGGCCGCCTGACCGGCGACGAACTCGCTCGGCCGTCCCGCCGAGCGCTCCAGCGGATTGGGCAGCACGGCCGCCAGCAACGAGGCTTCGCGGCGCGTCAGCGCGCCGGCAGTCTTGCCGAAGTGGACCTGCGCCGCCGCCTCGGCGCCGTAGAGGCCGGGCCCGAACTCGACGCTGTTGAGGTAGAGCTCGACGATCCGCGCCTTGGGCAGCAGCGCCTCCAGGTAGAGCGTGAGGTAGGCCTCCAGCCCCTTGCGCAGCCAGTCGCGGTCGGGCCAGAGGAAGAGGTTCTTCGCCGTCTGCATCGAGACCGTGGAGGCACCGCGCAACCGGCCTCCGTCGCGCCAAGTCTCGACGGCCTCCTGCAGCTCGACCAGGTCGAAGCCCCAGTGCGAACAGAAGCGGTTGTCCTCCGCCGCCAGCACGGCTTCGCGCAGCGCCGGGGCGATCTCGGCCAGGGGCACCCAATCCCGCTGCCAGCCATGACCTTCCAGCGCGCGAATCACCATCAAGGGCGTCGCGGGCGGCGGCACGGCACGGTAGAGCAGCACCAGGCCCGCCGGCAGCAGCACCGCCAGAATCGCCAGCCACCTCAGAGCTTTCCACAACCTGCGCATGGGAACCGCGACCTGCCGCTTGTCAGAGGTACGGCCGCGGTGCGATAAGCCCCGCTCGATGCAAGACTTCGAAGCCATCGCCCGTCCCGGCTACCGGCACCGCCATCTGCTCGGGACCGAAGGTCTGACCCCGGCGGAAATCGGCTATCTTCTGGATCTCGCGGAAAACTACGCGGTTCAGGATCCGAGGGCGCACCAGCACTCGCCGCTGCTGTCGGGTCATACCGTGATCAACCTTTTCTTCGAGACCTCGACGCGCACGCGCACCTCCTTCGAGCTGGCCGCCAAACGGTTGTCGGCCGACGTGATCAACATGTCGGTCGCCTGGTCGTCGATCAAGAAAGGGGAAACCCTAATCGACACCGCCATGACCCTGAACGCCATGCACCCCGACGTACTGATCGTGCGCCATCCCGACTCCGGCGCCGTCAAGCTGCTGAGCGAGAAGGTGCACTGTTCGGTCATCAACGCCGGCGACGGCAGCCACGAGCACCCGACCCAGGCGCTGCTCGACGCGCTGACCATCCGCCGCCGCAAGGGGAAGCTGGCCGGCCTCACGGTGGCGATCTGCGGCGACATCATGCACAGCCGGGTGGCGCGCTCCAACCTGCACCTGCTCACCGCCATGGGCGCCCGGGTGCGCGTCATCGCGCCCCCGACCCTGATGCCCTCCGGGATCGAGCGCCTGGGGGTCGAGGCCTACATGGACATGCGGGCCGGGCTGCGCGACGTCGACATCGTGATGATGCTACGCCTGCAGACCGAACGCATGCAGGGCTCCTACGTCCCCTCTATCCGGGAGTACTTCCGCTTCTACGGCCTGGACCGGGACAAGCTGGCGATGGCCAAACCCGACGCGCTGATCATGCACCCCGGCCCGATGAACCGCGGCGTCGAGATCGACAGCGAGGTGGCCGACGACATCGACCGCTCGCTGATCCAGGAACAGGTGGAGATGGGCGTCGCCGTGCGCATGGCCTGCCTGGAGGCCCTGACGGCCGACCTGCGCGCGGGAGACCTTCGTGCACCGGCGGAGGGACGCTAGCCATGGCGACGCGCAGCGAGGCCGGCCCCACCGCCTACATCAATGCTCGCCTGCTCGACCCGAGCAGCGGGCTCGACGAGACGGGCGCGCTCTTCGCCGACCAGGGCGTGATCCGGGACGTCGGTCCGCGGCTGTTCAACGACGGCCTGCCCGAAGGCGCCGAGGTGATCGACTGCGCCGGCGCCTGCCTGGCGCCGGGCCTGGTCGACATGCGCGTGCAGCTGGGCGAGCCCGGGCAGGAGCACAAGGAGACCATCGAGACCGCCAGCAAGGCAGCCGCGGCCGGCGGCATCGCCTCCATGGTGGCACTGCCGAACACCGACCCGGTGGTCGACGACGTCGCCGGCATCGAGTTCATCGCCCGCCGCGCCCGCGAGGAGAAGCTGGTCAAGGTCTATGGCTACGGCGCTGTGACGCGGCGGCTGGAAGGCCGCGAGCTGGTCGAGATGGGCCTGCTAAGCGAGTACGGCGCGCTGGGCTTCACGGACGGCCTGCAGGCTGTGGCCGACGCCCAGGTGATGCGCCGCGCCCTCAGCTACTCGCGCACGGTGGACACGGTCATCCTGCAGCATCCGCAGGAACCGAGCCTCGCCACCGGCGCGATGAATTCCGGCGAACTGGCGACCCGCCTCGGCCTTTCCGGCAATCATCTGCTCAACGAGGTCATCGTGATCGAGCGCGACCTGCGGTTGGTCGAGATGACCGGGGGGCGGTACCACGTGGCCAACGTCACCTGCGCCGAGTCTCTCGAGGTGATCCGCCGCGCCAAGGCGCGCGGTCTCCCCGTCACGGCCAGCACGGCACCGCACTACTTCACGCTCAACGAGACGGCGGTCGGCGACTACCGCACCTTCGCCAAGATGACCCCGCCCCTGCGCAGCGAGCCGGACCGCGAAGCCCTCGCGGCGGCCGTGGCCGACGGGACCATCGACGCCATCGCCAGCGACCACAGCCCGCACGACCAGGACGCCAAGCGCCTACCGTTCAATCTGGCCGAGCCCGGCATCGTCGGGCTGGAGAGCCTGCTGCCGCTGTCCCTGGCCCTGGTCCACAGCGGCCGCATGGGCCTGCTCGACCTGCTGCGGCGCCTGACCGACGGGCCGGCCGGAATCCTGAAGGGCCGTGCCGACCTCACCCCCGGCCTGCCCTGCGACTTGGTGATCTTCGACCCGGAGCGGCCGGCGACCATCGACCCCGACCGCTTCCTCTCGAAGTCCAAGAACTCGCCCTTCGAGGGGCATATGGTTCAGGGTGCGGTGCTGCGCACCGTCGTCGACGGCCGCAGCATCTTCACCTCCGATCTCTCTACGCCAAATGGTTCCACGCCGGGCGGCTTCACTCCGGGCGGTTCCACACCGGGCGGTTCCACACGGGGCAGCGGCCGGCAGGCGGCCTGAGGAGGGGCTCGTGCCCGACCCGATTTCCTGGGCATTCGCCTGGCCCTACCTGCTCGCCGCCCTGGCGGGCGGCTACCTGCTGGGCTCGATCCCCTTCGGCCTGGTTCTGACCCGGCTCGCCGGGCTGAACGACCTGCGCCAGATCGGCTCCAAGAGCATCGGCGCGACCAACGTCCTGCGCACCGGCCGCAAGGACCTGGCCGTCCTGACCGTCCTGCTGGACGGCGGCAAGGGCGCCGCAGCGGCGGGCCTGGCCTGGTACTTCGGCGGGCCGGACCCCATGCTGGCCGCCGCGCTCGGTGCGGTGCTGGGCCACAACTTTCCCGTCTGGCTCAGCTTCCGCGGCGGCAAGGGCGTGGCAACCTCGATCGCCGTTCTGCTCGCCGTCGCCTGGCAGGCGGGCGTCGCGCTCTGCGCCACCTGGCTGCTGGTCGCCGCCGTCACCCGCTATTCCTCCCTCGCCGCGCTGATCGGCTTTCTGCTCTCGCCGATCTATGCCTGGTTCCTGATCGGCGATCTGCAGCGGGTCGAGTTCGCCGCCCTGCTGGCCGTCCTGGTCGTGATCCGTCACCATGCCAACATTCGTCGGCTGCTGCGCGGCGAGGAGAGCAAGATCGGCGGCGCCAGCCAAAGCGGCGATTGACAGCACTCCCAAGTTGCAAATCACGGTTTCGGGTTGACGGGTAGCGTGCTTTCCTTCGAAGGTCTGGCGCCATGAGCCTGCCTCTTCGCGCCCTCACGGAGACCGAACGTCTCGCCTGGCTGCGCCTGTTCCGCAGCGAGAACGTCGGCCCCATCACCTTCCGTCAGCTGCTGCGGCGCTTCGGCAGCGCCGCGGCTGCCCTGGAGGCTCTACCGGAGCTGTCCAAGCGTGGCGGACGCGCCCGGCCGGTGCGCATCTGTCCCGCCGACACCGCGGAGCGCGAGCTGAACGAACTGACGCGACTCAAGGCGCGGCTCGTCGCGCTCTGCGAGCCGGACTATCCCGACGCCCTGCGGGCCGTCGACGACGGCCCGCCGCTGGTCGCCCTGCGCGGCCGCCTGGAGCTGTTACACCGCCCGGCCGTGGCGATCGTCGGCGCCCGCAATGCCTCCGCCAATGGCCGCACGCTGGCCCGACGCATCGGCGGCGAGCTGGCCGAGGCCGGCTACCTCGTGGTCTCGGGCTTCGCTCGCGGCATCGATACCGCGGCCCACCAGGGCGCCTTGGCGCAAGCGACGCTCGCCGTGCTGGCCGGCGGCCTCGATACGATCTACCCGCCACAGAACGCAAAGCTGTTCGAGCGCCTGGTGAGCGAAGGCGCACTGCTCTCCGAGATGCCGCCGGGCAGCGAACCGCAGGGGCGCCACTTCCCGCGGCGCAACCGGATCATCGCCGGACTGTCGCTGGGCGTCGTGGTCGTGGAAGCGGCCCAGCGCTCCGGCTCCCTGCACACGGCCCGGCTGGCAGCCGACTACGGGCGCGAGGTCATGGCCGTCCCGGGCTCACCGCTCGATCCGCGCGCCCAGGGCTGCAACGGTCTTTTGCGTCAGGGCGCCACCCTGATCGAATCGGCCGCGCATGTCCTGGAAGCCTTGGCGGGCAGCACGCCGCCGGCCGCGGTCGCCGTCGCGTTTGCAGTCGCCGAAACCGGTGTCACCGAAACGGCCACGACCAGAGTCGAAACCGCCGGGGCGATCGGGCCAGGTTCAGAACAACAGCTGCAACCCACTGATAAAATTACGGAATTACTATCTCCCACGCCGATCTCAGTTGACGAACTGATACGCCAATGCCAATTGTCTGCCGCGTCGGTCGGCACTCTGCTCCTGGAGCTGGAGCTGGCCGGACGCCTCGAACGCCATCCCGGCAACCGCGTCGCGCTGATCGCCTGACCGTCGCGCTCCGCCGGAGCGCGCGTCGTGTTGAACGGCTCTAGGACGGACTTGCGGATGCATCTGGTCGTCGTCGAATCTCCCGCCAAAGCCAAGACCATCGAGCGCTACCTGGGTGGCGACTATCGGGTGCTGGCCAGCTACGGCCATGTGCGCGACCTGCCGCCCAAGGACGGCTCGGTGCGACCCGACGAAGACTTCGCGATGGACTGGGCGGTCGACGACCGCGGCGACAAGCGCATCAAGGAAATCGCCCGCGAGCTGAAAAGCGCGCAACAGCTCTATCTCGCCACCGACCCCGACCGCGAAGGCGAAGCCATCTCCTGGCACATCATCGAGGAGCTGAACCGCCGCCGGGCGCTGAACGGCAAGCCGGTCAAGCGCGTGGTCTTCAACGAGATCACCAAGCGCGCCGTGCAGGATGCCTTCAAGCATCCGCGCGACCTCGACCGGCCGCTGGTGGAAGCCTACCTGGCGCGCCGCGCGCTCGACTATCTGGTCGGCTTCACTCTGTCGCCAGTCCTCTGGCGCAAGCTCCCCGGCAGCCGCTCCGCCGGGCGTGTGCAGTCTGTCGCCTTGCGCCTGATCTGCGAACGCGAGGCCGAGATCGAGGCCTTTCGGGCGCAGGAGTACTGGACGGTCACGGCAACGCTGGACGCGCTCGAAACCGCGGCCTTCGACGCACGGCTGACCCACCTGCGCGACGGCAAGCTCGACAAGTTCGACCTCAACACCGAGGCCAAGGCGCAAGACGCCGTAGCGCTGTTGGAGCGCGCGAGCCGCTTCACCGTCGCAAGCGTCGAAACCAAGCGCAGCAAGCGCAATCCGCAACCGCCCTTCACCACCTCGACCCTGCAGCAGGAGGCCTCGCGCAAGCTCGGCTTCGGCGCGACCCGGACCATGCGGGTGGCCCAGAAGCTCTACGAAGGCATCGAGGTGAGCGGCGAAACCGTTGGCCTGATCACCTACATGCGGACCGACGGTGTCGGCATGTCGAACGAGGCGATCACGGCGGCGCGCGAACTGATCGCGGGGCGCTACGGCGATCCCTATCTGCCGGACCAGGCCCGCATCTACAAGACGAAGGCCAAGAACGCGCAGGAGGCGCACGAGGCGATCCGCCCGACGGATCTGCAGCGCCTGCCCAAGGAGATCCGCAGTCAGCTCGGCGAGGACGAGGCGCGGCTCTACGAGCTGATCTGGAAGCGCGCCCTGGCCAGCCAGATGGAATCGGCCGAATTCGACCAGATGACCGCCGACATCGACGTCGACGGTGCCAGCGCGCGGCTGCGCGCCACCGGCTCGGTGCAGGTCTTCGACGGCTTTCTGACGCTCTACCAGGAAGGTCGCGACGACGTGGAGGACGAAGACGGCGAAGGCAAGCGCCTGCCGCCGCTGACCGAGGGCCAGGACCTCAACCGCAAGGCCGTCACGCCGCAACAGCACTTCACCCAGCCGCCGCCGCGCTTCAGCGAAGCGAGCCTGGTCAAAAGGATGGAAGAGCTGGGCATCGGCCGCCCCTCGACCTACGCCTCGATCCTGCAGGTGCTGCAGGACCGCGACTACGTCCGGCTGGAGAAGAAACGCTTCCTGCCGGAGGATCGCGGCCGCATCGTCACCGCCTTTCTGACCGCCTTCTTCCGCCGCTACGTGGAGTACGACTTCACCGCCGGCCTGGAGGAGGATCTCGACCGCATCTCCGCCGGCGACAGCCGCTACAAAGAGGTGCTGCTGCGCTTCTGGCAGGCGTTCAATCAGGCCATCGAAGAGACGAAGGAACTGCGCATCTCCGACGTCATCGATGCGCTGGACGAAGACCTCGGGCCGCACTTCTTCCCGATGGACTCCGAGAACCCGGACCGAGATCCGCGCCTCTGCCCGGCCTGTAACAGCGGCAGGCTCGGCCTGAGGCTTGGCAAGACCGGCGGTTTCATAGGCTGCTCCAACTATCCGGAGTGCCGCTTCACGCGCCCCCTCGCGGTGCAGGCCGAAGACGGCAGCGGCGGCGCGGCCGTCGGCGAGGCCGGTCCGCAGCGCCTGGGCGAAGATCCGCAGAGCGGCCAGGAGGTCAGTCTGCGCAAGGGCCCCTATGGCCACTACGTGCAGCTCGGCGAGCAGGGCGAGGACAAGTCGGTCAAGCCCAAGCGCACGTCGCTGCCGAAGGGCATGGCGCCCGACAGCGTCGACCTGAATGCGGCGCTCGGCCTGCTGGCGCTGCCGCGCGCCCTCGGCAGTCACGAGGGCGAAGAGGTCACCGCCGGCATCGGGCGCTACGGTCCCTACGTCCGCAAGGCCAACACCTACAAGTCGATCCCGTCCGACGAGGACGTCCTGACCATCGGTCTCAACCGGGCGGTCGATCTGCTGGCCCAGGCCAAGGGCGGTGGCGCCGCGGCCCTGAAAACGCTGGGAGACCATCCGAGCGACGGCAAGCCGGTGACCCTGCACGAGGGCCGCTACGGACCCTACGTCAAGCACGGCCGCCTCAATGCCTCCCTGCCGAAGGATCTGGGAGTCGACGAGATCGATCTCGCAGGTGCTGTCGAGCTGCTCGCCAAGCAGGCCGAGAAAAAGGGCAGCGGCAAGAAAGCCCCGGCCAAGAAGGCGGCAACCAAGAAAGCACCTGCGACCAAGTCGAAGACGAAAAAGACCGCCGACGCCTAGCTCTCGCGTCCGAACACCCGTAGGGTCGGGACCCCGGTCGCAGCGAAGCGCGCGCCGCCAACAAGGACTCTCCGTGGCCCGCGAAGACTTTCTCGAGGATTTCCCCGATACGGTGGAGATCCTGCGTTATATCGAAAACAGTCCGACCGCTTTGGACAAGCGCGACATCGCGCGCGCCTTCAACTTGAAGGGCGCGCAGCGCCGGCGTTTGCGCGAAGTCCTGCAGGAGCTGCAGGAACAGGGCAAGCTGGAGGACAAGGGCAAGAAGAAGCTGGCGCCGCCCGACCGCCTGCCGCCGGTCGGTGTCGTGGAGGTCGTCGGCCTCGACGAGGACGGCGAGTTGATCGCCAAGCCGGCGAATTGGTCGGACGAGGAGTCCGGCGCGCCGCCGCGTATCTATCTTAGCGCCGGCAAGAGCAGCCGCGCCGCGCTTGCCGTCGGCGACCGGGCCCTGGCCAAGCTGGAGCGAGTCGAAGACGGCGTCTACGAGGGCAAGGTCATCCGCCGCGTCGGCCGCTCGCCCCGCCGGGTGCTCGGCCTCTACGAGATGACGTCGCAAGGCGGGCATCTGCGGCCGACCGACAAGCGCGCCAAGCAGGACTACGTGCTCAACCCACCCGACGCCGCGGGCGCCAAGCCGGGCGAACTCGTGCTGGCCGAGGTCAAGAGCTACCACCCCCGCATGGGCCTGCGCGACGTGCGCGTGGTCGAGCGACTGGGCAGCCTGGAGAACCAGCGCGCCCTCTCGCTGGTCGCCATCCACGAGCACGGCCTGCGCACCGCCTTCCCCGAGGAAGCGATTGCCGACGCCGATGCGGCGGTGGGTGTCGGCCCCAAGAACCGCGACGACCTGCGAAACATCCCGCTGGTCACCATCGACGGCGCCGATGCGCGGGACTTCGACGACGCGGTCTACGCCGAGCCGGACGAGGACGAGAAGAACCCCGGCGGCTGGCGATTGCTGGTCGCCATCGCCGATGTCGCCCACTACGTGCGCCCCGACAGCGCACTGGACCGCGAAGCCAAGGCGCGCGGCAACTCCGCCTACTTTCCGGACCGAGTCGTGCCGATGCTGCCGGAGGCTCTGTCGAACGGCTGGTGCTCCCTGCGTCCCAAGGAAGACCGCGGCTGTCTGGCCGTCTGGATGACCATCGACGCCGAGGGCGAACTGCGCGCCTGGCGCTTTCTGCGCGGCGTCATGCGCTCGGCCGCCCGGCTGACCTACGAGCAGGTGCAGGCCGCCATGGACGGGGCGGCCGACGACGACAGCGGGCCGCTGCTCGATCCGGTCATTCGTCCTCTCTACGGCGCGTTCGAGGCCCTGCTCACCAATCGGCGCAACCGCGGCACCCTGGAGCTGGATATGCCGGAGCGGCGCATCCTGCTGAATCAAGACGGCGACGTGGCCGGGATCGAGCCGCGCCGGCGGCTCGACAGCCACCGCGTGATCGAAGAGTTCATGATCTGCGCCAACGTGGCCGCAGCCTGCGAACTGGAGCGCCTGCGCCAGCCCTGCATGTACCGCGTGCACGACACCCCCGATCCGGACAAGGTGGAGGCGCTGCGCGAAGTTCTGGAGGACCTCGGGATCCGCCTGGCCAAGGGTCAGGTCATCAGGCCCGCGACCTTCAAGCGCGTTCTCGAACAGGCTACCGGCTCGCCTCACGCCACCATGGTCAGCGAGCTGGTGCTGCGCTGTCAGGCGCAGGCCGTCTACAGCCCCGACAACCTCGGCCACTTCGGGCTGGCGCTACAACGTTACGCCCACTTCACCTCGCCGATCCGGCGCTATGCCGATCTGCTGGTCCACCGCGCGCTGATCCGCGGCCTGAAGCTGGGCGACGACGGACTGACCGAGGCGCAGGCCGGGCAGTTCAAGGCGATCGGCGAGCAGATCTCCATGACGGAGCGGGCGGCGATGGCCGCTGAACGCGATGCCGTCGACCGCATGACGGCGGCCTTCCTGTCGGACAAGGTCGGCACGCTCTTCACCGGCCGCGTCAACGGCGTCACCCGCTTCGGCCTCTTCGTAACGCTCACCGACAGCGGCGCCGACGGGCTGGTTCCCATCTCCACGCTGCCGGACGACTTCTATGTCCACGATGAACGGCAACACTGCCTGGTGGGTCGCCGCTGGGGTCGCCGCTATCACCTGGGCGAAACGCTGACCGTCCGGCTGACCGAAGCCGACCGCACCACCGGCGGTCTGGTGTTGCATCTGGCCGAACCCGATGACCAGGACGAGATGCGGTCGTCCGGCTCAACTCAACCTAAGACAAAACATAAAAATTCCGATTCAAGATCTTACAATAAAAACAAAAACCTTAGCGGCAAAGAAGGCCAGCGCACGCCGCAAGCGCGCCGTGCGAGAGTCCGCCGCCGCCGATAAACACGCCTACTCCGAAAGCGGCAAGTTCTCGTTTACGTCTTCCGCCTTATCCTCGTCATAAGCCGGCGTAACGCTCGGTGGATCGAAGGTCATACAAGAGCAAACAGCGTTAGGCTGAACTGGTCACAAGGTTTTTTCGGCTGCGCAGACGAGCCCGACTGTCATAACATGCCGCGCAGTCGGCAAGGATTTGCGTCTTTCTCGCGTGGTTCCGAGGATGTGTCGCTTGGGCATATGTCTTCTGGATCACGTCTGTAGCGGGGGTTTTATGTCGTTTCGTCGCCTCGCCATTTCGACCGCCGCCGCCAGCCTCACGCTGGTCGCGCTGGGCGCTTGTACGATGCAGGAGTTGCGCAGCGAGCCCGCCGCCTATGATTCTGCCCGGGCCGAGCGGATGTTCATCGCGGGATATCAGGATGTTACGGCCGTTTATATCGAGGACGTCGAAGTCGACGACCTGGCCCTGGCGGGCCTGGAAGCCGTTACGCAGATCGATCCCGAACTCAGCTTCGATCTGACGAATGGTCAGGTCTCCGTCGGCTATGCCGAGGCCGTTTACGCCAGCCTTCCGGCGCCGGCGCCCCGCGACAGTACCGGCTGGGCCCGGCTGACCGCGACCGCTATCGAAGAAGGACGGCGCGTGTCTCCCGCACTGGGCGACTCCCCGGCCGAAGACGTCTACGAGGTCGTGTTCGACGGCATGGTGACCGAACTCGACGCCTATTCCCGCTATGCAGGCCGCGAGGAGGCGCGGGAAAACCGCGCCAGCCGCGACGGCTTCGGCGGTATCGGCGTCCGTATCCGCGTGGAGGAAGAGGGCGTACGCCTAGTTTCGGTGATGGAGAGAACACCGGCGGAAGCTGCGGGTTTGCGCGACCAGGACCTGATTGTCGAGATCGCGGGCAAACCGGCCGCGGGCATGGATCAGCGCGATGTCGTGCGCGCTCTGCGCGGCCCCATCGGGAGCTTCGTGCGGGTCAGCGTGCAGCGCGACGAAATCCCGGCCCCCTTCGACGTCGATATCGAGCGCGATCACATCGTTCCGCAAACCGTCACCTACCACAGTGTCGACAGTGTCGCCGTCATCCGGGTGGCCGGCTTCAACCAGTCGACCACGCGCACCCTGCGGCAGAAGATCATGCTGGCGGAGCGCGAACTCGGCGAAGACCTGCGCGGCTTCGTTATCGATCTGCGCGACAACCCTGGCGGCCTGCTGGATCAAGCCGTATCCGTGGCCGACCTCTTCATCGCTGACGGCCGTCTCGTGTCCACCCACGGCCGCCATCCCGACAGCCACCAGTACTTCGAAGCGCGCCGCGACGACCTGATCGGACAGCTGCCGATCGTCGTGCTGATCAACGGCAACTCGGCCTCGGCCTCGGAAATCGTGGCAGCGGCGCTCCAGGACAGCCGCGAAGCGATCGTGGTCGGCTCCAACTCCTTCGGTAAGGGCACGGTACAAACGGTTTTGCGCCTCCCCAACGAGGGAGAGTTGACCCTGACATGGGCTCGCTTCCATGCGCCCTCGGGCTATGCCCTGCACAAGCGCGGCGTGCTGCCGGACGTCTGCATCGCCGACGATACCAGCGATCTGCCGGCGACCATGACGCGCCTGCGCGGCGGGGAGCTGACGATCCCGAGCCTCAAGCGCCAGGCCCCGGTGGACATCGACGACGATGCCGGACTGCAGCAGCTGCGCGCGCTCTGTCCGACCCGGGACAGCGAAGGCGAGCTGGACGTCGAAGTGGCCCTGCAGTTGATCCTCGACCCCGGTCTGTATGCCAGCGCCATCGGCAACCCCGTCAACACGGCCAACACGACAGGCCGGGTCAACGAAGCCGTCCGCGTCGAGTGATGACGCCCCTGCCCCGTACAGCGATCCTCTAGCCGTCGGACATCGATGCCGGTCGTTAAACCGCAGGATGCTGCCGGTCTCCTTCTGATTCGCCGCCCAGGGAACGGGCCTGCCGAAGTGCTGCTCGGCCGCCGCGGCAGCAGCACACGCTTCATGCCCGGCGTTTACGTGACCCCCGGCGGACGGCTGGAACCGTCGGACCGGCAGCCGAGCGGCTTCCCCGAAACGATCCAGCACACTGAGGGATCGGTCGACCGGGCGACGCGCAAGGACCTGCTCGCGCTTAGCCGCTGCGCACTCCGGGAAACCGCCGAAGAAACCGGCCTCCTCGTGGGACGCCGCCTATCAACCGATAGTGCTCCAACCCCGGAGTGGTCGCCCTTTGCGGAGGCCGGATTGATACCGGCATTCGCGGACCTGCGATTGATCGCCCGCGCGATCACCCCAGCCGGCTCGCCGATCCGCTTCCACACACGCTTCTTTCTGGCCGACGGCGACCTGGCTGACGGCGTGCTGAACGGCGACGGAGAGCTGGAAGACCTCTGTTGGGTGCCGGCATCCGACCTTGCGGCCTTGCCGATGGCCGAAGTGACCCTGCTGGTGATCCAGGAGGCCGTACGACAGCTCGACACCCCGTCCCCCGTCCGCAGCTTCACCTGGCGTGGCAAGAGACGCCTCTCCCGGTGACGGGAGGGCTTCACCTACAACGCTAGTTCTGCGCCCGCAGCAGGCGCAAAGCGCTTCCGCCTGAGACGTGAATCGCTCTGCCCCGCGCGTGCGGGGATAGACCGATATCAGCCCGGATGGAATCCTGGGCTGTGAAAACAGCTGAGAAAGCCGAAAGCGTGCCACACTCGAGCTTTGCCGGCGGGCCGGATCTGCGGCTCCGGGTGGAGCGAGTGGCGGGAACGAGAGGTTGGGTCGAGGTGGACGCTCTTACTCGCAGGCGAAGACGTCGTAGCGATGCCCGAGGGGCGCGTCCCGTGACCGGCTGACGAAACGGGCCGAGGCATGTCCCTGGGACTGGCAATACTCAGCCGCGCGGGCCTGGATCTCCTCAGCGGAATAGAGCAAATCGTCATAGCGCAGAGTAACCGAATCGGCGCTGGCGCCGGTCACAGCCGGCGTGGAGCAGCCCGCCAACAGCGTCAGCATAGCGACAGCCGTCGCAGAGGTTGTTTTTCGCATCACTCCATCCATGAGGTTATACAAGCGAACGACTTCCCGGCATACTTGCGATAAGCTCGGGTGCTGTCTACAGCATTGATTGCGGCGAGCACCTGGAGAACACGCAGGAGACAACTTCAATGCATCGAAGCCTCCACGCCTTTCTGGCGGTCTGCGCCTTCGCGGCTGGGACCATGGCAGCTGGCTCGGCAGCGGCCGAATGGCGCTTGGTCAGCGAAGTCGATGCAATGACCGACGCCCTTGAGAAACGCGCGGAGGTAAGCAGCCAAGGTTACCGGCTCGCCGTCTACCGTGGCCCAGAAGGACGCGGCTTCCTGCTCTTCTCGCTCGGTACGACAATCGGCACGATCGACAGCGACCGGCCGCTTCAATTCCGTGTCGACAAGGGCCAGGTGCATGCCTGGGGCGGTCCGGACGCAACGCTCGAGCGCTTGGGGCTGCGCTTCTTTTTCTGGGAGCCGGGCTTTGTGAATATCGCCGTGTGGCACGGTGAGGCAGACCAAGGCCTGAGCAAGGTACTGCGCGATTTGCTGCATGGCAGCACAGTCGTTGTCAGATACCCCGTTGGCACCGGCGGGACGCGAGACGTGACCTTCACTTTGAGGGGATCGCACGAGGCCATAGCGGAGGCCCTCGATCTGCCGCCATCACTAACTGCCCCGCCGGAAGCGCATCAACTGGAGCTCGAGCGCCTCGCAGAGAGTTACTCGGATTTCTGCCTTGGACTCGCGCACTCTCACGGCGTCCAGGCCATGCAGAATTGCAGCTTACGCTGGGGGACCTGCACCGCCGTGCTTAACCGTGGTGGCTTTTCCAGCGTCGCGGAGGGTCGCGACTGCTTCGATACGGCCGTCTCGGTCTATCGCTAGCCGTCAGGCCCGCTTCTTGCCAGTCCCGCCCGCCTCTTTCGTTCCGGCCAGGATCTGGGCGCGGTCGCGCTTCAAGAAGGGTCTCCCCGCGCGTGCGGGGATCGAAAGGCTCCGGCTTTGCGCTGCCCGCCTCTGCTGGCGGCACAGTCGTTGTACAAGCAGGGGATGAGTGTCCCGCCTTCGCCCCACAGGATCCGCGTCCTAGGATGAAGACCGGCCTGGACCATCTGCCGGCGGTCGAGCGGCGCGCGCTGGCGCGGGTGCTGGAGATCCTGCACGAGGAGTTCGAGGACGCCCTGAAGGACATTCAGGCCGACTGGAAAAAGAGGGGGCGCATCCTCAAGATCGTCCTCTTCGGCTCCTCCGCGCACGGCGGCTAGGTCGACGAGCCGCGCGACCAGGCCCGCCTGCGCGGCTGGTTCAACACCCTGGTCGAAGCCTACGTAAAGGCCCGCTACTCGAAGCACTTCGCCATCGAGGCCGAGGCCCTGCAGTGGCTCGGCGACCGCACCGCCGCCCTCCACACCCTGGTCGAAACCGCCTGCCGAGACCACCTCGCCAAGCTCAAGCGCGCGACCGGAGCGGACCGCACTTAAATCTGCGGTCCGACCACCGATCCCGCTCTAGTTCTGGGCGCGCAGCAGGCGTTGTTTCTGGCGGTCCCAGTCGCGCTTCTTGATGTCCTCGCGCTTGTCGGCCTTCTTCTTGCCACGGGCGAGGCCGAGATTCAGCTTCGCGATGCCGCGGTTGTTGAAGTAGATGGACAGCGGCACCAGCGCATAGCCCTCCCGCTTCACCTGGCCGAGCAGCTTGTTGAGCTCGCGCCGGTGCAGCAAGAGCTTGCGCGGTCGCAAGGGGTCGTGCCCGAAGCGCGCCGCCGGCGCGTACTCGGAGATATGGGCGTTCATCAGCCAGATCTCGCCGTTTCTGTCGACGGCGAAGGCCTGGCCGATGTTGGCACGTCCGGCACGCAAGGACTTCACCTCGGAGCCGGTGAGCTGCAGGCCGGCTTCGAAGCTGTCTTCGATGGCGAATTCGTGCCGCGCCTTCCGGTTCTGGGCAACGGGTCGGATGGGAGTCATGCCTAAAGAGTAGGAACGCGCAGCTAGTTGATCAGCCCCGCATGCACCATCGCCGTCCGGACCCGCTCCTGGGTCGCCGCCGCCACCGGCACCAGGGGCAATCGAAGTTCGTTGCGAAGATGGCCCAGCAGGGACAAGGCGTACTTGGCAGGCTGCGGGCTCGGCTCGATGAAGAGCGCTTCGTGCAGCGGCATCAGCCTATCGTTGATCTCGTTGACCTCCGCCATCCGCCCGGCCTGCCAAGCCTTGTGCAGGGCGCTGCAGAGCCGCGGAGCGACATTGGAAGTCACCGAGATGCAGCCGTGCCCGCCCATCGCCAAAAACGGAAGGATGGTGGCGTCTTCGCCGGAGATGAGTGCGAAGTCCGGTCCGATGGCTTGGCGCGTCTTCCAGGGACGCAGGATGTCGGCCGTGGCATCCTTGACACCGACGATGCGCGGCAGCTCGGCCAGGCGCGCCATGGTCTCGACGGTCATGTCGACCACCGAGCGACCGGGAATGTTGTAGATGAGGATGGGCAGGCCGCTGGCGTCGTGGATCGCCTTGTAGTGCTGATACAGCCCTTCCTGGCTTGGCTTGTTGTAGTAGGGCGTGACGACGAGCGCACCGTCGGCGCCCGCGGTTTCGGCGTGCCGCGCAAAATCGATGGCTTCGGCCGTCGAATTGGAACCGGTGCCCGCGATCACAGGCACCCGGCCGGCCACCTGGTCGACGCAGATCTCGATCACCGCTTTATGCTCGGCATGCGTCAGGGTCGGCGACTCGCCGGTGGTGCCGACCGGCACCAAGGCATCGCTGCCTTCGGCGATCTGCCAGTCGATGAATTTGCGAAAGGACTCCTCATCCACGGCACCGTCTGCGAACGGCGTAATCATCGCGGTGATGGAGCCCGTAAACATCGGCCCTGACATGACCTGCATTTCCTTCAGTTTGGAATTAAATCTTTACTTCTTCTCGCCAAACTATAGGCGAGGGCTGCTTGTACCATATCGTCGCGCCCGGAGGGCAGCAAGCAGCAGAGGCTTTCGACGGTGCCGCCCTGCTGATAGTTTGGCGACGCTGCAACGGCAGGGAGATCGACCGCTTGCGCGCATTCCTGGCAAGCCTGCTTGTGACCGGCCTCCTGCTGCCGAGCGCTGCTCTCGGGCAGACACTTAGCCGTGCCGATCGGGAGCTCTACGCCACGGCCTTCGCCGCCGCCGACGCACGCCAGTACGAGGTTGCGATCGCCGCCACGGCCGTCGCTCGGGACGAGTCGCTGCGCGCCGTGCTGCGCTGGCTGCGCCTGACCGATCCCGCCACCGAAACCAGCTTCGCCGAGATTGCCGACTTCGTGGAGGCTCATCCGGATTGGCCCGGCCGCGGCGCGCTGCGGCGCGCGGCCGAAGAGGCCATGCCGCCGAACCTGCCGGCGTCGCGCGTGCTGGCTTGGTTCTCGGCCAATCCACCGGTGACCGGAACCGGAACGGCGCGCAATGCCAACGCGCTACTCGACATCGGCCGCGAGGCCGAAGCCGTGGAGATGGCCCGCGAGGCTTGGCGGACGACGAGCTTTCCGCGCGATATCGAACTGGCCTTCCACGAGCGGTTCAAGCGCTACCTGACGCCGGAGGATCAGCGCGCGCGCTTCGAGCGGCTGGTGTTCGAGGGTCGCAGCGCGCCGGCACAGCGCCAGGCCCGTCGTCTCGGCTCCGGCTTCGCGGAGTTGGCAACGGCACGGATCAAGCTGGCCAAACGAGAGCCGGGGGTGGACGGCGCGATCCGGCGCGTTCCCACAGCCTTGCAGAACGACGAAGGATTGCTGTTCGAACGGGCGCGATGGCGCATGCGGTCCGACCGTTTCACCGGCGCCCTCGAGTTGGTCGACCCGGTCCCGGTCGCGGTCGAGCACCCCGAGCAGTGGTGGGATCTACGCTCCTGGATGGCACGGCGCGCCTTGCGGTTGGGCGACATTTCCATCGCCTATCGACTGGCCAGTCAGAACGGTCTGACCCAGGGCGTCGACTTTGCCGAAGCGGAGTTCCTGGCGGGCTGGATCGCACTCGACTGGCTGCGCGATCCCGATCTCGCCCTGCCTCACTTCCAGCGGCTCCACGCCGGCGTCTCGTCGCCGATCAGCTTGGCGCGCGGCGCTTTCTGGGCGGGTGAAACTTTGGCGCGCGCGAACAGGCAAGCCGAAGCCATCCAATGGTGGCGTCGCGCCGCCATCCACGGCGATGCCTTCTACGGTCAGATGGCCATCGCGCGCCTGGGCAACGCCCCGGCGGTGGTCGGCAATCCACCGGCCAGCGTACCCGACAGCCGGCAACGCGCATTCAACGACTCGGAACTGGTCCAGGTGATTCTGCGGCTGGCCGATCTGGAGCGACACGATCTGGTGTTTCGCTTCTTCGCGGCCCTGCGCCTGCAGGCGAGCGACGAGATCGACTGGCGGATGATCGGCAACCTGGCCTCCGAGATCGAGCGGCCCGACCAGCGCGTTTGGACGGCGAAGCGGGCGCGCCGCGACGGCTACCTGCTGTCCGACCACCTCTTTCCGTTGCTGGAGGGCATCGACCTGGGGCCGGCGGAAGAGGCAGCGCTGGTGCTTGGCCTGATGCGGCAGGAAAGCTCGTTCTGGACCGGTGCCGTCAGCCGGGCGGGCGCGCGCGGCCTGATGCAGTTGATGCCGGCCACCGCCAAGCAGACGGCCGCTCAATTGGGCCTGGACTACAATCTCTCGCGGCTGGTCGAAGATCCGGAATTCAACGTCACCCTGGGCCGGGTCTTCCTGATCGACATGATTTCCCGTTACGACGGCTACCTGCCGCTGGTGCTGGCGGCCTACAATGCCGGCCCCGGCCGCGCCAACCAGTGGATTCGGGAGTACGGCGACCCCCGCGACCCCGACGTCGACGAGCTCACCTGGATCGAATCGATTCCCTTTTCCGAGACGCGCAACTACGTCCAGCGCGTCATGGAGGCCACCTACATCTATCGCGGCAAGCTCGGCCTTCCGAACGCTCCCCTGCCGACACTCTTCACGCTGGCGCGCACCTCGGCGACCTACTAGCTTCTACCACCAGATCGACGGACTCTCGGGAGGATAGAATGGCGGCGTTCGCTGGGGTGAAGGCCTGTGTCTTCGATGCTTACGGCACGCTTTTCGACGTGCATTCAGCAGCGGCGGCGGAAGCCGGAGCGCTCGGCGAGCGGATGCAGCCCCTCTCCCAACTCTGGCGGCAGAAGCAGCTCGAATACACTTGGCTGCGCAGCCTGATGGGCGCCCACGCCGACTTCCGGCAGGTCACCCGCGATGCCCTGGACTTCGCCATGACAGCCCAGGCGATCGACGATCCGGGGCTGGCCGCACGGCTGATGCAGCTCTACCTCGAACTGGATGCCTATCCTGACGTGCGCCCCACTCTCGAGCGGCTGCGGGCCGGCGGACTGAAGACGGCGATCCTGTCCAACGGCGAACCGACAATGCTGGCCGCCGCCGTCGAGCATGCGGGTTTGTCGGACCTTCTGGACGAAGTCCTTTCGGTCGAAGACGTCGGGATCTACAAGCCTGACTCGCGCGTGTACCAGCTTGCCGTCGACCGCCTCGAACTAACCCGTCCGACAGAGATCGCTTTCGTCTCGACCAACGGTTGGGACGCGCGCGGTGCCGCCAACTTCGGTTTTCAGGTCGCCTGGATGAATCGCTTCGGTCTGCAGCTCGACCGCTTGCCCGGCGAGCCCAAGGCCATCATCTCCGGGCTTGAGGAGTTACCCGGCCACTTGGCGCTTTGAGCGGAGCAGCCGTGCGTCACGAGACCTATCGCGAGCGGCGTCTCTCCGCCCAAGACGGCGTCGGCCTCTACTACCGCGACTATCCCGGGCCCGCGGAGAACGGCAAGGTGGCCGTGCTCTGCCTTGGCGGGCTTTCGCGCAACTCTAAAGACTTCCATCAACTGGCGCAGCACCTCTCGGACCAGCGGCGCGTGATCTGTCCGGACTACCGTGGGCGCGGCAGATCCGACGCGGCCACGGACTGGCGAACCTACCATCCCGTTCAATACCTGGACGATCTGCGCCACCTGCTGACCGTCGCCGGTCTGCATCGTTTCGTCGCGATCGGCACCTCGCTGGGCGGTCTGCTGGCAATGGGTTTGGCCGCCAGCCAGCCGACCGCCCTGGCCGGTGCCATCCTCAACGACATCGGTCCCGAGTTCGAAGGCGGCTCGCTGGACAAGATCGTCGACTACGTGGGCCGCGACGTCCCGCAGCCGGACCTGGCAGCCGCCACCCGGTTCCTGAAGGAAAGCTTTACCGAAATCGCCTTTCGCGACGAGGAGACCTGGCGACGCTTTGCGGAGGGGAGCTATCGGCAGGGCGACGACGGCCAATTTCACGTCGACTGGGATACCGCGATCGTCAAGCCGCTGGTACGAACTGCCGGCGAACTGCCCGACCTCTGGCACCTCTTCGCCGGGCTGCGCCGCATACCGGTCCTGGTCGTGCGCGGAGAAACCTCCAATATCCTGTCCGCCGCCACGCTGAACCGGATGGAGGCCGAGCACCCGGGCCTCGCCAGCGTGACCGTTGCGGGCCTCGGGCATGCCCCCTCCCTCGACGAACCGGAAGCCCAGGAGGCTATCGATGACTTCTTTGCCGCGCTCGACGCCCGACGTGACGCCCCAAGCAACACCCGAGGCGACACCGGTGTCTCAACAGCCTGAGCCCGTCACGCTCGCCGACCTCGAAGCGGCCCGGCAGCGGATCGCTGGCAAAGCTGTCGTAACCCCGCTACTGGCTGCACCGGAACTCTCCGAACGGCTCGGCTATCGCGTTCTGCTGAAATGCGAGAATCTGCAACGCACCGGTTCTTTCAAGTTCCGCGGCGCCTATAACTTTCTCGCGGGGATGACGCCGGAGCAAAGGGCAAAGGGCGTGGTCGCCTACTCCTCCGGAAATCATGCGCAGGGGGTCGCGGCGGCCGCAGGGATATTCGGTGCGCCGGCGACCATCGTGATGCCGGCCGACGCTCCAGCCATCAAGATCGCCAAGACCCGCGGCTACGGTGCCGAAGTGTTGCTCTACGATCGCTATCGGGAGGAGCGCGAGGCGATCGGCGAGAGGCTGGTCGCCGAGCGTGGCTTGACCCTTGTCAGGCCTTACGACGACCCCAGAATCGTCGCCGGCCAAGGAACCTGCGGGCTGGAAATGGCCGAGCAGGCCGAGACGCTCGAGCGACCTCTCGATCGGGTGTTGGCCTGCTGTGGCGGCGGTGGCCTGACGGCCGGTATCGCACTCGCTCTGGAGGCGCGCAGTCCGCAGACGCGTCTTTATACCTGCGAACCCGCCGACTTCGACGATACCGCTCGCTCGCTTACCGCCGGTCGGCGCCTCTCGAACGAGCCCGGCGGACGCTCGATCTGCGACGCTTTACTCTCCGCCCAGCCGGGCGAACTGACTTTCCCGATCAACGCCCAGCGGGTGACAGCCGGTCTGACGGTCACGGACAGCGAGGTGGAGGCTACGATGTCCTACGCCTTCCGGCGCCTCAAGCTGGTTTTAGAACCCGGCGGTGCCGTCTGTCTTGCTGCACTTCTGGCCAACAAGCTCAAGATCGAAGCCGGCGAGACGGTGGGGATCACCCTGTCGGGCGGCAACGTCGACCCAGCCCGCTTGGCGAACGCACTGGAAAACTATCCCGACGACTGAAGATGTCGGAAAGATCGAGGGCTCCAGACAGGGCCACCTGGCGGAGCGCGGCGTGCTATAGAACCGGCTTCGTGCCGCTGCCAGTCTGCTCGCCGCCGACTTTACCGTTGGCCGTCGCGGCGGTCGGTCCGCTGTCGAGAGGCTTGCTGTCCAGCGGCTTGCTGTCGAGCAAAGGCGCACGGCTGGCACCTGTCGCATCGCGGCGGCAATGGCCGTCGATGAAGGCCCCCGCCTCGATCGCCAGACTGTCGTGGACAATATCGCCATGGACCTTCGCGGTCTTTGTCACCACGACGGTCGCAGCCCGAACCTCACCTTCCACCTGGCCGCAGATGCGAACCGTTTCGGCATCGACTGCGCCTTCGATCTGACCCATCTCACCCAGTGTCAACGTCCGGCTGCGGATGTCCCCTTTTACGGTACCGTCGACCTGGAGATCTCCGTGGCTGACCAGGTTTCCCTCGATGGTCAGATCGGCGCTGATGATCGAGGGAACCCCGCTCGGCTGACGCCGTGCCGCCGTATCTCCGGTCTCCGACAGCATTGAGAGACCATTGCCGAGCGTCTCGTTCGAGGCCGTGGCTGCGCCACCGCCTTTCTTCTTACCCTTTGAAAACATGCCTGCCTGCCTTCAGGAAGTTTGCCGGGTCGTAGGGTTTATCGTCGAACAGAATCTCATAGTGCAAATGGGGGCCGGTGCTGCGTCCCGAATTGCCCATCTGGCCGACTTCATGACCGAACGGGATCTCCTCGCCAACTTCAACCTCTATGCCGCGCAGATGGGCATAGCGAGTCTTAAAGCCGTGACCATGGTCGACCTCCACCATACGGCCGTAGGCGCCCATCCAGCCGGCGAAGGTCACCTTGCCCGGAGCCGTGGCCAGAACCGGCTCACGCCATCCACCGACGAGATCCAGCCCCTCGTGCCGCGCTTGCTTTCCGTTCACCGGGTCCTTGCGCAGACCGAAATTGCTGGTGATCCGATACTCCTGCATCGGCGCCGCAACAGGCATGGCCTCGAACAGAGCCTTGATTGCGTCCCAGCGGTCGAGGCGCTGGTCGAGCATGCCATAGGTCGCCTCGAGCCGATCCGAATGAGGGTCCGGTGGCCCTGCCAGAGCCGCGGGCAAGAAGGGACCGCCCCGACCGGTCTCGACTTCGCTAAGATTCTCGGTTCGGGCCGAACGGATCTCAGTCTGCAGCTCCGCGATCAACGGCTCCACCTCGACCCCCGTCAGAGACAGGGCCGCTTCCAAGGCCGCGATCGAGCGTGCGGTACGGTCGTCCAACCGCATCAGCAGGGCCTGCTGGGCAGACCGCATCTGCCCCATCTGGGTAAAGGCGGCAACGAGTTGAGCCGCCATCTGCTCACGATCGTCCTGCAGGCCGTCCCCGCGCGCGACGGCCTGATGCAGTTCGACATTGAGCGAAGCGAGACGCTGATGCAGTCGCGCCTCACGGCTGAGGGCCGCGTTGGTTTCCCCCTGGAGCCGAACGATGTCCGCTTTCAGGAGGTCGCGCAGTTGATTCAGATCGGCCACCTCCTCGCCAGCGGCCACCAGCTTGTCGCGCAGTTCGGCCACGGTGTTGTGAAGGTGGCGGTTGGCCACTTGGGTTTCCGTGAGCTGCGCCTTGGCGGTGATCAGCCTGCGATCGAGCCGAGCGCGCGCCTCGGAAATCTGCAACCGCTCAGCCTCGGTGGCGTGCAGCGTCGCGCGCAGCGAGGCCACCTGCCCCTGCAGGGCTTCATTGCGCTGCGCGATGTCCTTCAGACTGGTCTCGAAATTCGTCAGACGGTCGCGCAGGGATTCGCGCGCCATCGTCATGCGATCTTCCGCCTCTTCGATCGGCTTCAGGCCATCGGCGATCCCCGCCAGCTTGTCGGGCGCAATACCGTCTTCGCGCAGAACATCGAGCAGGTAGTTCTGGTTTGCCTCCAGGTCGGTGGTGATCCGCGTGAACTGCCCGTGATAGTCGCTGATCTCCGTCATCAGCTCGAGGTAGGCAAGCTGCTGCTGCTCGATCTGCGCCTTACGCTCCGCCAGCAGACCCTGCTGGAGACCGATCCCGAGGCTGCCGGCCGCTGCCCAGCCAACAACGGCGATGGCCGCCACGGCCGCAATCTTCTGTGCCCGGGCGGAGAGCCGGACATAGCGCACGCGATCCTTGCTGCGGATGAAAAGCTCGCGGTCGAAGAAGAAGCGATCGAGCCAGGTCTTCAGACGTGCGGAGACCCCAGGTCCACGGCGCAAGCTGCCGTGCTCGAAAGGCATAGAGGTACCGGAAACGGCGCCGTACTCTTCGGTCGGCCCTCTCTCGGCGGTCGTACGGTGGTTCGCCCCAAAGGACGCACGACCTGAACGTGCGGGCTTATCGGCCACGACAGCGAATTCTCCCTCTCTATGCCCCTCACTACAGTCCGCAGCCGTCCCCCTGCTGCGGTCCCGTAGCGGCGCGGCAGCCGTGCCCCTTGGCGGCGCGCCTTACTCTCAGAGCTCCTGTCTGCGAGCCTTGACAGAGTAACTGCGCAGACCTTTTCAAACAAGTTAAAGCACTGCGTCGCAGAGCGAATCCGATTGGATGGTCGCCCGAACGAAGGATTTCTGGAATTTATGAAAAAAACCTGAAACCCCGACCCAAGTAACTTACTCGCCTTCTTTCGGCTTCACTTCTCGTAGTGCTTGGCGATCAGCTCATCGAGCAAACGAACACCGAAACCGGTCGCTCCCTTGGGCACGGTCGGGCGATCTTTTTCCGACCAAGTCACGCCGGCGATGTCGAGATGAGCCCAAGCCGTGCCGTCTTGAATGAAACGCTGCAGGAACTGGGCCGCCGTGATCGAACCGCCCCAACGCCCCCCGACGTTTTTCATATCGGCGATGTCGCTGTCGATCATACGGTCGTAGTCCTCGCCCATCGGCATACGCCAGCAAGGCTCTCCCACGGCCTTGCCCGCCGCGAGCAAGCGCTCCGACAGCTCGTCGTCGTTGCTGAAGAGGCCCGCCTGAGTGCGCCCCAGCGAGACCATGATTGCGCCGGTCAGCGTCGCCAAGTCGACGATAGCCTTGGGTTTGTAGTTCTCCTGGACGTACCAGAGCGCATCGGCCAACACCAGGCGACCTTCCGCGTCGGTGTTGATGACTTCGATGGTCTGACCCGACATCGAGTGGACCACATCGCCCGGGCGTTGCGCGTTGCCGTCCGGCATGTTCTCGACCAGACCGCAGATGCCGATAACGTCGACCTTGGCCTTACGCGCCGCCAGGGCCTGGAACAGCCCGACCACCACGCCGGCACCACCCATGTCCCACTTCATGTCCTCCATGCCGCCTGCGGGCTTGATGGAGATGCCGCCGGTGTCGAAGGTCACGCCCTTGCCGACAATGGCAAGCGGCGCTCGGTCGGCAGCCTTGGTCTTGGACTTGCCGGCCGGCTTGGCCTTGCCAGTCCCTCTCCAGCGCAGCACCAGAAGCTGCGATTCGCGAACCGAGCCCTGGCCGACACCGAGGAGAGATCCCATGCCAAGCTTGGCCATGCTCTTCTCGTCGAGGATCTGGACTTCGACCCCAAGCTTCTCCAGGGATTTCTTGGCCTGTTTGGCAAAGCTCTCCGGGTAGAGAACATTGGCCGGCTCGGAACAGAGATCGCGCGTGGCGAACACGCCCTCACCGACCTTCTCCAGCTTCGCATAGAGCTTCTTGGCGCCCGCGTGGGCTGAAGTCATGACAGTCAGCTTGTTGAGGCTCGGCTTGCGCTCGGGCTTTTCCTTGGTTCTGTATTTGTCGAAGCGGTAGCTCCGCAACTGCGCGCCGAAGGCGACACGCGCCGCAGCTTCGGTCGGCTCGATGCCCAGGTCTGCGATCGCATCGACGGTGACCGCCGCATCCTTCTCACCCACCGCATTGAGCTTCGCCAGCAGATCCCCGCCAATCCGCTCGAAGTCGAGCGGCTTCGCGTCGGCTGCCTTGCCCAGGCCGAGCAACAGCACGCGGCTGACGGACAGACCGGCGGGGGCCACCACCTCCAGCATCTCTCCTTTGCCGCCGGAAAAACGGCTGCCCTTGATCGCGCGGGTCAGCGCCCCTCCAAGACGCCCGTCCAGGTCGGCCAGGCTGGCGGCCAGGGTTCCGCCATCGGTGACCAATCCGGCAATAGCGCCGGACTTCGGCTGGGCAGGTGCGGCAATGGAAATACGCATGGGGCCTCCGTCATGTGGAGCTGCTGCAGGGGCCGGGCGACCCTCGCAAGGAAGAGCTGAGAAGCGGTCTAGAAGTCACCGCAAAGACACTACTGCAAAGCGTTAGGTTCAGCACTGCCCGCTGTCAACGGCGGGGCTCAAACGGCACCGGATAAAGGCGCCGCCGATCCAAGCTGTTTGCAACCGCCGTCGCGCTCTTGGACGGCCACCGGTGGATGCTGGACGCGACGCGCGCAAACAGGCTATCCCTTTGCGGCTGCGAATACTCCGCTGTGCCTGGAGGCTAGGCTTGGAGTCAGGCTCGCCTCTCCTGCTCCGGCGGCACGGTCAGGCGTGGAACCCGCAGAAGATACCTATCCGGCGACCTTCACAGGGACGGACATCAACCGAGTGATGATCGCGGTCGAATGGCATAAGGGTGAGGCAGAGCATTGTCTGCAGTCCGGCGGCGCAAAGGCCTGAAGGTATGACGGCAGCTGTCGCGACCTCACGCCGCAGCCGGCGCCTCTCCTGGACGCTGAGCGGATACATCGCCAGACAGTACGGACTTTGGTTCTTCGTCTTTCTGCTCGGCATCGCCGGCATCGTCTTGTTGGCCGGAACAGCCGATCGGCTGGATCGGATGGCCAACGAAGAAGGCGTGACCTTTTGGATCGTTTTCGGCGTGGCCTTGCTGCGCCTTCCGGCACTGGTGCAGGAGACGATGCCTTTCGTGGTGCTCGGGGCTGCCATGTTCACCTTCTGGCGCCTGACCCGCACCAACGAGTTGGTGGTAACCCGCGCCGCCGGCGTGTCCGCGTGGCAGTTTCTGCTGCCGGCCATCGCGTTCTCCATTCTGGTCGGGGTTCTGACGATGACGGCGCTCAATCCCATCGGCGCGACGATGATGTCGCGCGCGGAGAGGATCGAAAAGAGCTTCGACCCCACGCCCGGTCCGTCGATGGCCCTGCGCGGTGGCGGCCTCTGGCTGAGGCAAGACGACGGCGCCACGCGCCTCATGCTCCATGCGAGCCGCGCCGACGAAGCCAGCATGACGCTCTACGACGTCATCGTTTTCCGCTTCCAGAACGAGAGTTTCCTCAATCGCATGGATGCCGCCTCTGCCAGGCTTGAGCCCGGTCACTGGGCGATACAGGACGTCTGGCTCAGTCAAACGGGCCGCCCGACCAGCTTCGAAGAGGAGGTGCGCATTCCGACCGATCTGACGTCGCGCAAGATTCTCGAAAGCTTTGCCCCGGCCGATACGCTGTCGTTCTGGCAGCTTCCGGAGTTCATCCGGCTTCTCCAGGAGGCCGGTTTCTCCACACAACAGCACCGGCTTGAGTTCAACAAGCTTCTGGCACTCCCCCTGTTATTCACAGCCATGGTCGTTCTTGCTGCGACCTTCTCTCTGCGGCCTCAGCGGCGCGGGCGGGTCGGGCTGATCGTCCTGGCCGGCGTGGTCTGCGGTTTCATGCTGTACTTCTTGTCGAATCTGGTCTTTGCCCTGGGGATCTCGGGTAAACTTCCCGTCGCGCTGGCCGCCTGGACACCGGCCGTAATTGCGCTGGCCCTCGCATTGCCCTTGTTGTTGCATCTGGAAGACGGCTAGACCAAGGGAATGGTAGGGGGACCGGGGATTCGAGTACGGCGAAGGCCAGGCGTTGCAGCCATTGCCGCTGCAGGCATTTGTGCGGTCGCGCTTGCGGTCTGGGCTCCGGCGGCGAGCGCTCAAACACTGGTCGACACACCCAATCAACCCTTCGATGCCGATAGCCCGGCGCTGATCACGGCCGACGAACTGGTTTACGAACAGGAGTTGGGCGTCGTTACAGCCTCGGGCAATGTGGAGATCGAGCAGGACGGGCGCATCCTGCTCGCCGACACCGTGAGCTACAATCAGAACACGGAAGTGGTGATCGCCTCCGGCAACGTCTCGCTGCTCAGCGACAACGGCGATGTCTACTTTTCCGAGTATGCTGAACTGACCGGCGATCTGCAGGAGGGGTTCATCGAGGGCATTCGCGCCCTGATGTCCGACGGCATCACCCGCGTTGCGGCGGCACGCGGCATTCGCACGACAGGCAATCGCACGCTCTTCGAGGACACGGTCTATACGCCCTGCGAGCTCTGCCGGGAGGACCCCGATCGCTCGCCGATCTGGCAGCTGAGTGCACGGAAGGTCATTCACGACCAGGAGGCGCAAGAGGTCCGCTATCGCGACGTCACGCTGGACGTCTTCGGCGTGCCGATCTTCTACGCGCCCTACTTCAGCCATCCGGACCCGACGGTACGCCGCAAGTCCGGGTTCCTTTCCGCTTCCTGGCAAACCTCCGACTTCCTCGGCTTTCAGGCGACCGTCCCTTACTTCTGGGTCATCGCGGACAACATCGACGCCACGATCACGCCGACCTTCACCACGCGACAGAATCCCTACTTGAACTTGGAGTACAGGCACCGCTTCCCCAGCGGTGCCGTGGAAGTTCGCGGAAGCGGTACGGTCGCAGATCGCCAAAGCACCAACGGCAACATCACCGAGGATGCCTTCCGCGGACACATCGACGCCAGCGGCGACTTCATCATAAACGATCGCTGGCGAACCGGCTTCGACCTCTTCCGCGTCAGCGATGACACCTACGATCAACTCTACGGCGTGAACGTGCCGGAAACCCGCGCCCGCACGATCAGCAACGTCTTCCTGGAGGGCTTCGGCGATCGCAATTACTTCGCCGCGAACGCCTTTTCCTATCAATCCTTGCGCGCAAACCAGGACAGCGTACCGCAGCCGCTGATCCTGCCGGAGCTCGACTTCAACTACGTGTCGCAGCCCTTGGTCGCCGACAGCCTCATCTCCGCCGACGCCAACCTGCTCTATCTCACCCGGGAAGACGGGCGGCGGGTAGCGCGGTCGTCGCTCGTCACCGGTTGGACGGTCCCCTTCACATCCGACTGGGGCGACGTTTGGACTTTCCGCACCACCCTGCAGACGGACGGCTACTGGACCGACAACAACGACCCCAACAATCCCAACGACTTCGAACCCGACAACCCCGAGGATGGAGACTTCGCCTTCCGCGCCTTCCCACAGGCGGCACTTGAATGGCGCTATCCCTGGGTCGTGCAGAGCGGCGGGTGGGAACAGATCATTGAACCGATCGCCCAAGTTGTCGCCGCACCCAATGGCAACTGGTTCAACCGGGGCGACATTCCGAATGAGGATTCGCTCGGGTTCGAATTCGACGACACGACGCTCTTTTCCTTGAACCGCTTCTCCGGACTCGACCGCGTGGATCCGGGCGTGCGCGCCGACTACGGCTTGCAGTACAGCGTCTATAGCGGCGAGGAGGCCTTCTCTCAGTTCTTCATCGGACAGTCGTGGCGCCTCAGCGAAAGCAACGTCTTCGATGAAGGCTCCGGCGTCGAGGACGAAGGGGCGTCGGATATCGTCGGGCGCGTGATCTTCAGTCCGATCCATGAGATCTACACGGCCTATCGCTTCCGCCTGGATCAGGAGTCGCTCGATGCGCAGGTGCACGAGGTCACGGCCTCCGTCGGCAACGCCACCCTGAATCTCGGCCTCAACTACACCTTTACCGCCTCGCAGGAGCGCTTCGGCGGCTTCGGGGAACGCGAAACTGCGACACTGTCCTTCTCGTCCAGGTTCTCGGAAAACTGGTTCGCGTCTGGTTCGGTCGAGCGCGATATCGTCGCCGGCGAGTTCCAGCGCGCCACCGCCACCTTGACCTATGCCGACGAGTGTTTCCTCTTCTCCTTCACCGCAGAGACGCGCAACTTCAATGACCGCGATTTGGAATCGGACAATCGCTTCTTCCTCACAATCGGTTTGGCGCAGTTGGGAGAGTTCCAGACCTCCGTCGAAGGAGGTGCCGCAGCGGACAATTAGGGTTTCGCCGCGTTGTCGACAGATTCACCCATTCCTATGTGCAACTCTCGATCCCGCGCTGCCTGCGAGGACTCCAATAAAAAGCGACCGTCGACTTGATATGCGGAAACTGATCTCGACCCTTTTCACCCTCGGCTTGCTCTTTGCGCTTCCGACTCCTGCAACAGCACAGGACAGCCTGCGGGCCGCGGCCGTGGTCAACGACGAGATCATCTCGGTTCTCGACGTCATTCTGCGCCTGCGCATGGCCATCGTCTCCTCCGGCTTGGAGGACACGCCGGAGGCCCGCGACCGCCTGACGACGCCGGTGCTGCGGTCCCTTATCGACGAAAGCCTGCAACTCCAGGAAGCCGAAAGGCTCGATATCGCCGTCGGCGACCAACAGATCGAGGCCGGTCTGGACCGCCTGGCGCAACAGAACCGCATGACACGCGCTCAGTTCCTTCAGAGCCTGCGCGAACGAGGCATCCTGGAAGAAGCGATGCGCGAGCAGCTCAGAGCCCAGCTTGCTTGGCGCGAAGTCATGACCCGTCGCCTTGCGCCACAAGTCGAGATCAGCGCGGAAGAAATCGATGACGCCATTGCGCGGCTTCGCGCCGATGTCGGTCAGCCGCGTGTCCGCCTCGGCGAAATCTTCATTTCCTTCGACACCCCATCCGAAGAAGCACAGGCCAGAACCACCGCCTCGCGCCTGATGGACGAGTTGCAGAACGGCGCGCCGTTCCAACCGGTCGCCCAGCAGTTCTCCCAGTCCGCGACCGCTTCGGTCGGCGGCGACATGGGCTGGGTCGCCGTCCAGGAACTGCCGCCGGAGTTGGCGGAGGTGGTGAGCCAGATGCAACAGGGGTCGCTCGCCGGGCCGATCCGTGCCATCGACGGCTACTACATCATCGCTCTGGTGGGACGCCGGGCGGCCGAGAACATCGAAGACCGTGTCCAGCTGGCCGAGTTCATCGTTCCAGCCGCCGGAGAAGACGAAATCCAGACTGCCACCGCCGAGGCCGCGCGCCTGGCGCAGGAGGTGCAGAGCTGCGCTCAGGCCAACCGCCTGGCGGAGCAGTATGCCGGCGGAGGCACGCTGGACAGCCAGCCCTTCGACTCTCTGTCGGCGGATGTCCGCGATGCGGTCTCCGGTCTCGGCATCGGACAGCCGAGCGTGCCCTTGCAGGTCGAGGGCGGCGTCGCCGTCTACACCGTCTGCCTGCGCGAGGGCGGCGGGATCGACCGGCAGGCCATCGAGAGCGACTTGCGGGCGGAACGCATCGAGCTGCTGGCCCGGCGCTACATGCGCGACCTGCGCCGCGACGCCAACGTCGAGATTCGTCTCTGAGCAAAGGCACGCACACCCCTGGCTCCGCCGCGCTGGACGACCTGCCGCCGCTGCGCAGCGTCATCGCCGCCCACGGCCTGGCTGCTCGCAAGAGCCTGGGTCAGCACTTCCTGCTGGATCTCAACCTGACCCGCCGCATTGCGCGCGCCGCCGGCGACCTCTCCCATGGCACGACAATCGAGATCGGGCCCGGGCCCGGCGGCCTGACCCGCGGGCTCTTGTTGGAAGAGGCCGCCCGCGTCGTCGCGATCGAGAAGGATCCGCGCTGCCGGGATGCGCTGGCGGAGGTTGCCGCGGCAGCCCCCGGGCGGCTGGAGCTGCTGCAGGCCGACGCCTTGCAGGTCGAGCTGACGACCCTGGGTCCGACGCCGCGCCGCATCGTCGCCAACCTGCCCTACAACGTCGGCACGCCGCTGCTGATCGCCTGGCTCGCCCAGATCGCCGAAGACCCCGCGGTGCTGCAGTCGATCACCGTCATGCTGCAGCGCGAAGTCGCGGAACGCCTGGTCGCGGCGCCGAGGACGAAGCCCTACGGGCGCCTGACGATCCTGACCCAGTGGCTCTGCGAGGCACAGCTGCTGTTCGATCTGCCGCCCCGCGCCTTCGTGCCGCCGCCGAAGGTGGTGTCCAGCGTGCTGCGGCTGGTTCCCCGCCCCGCCCCCTTGGCGCCGGCCTCCCTGGCCGCCCTGGAGCGCGTGACACAGGCCGCCTTCGGACAGCGCCGCAAGATGCTGCGTCAGTCGCTGAAGTCCCTCGGCGACGCGCAGAGGCTGCTCGAAGTCACCGGCTTGCCCGAAACGGCGCGTGCGGAGGAGCTGACGGTGGAGCAGTTCTGCGCCCTGGCACGCGCACTGTCATCCGATGAGAGAGCCGGCGCCTAACCCAACAGCTCGCCGATGAAGTCCCGCAGACCGATCTGACGGCGGCGGCGCAGACGCTCGGCCTGCAGGATCGCGCGCACCTCGGCGAGCGCGGCCTCGGCCACCCGGTTGACCACGACGTAATCGTAGTCCTCCCAGCGTTCGATCTCGACCAGCGCGTTCTGGAGCCGGCGCCGGATCACGTTCTCGGCGTCCGCGGCGCGGGCGAAGAGGCGGCGCTCCAGCTCCGCCAGGGAGGGCGGCAGCACGAAGACGCTGACCACGTCCCGCTCGACGGTCTGGCGGACCTGCTTGGCGCCCTGCCAGTCGATGTCGAGCAGAACGTCCTGGCCAGCCGCCAGGACCTCTTCGACCGGGCCGCGCGGCGTCCCGTAGCGGTGGTCGTGAACCACCGCGTGCTCCAGGAAGTCGCCGGCCTCCACCATCTCGGCGAAGCGATCCTGGCTGACGAAGCGGTAGTCCCGGCCCTCGACTTCGCCAGGGCGCTTCGGCCGCGTGGTGCAGGAGACCGAGAGGCTCAGCTCCGGCTCGCTGGCCAGCAGGCCCCGCGCAATCGTGGTCTTGCCCGCGCCGGAGGGTGAGGAGATCACCAGCACCAGGCCGCGTCGCGCCACCCTTCGCTCATTCTCCCCGTCTTCGAGCTGCACGACCTCAACCGCTCCCTATTCCAGGTTCTGGATCTGCTCGCGCAGCTGCTCGATCGCGCCCTTTAGCTCCAGGCCGATCCGCGTCAGCTCCACGTCGGCCGACTTGCTGCAGAGCGTGTTGGCCTCGCGATTGAACTCCTGGCAGAGGAAGTCCAGGCGCCGGCCGACCGGCCCGCCCTCGGCCAGCAGCTCCCGGCTGGCGGCGATGTGCGCGGCCAGCCGGTCCAGCTCCTCGCGCACGTCGGCCTTGCCGACCAGCAGCGCCGCCTCCTGGGCCAAACGCTCCTCCGGTAAAGCGGGCTCCGCCTCCAGCAATTCGGCCAGCAGCGCCTTGAGCCGCGCCTTAATCGCGGCCGGCTGGGTCGCAGCGCAGGTGCGGGCCGCCGCCTCCAGCTCCGCGATGCGCTCCAAATGCTGATGAACCAGCGTCTGCAGACGCGCGCCCTCCTGCCCGCGCATCTCGACCAGGGCTGCGAGCGCTTGGGAGAAGTCCTCGCGCACCGCCGCGCGCCGCGCCGCCTGCCGCTCCTCGCTCTCTTCCTCTTCACTCTCCTCCAGCACGCCGCGCAGGGACAGCAGGCCGTCCAGCCGGGCCGGCGCCGCCGGCACCTCCGTCTCCAGCTCCTTTGCGATGGCGACAAGCTGATCGAGGACAGCGCGGTTGACCGTGAGCGTCGCCGGCGCCTTGCCGGAGCGCAGGGTCAGGTTGGCCTGCAGGTTACCGCGCGCCAGCGCTTCGCCGGCCAAGGCGCGCACCTCCGGCTCCAGCGCCTCCCAGCCGCCGGGCAGGCGGTAGCGCTGATCCAGCCCGCGGCTGTTGACCGAGCGCAACTCCCAGGTCCAGGAGACCCGCTCGTCCTCGCCTTGGCTGCGGGCGAAACCGGTCATGGACTGAAGCGCGGCTGTGGCGGGCATAGGGGAAATCCGGCTGGCAGGAGGAGGACCGCTGGACGCGGTCGAACGCCGGGCCTTATAGACCGGGGCAGCCGGCGCAACAACCTCGCGGGCCTGGAGCAGAGCGTGACCGCCGATCCAAAGCACATCCTGATCACCGGCGCCTCCAGCGGCATCGGTGCCGCGCTGGCCCGGCACTACGCCCGCCCGGGCCGGCGTCTGACGCTGACCGGCCGCGACAGCGAGCGGCTGAGCCGGACCGCCGCCGCCTGCGATGCGGCCGGCGCCGAGACCGCGGCACTGCCCTGCGACGTCACGAACCGGACCGAGATAGCCGACGCGGTTCTGATGGCGGATCGCACCCAGGCGCTCGACCTGCTGATCGCCAATGCCGGCGTCTCGGCCGGCACCGGCAAAGCCGGCGGCGAGTCGCCGGAGCAGGCCCGGCGCATCTTCGCGACCAATCTCGACGGCGTCCTCAACACCGTCGAGCCAGCGATCCCGCTGATGTCCGCGCGCGGCCGGGGGCAGATCGGCCTGATGTCCTCCCTCGCCGCCTTCCGCGGCTTCCCGGGCGCGCCGGCCTACTGCGCCAGCAAGGCGGCCGTGCGCGTCTACGGCGAGGCGCTGCGCGGCCACCTGGCGCCCAGCGGCGTCGGCGTCTCGGTGATCTGCCCCGGCTACGTCAAGAGTCCCATGACCGCCGTGAACGCCTTCCCCATGCCCCTCCTGATGGAGGCCGAGCGCGCGGCCGAGATCATCGCCCGAGGCCTCGCGCGCAACCGCCCCCGCATCGCCTTCCCCCGCCGCCTCTACGCCCTGGTCTGGCTGCTCGCGGCCCTACCGCCGGCGCTCACCGACCCCTTGCTGCGCCGCCTGCCGGAGAAGGGGTAGGTGGAGGGCTATCGGTAAGAGACAAGCAAAGCGGCAGATACAGCTCTTCCGGTGAAGCCCAGTCTGCGATTTCTCCGCAGATGGCTGACTGTTATCCTGAACCACCAGTGCGCGAGTTTTAGGAGCTCATTAGTGCCGAGTTTGAGCGGAGAGCGGTAGTCAAATAGGAAGCGAACGAGAATCAGAATTGGGCTGGAAGCAGAATATCGCCGCACAACCCTCAAAGAATGGAGCGACAATTGAACATTTATTCGGCCGCTAAGTATCTTGTGAAACGATGTGCAAAAATAAATTTATCATTTGCGTCACAATTATTCAGACCCCATTCTTGAATATCCATAAAGCGTTTGGCACGACTCTCACTGCAAAGCGATAGAGGTTACCATGGCAGATGACTATCCCTACATGGTTTCTAATAACAAGATTAGCCCGATAATTGATGCGATCCATAGTGCAGAGAAACCTCCAAAATTTTCGCACGAAGTTCTCAAGAAGCTCGGCTTCAACAGCTCTAATGATCGCGCTGTCATAGGACTCTTTAAAAGACTGGGATTCTTAAATGAAGGAGGCATACCCACCCCCTATTTTGACGATCTAAAAGATAAAACCAAAAGAGCTTCCGCACTAGCTGAGAGGATACGCGAATTATACTCTGAAATATATTCAATCAATACAAACATTCATAACGGAACTGAAGAGGAGATCAGGGGTGCAATTTCGCGTGTTACTGGAAAGGACGCAACATCGGTAAATCGATATTACGCTACGTTTAAAGCGCTTGCTGCCCTAGCAGATTTCGAAGCAGCTCCCGCGACAAGAAATATAGAAGAGAAGGGGGAAGACAAAAAACAGTCAGACAATGGTGTGGGCGAGGAAGTTGCGAGACGGGAAAACAACTTTCATTATAACATTCAAATTCACCTTCCTGCGACAACCGATATCTCGGTCTATAATGCGATCTTTAGAAGCCTCAAAGATCATCTTATCGTTTGAGCTTAGAAATGGATCATACAGATCTTTTAAAAAAATTCGTGTTCGACGGGCTGCTGTTAGCTGACTCATTTGAGCGCCTAGAGGATGAAGGCATAACAGTACGGACCGGAGCCAACGTGATTCCAGTAGAGCGGATAGACAACTCTGATTTTAGCCCACGTACTATCCATCAAGCGAATAAAATGTCGTCAATATATGTTGTTTTCTTTTGTCTCGAAAACTCTGTTCGAGAATTGATAACCGACAGGCTTGCGGAACGCCACGGTATCGACTGGTGGGAAGAGTGCGTCCCTAACAAGATCAAGGGTGTCGTAGCGTCTTTGAAAGATAAGGAAGAAAAGAACAGATATCATAGTCAACGATCTGTTTCTTCGATTGGCTACACGATGTTTGGCAACTTAGCTCAGATAATAATCAGCCGTTGGGATGATTTCTCCGACCTATTTCCAACCCAAGCTTGGGTGAACTCGCGGTTCACGGACCTTGAGATGTCCAGGAACGTAATCATGCACACGGGAGTCTTGCCCGACAGCGAAATTGAGAGGATCGAAAGCATCTGCAGGGATTGGATCAGGCAGGTCGGCTAGTACAAGGCTGCTCTGCGTTTCAAGGCCAGTTCAAAAGCTTGGCCCCTGGTCACGTTTGAGATCATCTAGTGCCCGTGGCAGCAATTGGCCAAAACAGCTCCTCAAAACACGGCTTAAATCAACGAGCCGCCCACCCCTACAGCAACCCTAACGACCGAAAACTCGCATGCCCCTCGCGGCCGATGACCACGTGGTCGTGGACGCGGATGTCCAGCTTGGCGGCGGCCTCGACCACCGCCTCGGTCATGGCGATGTCGGCCTGACTGGGGGTCGGGTCGCCGGAGGGGTGGTTGTGGACCAGGATGACGGCGGAGGCGCCGAGTTCCAGGGCGCGCTTGACCACTTCGCGGGGATAGACCGGGGTGTGGTCGACGGTGCCGCGCTGCTGCCGCTCGTCGGCGATCAGCTTGTTCTTGCGGTCGAGAAAGAGGACGTGGAAGCACTCGACCCGCTCGTGCGCCAGGGCGATCCGGCAGTAGTCGAGCAGCTTCTGCCAGGAGGCGATGACCGGCTGGTCCTGCGCCTGCTCCAGCGCCAGGCGGCGTGCCGCCTCCGGCACCACCGTCAGGGCCGCGACGCCGGTCTCGCCCAGGCCTTTGACCTTCGCGAGCTCGGCCGGCGTGGCCGAGAGCACACGGGCCAGGCTGCCGAAGCGCGCCAGCAGCTGCTTGGCCAGCGGCTTGGTGTCGCCGCGCGGGTTGGCGGCGAAGAGCAGCATTTCCAGGAGTTCGTAGTCGGCGAGGGCCGAGGGTCCCTGCTCCAGCATCCGCCGGCGCAGCCGCGTGCGATGGCCATGATAGTGCGGCTTGGAGGCCGGCTCGGCCGCAGCGGCACGAGTTCCCGACCGGGCCGCCTTGGGATCCTCGCCGATCAGGTCGTCCACCGCCTGCACCCCACTCGCAACCCCTATCGCCAGCCCCTCACCCGGCCTATTTCCCCTGAGCGGGCAAGGCCTCTCAGCCCCCTCTATGCCCTCAGGCTCCTTCGTAGGGCGGGCAGCTCCAGCCCTTGGGCGATGCGGTGAAGATCTCGTAGCCCTCGGCCGTGACGGCGATCGAGTGCTCGAACTGCGCCGAGAGCGAACGGTCGCGGGTGACCGCGGTCCAGCCGTCGTCCAGCAGCTTCACCTCGAAACGCCCCGCGTTCACCATCGGCTCGATGGTGAAGAACATGCCCTCCTGCAGCGCCACGCCGGTACCCGGCCGGCCGTAGTGCAGGACGGAGGGGGCATCGTGAAACACCAGGCCGAGACCGTGGCCGCAGAAATCGCGCACGACCGAGAAGCGGTTGGCCTCCACGAAGGACTGGATGGCATGGCCGATGTCGCCCAGGGTCGCGCCCGGCCTGACCACCTCGATCCCGCGCATCATCGCCTCGTAGGTCACCTCCACCAGCTTGCGCGCCTTCACGCTGGGCTTGCCGACGTAGAACATCCGGCTGGTGTCGCCGTGCCAGCCGTCCAGGATGACGGTCACGTCGATGTTGATGATGTCGCCGTCCAGCAGCTTCTTCTGCGGGCTGGGGATGCCGTGACAGACCACGTGGTTGACCGAGGTGCAGATCGACTTCGGAAAACCGCGATAGTTGAGCGGCGCCGGAATCGCCTGCCGGGCGACGATGAAATCGTGGGCCAGGCGGTCCAGCTCCTCCGTCGTGACCCCCGGCTGCACCCGCGGCGTCAGATAGTCCAGCGTTTCGGCCGCCAGCCGGCCGGCGCGGCGCATGCCCGCGAAGCCCTCCGGGCCGTGGATTACGATCTGTCGCCGCTCGGCCAGGGCCTGGTCGGTCTGCATTGCGCCTACGCTGCTCTCGCTAGATATGAAAAAGAGCGGTGCCCTGCGGGCGCCCGCTGTCACCCTGGTAGTTTGCACCTGCCGGACGCGGGTTCAAGGCTTTCGGCGTCGCCAGAGTTGAGGCGGGCGTCACCTATCGAGTGCGGAGCCTAGAGCGCGAGCGGCAGCGGCCGTTCGATGACGATTTGCTCGGGCGTGATCTCGCAGGCGACGCAGAGGGCCTCGACGCCGCGGCCCAGGGCACGGTCCAGAGCCTTGGCATAGCCAGGGTCGAGGTCGCCGGCGACGGCGAAGCGGTGGCAGTCGCTGCGCTGCACGACATAGAGCATGACCGCGCGATGGCCGGCCTCGACCATATCGCCGAGTTCCTCCAGGTGCTTGGCGCCGCGGGTGGTGACGCAGTCGGGAAACTCCGCCAAGGCCTCGCCGCGCAGCAGATGGACGTTCTTGACTTCCACGTAGCAGGACGGCCGACCTTCGTCCTCCAGCAGCAGGTCGATCCGGCTGTTGCGGCCGTACTTGACCTCCCGCCGCAGGGCCGCGTAGCCGGCGAGTTCCGGGATCCGGCCCGCGGCGATCGCTTCGGCAGCCAGCCGGTTGGGGTGCCCGGTATTGATGCCGACCAAGCCGCGGCCGATCCCGTCCGCCGGTTCCGTCAGCTCCCAGGTCCAGCGGAGCTTGCGGGCCGGGTTCGCCGCCGGCGACAGCCAGACTCGCGCGCCCGGCGTGGCCAGCCCGAGCATGGCGCCGGGGTTCGGGCAATGCACCGTGGTTTCTTCGCCCATTCCGTCCTCCGCCTCGCCGGGACTGTCGCCGACAGGGTCGAAGACCACGTCGGCGAGAAACCGTTTGTAGCGGCGAAGCAGGCGGGCGGGCACGAGAGGCGTTTCGAAGCGCATGGCGCAGCGAAGCTACGGAGCGGGGCCTTTCACGGCAAGCTGTTGCTCTCTCATGGGGTTCGAGAGCAATTCACGTGACCGGCGGACGCCACCCCGCATCCGCCTGTGACGATCGCGCTCTCGCCTTCGCACTTGCGGGAGACACCGCGCCGCGTCAATTTACTCGCTATGATGAAATTCGCGCTGCTGCTTCCCGCCACCCTGCTGTTTCTGCTCGCCGCTTGCAGCGAGCCGGAGCGTCAACCGACGGCGCTGCCCGCCGCGACCGCGCCGGCCGGCGAGACTTCGCCGCTGCTCTCGGTCCCGCCGGAGGCCCTGGTCTGGAACCAGCCGGGCGTCACGGACGCACGCCGGCAGGACGATATCGAGGGCTGCTTCCGCTTCGCGCGGGCGCGGGTCGACACCGGTCGGCAGATCGACCAGGACATCAGCGGCAACCTGGACCAGCGCGGTGCCTACGACACGACGCGGCGTTTCGAGGGCCGGCTGGGCGAGTTCGAGGCGCGCAACCGGCAATCGCGGCTGTTCAACGACTGCATGCAGGCCAAAGGCTACGTTCAGGGTGGAACGTCCGACGGCACCGAGCAACAGCCCGCGCAGTAAGACAGCTATGTCAGAGGCATCGCCCGAGACCCCGAACCGCGTCGTGACGGCGGCCGTCCTGCTGATCGGCAACGAGATCCTGTCGGGCCGTACCAAGGACGCCAACCTCAACTACATCGCCCAGCGCTGCACCGATCTGGGTATCCGCCTGACGGAGGCCCGAGTGGTCGCCGACGACGAGACGGCCATCGTCGAGGCCGTCAGAGCGCTGCAGGCGCGGGTCGACTACCTCTTCACGACCGGCGGGATCGGCCCGACCCATGACGACATCACCGCCGACTGCATCGCCAAGGCGGTCGGCCGGCCGCTGATCGTCAATCCCGAGGCCCGCGCCCTGCTGGAGGCGCACTACGGCGACCAGATCAACCCGGCGCGCCTGCGCATGGCCCGCACGCCCGAAGGCGCGGCGCTGATCGAGAACCCGGTCAGCACGGCCCCCGGCTTCCGGATCGACAACGTCTATGTGCTGGCCGGCATCCCGAAGATCATGCAGGCCATGTTCGAAAGCCTGGCCCCCGGCCTGGTCGGCGGTGCGCCGCTACTGTCGCGCGCGCTGGAGGTCGACCTGCCGGAAAGCGTGATCGCCGCAGTTCTGACCGACGCCCAGGCCAGCTTCGCCGATCAGCTCGACATCGGCAGCTACCCCTTCGCCCGGGGCGGCGGCTTCGGCGTCTCCGTCGTTTTGCGCAGCACCGACAGCGACACGCTGGCGCGCGGTCTCGCGACGATCGCCGACGGCCTGCGCAGTCTGGGCGGCAGGGTCGAAGAGCGGACCTGACCCTTAACGGCACCCGCGCCGTCATCAACCGACCCGGCACGAACAGGCGCTTCGCGAGTCAACGCACCATGGTCAGGCGATTCCAGTCTGCATAGTCGGGCGACCCCTCTCTCCGAACCTCGCCGTCGTAGCCGAACTCCACCATGTGAACCATCGTATGGGACGGTTCGGCAAAGATGACCGCATAGGCCTCGGTAAGGTCGGCCGCCGAGAGAAGTCTCTTGGCCGAGAAATCCGGCCAGCTGGCATGATTCGTTCCGCGCGGGGCGGAAAAGGGAATGCCCCGCAGCGATCCGGAAAGCGGCAGGTGGCAGTGGCCGTGGAAGATATGGGCGATCTTGTCCCGGTGGGGTGCCACGGTCTCCGCGAAACGCGCCGCGTCGAGCAGCATGATCTTGTCCATCGGCGCGATGCCGAGGGGCACAGGGTTGTGATGCATGAAGATCCACAGGGGACCGGGCAAGGCGGTGAGCTGGCCCGCCAGCCAGTCCGCACGCCCTTCGCAGAAGTGGCCCGCATGGCTTTCCGGGCCCCAGGTGTCCAGCGTAATCGCGTGACCGAGCGACAAGGGGACCACCGCCTGAACGAAGCCCCGGTCTCCCTCCAGTTCGGGAAAGACCTCCAGCAGCGTCGGCCGGTCATCGTGGTTGCCGATGCAGAGATGGACCGGCAGCGGCAGATCGACGATCTGTGCTTTCAAGAGCGCGTAGTCGGCCGCATCCCCCCAATCCGACAGGTCGCCGGTGATGAACAGGGCCTCCGCGTCGGCATGACGCTGCATGGCGTGATCCAGGGCGCGCGCGAAGTTGGCGTTGGGGTCGCGCCCGCCGATGGTCTGGCCCGGCGTCGTCAGGTGGATGTCCGTCATCTGCAGCAGCTTCACGGAACCGCCCGCCTCTTCTGTTGGGAGTGGGTTGGGCAACCCGGCCCCGGACCGCAGCGCGAAAGCTGCGGCCCGAGGCCGGATACGGCGCCGCAGCGTCAGGAGCCGGAGGGCAGCAGATCCTGCACTTCTTCGGACAGATCCTCCTGCAACGTCTCCATGTCGTCATGCTCGCCGGTCACGATGCCTTCCAGGCCGTCGTAGATCACCTGCGTGACAGCCAGCCCGTTGTCGCCGGGATAGGCTTGCCACTCGCGCAGCAGCGGCAGTTGCCGGACCGCCGTCTCCTTGTTCGGGAACTGCGTGTAGAAGTCCTTCAGAATGATCTCATTGGCGGCCTTGTTCGGCGGCATGTAGCCGGTGGTGCGTGCCACCTCCGCGGCGCCTTCGCCGCTGGTGATGAACTTCAGCCACGTCCAGGCTGCTTCCAGTTCCGCCGGGTCCTCGGACGTCGAAACCAGCATGGCCGAATTGCCGCCCGCCGGCAGGCCCTGTGGCGCAGTCTCAATACCGGGAAACTCGCTGGTCTTCAGCGCGAAGTCGCCCTGGGCGCGCTCGACCGCCCCAAGCGCCGAAGTCGACCAGTACATCATCGCGATCTCACCGGCCGAGAAGGACGCCAGAGCGGCTTTCCATTCCAGATTCTGCATCTCGCAACCGCGGAAGATGTCGTGCATGGTGCTCAGCGCGGTCAGCCCCTGAGGTTCGTCGAGGGTAAAGTCGGCGCCCATGACGGTTGGCTTGTCCTGGCTCCACATCAGGGCCTGGAGAAACCAGTTGCCGGTGATGTTCCAGCCCCAGAAGACCGGATTGTCGACTCCGGCCGCACGCAGCTTCTCGCAGGTGGCCACGACCTCGGCCCAGGTGGTCGGCAGGTTCGATTCGTCCAGCCCGGCCTTGGCCATGAGATCCATGTTGTAGTAGCCCACGGGCAGAGAGACGGAGAAGGGCAGGCCGTAGACCCGATCCTGGAAGGTGCCGAGATCCAGCATCGCCTGATGGTAACCTTCTCTGGCGAAATCGGGCTCCTGGGCAATGAAGGGTTCCAGCGACTTTGCAATCCCCTTTTCCACCAGAATCGCCTGGCGATTGAGCCCCTGCATGGTGACGTCGGGCAGCGTTCCCGCGACGGCCTCGCGCAGAATTGTGTTGGTTCCGTCCTCGTAGGATTCGTAAGTGGCGCGGAACTGCACCTCGATGTTCGGGTGCGCCGCCTCGAACAACGGAAGGATCTTCTGGTAGGTGACGTCGAAAAGGTGGCTGTAGGGGTAGGCGAACTCGATCGTAACCTTGTCCTCGGCGTTGGCCGTACCCGTGGCCAGGACAAGAGCCACAGCGGTGGTCAGGAGTCTCATTCGAACTTCTCCGCTTGCCTTGAGTCCGATCAGGCAGAGTGCGAGACCGGACGGGATGGATCCATTTCAGGACCTGGGACGTCTGACGGTGCGCCGGAGCGACCTACTTCATGCCGGTGAGCGTGATCCCCTCGATGAAGCGCCGCTGGGCCAGGAGAAAGGCGACGATCAGGGGCGTGACGATGATGCAGGCGGTCGCCATCATGGGCCCGAAGTTGTCGCCGTCGGCGTCACCCTTGAACTCGCGGAGACCGAGCGGCGGCGTGAAGAGTTCACGGCTTCCGGTGACCACGATGCGCGGCCAGAAGTAGTCGTTCCAATGGGCGACGACGCTGAAGATGCCGAAGGCCAGAAGCGCTGGAACGGCCGTCGGCAGCATGACGTTCCAGATGATCGAGTATTCGCTCATGCCGTCCATGCGCGCGGCGTCGATCAGGTCGTCGGGAACCGTCATGAAGAACTGGCGCATCAGGAAGATGCCGAAGACGCTGATGGTCCAGGGAATGATCAATGCGGCATAGCTGTTCGTCAGCCCGAGTTTCGCCAGCATGATGTAGAGCGGCAACGCGATCGCATGGACCGGGATGAGCAAGCAGAAGAGAACCAGCCCGAAGACCGCCTCGCGCCCCCAGAATCTCAGCTTGGCCAAGGCATAGGCGCAGGGCAGCGCGACGATCACCTGAATGATGAAAATGGAGACGGTCACGATCACACCGTTCAGCAGGTAGCGCAGAAGCGGTGCCTTCTCGAAGGCGGTCGTATAGTTGTAGATCGCCGGCCGCACCATGCAGTCCTCGGGCGCGTTGCCGAGCTTGACGCAGAAGTCGTCGCGGAAGAGTTCCTGACTGCCGAGCGGCCCTCCCTGGTTCTGCATGATCTCCGCCGGGCTTTTCAGGGAGTAGCTCACCATCACGTAAAACGGCAGCAGCACGATCACGGCGCCCAGGATCAGGACGACATGCTTCAGCGTCTCCGCGGCGGAAAAGGAGAGTCGCGCGGAGCCGGTCGGCGCCGCGACAGCCGTGTCAGCCATAGTGCGTTCTCCGTTCCACCAACCAGCGCTGAGCCAGCGTGAGGAACATCACGAAGCCCAGGAACACGACGGTGATCGCAGCGCCGATTCCCATCAGGTTGTGTTGGATCGCCTTCTCGTAGATCGCGAACATCATCACGTAGACGCTCTTGGACGGCCCGCCGCCCTGGGGATAGAAGGCCTCGACCATGTCGAAGACCTGGAAGGAACGGATCAGGCTGATGGTCACCACGAAGACGGTGGTCGGGCCCAGCATCGGCCAGGTGACGAGCCGGAAGCGCTCCCAGGCCGACCTGCTGCCGTCCATCTCGGCCGCGTCGTAGAGCGCGCGCGGGATGGAGGTCAGCCCGGCAAGATAGAGCACCATGTTGAAGCCGAAGCCTTGCCAGACGCCGATGAAGGATACTGTCCAGATTGCGTAGTCACGGTCCGTCAGCCATAGCGGAAAGGTCCGCGCACAGCCCTCGGCATACCAGCGCCAAGTCTCCAGAACGGTGCCGCAGCCGCGTTCCAGGGTGGCGTTGACGATCCCGACGGTCGGGTGAAGCGCGAACTCCCAGACGATCGCCATGGCAATCAGGGCCGCCATCACGGGCAGGAAGTAGATCGTCTTGTAGAGATCCCCGAAGCGGGCCAGGGAATGGATCAGCAGGGCCGCACCCAGCCCCAGCGCCACGGTCAGCGGCACCACCACGAAGACGTAGCGGAAGGTGGCGCCGAACATCTTCTCGTAGGTGGAGCGCGTGAAGATCTGCTCGTAGTTCTCCCAGCCGACGAACCGGGCGCCGGTGTTGCCCAGCGAGTAGTCCGTCAGGCTGAGGCCGAAAGCGATGCCGATCGGCAGCAGCAGGATGAGCAGCATCAGCAGCAGCGCCGGACCAACGAACCAGAGATGTGCGCGGCTGTTAGGCATGGTCAGGCGATGCGTGCGAGATCGCGCGTCGCCAACTGAAGCCTGCGCCCGTTCGACCCGAAGAGATGCAAGCGGTGCGGATCGACGCTTAGGCCGACCCGGGCACCCAGCGGCGCACCGCCCTGCGTGCTCTCGGCCAAAGCGACCGGGTCGCAGCGCAGGATGATCTTGGTATTTCCATCGCTCAGCTCCAGGTGAAGAAACAGGTCGGCGCCCAAGTTCTCGCGATGGCGGACGAGACCGCTGAACTGAGCCGAACCTCCCGGAGCGAGCGCCATATGCTCGGGCCGCACGCCGACGAGCAGCGGCTGACGCCCGGCGCCGGACACCCAGGAAAGCGGCCGTCCCAGGATGCTGAGCCGCCCCTGCCCGTCGATCTCGCCCGGCAGGAGATTGATCGCGGGGGATCCGACGAAGCGGGCAACCTCGACAGATACGGGATTGCTGTAGATCTCCTCCGGCGGGCCGAGTTGCAGAATTGCGCCATGCATCATCACCGCCATGCGGTCGGACATGGTCAGGGCTTCGGCCTGATCGTGGGTCACGTAGATGAAGGTCGTGGCCAGTCGGCGATGCAGTTGCGACAGTTCGCTCCGCATGTGGACGCGCAGCGCGGCATCCAGGTTGGAGAGCGGCTCGTCCATCAGGAAGGCGACGGGGTTGCGCACCATGGCCCGCCCAAGGGCGGCCCGCTGACGCTGTCCACCCGAGAGCTGACCCGGCTTGCGCGACAGGAGCTCTTCGATCTTCAGCGTCTCCGCCGCACGGCGCACCTGCCGTCGGAGCGCCCGATAGCGCGCCCGGGCGAGAAGCGGGCCGACAAGCGGAAGCCGCTGCAGCCGCGTCAAGTCACGCAGTTTCAGCGGCGTCATCATGTTCTCTTCGACGCTCAGATGCGGATAGAGCGCATAGGACTGAAAGACCATCGCGAGGTTGCGGTCGGCCGGCCGTACGGCCGTCACGTCGCGCCCGTCGATCTCCACGCGCCCGGCATCGGGTCTTTCCAGGCCGGCCAGGATGCGCAGCAGCGTGGACTTGCCGCACCCGGAGGGGCCCACCAGCGTGACGAATTCACCGGCTGCAACCGCTAGGTCGACACCCTTCAGAACCTCCGTATTCCCAAACGACTTCGCGATGCCCGACAGGGAGATCTGCATCGTTGCGCCCTTGACCGTGGGAAGGTGACGCAACGGTACCGGGGCGAAGTCTCAGTTCTGTAACGTCATATAAGTGAGACTTATAGCGAGTAGAGTCGGCTGGGCAGAAGGAAGGCCCATGCGCGTCAATCCTCACCAGTTCAAGGCCTTTGCCCACGTCGTCCGCGAGGGCAGCATCTCTTCGGCCGCCCGAAAGCTCGGAGTCTCGCAATCTGCCGTCACGCAGCACGTTTCGAAGCTGGAGTCAGCCGTCGGCGCCCGGCTTTTCGTCCGCGGCAGGGACGGAATCGTCCTGACGCGCGCGGGACAGGAATTCTTCGAGCTGGCCGACCGCTACGTCACGCTCGAAACGATGATCGACGAAAAACTGCAGGGCTATGCGGACCTAAATCACGGTCAGCTCAAGATCATCGCCAACGCACCGCAGCCGGCTCTGCGCCTCATCGCACGCTACTCCGCCCAGTTTCCCGAGGTCGAGGTCGACCTGACGCTGTTCGACTGGACGACGGCCATGAACCTGCTGCAGACCCGGCAGGTCGACATCGCCATCGTGACCGACCCGACCCGCAAGGACGAGTGGTATCGCAGAAAGATCACCGACGCCCGCTACGTCCTCTATGCACGCAGCGACCACCCCTTGGCATCCCAGCGGACGGTTTCTCTGGCGGAGGTCGCGCAGGAAGTCGTGCTACTGCCCGAGCAGGGATCGCTCACCCACAGGATCGTGTCCAAGGCACTGAAGCAGCGTGGCCTGTCGCTGCGCCGCCTGGTCCGAACAACAACCTTCCCGGTGATGAAGGAGGCCATCCTGCAGGGCGTCGGAATCGGCGTCTTTCTGGAAAACAGCGCGGTCGAGGAAAAGCGGCTGGTCGAACTCCCGATCATCGATCTGCCGGAGTCCTACGAAACCTGCTTGATCGTCCCGAAATACAAGCTGGATCTCAGGTTGATCCAGAGCTTCGTCGCCCAGACCGATTGACGGAGGTCGAACGTTAACGCAGCACCTCGAGATTGCCGTCGATGGAGAGCGCCTGTCCGCTGATTCGGGCGCCTGACGGCCCGGCCAGATAGAGCGCCATGTCGGCAATGTCCTGAGCCGTGACGAAGGTCCCGAGGGAGCTGTCGCGGGTCAGCTCGGCGCGCATATCCGCTTCGGAGACTCCGCGTGCAGCGGCCTTCGCCGCGATCACCCGCTCGATCCGTTCGCCCTCCACGGCGCCGGGACAGAGCGCGTTGACCCGAATGCCGAAGGGACCGAGTTCCATCGCCAGGGACTTGGTCATGCCGACGACCGCCCACTTGCTTGCCACATAGGGCGTCCGCAGAGGATAGCCCCGCACACCGGCCGCCGAGGCGAGATTGACGATGCAGCCCCCGCCCGCCGCCTTGAGCCGCGGCACGGCCTGGCGGATGCAGAGGAACTGGCCCGTCGTATTGACCTCCAGGGTGCGGCGCCAGTCCTCCGGCTCGATCTCTTCAACCGGCAAGGTCGGCCCGGCGACGCCGGCGTTGTTGACCAGCACGTCGAGGCCGCCGAGGCTCCCGTCCACTTCGCGGAACAGCCGCTCGACAGCCTGCATGTCGCAGACGTCTGCCAGCGTAGCGCCGGCCAGCGGCAGTGCCTCCGCCACCTCCCCCAGCGCATCGCCATCGATGTCGCAGAGGTGAACCCTGGCGCCGCCCGCGACAAAAGCTTCGGCGATGCTGCGCCCTATGCCCGCCGCGCCTGCCGTGACCAAGACACGCAGCTCCGCGACCTGGGCCTGCACCATGATCCTGTCCTCGCTCTCGTCGGCACTTTGCCGCCGCCCCGTGTTAGCCGCCCGTGTTACTCGCGTTTACGTCGGCCCATCAACCGAAAGGCCGCCGGCGCCAAGACCACGATCAAGACGATCCGCACGATATGATGGGTCGCGACGAAGGCCGCATCGGCGCCCAGTGCGATGGCGATCAGGCTCATCTCCGCCAGGCCTCCGGGCGCGAAAGCCAGCACGAGAGCGCGCGGATCGAGCTCCAGCGCAAAGCTCAAGCCCCCGGCGAAGATCAACGTCACAACGACCAGAATCACCGTGGCCCCCAGCGACTGCACCAGGGTCTGGAGCACCAGCCGCAGCTCCGTCCCGGCGAAGCGGGCGCCGATCGCCGCGCCGACGGCGACCTGCGCCGCGGACACGAGCTCGACCGGCGGCGCCGCGTCGGTCCAGCCGGCCAGATGCACGATCGCGCTGACCAGCATCGGCCCGACGACCGCCGCCGCCGGCACCTTGACCGCCCGCGCCAAGGCAAAGCCAACGAGACCGCAAAGCGTCAGGATCGCCAGGTCGGCCACCGGGATGCTGGCGATCGGCAGGCCGGCGGCCGGACGGCTGCCCGGCTCGAACTCCTCCAGCCAGCGAAAGGCGAAGGGAATGGTCAGCACCACCAGCAACAGCCGCGAGGCATGCGCCAGGGAGATCCGCCGCGCATCGCCGCCCATCTCGCCACCGACCACGATCATCTCCGACAGACCGCCGGGCATGGCCGAGAAGTAGGCGGTGATGGGGTCGTAACCGCAGACGCGCCGGAAGTAGAGCAGGCCCGCGCCGCCTGCCACGGCAATGTAGGCGAAGAGCGACAGCAGGCTGACGACCCACTCGTTCAGCCGCGCCAGGATCTCCGGCGTGAAGCCGCTGCCCAGCATCACCCCCAGCACGGCGACCATCACCGTGCGCAACGGCTGCGCCATGGCGATCGGCGCCCCGGCCACGGCGGCGACCGTCGTCGCGGTCATGGCGCCGATCATCCACGGCAGAGGCAGACCGAGCGCCGATGCGGCCCAGCCGCCCAGACTCCCGAGCAACAGCGCCAGGGCGATCCCCGGCGCCCTCTGCTTCAGAGTTTTGACGGGCGCCGGATCGGGCGCTGGGCCGGGGGCCGGATCGGGGGCCGAATTCGGGGTCGGACTGGAAGGCGAGTCCCTCACTCAGCCGCGCCTAAGCAGCCGAGAGCTGCTCGGCGACCAAACGCTCTGTGAGTCGATCCATGAAGCGCTCGCAAAGCGCCACCTGTTCCAAGGCGATAAACTCGTTCGGTTTGTGCGCCTGCTCGATCGAGCCCGGGCCGCAGACGACGGAGGGCATCGCGGCCTCGTTGAACAGTCCGGCCTCGGTGCCGAAGGCGACCTTGCTGGTCGCGTTCGCACCGGTCAGCGCCTTGGCCAGCGCCACGACCGGGTGCTCAAGCGGCGTGTCCATCGGCGCGATGGTCGACATCTCCTCGAACCGGAATCCGGTGTCCGGCCGGCGCGCCTGCATTTCCGGCTCCAGGACCTCGCGGGCGTAGGCGACCACCTCGTCGTACAAGGGCCCGGAGTCCTCATGCGGCAGATTACGGAACTCGAACTCGAAGCTGCAGTCCTTGGGCACGATGTTGAGCGCGGTGCCGCCCTGGATGGTGCCAGTATGGACCGTGGTGTGGGGCACATCGAAGTCATGGTCGAACGGACCCTCGACCTCCTTGCGACGTGCCATCTCCTGCAGCTTGACCACCAGCCGCGCGGCGTACTCCACGGAGTTCACGCCGGTCGGCGCCAGGGAGGAGTGGGATTCGAAGCCGCGCACATGGCACTCGACCGAGAGCTTGCCCTTGTGGGCGTTGATCACCTTCATGTCGGTCGGTTCGCCGACCACCACCAACGCCGGTCGCACCGGCAGCTTCGCGAGACGGGCCAGCATCGGGCGGACGCCGAGACAACCAACCTCTTCGTCGTAGGAAAAACAGAAGTGAACCGGGGTCTTCAGGTTGGCCTTGGCGAACATCGGCGCCTTGGCCAGGGCCACGGCCACGAAGGACTTCATGTCGCAGGTGCCGCGTCCGTAGAGCTTACCGTCCTTCTCGACGATCTCCCAGGGATCGGTATGCCATTCCTGACCGTCCACCGGCACCACGTCGGTGTGACCGGACAGGGCGATGCCCGGGCGATCGGCCGGGCCGAGCGTGGCGTAGAGATTGGCCTTCTGACCGGTCTCGTCGTAGATCAGCTCGCAGCTGGCGCCGAGATCCGCAAGGTAATCGCGGACGTACTCGATCAAGCCAAGGTTGGAGTTACGGCTGGTCGTGTCGAAGGAGATGAGCTTGCGGATCATCTCCAGCGAAGCCTCGGAAGGACGGGCCATGCGGGGATCTTCTCTACTGTTGTGAGTGTCGTCGGACGTTCGATTAAGACGGTTTATAGCAGCCGTCCGGGAAATGTGCAGCCGGTGACGGCTGACTGCGGGCCAACGCAGGCGAACCGAGGGCGGCGTTAAGGCAGCTGCCTGGGGGACCCCAAGGTCTGCGGGTCCGCTTCCGGGGGCCGTTGCAACAGGCTGAACGGTGTCGTTTCGCTGCGCGCCTCGGTCAGCAGCCACTCCCGGAAGGCGGCGACCTTCGCCCGCTCGGCCATCTCCGGGCTGGAGACGATCCAGTAGGCGAAGCGGGTGCGCAGGCGGGGGCCGAAGGGGCAAACCAAGCGTCCGGCGCGCAGGTCGTCACACGCCAGGGACAAGCGCCCGAGAGCCACGCCCTCGCCGGCCATGGCTGCTTCCAGGACCATCGCCATGTGCGAATAACCGGGGCCGCGCTCCGGATCGATGCCGCTCCGCTCCAACTCTGCCGCCCGCAGCCAGACCCGCCAGTCGGGACTGTCGGCCGTTCCGCTGACCTCGTCGTGCAGCAGGGTATGACGCCGTAGATCCTCCGGCACCCGCAAGGCCTCGGGTCCTTCGCAGAGGCTGGGCGCGCAAACGGGCAGGATCTCATCGCCCATCAGCCAGTCGACGCGAAGCCCCGGATAGTTGCCCGAGCCGTAGCGGAGGCCGATATCGATCTCGTCCCGTTCGAAGTCGGTCAAACGATCGTCGGCCGAAACCAGGACATCGATCTCCGGATGCTGGCGGCGAAAGCCGGCAAGCCTCGGCAGCAACCACTTTGAGGCGAAGGAGGCCAGCACGGAAACACGCAGCGGCCCGCCCGCCTCCGCCTGCCGCAGGCGCCGCGTGGCCGCGTCCAACAGATCGAAGGCCTCTCGCGCGGCAGGCAGCAGGCTGCGCCCCGCCTCGGTCAGCGCCAGCGCCCGATTGAGCCGGCGGAACAGCGGGACGCCGAGATGCTCCTCCAGCGCCTTGACCTGATGACTGACCGCCGCCTGGGTCACGGCCAGCTCCTCGGCCGCCTTGGTGAAGGAAAGATGGCGGGCCGCGGCCTCGAAGGCGCGCATGGCGTTCAGCGGGGGAAGACGACGACGCATAGCTGCCTTGCTCACCTACAAATTATCTAATCCCACCCCTGAAGTAACATCGTTTGCGCAAAGGGCTCAAGTATCCCAAATTCTCTCTCGTAGATAAGGACCGTGAGGGCTGTTCCTCCCGTCCGCGGTCATGAGGAGATTTGTCATGACGATGTCGATCGCAACTTTACGGCGGCACGGCCACCACACCCCCGCCACCTATTACAGAGCACCCTCCCAGCGGCCCCGCAGTTCCAGTCTGGTCGGAAAGCTTCTGGACGTCCTTTTCGCCTGGCAAGAACGCGCCAATCAGCGCCATTGCCTGGCCCAGTTGGACGACCGGCTGCTGCGTGACGTCGGCCTGGATCGCATCGATGTCGAGCGCGAAGTCGCCAAGCCGTTCTGGATGCGCTGAGGAATTGCGTCTCTCCCCGCTTAAAGAGAAAAGCGGCCCGTGCCTGAGCGCGGGCCGCTTTTCTCTTTAAGGTCGCTGGCCGCGGCGCGTTCCGGCCAATCGGTCCGAACGCCGCTTGACCGAGCTTCGGCGCTCTACTCGCTCATCACCTGCTGTTTGGCGACCTCCAGCAGTTCGTCCATCTTCTTGCGCAGCTTGTGCTCTGAGATGTCGACGCCCTTGTCGGTCAAGTCGCCCATGACCTTGCGGTAGACATCTTCATGGCCGGCTTCCTCGAAGTCGGACGCGACCACCTCCTTGGCGTAGGCATCCGCCGCCGGCCCCGTAATCTCCATCGTCTGCGCCGCCCAAAGGCCAAGCAGCTTGTTGCGCCGAGCCTCGACCCGGAACTGCAACTCCTGATCGTGCTTATACTTGTCTTCGAACGCCTTTTCGCGATCGTTGAAGCTCATACCTGGGCTACCCTTGCTCTTTCCTGCGGCTCATAGGCGGCGGCCGGTTGCCACCACGGGTTCCGCGCCGTTATAGCCGCTGCACCGCGACAGGTGAACCGAAACCGCATAGCCCTTATCATCGCCCATTACATGTGTACCGTCATCCTTCTTCGCCGCCCTTCCACCGCCTGGCCCGTCATCTTTGCCGGCAATCGCGACGAGATGCGCGACCGCCCCTGGCGCGCGCCCGACCGTCACTGGCCGGACCGCCCCGAGGTGGTCGCGGGCCAGGATGAACTGGCGGGCGGTTCCTGGTTGGGTGTCAACGATCATGGCCTGCTGGCCTGCATCCTGAACCGCTACGGATCGCTCGGCCCGGCCGCCGGCAAACGCAGCCGAGGCGAACTGGTACTGGAAGCCCTGGATCACGCGGACGCGGCCGCCGCAGCCGAAGCGCTGGCACAGTTGGAGCCGGCTGCCTATCGAAGCTTCAACCTGGTGATCGCGGATTCTCAGGATGCCTTCTGGCTCCGTCACCTCGGGGAAGATGCCGAGAGCGTTGTCGTGCAACCCCTGCCGCCAGGCATCTCCATGATCACGGCGGCGGACCGCAACGACACCAAAAGCCCCCGTATTCGCCACTTCCTGCCGCAGTTCCGGCAGGCCGCCGCGCCCGATCCTGCGGTTGGCGACTGGCGTGCCTGGGAAAGGCTGCTGGCCAGCCGGGATCACGACCCGGCCGTCGGTGCTGAGGGCGCCATGAACGTCGCCTTGCCCAACGGCTTCGGCACGGTTTCAAGCTCACTGCTTGCCCTGCCCGCCCTCGGCTCGGATCGCGCCACGGCGCTCTGGCGCTTTGCGGCAGGGCCACCGGATAAGGCCATCTACGAAGCGGTTGATCTGTAATGCTGCGCACTAATCCTGCGCGCTGGCCGCAGATTGTTTCTCTTCATGGGGACTGCTATATGGATGCCTTCTCCTACGAGGGATAGATAACGGTGCGACCGATCGGGTTCTCAGGCGGAACCTGCGACCGGCGAAGGCGCCGGGCTTCCCCAGGTTGGACGTAACGGAATGCGACGCAGACGGATCTACGAAGGCAAGGCCAAAGTTCTGTTCGAAGGACCCGAGCCCGGCACGCTGGTGCAGTACTTCAAGGACGACGCCACCGCCTACAACGCTCAAAAAAAGGGCGTCATCACCGGCAAGGGCGTGCTGAACAACCGCATCAGCGAGTTCTTCATGCTGCGGTTGGCGGAGATCGGCATACCGACGCACTTCATGCGCCGCCTGAACATGCGCGAGCAGTTGGTGCGGCAGGTCGAGATCATTCCGCTGGAGGTGGTGGTCCGCAACGTGGCCGCGGGCAGCTTCTGCGAGCGCTTCAAGACGGAAGAGGGAACGGCACTGCCCCGCTCCATCGTCGAGTATTACTTGAAGAACGACGAGCTGGGCGATCCGCTGGTCACCGAAGAGCACATCACCGCCTTCGGCTGGGCCGCGACCCAGGATCTCGACGACATGCTGCACCTCGCCCTGCGGATCAACGACTTCCTCTCCGGTCTGTTGATGGGCGTCGGCCTCAAGCTGGTGGACTTCAAGCTGGAGTTCGGCCGGCTGTGGGACGAGGAAGAGCAGATGCGCATCGTGCTGGCCGACGAGATCAGCCCCGATTCCTGCCGACTCTGGGACCTGAAGACCAACGAGAAGCTGGACAAGGATCGCTTCCGCCGCGATCTCGGCAGCGTGGCCGAGGCCTACCAGGAAGTGGCGCGGCGGCTCGGCGTCCTGCCGGAGGCCGGTCCGGTCGACCTGCAAGGCCCCAAGGTCGTACAGTAGAGCCCGCCTCATCGTGGCCTCTCCGCCAAAGACTCATCCGAAAACCACGAGGGGCGGTCTCGCACTGCTGCTAGCTGCCGTCGGCGCGATTCTGGCGGTCACCGTCGGTGGCGCGGTTTGGATGTTCCAGCGCCTCGACAGGCTGGAAGCGGCCCGGCCCGGACCGGCGGCGGACATGAGCGCGGCCTGGTGGGCCTTCGCGCTGGGCGGTGTGATCATTCTGGGCGTGATCGCCTTCTTCGTCCGACTGACGCTGCGCGGCTCCCACCAACAGAAGTCATCCGACGACCAATGAACCGGCGGCCGGTGAACCAACGACAAGCCGACCGGGGCCAATTCGCCGGCACCGACCGGCCGACAGCTATCAATCGGCGGGGCGTTGCGGGGCCGCGGTCTCATCGCTAGTCTCCGCGCCAAATCGCAGCAGCGGAGTCTCCCATGAAGGCGCGTATCCACGTCACCTTGAAGCCCGGGGTGCTCGACCCTCAGGGCAAGGCCATCGAGCATGCGCTCGATACCCTCGGTTTTTCCGGCATCAACGAGGCGCGCCAAGGCAAGTTGATCGAACTGGAGCTGAGCGAGAGCGATCCGGCGGCCGCGCGGGCTCAGGTCGACGAGATGTGCCGCAAGCTGCTGGCGAATACCGTTATCGAAAACTATGCAATCGAGCTGGAGGCCTGAGAGGCGGACAGAATGAAATCGGCTGTCGTCGTCTTTCCCGGAACCAACCGCGACAAGGACATGGTCCGCGCCCTCGAAGGCGCCTCGGGCCGATCCCCGGCCCTCGTTTGGCACAAGCACAGCGAGATCCCCAAGGTCGACCTGATCGTCCTGCCCGGCGGCTTCGCCCACGGCGACTATCTGCGCGCCGGCGCCATGGCGGCCCGCAGTCCGGTGATGCGCGAGGTGGTCGCCCGTGCCGAAAGCGGCGTCCCGGTACTGGGGGTCTGCAACGGCTTCCAGGCCTTGACGGAGGCCGGCCTGCTACCGGGGGCGCTGCTGCGCAATGCCGATCTCAGGTTCGTCTGTCGCACCGTGACCCTACGGGTCGAGAACACGCAGACCCTCTTCACCGGGCGCTTCGCGGCCGGCGAGACCTTCGATACGCCGGTCGCACACATGGACGGCAACTATTTCGTCGATGCCGAGAGCCACAAGCGGATGGCCGACAACGACCAGATTGCCTTCCGCTATGCCGATGGCGCGGCGGCCGGCCCCGCCAATCCCAACGGCGCCTTGGACGACATTGCCGGCGTGTTCAACGAATCCAAGACGGTACTGGGCCTGATGCCGCATCCGGAAGACGCCACCGACCCGCTGCATGGCGGCACCGACGGCCGCAAGCTGTTCGACGGCATCGTGGAGGCCCTGTCGTGAACGAGATCACCCCGGACATCGTTGCCGAGCACGGCTTGAGCGCCGAGGAGTATCAGAAGGTCCTGGAGATCATGGGCCGGGTGCCGAACCTCGTGGAGCTCGGCATCTTCTCCGTGATGTGGTCGGAGCACTGCTCCTACAAATCCTCAAAGCGCTGGCTGAAGACGCTGCCCACCGAAGGCGAACAGGTGATCCAGGGGCCGGGCGAGAACGCCGGCGTGGTCGACCTGGGCGACGGCCTGGCCGCCATCTTCAAGATCGAAAGCCACAACCACCCCAGCTTCATCGAGCCCTATCAGGGCGCGGCCACCGGTGTCGGCGGCATCCTGCGCGACGTCTTCACCATGGGCGCCCGGCCGGTGATGAACCTCAACGCCCTGCGCTTCGGCGCGCCGGACCACCCCAAGACCCGCCATCTGCTGGCCGGCGTCGTGGCCGGCATCGGCGGCTACGGAAACTGCGTCGGCGTACCCACCGTGGCCGGAGAGGTGAACTTTCACCCGGCCTACAACGGAAACATCCTGGTCAACGCCATGACGGTCGGCCTCGCCCAGACCGACCGTATCTTCTATGCGAAGGCCGTCGGCGCCGGAAACCCGGTGGTCTACGTCGGCTCCAAGACCGGCCGCGACGGCATCCACGGCGCCACCATGGCCTCGGCGGAGTTCGGCGCCGACAGCGAGGAGAAGCGCCCCACCGTCCAGGTCGGCGATCCCTTCACCGAGAAGCTGCTGATCGAGGCCTGCCTGGAGCTGATGGCCACCGATGCCATCGTCGGCATTCAGGACATGGGAGCCGCCGGCCTGACCTCCTCGTCTTTCGAAATGGCCTCCAAGGGCGGCATGGGCGTCGAGCTGGACCTGGACCGCGTTCCGCTGCGCGAGGTCGGCATGACGCCCTACGAGATCATGCTGTCCGAGAGCCAGGAACGCATGCTGATGGTGCTCAAGCCCGGCCGTGAGGAGGAGGCGCGGGCGATCTTCGAAAAGTGGGACCTGGACTTCGCCGTGATCGGCAACCTGACCGAGACGGGCCGCATGGTTCTGCGCTGGCACGGCGGCGTTGTCGCCGAACTGCCGATCGACCCCCTCGCCGAAGCCGCACCGGAGTACGACCGTCCCTGGGAGCCGGGCGAGCCGCCGGCGCCGCTGGACGAGACGGGCTTCCCGGAAGAAGGCGATCCGCTCGACAGCCTGGAGCGGCTGCTCGCAACCCCCGACCTCGCCAGCCGGCGCTGGATCTGGGAGCAGTACGATCACCTTGTGATGGGCGACACGGTGGAGCGCCCGGGCGGCGACGCCGGCGTGATCCGCATCGCCGACGGCCCGAAGGGCCTGGCGGCGACGACCGACTGCACACCGCGCTACTGCCTCGCCGACCCGAAAACCGGCGGCGCCCAAGCCGTTGCCGAGGCCTGGCGAAATCTTAACGCCGTCGGTGCCCTGCCGCTGGCGGTCACCAACAACCTGAACTTCGGCAATCCCGAGAAGCCGCGGATCATGGGCCAGATCGTCGGCTGCGTCGAAGGCATGGCCGAGGCTTGCCAGGCGCTGGGGACTCCGGTCGTCTCCGGCAACGTCTCGCTCTACAACGAGACCGACGGCCAGGCGATTCTGCCGACCCCGGTGATCGGCGGCATCGGCCTGCTGCCGGACGTCGCTCAGGTGCCGGGGATCGGCTTCCGCAGCGAGGGCGAAGAGATCCTAGTGATCGGCTGGACCACCGGGCATCTCGGCCAGTCCCTCTATCTCCGCGAGCTGTTCGGCCGTGAGGACGGCGCCCCGCCGCCGGTCGACCTGGACGCCGAGAAGCGCAACGGCGACTTCCTGCGCGGCCTGATTCACGGCGGCCGCATCTCCGCCTGTCACGACGTCTCCGACGGCGGTCTTTTGGTTGCCCTCGCCGAGATGGCCCTGGCCGGTCGCGGACCGCAGGGCCCCATCGGCTGCAGCCTCACGATCCCGGCGGGAGTAGCCTCACTTGCCGGCTGGTTGTTTGGAGAAGACCAGGCGCGCTACATTGTGACCGTGGAGGCCGCGATGCCCATTCTGGAAGCTGCGGAGATGGCAGGCGTGCCGGCACAGACGATCGGGCGAACCGGCGGCAGCGAATTGACCGTCGAGGGTTTCGGCCATATCTCGCTGGTACGGCTGCAGGCGGCCCATGAGGAGTGGTTGCCCGGCCTAATGAGCGGCGAGCGGGCCGAAGCGGCTCAGTAGAGCGTTCCACCGTCTTGTTGAAGAAAGAAGGTAGAGTCACGCAATGCCGATGAACGTGGGCGAGATCGAGCAGCTGATCAAAACGGCGATGCCCGATGCCAAGGTGACGATCGAAGATCTGGCCGGCGACGGCGACCACTATGCCGCCTACGTCGTCTCCGAGGCCTTTCGCGGCAAGTCGCGGGTGCAGCAGCACCAGATGGTGTACCAGGCACTGCAGGGACGCATGGGCAACGAGCTGCACGCCCTGGCGCTGCAAACCACGGCCCCGACGGACTGACAGAAGACCATCGATCGCGGGCGGCCGACGCCGGCGAAGAACCATACCCTCCCGGGGACAGCCCCCAACTCAAGACCAAGGAATCGACAGGAGATGACCGACAACCCCGTTTTCGAGCGGATCAAGCAAGACATCAGCGCGAACGACGTGGTGCTCTTCATGAAGGGCACGCCGGTCTTCCCGCAGTGCGGCTTCTCCGCGGCCGTGGTCCAGGCGCTCAGCCATCTTGGCGTGAAGTTCAAGGGCATCAACGTCCTGGAGGACCCGGGCCTGCGCGACGGTATCAAGCAGTTCTCCAGCTGGCCGACCATCCCGCAGCTTTACGTCAAGGGCGAGTTCGTCGGCGGCTGCGACATCGTGCGTGAGATGTTCCAGACCGGCGAACTGCAGGAACTGCTGCACAGCCACGGCGTCGACGCCCAGCCGGTCGGCTAAGCAGCTTCATGTGCAGCGCTAGCCAGGGGCGAGGAGGAATCCGAAACCCCTGGCCCTCAGCGTTGAGGCATTAACTTCACCTTTGTGATGCGCTCTAGAAGGTCCCGATACTCGTCGCTGGAGAGCTGCCCGTTACACGCCAGGGTCTCCAGATGAGACACGAGAAGATGTGGATGGGCAGCGCGTTCTTCCTCGGTTAAGTCGTTCCAGTCGGCGGGCAGGACGGTGAAAGTTCGGTCGGATCCCCGCCGAACGGAGGCAGGAACCCGATACACCCATTTAGGCATGGCCTGCTGTGGCCGGGTGTCGAGCCGCTTGATCTCTCGCAGCAGTCTAACGCGCTCGTCCAACATCCGACGGCGTGATCGGGTTCGGTCTGACATGTCTTCTGTGCGCCATCGCAAACGAGTGATGTGTTGATGGAGCGCTTCAAATACGTCCGCGTTCTCGTTCTTCTCAAACTCCTCAAGTCTACGCTTCGCGTTTTCGATGCTCTTGCGGCGCGCGGCTTCCAATGACCCGCGGCTTTCCTCGAACTCCCGGCGTCGGCGCTCCAGGTAACTTTGAAACCTCTCTTCGGTATCAATATCTTCGCGACGGCCATCGGCCGTTTCCACTGTAAACGGCGGCGTTTCCCGCGAACTGAAGACAATCGGTTCCGACGCGCGCTCAATCTCCTGCCTCAGCTTCGCTTCGTACTCCGGCCGATCGTCAGGCCAGTAGCCCGGAAACTCATACTGCAGATAGAAGTTTAAGTAGGTCTCGCCGCGATTCCGAAGGCAGGCGACGAGTTGCGCCGCCTGCCTGTCGCCACAGATCCAAGGTTGTTCATGCCCCTCCTTGTAGAAGGTGCGGTTTAGAAACACGCGGTACATGGCCCGCGCGAAGCGATCGTCCTCGAGCGCCGCGAGGAACTGGTGGTCACGCGCCAGATCTTCTTCGAGGTTCGGCCCTTCGACCTCTGCGGCCTGGGCCTTGCGGCTTGGATCTTCATGGAACAACACGTCGTAGGAGCGAAGCTCCAGGTCACCTATGACCTGCCTGCTGCGGCTGGCGTCGTACCTGGAGAAGTGATCGTCAAACGTGGCGTAGACGTCGGCGCGATGCCCGCCCGCGCAGCGCGCCGAATGCACCCTGGTTGGCTTACCGAGCAGCCAGTCGACGACGGCCTGGCCGTGCCGGGTACACCACATCTTCTCGCCGTGCCACTTGCCATCGACGAGCCGACCGGGAGGCTCCGCATCCTGCGCAATGAAGGGGAGCTTCCGAGGCAGGAGCAGGCCCTCTTCAGCGTTGTCGTCGGTCATGTCAGGCGATCCGCAAGGGTCCGTTCGGCAGAGAACGTAGAATAGAACAGTCCGACAGGTTTTCGCGAGAAAGCTGCCGATCTCCTCGAACAAGGTCGCGGCAAGAGGACAGATCGGCCAAAGCTAGATGGGGCCGCCAGACTTGGTCCCTGGACCTCGCCAGCGTCACCGCGACAAGACGTGATTTCCGCGAAGGCCGGTTGCGCGCCATGAAGGGCGCATGACCGGCCTTTTCGATTCTTCAGCTCAGCCGACGACGGAGACCGCCCGCGCGCGGCGCGGGTTGCTGCTGGGTCTGCTGGGCGTAGCGGCTTTCGCCATAACCTTGCCGGCCACGCGGCTCGCAGTGGCCGAAATGCCGGTCTGGACCGTCGGCTTCGGGCGCGGCGCGCTGGCCGGACTGGCGGCCCTGGCCCTGCTGCTGGTTCTGCGTGCCCCGCTGCCGCGCCGCGCCGACCTGCCGGCCCTGGCGGTGACCAGCCTGGGGGTCGTCTTCGGCTTTCCGCTGCTGACCACCTGGGCAATGCAGAGCGTCCCGGCAGCCCATGGCGGCGTGGTCATCGGGATCCTGCCGCTGGCGACGGCCCTGGCCGCCGCCCTGGTGGCGGGCGAACGCCCCTCCGCCGGCTTCTGGGCCACGGCGCTTCTGGGCAGCGCTGCCGTCGTTGCCTTCGCCCTGCTGGATACGCCGGAGGCGGCCTCGGATTTCGCGGGGGGCCTGGCGGCCGGAGATCTGGCCTTGCTGGGCGCCGTCGTCGCGGCCGGCCTCGGCTATGCCCAGGGCGCACGCCTCTCCCGCCGCCTGCCCGGCTGGACGGTGATCTGCTGGACCCTGGTTCTGTCGCTGCCGGTCATGTTGCCCGCGGCGGCCGCGAGCTGGATCGCAGCCCCGCCGGACAATGCCGGCGCCGGCGCCTGGATCGGCTTCCTCTATGTCGCCCTGATCAGCCAGCTTGCGGGCTTCTTCGCCTGGTACCGCGGCCTCGCTCTCGGCGGCGTGGCGAAGGTCGGGCAACTCCAGCTTCTGCAGCCTTTCCTGACCCTGGTCGCCGCGGCCCTGCTGCTGGCAGAACCGATTTCTGAAACGACGGTGATCTTCGCCCTGCTGGTTGTCGGCCTGGTCGCCGTCGGACGGCGGCAAGCCGTGCGAGAGGAAACCGACTCAAAGTAACTGTCGCCGAGGACGCCACCTCGGACGCCCCGGGGTCAAGCCGGCTCGAAGGGCGGCATCTCTGCGCGAGCGTCGGCGACGACGTTTATCAAGGCCTCCGCCAGTGGGTTGTCGGCCTCAGCCGCGCAGGCCAGGGCAAAGCCCAGCGTCGGTCCGGCCTCGGCCAGATCGACGATGGCGATACCCGGATGCGAGAAGCGCGTCAGAGGCGCGATCACCAGGCCGACTCCCATCCCGGCGGCGACCATGCCGAGCAAGGAGACGGAGGTGTTGGTCTCCTGCAGGATGCGCGGCTGAAAGCCGGCGGCCAGACAGCAGCCGACGATCCGGTCGAAGATACCTGGTCCGATGCGGCGGGCAACCATCACGAAGTCTTCCTCCGCCAGCTCCGCGAAGCGCAGCCGCTTGCGGCCCGCCAGGCGATGACTGCTTGGCAGCACGACCTTGAAGCCGTAGGCGCCGAAGACCTCCAGCCGCAAGCCTTGCTCGGAAACGGGCGGATGCAAAACGCCGGCGTCCAAATCGCCCTCGACGATCGCCCGCTCGACCGGATGAGAGGTCATCTCGTGCGGCTCGATCCGCACCGTGGGCCGCGCCGCTTTGAAGGCACGCAGCAGCGGCGGCACGACGCTAAGGGCGGCAATCGGGGTGTAGCCGAAGCGCAGCGGCCCCTCGCGCCCCTCGGCGATCAGATCTGCACTGACCCTGGTCTCCGCCATCGCCTCGACCGCCTTGGCCGCACGCGGCAGGAAGAGGCGGCCGCGTTCGCTGAGAGACAGGCCGCGGCCGCGCCGCTCGAAGAGCGCGAAGCCGATCTCGTCCTCCAGCCGCCGGATCCGTGTCGTCAGGGCCGGCTGCGTGATGTTGAGCAGCTTCGCGGCCGGGCGCATGCCGCCGGCCCGGGCCACTGTCACGAAGCACTCGAGGCTGCGGGTGTCCATCCCCAATCGATAATCAAAAACTATCAACTAGGCAAAATCTTTCGATTTGTTGTTTTGCAAGCGCCGCTCCATCTCCGGTCTGCCGTCGCACGACGGCCTTGGACAGAGCTGTTGCGGAAAAGAGGAGAGGCGAGATGGACAGACGGGCTTTCATCGGAAGTGCGGGCGGACTGGCGGCAGCCGGTGCGGTCACCAGTCCAGCGATCGCGCAGGAGCGGTACCGCTGGCGCATGGTGTCGCGCTGGCGCGCGCCCTTCCCCGATCAGCCCGAGGCGGCGCAACGGCTGGCGGAACGGATTACCACCATGTCGGGCGGGCGGCTGACCGTCGAGGTCCTGGCTCCGGACGACTTGGGCAGCTACGGCGAGACCTTCGACCGGATCGCCTCCGGCGAGGTCGAGATGGCGCGCAGCCTGTCCTACGACTGGCGCAGCCGCGGCTTCGCCTTCGACGTCTTTTGCTTCGCTCCCTTCGGCATGACCGAAGGCGAGCGAACCATCTGGCGGCAGACCTTCGAGGGGCAGCAGCTCTGGGACACGCTCTATGCGGACTTCGGCGTCAAACCCTTCGCCGCGGGCTCGGTCGGCCCGCAGGCTTTCGGCTGGTTCGCCGAGCCGCTGACCTCGATGGATCAGCTCCAGGGTCTGCGCTACCGCACGACCGGCATCAACGTCGCGGTGATGGAGGCGTTGGGCGCCCGCCCGGTCAACATGCCGGGGGGCGAGATCGGTTCGGCCATCGCCGCCGGCGAGCTGGATGCCTACGAGCTGGTCGGGCCGGCCGTCGACCTAGCCTTCGATCTGCATCGCTTCCTGCCCCACTACATCTTCCCCTCCTTCCATCAGACGGCGGGCACAGTAGAGCTGATCGTCAACCGCGAGCGCTTCCTGGCCTTGCCGCAGGAGCTGCAGCAGATCGTCGAGAACGCGGCCCAGGCCGAACATCAGGCCAACCTGGCAGACGTCCATGCGAGCAACATCCGGGCGCTGGAGATCCTGCGCCGAGATCACGGCGTGCAGACGAGCAGCTTGCCCGAGGAAATCCTGACCCGGATCGGCGCGGTTGCGAGCGAGATCCTCGCCGAGGCCCGCGACACGGCGGCGCCCGAGCACCAGCGCGTCTTCGACAGCTTCGCGGAAGCGCGCCGCCGGATCCGCACCTGGACGGAGCTGACGGAGGGGCCGTTCATGGCGGCCCGCGCCCTGCCCTTCAGCTATCCGCCGGCGGGATAGAACAGGATCGTCTTGGGTGGAGGCAGGTACGCTTCCACCCAAGACGATCGCACTCTAGACAAGAGAAGGAGCTGCGTCCGACCTCGCAAGAAGCGGAGACAAGAAGCGGATGGTTCGCATTGGCAGGGCTCTGCTATCCGGCCGGCAGACAAGGGCTTGGGAGCGGCCGATGCGACTGAAAGACAAGACGGCGATCATCACGGGCGCGAGCAGCGGCATCGGCCGTGCAGCCGCCCTCCTCTTCGCCCGGGAAGGCGCAAAGGTCGTGCTGGGCGCCCGACGCCAAGCGCTTCTGGACGAGGTCGTCGCCGAGATCGGCAACGGCAGCGGCGAAGCCGTTGCCCTTGCCGGAGACGTCCAGGAAGAGGCCTACGCCGCCGAGCTGGTGGCCCTGGCGCGAGGCACCTTCGGTGGGCTGGACATCGGCTTCAACAACGCCGGCACACTCGGCGCGCTCGGGCCAATCCCTGCCATGACGGCACAGACCTGGCAGGAGGTCGTGGCAACGAATCTGACCAGCGCCTTCTACGCCGCCAAGCACCAGATCCCTGCCCTGCAGGAACGCAGCGCCGGATCGATCATCTTCACCTCGACCTTCGTCGGACACACGATCGGCTTGCCCGGAATGGGGGCCTATGCCGCCAGCAAAGCCGGTTTGATCGGCCTGGCACAGGTCCTCGCGGTCGAGCACGGGGCCCAGGGCATTCGCGCCAATGCGCTGCTGCCGGGCGGAACGAGGACCGCCATGGCGGGAGAAGATACCGAACAGCTAACGGCCATCGAAGGGCTGCATGCGCTCAAGCGCATGGCCGCGCCGGAGGAAATCGCCGAGGCGGCGCTTTTCCTCGCATCCGACCGGTCGAGCTTCGTCACCGGCACAGCCTTCCTGGTCGACGGTGGCAACTCCGTCAGCAAAGCGCTCTAGGTCCGCTGCCTCGCCGTCTTCGGGCGCCGCCTCGGTAAACCCGAGAACAAGCCCGCTAGAACGGCACCCAGACGTTGAGGGCAACCATTTCGGTGCCGGGATTGTCGTCGCCGAGCAGACCGCCGTGGCTCATGTGGTGAAAACTGCCGCCGATGCGCCAGCCGCCCTCCGTGCGGAAGCCGATCTCGAAGCCCGACCGCAGAACCCCGTTGCTGCCCAGGTCCTTGCCGTCGCCTTCGATGTAGAGGGCCGGGCCGATTTCGAACCAGACGTAGAAGTGCTCGTAGGGCAGCACCAGATCGTGCGCGATCGAGGCGTGCAGGATCGCACTGCCGTCGCCGGTGGCCGCCGCGCCGACCACCGGGCGGAAGCGATAGAAGTTCCAGGCCGGCATGTAATCCAGTCGGCCTTCGACGGCTTGGTCCTCGTCGTCGATCAAATCGAAGGCACCGACGCCGGCCCGCAGGTACTGCCGGTCGTTGTCGGCCTGGGGCGTGTCGTAGATCACACCGATGCCGACGGAGGCCGCCGCGACGGCCGTAATCCACCAGACGGCGGGCTCAGCCTCGGCACGCTGGGGCGCGGCCAGCCCGGCAAGAACCGCCAAGCCGGCCAGAAGAACGACAGGACGCAACACGGACCCCCCACTATCACGCTGCGGCGAATTTCACGCCGAAAACTCGTATAGCCGAAGCGCCGTCGCCGCTGCAACGCCGCGCTGCCCGACAGCAAAACGCGGGACCGGTCTCCCGGCCCCGCGTCGGCGGATCTCGTCGTGTCGCTAGAGCGTCAGCGCGAGTAGTACTCGATGACCAGCTTCGGCTCCATTTGCACCGGATAAGGCACATCGGCCAGCTTGGGTCCGCGCACGAACTTGACGCTCATCTTGCTGTTGTCAACCTCGACATAGTCGGGCACGTCGCGCTCGGCCGAGGAGGTGGCCTCCAGAACCATCGGAATCTCGCGGGACTTCTCGCGCACCTGCACCACGTCGCCGTCGCGCAGCATGTAGCTGGGAATGGTGACGCGCTTGCCGTTGACCGTCACGTGACCGTGGTTGACGAACTGTCGGGCCGCAAAGACCGTCGGCACGAACTTGGCGCGATAGATCACGGCGTCGAGGCGGCGCTCCAGCAGCTCGATCAGGTTCTCGCCGGTGTCACCCTTGCGGTTCGTGGCGGTATCGAAGTAGCGGCGGAACTGCTTCTCGCCGATGTTGCCGTAGTAGCCCTTCAGCTTCTGCTTGGCAGAGAGCTGGATACCGAAGTCGGTCGGCTTCTTGCGGCGTTGGCCATGCTGGCCGGGACCGTATTCGCGGCGGTTGATCGGCGACTTCGGCCGACCCCAAAGGTTTTCGCCCAGACGGCGATTGATCTTGTACTTGGACTGCAGGCGCTTGCCCATCTTCGGAGGCTCCGTTCTTGCTCGGGCCCGATCTGGGCCGGCGGGTTCGTCTTGTCCCGGTAGTCCCGTTGCGCTCGGACACTCGGCCCGCGGCATCGGGCGGGGCGCGGCCGTCTACGCCAAGGCCGTCCCGCATTCCCAGGAAGGAAAGCGCGCGGTTATACCTCTTTCCGCGCCGCTGTCAAATGCGCCGAACTCCCGTTAGGATCAAGGGGCACAGCGACTTTTCCGAAAGCGCGTCTTCGGGACGCTTTTCGTTACCACTCTTGGGGCAACCATCGGATCGAGGCCTGCGCCATGCCCAGCTTGCTCACCCCCGACCTGATCGAGGCCTATCGCACCCAGGGTTTCGTCACCCTGCCCGGCGGTGTCGGCCCCGAGGCCCTCGCCGCGCTGCGTGCGCAGCTGGACGACTGGATCGAGGACAGCCGCGGCCACAGCGAGAACTACGGGACGACCGAAAACGGCAAAGCCCGCTTCGATCTCGAGAAGGGGCACAGCCGGGAGGCGCCGCGCCTGCGCCGGGTCATGAACCCCTGCGATATCTCGGAGGCCTATGAGGAGGCCATTCGCGACGCCCCCTTCGTCGATATGCTCGCGGAGCTGATCGGCCCCGACGTGAAGTTCCATCACTGCAAGCTCAACGTGAAGCTGCCGGGCATGTCCACGCATGTGGATTTTCACAGCGACCACGCCTTCGAGCCGCACACCAACAGCGATCAGATCACGGCGCTGCTGCTGCTGGACGATATGGACGAGGCCAACGGCTGCCTACGCATCATCCCTGGCAGTCACCGGCAGTTCTACGATCACTTCCAGAACGGCCAGTTCGTCGGCGCGATCGATAAGGACCTGGCGGCGGAACTGGCGCCGACGTCGCTGCCGGTGGTCGGCAAGGCCGGCGATGTCTGCCTGATGCATGCCATGGCGCTGCACGGCTCCGGCCCCAACCTGGGGCCGATTCCGCGCCGCCTCTTCATCGCCGAGTACACCGCCGCCGACGCCTGGCCGCTGGTGAAATGCAAGGTGCTCTCGCGCTTTACCGGCGAGGTGGTGCGCGGCCGCCCCACCCGCTCCTGCCGGCTGGAGGCAGGTGTCTTCGACCTGCCGCCCTACTACAAGGCCGACTCCTTCTTTTCCGTGCAGGGCCAGAAGACGGCCGCTCAGCAGTAACCGCACGGACCCGAAAGTCCCGGATGACCTCTCCCCAGTTGCAGGGCATGGCGATGGCGGCGCTGGGCGTGCTGATCCTCTCGCCGGACACGCTGCTGCTGCGGGTGATCGAAGCCGACGCCTTCACCATCGCCTTCTGGCGCAACCTGCTGGTGGCCACCAACATCCTGGTGCTATACGCCGTGGCCGAGGGGCCAGGCTGGTTCGGCAAGCTGCGCCACCTCGGCCCGGCCGGCCTGCTGGCCGCGCTGCTGTTCTCGGTCAATCAGATCGGCTTCGTCTTCGCCGTGGCGAACACCGGCGTGGCCAACGTGCTGATGATCGTCGCAACGGCGCCGCTCTTCGCGGCGCTCTTCTCGCGGATCTTCCTGCGGGAGGCGACCGACCGCCGGACCTGGCTGGCCATTCTCGGCGCCTTCGCCGGCATGGCCGTGATCTTCGGCGGCGAGGCGGGGCTGCTGGGCGTTGAGGGAGCCGGCGGAGCAGTCGGACCGAATCCCCTGCTCGGCAACCTCTGTGCCCTGGCTGTTGCGGTCGCCCTGGGCGGCGCCTTCACTGTGGTGCGCCATCGGCGCGAGGTCACCTCGCTGCCCTCCATGGTGCTGGCCGGGTACTTCTCGGCCTTTCTGATGGCCTGGTTCGCCAGTCCCTTCGCCATGGACAGCGTCAGCTTCGGCTGGCAGGTCGCCATGGGGCTGATGGTCGCCTGCGCCTTCGCGCTGATCACCACGGCGCCGCGCTTCGCCCCCAGCCCTGTGGTCAGCCTGATGCTGCTGCTGGAGGCGGTGCTGGGCCCCCTCATCGTCTGGGCGTTCCTGGCCGAGGTGCCGAGCCGCTGGGCGCTGCTCGGCGGAGCCCTGGTCTTCACGGCGCTGCTAGGCCAAGGGCTCGGCGAGGTGCTGGCGCAACGACGGCGCCGGCGAGACCGCTTGCAGGGCGCGATGAAATCGGCAGACTCACCGCTTGGATACCAGGCTGGGGAGTAAGTCAGGGATGAGCGCCTTTCCCGAGGTCGGCGACAACGGCGACGAGGACGGCCGGAACGCCACGCTGCAGGAACCGATCTCGCCGGACGGCCGCCCGGAGCCGGGGCAACTCTATAGCGTGCCCGCCCGCCAGGGACGCGCCGTCAGGCTGCGAAAGGGCGAGCGGCTGAAGATCGTCAACACCCACGGCACCCAGGTCTGCGACACCTGGGCCTTCTCGGCAGAGGACCCGGCCGAATTCCTCTCGATGGAGCACCTGCGAGCCTGGATCGGCCGGCTGGTGCCCCGCCCCGACGACGAGCTGGCGACCAACCGCCGCCGTCCGATCCTGGTGCTGGAGGAAGACAGCTCGCCGGGCGTACACGACACGCTGATCGCGGCCTGCGATCTCTGGCGCTACCGCACGCTGGGCGTGGAGGGCTATCACGACAACTGTGCCGACAACCTGCGCATGGCCACCAAGGCCATCGGCCTGCGGGTGCGCGAGGTGCCCAGCCCCCTGAATCTCTGGATGAACATCCCGATCCTGGCCGAGGGCGGCGTCGGCTTCTATCCAACGGTCAGCAAGCCCGGCGACCATGTGGTTTTGCGCGCCGAGATGGACTGCGTCCTCGCCATGTCCGCCTGCCCGCAGGACATCGTTCCGATCAACGGCCAGGACTGCACCCCGGTCGAGGTGCATTTCGGGCTGGTTTAAGATCGGGAAATTTACCGTTGTTTTTCAGCGTGATGGGCCGTGGTTCTCACAGTACGTCTGCCTTGCGACATCCCAACGCAACGCCTTCACCTTGAGCGGAGGGGCGCGCCCCGCAGTCGAAAGGTCAGCGGTTTGCCCGGGCAGTCGAGCATGAAACTACTCGACAGACCTAGGGCTGATAATCTCTATAAATCAAATTTTTGAAGAGAAATTCTCAAGTACTTTCTTCGCTAGCCCGTTTAGCCGCCAACGCCTCAGGGCCCCGCTTCAGCTTCGCGCCCAGGAAGGCGGAGAGGATACCCTGCAGGGTTCGCACCTCCTGCCCGCTGAGCTGGGCGCGCTGGAAGATCGCATGGACGTTGCGGCGCATGCCGGGGCGCTTTTCGGGCGGATGATAGAAGCCGAGCTTATCCAGCGCCGCGTCCAGGCGGTCGAGGTAGGCGAAGAATTCCGTCTTTCCGGCCGGGCCGCTGTCGCCGTGGTCGAGCTGCCGGGCCGGCGTGGCCTCGCCGGCGGTCCACCATTCGTAGCCCACCAGCAGAACGGCCTGGGCGAGGTTGAGCGAGCTGTAGCCGGGATTGAGCGGCGCCGTGACGATCACGTCTGCGAGGGCGACGTCGTCGCTCTCCAGACCGGTCCGCTCCGGCCCGAACAGCAGGCCGACGCCCTGCCCGGCCGCCATCTCGGCGCGCTGGGCGGCGGCGGCGGCGCGCGGGGTCAACACCTCCTTGACCAGGTCGCGCGGTCGCGCGGTGGTGGCGTAGACCCGCTGCAGATCGGCCAGGGCGTCGCGCGTGGTCGCGAAGACGCGGGCCGCCTCGAGCACCCGGTCGGCTCCGGAGGCGGCGGCCGTGGCCTTGGGGTTCGGCCAGCCCTGTTTCGGGGCCACCAGGCGCAGATCGGTCAGCCCGCAGTTCAGCATGGCCCGGGCGGTCATGCCGATGTTCTCGCCGAGCTGCGGGGCCACCAGAATCACCGCCGGCGCCGGCGGCAGATCCCTGATCTCTCGCGAATTCGTCCCCGCCATTATCCGACGCCCGGCTCGCGCAGGCCTTCGCGGCGCAACTTCCAAACAATGGCGTCGATCAAGGCCTTACAGGACGCATCGATGACGTTGGTTGAAACGCCGACCGTGGTCCAGCGGCCATTGCGCCCGGCGCTTTCGATCATCACGCGGGTGACGGCCTCGGTCCCGGCCTGGGGTGTCAGAATGCGCACCTTGTAGTCGGTCAGGCGCATGGATTCGAGCTGCGGGTAGGTCGGCAGCAGCGCCTTGCGCAGGGCCTTGTCCAAGGCGTCCACCGGCCCGTTGCCGTTGGCCACCGTCATCATCTGCCGGCCGGCGACTTCCAAGGTCACCGTGGCCTCGGATTCCGTCACCAGCTCACCGCGCGCGTTCCAGCGGCGGTCGTCCATCACCCGGAAGCGCTGCAGCTCGAAGTAATCCGGCACCTGCCCCAGAGCCCGTCGCGCCAGCAGCTCGAAGGAGGCTTCGGCGCCGTCGTAGGCGAAGCCCTGGAACTCGCGCGCCTTCACCTCCTCCACCAGAGCGGCGACCTTGGGATCGTCCGGATCGACCTCAAGTCCGATCTCAGCAAACCGCGCCAAGATATTGGAACGACCGGCTTGATCCGAGACCACGATATGCCGCTCGTTGCCGACCAGGGTCGGTTCGATATGCTCGTAGGTCCTGGGATCCTTGGCCACGGCGGAGACATGCAGCCCGCCCTTGTGGGCGAAGGCGCGGACGCCGACGTAGGCAGCTCCGGGATCGGCCGGGCGATTGAGGCGTTCGTCGAGCAGGCGCGAGACCGAGGTCAACTGTGCCAGCCGCTGCGCATCGACCCCCACCTCGTAGTCCGTCTTCAGCGCGAAGGTCGGGATCAGCGCACAGAGGTTGGCGTTGCCGCAGCGCTCGCCGAGACCGTTGAGCGTGCCCTGCACCTGCCGCGCCCCGGCCCGGACGGCCGCCAGCGAGTTGGCGACGGCGTTGTCGGTGTCGTCGTGACAATGGATGCCCAGCGCAGCTTCGGGCAACGCCGCCTGCACGGCGGTCACGATCTCCGACACCTCATGCGGCAGCGTGCCGCCGTTGGTGTCGCAGAGCACCAGCCAGCGCGCACCCGCCTGCTGCGCTGCCGCCAGACAGGCGAGCGCGTAGTCGCGGTTGGCCTTGAAGCCATCGAAGAAATGCTCGGCATCGAAATGCGCTTCGGACTTCTGCGACGCCATGTAGGCCAGGCTGTCGCCGATCAGCGTCAGGTTCTCCGCGCGCGGGATCTCCAGCGCGATATCGACATGGAAGTCCCAGGTCTTGCCGACGATGCAGGCCACCGGCGCCTTGGCCTGCACCAGCGCAGCCAGACCGGGGTCGTTCTGCACGGAACGGCCAGGCCGCCGGGTCATACCGAAGGCAACCAGCTTGGCCGTCTCAAGTTTCGGCGGTTCGGCGAAGAAGGCATCGTCGGTCGGGTTGGCACCGGGCCAGCCGCCCTCGACATAGTCGACGCCCAGCCTGTCCAAGGCGCTGGCAAGGGCCAGCTTATCGGCCGCCGTGAAGTCGACGCCCTGGGTCTGCGCGCCGTCGCGCAGCGTTGAATCGAACAGGTAGACGCGCCTGCTGTCGCGGATCGAAGCACTCATCAGAAACCGGCCTTTCTCGGCAAGCCGGCTTTAAGGCACGAAGCGGACCCGCGGGTCAATTGTGTCGGCGTGAGTCAGGTCGGCAGACATGTAGAAGCAGTCGGCGATCTCGCCAGACAGACTGCCGTCACCGGCCGCGGACGTTGAAGACGCCGTAGGGCTCGGCATCCTCAAGGGCGCCGAGGCCCATCGAGCTGTAGAAAGGACAGGCACTGCGGACGCTGTCCCGCAAGCAGGGGCCGCCTTCCGCCAGCAGATCCCGCGCCTGCTGGACCTCGCTTTGGCCGACCGGACTCCCCGCAGCGAAGGCCGGCATCCGCCAGACCCGTGCGGCCAGATAGCTGGCGCTCTCGCCCTGTACCGCCCGCAACAGCCGCACCTCACCGCGACTGTCGTTCAGCCGCTCCCGGCAAACGAACAGCCGCCAGGCCTCCGGCCAATCTTCCGCGGTCGTGCCCTGCTCCACCCCACTGCGGCGCAGGTCCCGGCAGACCGTTGCAAGGCGCCGTTCGGCCCAGCCCAGCAAGTCTTGCGGTTCCATCGCTTCGCCGCGGTGGATACTCAGGATCAAGGCATCGTCCCAGTCTTGCTGGGGCTGTCCCTCGGGCAGAAAGGTCATGGCGTAGTAAGGCGGCTCGGAGTCGACCGCCTGCCACGTCCAGTCTTGCGGCAAGGGATAGAGATAGAACTCAGAACCTCCGGCCTTCAGCGCCGCAAAAGCGCGATCGAGGGCGGCGGCTCTGTCAGGCGACGGACTTTCGGACTGAGCCTGCACGCTAGGTGCGGTGGCAACCAGGACCAGGACAAGCAGCAGCGGCAGGAGAGGCAGCGACATGATCGCGTCCGATCATAGGGAGGCTTTGGAAGGGCCGGCACCATAGGCCAGCGGATGTGGCCGTTCCAAGGCAAACGAACGATGCTGTTCGAAGACTACCGTCCAGGCCAGGGAGACGTCTCCTACCAGCGTTTGCGGGTCGCAGCGGTTACAACACAAATTCTGGTGACCCCTGCTCGATCTTGTGGTTAGATGCCCGTCCTGAACGAGATCTGGTGGTTCACTCGCTTTTTGGGGAGGCGGGGCGGACGTCTATCGGGTCCGTTTCGGGATCGAACATTTTTCGTCCGCGTCACCGAAAAACCGCTAAGGGGGTCCAAACAGCCATGCGGGTCGCACGCCGATTCACGTCTTCAGACCAGGATGTTTACGCCGAGATCGCCTTCAAGACGACCAGCAGCGAGATCCGAAACCCCGACGGATCGCTGGTTTTCCAGAACGAGCGCGTCGAGGTTCCGGAGAGCTGGTCTCAGGTCGCGAGCGACATCCTGGCCCAGAAGTATTTCCGCAAGCGCGGCGTGCCGAAGCGGCTGAAGAGGGTCGAGGAGCCCGACGTTCCAGCCTTTCTCTGGCGCTCGCAGCCCGACCAGGAGGCCCTGGCCGACCTGCCGGAAGAAGAACGCTACGGCGGCGAGAGCTCGGCCAAGCAAGTTTTCAACCGACTGGCCGGCACCTGGACCTATTGGGGCTGGAAAGGCGGCTACTTCGATACCGAAGAGGACGCCCGCAGCTTCTACGAAGAACTCTGCGTGATGCTGGCGCGGCAGATGTGCGCGCCCAACTCGCCGCAGTGGTTCAACACCGGCCTGCACTGGGCCTACGGCATCGACGGCCCCAGCCAGGGCCACCACTACGTCGACTATCGCAGCGGCAAACTGACCAAGGCCGCCAGCGCCTACGAGCATCCGCAGCCGCATGCCTGCTTCATCCAGTCGGTGTCCGACGACCTGGTGAACGACGGCGGCATCATGGACCTCTGGACCCGCGAGGCGCGGTTGTTCAAGTACGGCTCCGGCACCGGCTCCAACTTCTCGAAATTGCGCGGCGCACAGGAGCCGCTGGCCGGCGGCGGCCGCTCCTCCGGTCTGATGTCCTTCCTGAAGATCGGCGATCGGGCGGCCGGTGCCATCAAGTCCGGCGGCACCACCCGGCGCGCCGCCAAGATGGTGACCGTCGACCTCGATCACCCGGACATCCTGGACTACATCGACTGGAAGGTGACGGAAGAGCAGAAGGTCGCCGCCCTGGTCGCCGGCTCGAAGCTCTGCAACACCCACCTGAATGCCGTGATGCAGGCTTGCCAGCTGGGCAGCGGCGAGGACCGCTTCGATCCCAAGGTGAACAAGCCTCTGAAGCAGGCCATCCGCGCCGCCCGCAAGGCGATGATCCCCGAGAACTACGTGCGCCGGGTGATCCAGTTCGCGCAGCAGGGCTACGAGAAGATCGAGTTCCGCACCTATGACACCGACTGGGATTCAGAGGCCTATCTGACGGTCTCCGGCCAGAATTCCAATAACTCCGTGCGGGTGCCGAACGCCTTCATCGAGGCGGCGGAGCGCGGAGACGGCTGGGACCTGATCCGGCGTACCGACGGCGAAGTGGCAGAGCGGCTGGACGCCCGTGAGCTTTGGAGCCGCATCGCCGAGGCGGCCTGGGCCTGCGCCGATCCGGGCGTGCAGTTCGACACCACTATCAACGACTGGCACACCTGCCCTGCCGGCGGGCGTATCAACGCCTCCAACCCCTGCTCCGAGTACATGTTCCTCGACGACACGGCCTGTAACCTGGCGTCGCTGAACCTCATGACCTTCCGGCAGGCGGACGGCAGCTTCGACGTCGAGGCGTTCCGCCACGCGGTCACGCTCTGGACCGTCGTGCTGGAAGTCTCCGTCCTGATGGCGCAATTCCCGAGCCGGGAGATCGCGGAGCGGTCCTACAGGTACCGCACTCTGGGCCTGGGCTACGCCAACCTCGGCGGCCTGCTGATGTCGCTTGGCCTGTCCTACGACAGCGACAAAGGCCGTGCCCTCGGCGGCGCCATCACGGCGCTGATGACCGGCCAGTCCTACGTCACCTCGGCCGAAATGGCCCGGGAGCTGGGAGCCTTCCCCGGCTATGAGGAAAACCGCGACGCGATGCTGCGGGTGATCCGCAACCATCGTCTGGCCGCCCATGGCCGCAGCTCGGGCTACGAAGCCCTCTCGGTCACGCCGGTGCCGCTCGACCTCGCAAGCTGTCCCGACCGGCCTGTGGCCGTGGCGGCCGCGGCGGCCTGGGACGAGGCCGTGGAGCTGGGCTCGGTCCACGGCTTCCGTAATGCGCAGGCGACCGTCATCGCCCCAACCGGCACCATCGGCCTGGTGATGGATTGCGACACCACGGGCATTGAGCCGGATTTCGCTCTGGTCAAGTTCAAGAAGCTGGCCGGCGGCGGCTACTTCAAGATCATCAACCGCACGGTCCCGGAGGCCCTGAAGCAGCTCGGCTACGGCCCGGCCGAGGTTCAGGAGATCGTGCGCTACGCGGTCGGCCACGGCACGCTGGCCGACGCCCCGGGCGTCAACCATGCGACGCTGAAGGCGAAGGGCTTCACCGAGGCGGCCCTGAATGCTCTGGAGTCCGCGCTCGGCAGCGCCTTCGACATCAAGTTTGCCTTCAACAAGTGGACGCTCGGCGAGAGCTTCTGCCGCACGGCGCTGGGCTTCAGCGACGCGGAACTGGACGACCTCAGCTTCGATCTGCTGGCCGCCCTCGGCTTCACCAAGGCGGAGGTCGAGGCTGCCAACATCTACTGCTGCGGCGCCATGACCCTGGAGGGGGCTCCGCACCTGAAGGACGAGCATCTGCCGGTCTTCGACTGCGCCAACCCCTGCGGCAAGACCGGCCGGCGCTACCTCTCGGTGGAAGCGCATATCCGTATGATGGCGGCCGCGCAGCCCTTCATCTCCGGCGCCATCTCCAAGACCATCAACATGCCGAACGAGGCGACGGTCGAAGACTGCAAGGCGGCCTATGAGCTGTCCTGGAAGCTGGGCATCAAGGCCAACGCGCTCTACCGCGACGGCTCCAAACTCAGCCAACCCCTGGCCGCCGGTCTGATCGACGAAGAGGCGGACGAGGATGCGGAGGACCTGGCCGAAGCCCTGACGGCGGCGCCGACCGCGGCCAAGGCCGGCCTGGTCGCCGAGAAGATCGTCGAGCGGATCATCGAGCGCGAAGTCAGCCGGCAGCGCCTGCCCGGCCGGCGCAAGGGCTACACCCAGAAAGCCGTGGTCGGCGGCCACAAGGTCTATCTGCGCACCGGCGAGTACGAGGACGGCAGCCTCGGCGAGATCTTCGTCGATATGCACAAGGAAGGCGCGGCCTTCCGCAGCCTGATGAACAACTTCGCCATCGCCATTTCTATCGGCCTGCAGTACGGCGTGCCGCTGGAGGAGTACGTGGAGGCCTATACCTTCACCCGCTTCGAGCCCTCGGGCATGGTCGAAGGCAACGACGCCATCAAGATGGCGACCAGCGTGCTCGACTACATCTTCCGGGAGCTGGCGATCAGCTATCTGGGCCGCAACGACCTGGCCCATGTGGCACCCGACGACGTGCTGCCCGATGCCACCGGCCGCGGCGAATCACAGGCAAACCTGGAGCAGCAGGTCGAGCAGGCGATTACCGAGACGGTGCGACGGGTCACCTCGCGCGGTTACGTCCGCAATCAGCTGCTGGTCCTGCCCGGCGGTGCCCAGGAGGCGCAGGCACAGGCAACGACACAGGCAGTGGCCACCGGAACGGACGGCGCCCTCGGGGGTACTCTGGGCTTTGCCGCCGAGACCGCCTCGGCACCCGTCGGAGTCCAAACCGCGAGCTTCGTCTCGCAAGAGGTCTCGGTGAGCCGCCGGATCGGCGACGAGGTCGATCAGCGCCTGGAGCTGATCCGCGAAGCGCGCATGAAAGGCTACGAGGGAGATGCCTGCGGCGAGTGCGGCAACTTCACCCTGGTGCGCAACGGTACCTGCATGAAGTGCAACACCTGCGGTGCCACCAGCGGCTGCTCTTAGAACGCCTCAACATCCGGCAGGATCGCTCAGCGCGCCGTAAGGCCTCTGCGATCCACTGTACACCTATCATTTGAGATTGCGCCTGCCCCGCAAAGCTGCCGAAGCTTTGCGGGGCGGCTTTTTTCGGCCTTAACCCTAGAGATTAACAGCTTATTAAGAGCTGCCGGGTTACCACCGGGGCGAGCAATAAGAAGTGTTTCTTGGCAGCCGGTCCGGCCTGCCTTCATCGGCTTGCCATGATCGTGCCCTGGCTTTGTCATGGGCGGCCGATATCAGCACTCCCTATATGTCGCTCAAGCGCGAGGCAGTGAGGACCCAATGGCAAAGACCTGGACCAACAATCGTGAGCCCAGACTCGAGGATCTTCTCGAGGACGAATTGACCTGGAAGCTCCTGGAGGTGTCGGGATCGACAGTCGAACAGCTGCGCCGCGAGATGACCGAGGCGCGTGCCCGCCTGCTCGCCCGCACCGAGTCCAAGGCCGCCTAACCCAAGATTGCGCTGCAGCAGAACGGCGCTCCGGCAAACCGTAGCGACACGAACCTTCGCTTACGCTTCCCTTCCCGCCTCTCGCTCGGCTAATCTCCGCGCGCCGCGGGCGACCGCTCGCGGTCGTCATCACGCACGCGAAAGCCGAGAGGGAGGAGAGCCGCGCCATGGCCGGGTCGATCGACGCGAAGCTGAAGGAATTGGGCATCGAAGTTCCGGAGCCGGCGGCACCGGTTGCCAACTACGTGCCCTTCGTCGCCGTGGGGAATCTGGTCTTCATTTCGGGTCAGGTGCCGCTGGTCGACGGCAAACCGCAGTACATCGGCAAGGTCGGGTCCACCTTCTCCGTCGAGGACGGACAGCAGGCCGCACGGATCTGCGCCATCAACCTGATCGCCCAAATGCGCGCCGCGGCCGGCGGCGACCTGGACAAGGTCAAGCGCGTCGTCCGCCTGGGCGGCTTCGTCAATTCCACCCCGGACTTTACCCAGCAGCCGTCGGTCGTGAACGGTGCCTCGGACATCATGGTCGAGGTCTTCGGCGACAAGGGCAAGCACTGCCGCACGGCGGTCTCGGCCGGTGCGCTGCCGCTCGACGTGGCGGTCGAGGTCGACGCCGTCATCGAGTTGGAATAGCCGCCGAGCAACAGCGATCTTCATGCTCCCAGAAGCCCTATGAGCGAGGAATCCCTGCGAGAGGTCCGGGAGTTTCTCGCCGAGTTTCCCGATACCCAGGCTGTCGACGTCATCTTCGCCGACCTGTCGGGGGTGGTGCGCGGCAAGCGCTACCCGGTGGCGGACCTGACGCGCATCTATAGCGACGGTCTGGCCTTCCCGGCCTCCAGCTTCCTGCTCGACACCGCCGGCGCCAACACCGACGCCGGCGGCAAGGGCTTCTCGGACGGCGACCCAGACTGCTTCGCGGTGCCAATCCCCGACACCCTGGACCGGGTGCCCTGGTCGGCGCAGCCGCTCGCCCAGGTGCTGCTGACGTTCCGGGAGCGCAGCGGCACGCCGCTGTTCTTCGAGCCGCGCAACGTGCTGGCGCGCGTGGCCGAGCGGCTGAAGGCGGAGCTCGGGCTGACGGCCTGCGTCGCCTTCGAGCTGGAATTCTATCTGATCGACCGCGTGCGCGGCGCGCTGGGCGCACCGCAGCCGCCAATCTCCCCGGCAACCGGCGAGCGCGACCGGGCCACGCAGGTCTACGGCATGGACCAGGTCGACGCCTTCGGCACGGTGCTGACCGACATCGTCGAGAGCTGCACGGCGCAGGGCGTTCCGACCGGCGCCATCTCCGCCGAGTACGCGCCCGGTCAGTTCGAGATCAATCTGCGGCACGTGGAGGATCCGCTGGCCGCGGCCGACGACTGCGTGCTCTTCAAGCGCGCGGTCAAGGGCGTCGCCCGCAAGTACGACATGCAGGCCACCTTCATGGCCAAGCCCTACCCCGGCGAGGCCGGCAACGGGATGCACCTGCACGTCAGCCTGTTCGACGCCGAGGGACGCAACGTCCTCGACGACGGCCAGGGCGGCATCAGCGACAGCTTCCGCCACGCCCTCGGCGGCCTGCTTGAGTCCCTGCCGGAGGCCATGGCCTTTCTGGCCCCCAACATCAATTCCTTCCGCCGCTATCAGCCGGACATCTTCGTGCCGATCCGCCGCTCCTGGGCGCAGGAGAACCGCTCGGTCGCGCTGCGCGTCCCGCTCGGCAGCGGCAGTGCCAAGCGGGTCGAGCACCGCATGCCCGGCGCCGACGCCAATCCCTACCTGGTGCTGGCGAGCCTGCTCGCCGGCATGCATCACGGCATCGCAAAGCAGCTCGACCCCGGCCCGCCAGCCAAGGGCAACGCCGGCACCGCCTTCGACCCCGCCCTGCCGATGCGCCCCCGCCGCGCCCTGGAGAAGCTGCGCCGCGGCAAGATCCTGCGCGACTACCTGGGCAAGGACTACGTCGACCTCTACGTCCAGGCCAAGGAAGCCGAGTACGAGACCTTCGAAGCCGCCATCACGCCGCAGGAGTATCAGTGGTATCTGCTGGCCGACTGACCGTCACGGTGATCGGTCTCACGCGAGGCAAGTGACCACACGCTAGTTCCCGGCCGCCGGTGGGGTGCAGGCGATGCCGCGCAGAACGAAGGGCGCGCAGGGATCGCCGGGCTCGACGATGGTGATGCGACCATCGGGGCCGCGGACCGCCACGCCCTCGCTCGAGGGAGCCGGCGTCGGTTGGGTCGCTGCCACGGGTGGCGCCGGCTCTGCCTGGGGTTGGGCCTGGGGTTGGGATACGCCCTGCACCACCAGGCAGTCGATCGCGCTTTCGCGCAGACTGCGGCAGAGGCCGTTCGGATCCTCGGCCTGCAGCCGCAGGCGAACGAAGCGACCGCGCTGCGGCAAGTCCACCGTTTCGAACTGCGGCTGGCGGCCGGCCAGAAGCTGCGGTGCGCGCGCCCGCAGACGCTGCCATGCGGTCTCCGCCTCCGCTTGGCCCCGCAGAGCGGCGAGCTGCACCCGGCCCGACGCCGGAGCCGCCTGCGCAGCAGCGCCAGACTGCGTTTGCTGGGGGGCCGCAGCAGACGGCACGGCCGGCGCTGGAGGTGCGGTCACTTGGTCCAGACCGCGGTTCGGATCGGCCGCCGCGGGCTGCAGTCGCGCCGTCTCGCCCGACCCGACACTGCCGGCATCCGCCGCAACGGGCGCCAAGGTTTCGAGAGGCGTCGACCCTTGGGATTGCTGAGGTTGTGACGTCGCGGACTGACCGGCCGTTTGAGGTCCCTCCGGAGCGATCGGCAGACAGAAATCGCCGGCGGCGGCCATCCGCGTGCAGAGGTTGCTGCCCGGCGCGACGAAGGCCAGCAGCTGAACCCGGTCGTCTCGCCGGTCTCCTCCATCATCGCGCAGCCGCCGCAGTTCCGACTCGCTCTCCCGCAACGCCGTCGGGTAGAGGCGCTGTAGGCTGGCCCAACGCTGTCGCGCCCGGCCGATATCCTCATAGGTCCCGAGATCGACGGCCAGACGGGCGCTGCGTGGCTCGCCGCCGGCCTCGGCCTGCACCGGCGGCAGCCCGCGGCCAAGCGACACGGCGAGAACGGCGAGACTGTCTGCGCCGTCGCGGTCGTTGACGCCGAACTGCTGCGCCACGGTGACCAGATCGTCGACCGGGAAGTCGTCCGGCAGCGCCTGAAGGCCCACGGCATCCTTGACGCGCGCGTAGACAGCGCGCAGATCCGCCCAGGCTCCGTAGACGTCGAAGGCCGCCTTCAGCGCCTCCGCCTGCGCCTCCAAGCGGACCGCCTCGCGTTCCTGAGCAGTGCCCGCCGCGCTGCCAGCCCTCTCGGTCAGCGACTGGCCGAGATCGTACCGCAAGCGTGCCTGGCGCAACCGGTCGGTGGCGCGGCGAAAGCCTTCCTGCGCGACGTCGACCTGAGCCACCCGCAAGGACTCCAGAGCAGCCGAGTCCGGATCCGCGGCAGCCAGGACGGCCAAAGCCTGCGCTTGCGATGTCGACAGCAGCGCCGCTTCGTCGCCCACCGTCAACGCTGGCGCTGCACCGCCTGTTGCAGGAGACCGCTGGGCGGCCAAAGCCAGCAACTGCCGCCGCTCCAAATCCAGCTCCGGAGCGTTGAGAGCGTCGAGCGCAGGAACCGTAAAGTTCAGAGGCGAGTCCGCCTCCCGACTCATCAAGGCCAGGAGGCCATCGCGATAGCCCGCCTGGCGCTCCCGCTCACTGGCCAGACCGAAGAGAACCGCCAACAAACGGCGTTCGAGGCGCACCAGGCCGCCATCCACCGCCGCCGAGGCCGCCTGACGTCGCTGCACCGCCTCAACCGCGTCGGTCACGCGCGCTTCGAGGGCGTCGAGCTTCGCAGCGAGTTGATCGCTCGCCGCCGCCCGCCAGTAGAGCATCTCGGTCTGTTGCACGAGGTTGGCCATCGCCTGACGCCGCAGCGCCGCCTGCAGCTGGCGCCGCGAGAAATCGGCCAAGGCGAGATCGGCCAGCGCCAGATCCAAGGCGTTCCAGGTCTGTTGCGCCGCCAGCACCCCCTCGCCACCGCTACGGCTGGCCGAAGCCACGCCGGCCTCGGCCGGCGCGTTCGCTGCCGCAACATCGGCACGGGTCACGTAGCCGGCAGCCCGAGCAAGCTGAGGCAGGCTGTCGGCGGTCACTGCAGAGAGGTCGTTTCCGTCCAAGGTCCGCAGCAACGCCGTTTCGCGATCGCTGAGATTAAAGGCCAACGCCCTGGCAACCACCTCCGGATAGGTCAGCCGTGCCGGATCGTCGTCCTGACGGTTGGTTACGGTGGTCGGCAAGTAGTTGGCGCTACGAACGTCGGTCAGATCCGTCGGATCCGGAGAGGATTCAAAGAGCCCGGTGACCAGATCGACAGCACCGCAGCCCGACAGTAGCAGGGCCGTCGCGCAAACCGCGATCAAGCGACGCAATGCAGACGTGCGAGAAGCCATCTTTGGCCCGATCCGACCCTTCGATCCTCGAGTTTGGCGCCGCCCTATGCATTGCGCCAAATTACGCCGACCTGAGCGGCGATAAAAACCAGCCGGATGCTAGCCTAAAGCGCCTGACTTCTGGTTCGGCTCCCTTTCCGCGGCATCTTCCACTGTAAATGGTTTGCGCGCAATTAAGAGGTAACCATGAACCGGCGCTCCGCCCTCCAGGCGGGGAACGATCTCCCGGCATTCGCTCCACAGCAACCCGGCGGCCTCGATCTCTCCTTCCAAGTAGTCGCGACGATGGGCGAAACGACCATGCGGCTGGAGACGATAGCCCAGGCGCCTGTCCGCGCCATCCACGCCAGAGTCCGCGTCATCGCTCTCCGCCAGCGCTTCCAAGGTACACACCAAGTAGCCCCCGTTCTTCAGGTCGGCAGCGGCACCGCGAAATACTGAAGCAAGGTCGCCCAAGTAAACCAGCGTATCGACCGACGCGATCAAGTCGAAGTGTCCGGGGTGGTGGCCAAGGTCTTGCGTCAGGTCCCCGACGCCGAGCATGTCATAGAGCTCCCGCGCTTTCGCATGCTCCAGCATCTTCGGAGACAGGTCGAGGCCGATCAGTTGCGCAGCGATGGGGCGCAGCTCAGGCCCGGCCAGACCCGTTCCGCAGCCCGCATCGAGGACGATGAGGTCGTCGCGTCCCGGATAGAGCGCCGCCGCCGCCTCCCCGACCAGGGCCGGGGCCTTGTAGGACAGGCTGGCGAGGCTCTCGTCGAAGTGGGGCGCGTAATCGTCGAACAGGTCGGCGACATAGGTCGCGGGCGCGCGTGCCGCCGTTAGGCCGGAGCAGGCATTGAACAGATGCTCCGCCGCCGCATTGCTCGGGTCGATATCCAGGATTCGGCGGAACACGGCCGCAGCTTCGTCTTGCCGACCGGCGCGAACCGCAGAGCGCGCCAGGTTCTCGTAGGCACCGATCAGTGCCGGTTGGATCTCGATCGCCTCCCGGTACAGCTTTACCGCCGCAGCATGATCGCCGCGCCAATAGCGCACATTGGCCAGGTTGAGCCGGGCATCGGCGGACCCGGGCTCCAGCTCCAACGCCCGGCCCAGCAGGCGCTCTGCTTCGTCGAGATCGCCCTGGTGGCGCCGCAGGGCACCGAGATTGGTCAGTGCCTCGGGGTAGTCGGGCCGCAACTCCAGGGCCCGGCGCAGGGCGGCCTCGGCCGCCTCGACCTGGCCATCCAGTTTCAGAGCCGTGCCGAGATTGGCCTGGAAGTCGGGCGCATCGGGGGCGTTGGCGACGGCCTCGCGCAGCAGGCGAATGGCCTCCTCGTAGTGTTCCATCTGCGCTGCCAGCATACCTAGCAGGTTCAGGGCATCCGGCTGACCGGGAAACCACGCCAGGAGCTGCCGATACATCGATTCGGCCGTCTCCAGCCGGCCTTCCTGGTGATGGTTGCGCGCCAGCAGCAGGAAAGCTTGCGCCTGCTCGGCGGTCACACCCTCCGGCAAATCGGCTGCGCCAGGCTGCGATCGATCCGCTTCCGATCCACTCACGCGATTCCCTCCCTGGTCTGTTAAGACTGCGCAGATATAATCGGCCCGGCCTTAAAGACAGCGGCGTTGGCCCGAGCGTCACCTGCACAGAGAAACTGCCGGAGCTTAGTCTTCAACATCGGTTACAGGGAACTGCCTCATGGACGTTCAAGAGAAGGATGAGGACGGTGTCTGGGTGCTCCAGGCGACGGGCCGTCTGGATAGCTACTCCAGCCGCGACTTCGAACAGTCAGTGAACCAGGCGATCGAGACGCGCGACGGCGGACTGGTCCTGGATATGGGAGGTCTCGATTACGTCAGCAGTGCCGGGCTTCGCGTTCTCTTGATGGCGGCCAAGCAGATGCGCGGCAAGGCAAGGCCGCTCGCCCTCTGCGGTATGCGCAGCAACGTGCGCGAGGTCTTCGATATCTCCGGATTCTCATCTCTGTTCGAAATCTACGGCGATCTCGAGGCCGCCGTAAAAGCCGTGCGCTAACAGCAGCGACCCCGCCGATGACCGCCACGCCGCAAACCCTGGAGGCCTACGACGTCACGGAAGTGCTGGGGCGCGGTGCCATGGGTACGGTCTTCGGGGCCACGCGCAAGAACGACGGCGCAACGGTCGCGATCAAGACGCTGTCGGGCGATCTGCTGGTCGACGACGAAAGACCCGACCTGATCGCGCGCTTCCAGAGCGAGGCCGAGATCGGCCGGCGCCTAGACCACCCCGGCGTCGTGAAGGTGTTGGACAGCGGCCCGCTGAAGGCCGGCTACTTCCTGGTCATGGAGTGGGTCAGAGGCACCCTGCTGTCCGACCGGGTCGGGCGTCCGGGGAGGCCTGCCTTGAGCTGGCAGCAAACGGCCAACACTCTGCTCGATCTGCTCGATACGCTGACCTATGTGCATGCCCAGGGCGTCGTGCACCGCGACATCAAGCCGTCGAACATGTTTCTCCTGCCGCCCGAGTCTCCGGTGTCGATCAAGTTGATGGACTTCGGCGTCGCCCGGGTCGAGGGGTCGAACCTGACTCAGACCGGGGACCTCGTGGGCACCCCCGCCTTCATGTCGCCCGAACAGCTCGAAGGCCGAGCCATCGGACCGGCCAGCGATCTGTTCTCGGCCGGCGTTCTGCTCTATGCGCTGCTGACCGGCCGCCGTCCTTTCGAAGGGTCGGTCGCCTCGATCATGCATCAGGTCCTCTACCGGCGCCCCGACCCGCCCTCCAGCCTGACGGAAGACCTGCCACCTCCCTTCGATGAGATCGTCGCTCGCGCCCTGCAGAAGGACCCGGCCAACCGCTACGCCTCGGCTACGGCCTTCGCCGCGGAGATGCGGGGGCTTCTTCAGCGCGCCGGCGCCCCCCTGCCGCACGGCGGCTCGGCACCGGACAGCCAAACATCGCCGAGCGTCGCGCCGACGCCAGCCCAGGCTCCCGAAGACCCGCTAACGGATGTGCTGCAAGAGATCGCGGCGGGCTTGGCCGACCGCGTGACACAGCGACGTGTGGCAGCCCTGGAAGCGAAACTCGAGACTCTCGACAAGGAGCTGAATGACCCTGCCGGCCGGCAGGAGGCCGCCGCGCGTTTGTTGCGCGAGGGGTTGGCTCCCTTGCTCGAAGCCGTAGAGGCCGGTGCGCCCTTGCCGGAGGCGACCGCTGCACCGACCAGACAGGACTTCGTCTTCGCCGCACAAGCGGCAGAGCGCATTGCCGCCGGCCTGCGAAATCTCGATTCCGGGCTGGAAACCGCCATGCCGGTTCAAGCCGTTTCCGGCCGACTGCTGCAAGCCGCGCTAGGCTTCGGCGGGCGCCTGTCCGCCAGCTTGGCTCAGGACGACGATCCCGACCTGGTGGCGATTTCAGCCAACCTGATGCGGTTGGACGTGCTGCGCGACGCCATGGAACGGCTGGGCGCGGCCGGCGAAATCGCCGCGCTCTCGGGCACCCAATCGATGGTCGCCAGCCAACTGATGCTGAAGGTGACCAGCATCATCCGCCGCTACACGGAAGGCGGTGCCGACGACCTGGTGCGCTTCAGCGTCGCCAGCCTGCTGCACGAAGTCGAAGAACTGCTGGTGCTGGCCGAACGCCTGGTCGACCCGGAAAGCGAACAGCTCGGCGCGCCGGTCGTGCGCGACTTCATCGTCCAGGCCACGCGGCTTGCCGAGATGACGGTCGAGGAGTTGATGCAGCAAACGGGTCAACTGGAGGCGCGCAGCTTCCAAGGCCGGCTCATGCAGGTCGGGCTGATCTACCTCTTCGCCGTGCGCCTTGATTCGGAGGCCTGTCGTGCCGCCCTGCAGGACCTCATCGCCCGGGTCTACGCCAAGCTGGAAGCACTGACCGAGGCGCTTTGCGAGCAGTTGGAGGGCGAACTGGGCGGACCCGACGACGGTCAGGTCACCGCCACGACCAGAACCGTTTTGCATCAGTTGAGCGCCGTGCACGACCTGGCCGAGCGCCTACACTGGCAGGAACTGGATCAGCGGGTCATGCGCCTGCTGCGCGACCGGGTGATGGCGGACGCGCGGTTGCGTCAGCTTCTGGCCGCCGGGTGAACGGGCGGCAGCAGGAAGCCTGTGCCGGCGGGACGCCGGCAGTAGAGCGACGCCTCACCGTTGATGCGTTCGTCGTCTTTCGCTTCTTCGACGACGAAGCCGAAGTGCGCCAAGACCTGGCGCATGGGGAGATTGGCCTCGTGAGTCGAGACGTAAATCTCCTCCTTGGCCCAGAGCGCGACGGCAACGGAGAGGAGCGATTGCAGGAGACCGCGATTGCGGAACGCGGGATCGGTCATGCAGAAACCGATCTCGGCCGGCCGCTGCGGGTCGATCCGGACGTCCAGATAGGAGGCGAGACACCCGCTGTTGACATCCTGCCAGGCAAGCCCCCACCAGGCGCCGAGACTCAATCCGCGATCGAGCATCTCGACGTGGCACCGCGACCAGCGGCGCTTGGGCAAAAAGCGAATCGCCGTCGCGAGATCGCGCGCCAAACGGCGGCTTTCCGCATCCGGACCGATCCAACGCAATCTCACGCCCTCCGGCGGGGGCAACCAACGTAGCAGCGGCTCGTCCGTCCCGGCGTCCAGTCGCAGCTCGCCCAGGGTGCCCGAAGATGCCGCAAGCCTCTGAAAAAACTGGAAACCCGAGCGCTTTACAGACGGGTTGCCCAGATCGCGCCAGGAACGCACCTGAAGGTCCAAAGGCGGGATAGGACCCGCAGCCTCAGGCGCACTCACGCAGCCCAGCGGCTTCGTATGGGGAAGTGTAGAAACCAGCATGCGTCCTTCGCCCGAGAGTCGCAGCCTAACGCTAGCAGTAATTATATACGCGTGTGTTAACAAAGGTTGGCTTACAAGCTTTCACCCAACCGTTCAAAGGACGGTGAGAGCGCAGCAGAGATCTGCCAGGGGGACGCTACGCGCGTGAACGAGATAGAGTTCAACGATGCCAAGCCAAGGCTGTCGGCCGTTGCCAAAGTGGCCGCAGCTTAACCATGAGACTTCTTGTTTGCAGCAAGAGCGATCTGGTCGCCAACCTGATTCTCAACAAACTGCTGCCGCGGTTGAGGGATCACGAAATCACATTGCTGCTGGCGAATCGCCAGCGCCCCGGGGTCGGCGACGTCGCAGAGCTGGAACTACTACGAGCGCTGGAGGAGCGACTGGCCAATCAGCTGCTCTTTCCCCTGCTGGACGCGCAGACGCCATCGCCGCCCGAAACCCCTCTCTCAACGGCCGGTCGCCCTGCACCGGACAGAGGGGCCAGCGACGACGGGCGACTGTTCGGTTTCGCCGAGCTGGCGCAACGGACCGGTACTCGACTTGTCTCGGCACAAGGCATGACCTCCGCAGGTCGCAGCTCTCTCTACCGGGATGCGCAGCCGGAGGCGATCGTCGCAATAAAGTACGGCTATCTTTTCTCGGCTGACGACCTTCGCCTGCCACGCCTGGGCGCCCTCAACCTCCACTCCGGACTGCTGCCGGCCCGTCCGGGTCTGCACGCCACGCTCTGGGCCATGCTGGAGGGCGACCGGGAGGGCGGCTGCTGCCTGCACTGGATGGACGCGCAGATCGATAACGGTCCGCTGGTCGCCCAACGGACAGTGCCGCTGGACTACGACCGCTCCTTCTTCGCCAACATGCTGGCCGTCTACCTTGCCGGTGCCGAGTTGATCGCCGAGGCGCTAGAGACACTGGCGACCGGCCGAAGCCTGCCGGCGACCCCTCAGACCGGCCCGCGCGGCACCTACCGGAGCCTGCCGGGTCCTGATGACATGGCGCGACTGAAGGAGCGCGGCCTGCGGATGATCGATGCCGCCGACGTCATCGAGCTGCTCATGCGCTACCGGGTATCGCTTCCCGCCGATACCCCAGAGCCACACAGGTGATGTCGTCGGACTGCTCGCCCCCGGCCTCGAAGTCCTTGACGGCATTGGAGACGGCCTGCGGCAGCATCCAGGTCGGCATCGCCCGGTTGTTTGCCAGCAAGGTCTCCAGACGGGCATCGCCGAAGGCCTCGCCGGCCGGATCGAAGGCCTCCGTCACGCCATCGGTGAAGAGAAACAGCAACTCCCCTTGAGTCAGCTCGGTCGCATGCTCCTGGTAGTCGATCCCCGGCATGACCGCGAGGGCCGGATTGCCGGTCGAGGGAATCAGGCGAACCTCCGACTCCACAGCGAGAACCAGCGGCGGGTTGTGTCCGGCATTGCCGTAGACCAGTTGCCCCGTCTCGGGATCCAGGATGCCCAGGAACAGGGTAACGAACATCATCTGGTCGTTTTCCGCGGCCAGGATTTCGTTGACCTCGGTCAGGCAGGCACCGGGCGACAACCCGCTACGGGTGATTGCCTTGACCAGAGTTCGTGCCACCAGGCTGAAGAAGGCTGCGGGAATCCCCTTGCCCGATACGTCGGCCACCACCACGGCGATACGTGCGTCCGGCAACTCGAAGAAATCATAGAAGTCGCCGCCGACCTCTTTGGCCGGCAACATCAGGCCGCGGACGGAGACACCGGCCCGATCCGGAAAGCTGACCGGCAGCAGCGACATCTGTATGTCGTGCGCGATATTCAGTTCGCGCTGTAGCATCTCGAAATTGGACTGGGTTTCGAGGGCGCTGTTCAGCTCCTCGACCAGACCGCCAAGCCGCTCGTACTGATCCTGGATGCGGATCGCCATGTTCTGGAAAGCCGAGGCGAGGAGCGCGAAGTCGTCTTGATCGCCCTGATCCCGATCGATCACCGCCAGCAGTCCGCCGCGCTCGCGCAACGCCGCGCCGTTCTGAGCCTTTCCGGGATCGCTCTGCTGCTCGGCCTCGGCCTCCAAGTGGGCAAGATCATCGAGCACCTGCGCTTTGGCATTGCTGTCGAGCGTTTCGGCCAATTTGGTCATCTGGCTGCGAATGAAGCGAATTTGCCGGCTGCGCTGCCGTTCGCGGGAAATCTCTAGCGTAACGAGCACCAGCATGTCGCGCCGCAGCTTATCCAACGTCGCCGAAAGCCGCAGCGTCTCGGCACTGCCGCCACCGCGCGGCGGCTCGACACTGGTATCTCCTTCCGCCAGCCGCTCGAAGCCGCCGATCAATTGGGTCAGCGGCTGCCACTCCGCGCGCAGACCGGCGACGAAAACCGCGAAGAGCAGAACGGCCAGCAAACCCGCGCCGCCGAAGGCCAGCAGCAGCATTCTGTCCTGGCGGGACTGCAGTGCCACCGCGTCCTGACCGCTGAGGAGCTGCGCGATGGCTTCTCCCGTCAAGGCCAAGACGGGCGTGGCGACCAGATCGAGAGCGCCGCCCGCCTCGACGGTGCGCTGCACGTCCGGAGACCCGCTCCGCCACGGCAGCAGATCGGCGAGCAAACCTTCCGGCGCCGAGGCTGCGATCACCTGCCCGCGCAAGTCGAGGAGCGCAGCCGGCAAAGGCGAGGCGGCGCGAAACTCGGCAAAGCTTTCGACAATCCGCTCGGCCGGGACAGAGACCACGAGCTGACCGGCCGATGCATTGTCGAGCCGAACAGGAAACAGGCCTACGAGTTGATATTCCCGATTGTTGTTCTGTCTGAATCCGATGCGTGCGCTTGCGCGACCGGGCTCGGCATCGGCCTCGCCCGGCGCAACGGCAGGCGCCGAGATCTGGGCGCCCGGGGCGTGAGGATAGATCGGCAGACCGAACTGGTTGAAAGCTGCAATGCTGCCGACGCCGGCCTCTGCTTGCAAACGCTCCTGCAGCGGCCCCAAAAGCCGTTTCATGCTGTCGCGATCCGAGGTCGCCAAGGCGGCCCTGAAACCAGGCGTCGCCAAAATCTCCCCGGCGGACGCGCGCAGGACCTCGGAGTGACGCGCCAGGGTCTGCCGCCAAAGCTGCGACTGCGCCTGCAGCAAGGTGTTCTGTCGTGCCTCGCGGGACTCCAGGGAAAAGCCGGCGTAAACCAACGCGCCGCTACCGCCGGCAGCGAGCAGCAAACAGGCCGCTATCAGGAGACAGAGGCGCCGGAACGCGGTCATGGCGCACGCTCGGCCAGGGGCGGGTCGGTCAGACCACGGCGCGCGCCCAGACCCGCAGCAGCCAGCGCCATGACAAAGGCGATGCCCGACAAGCCGGCCAGCGCCTCACCGCTATCGCCGAGCAACGACGGCACCGCAATCGCTGCCAGCAAACCCACGACGAACCCCAAGGGGGCCAGCGCAGACGTCGTCTCGCCCTCGGCGTCCGCCAGCGACGCAAAAGCCGGGACCATCAAGAGCAGTCCGACCGAAACCGACATCGCCGAGCGTACAACCACCTCCTCCAGTCCCAAAACGTTGCCGAAGGCGGCTGTTCCCAGAAGTACGACGGCCAGGATCGAGGCGACTGTCGAAGCTCGAGCGGACCGAACGCCCGAGGCCTCATAAGCGCCGAGCAACGCAGCCAGCAAGAGCCAAGCAATAGGAAGGACCAGAACCATCGGCGGCAGAGCGGCAAAGGCAATAGGGTCCGGCAAGGTCGCGCCGTGCCAAGCGGGCAACAGCAACAGGCCGGCCGCGGTGGCGCATAGCAAACCGGGAAGGACCCCGACGGGGACTCTCGAAAGGTCACTCAGTCGGCCGCTGGTAGCCTGCAGCGTCAAGCCGCCCAGCAAAGCAGCCTGCAACAGCAAGACCGCCGAAAGGACTGCCGCGCCGCGCTCCAAACCGAACGCCACGGCCCAATCGGCTGCCAACATCACATCCAGAAACAGACCGGCCGTCAGACCGCAGGCGAGTGCCGCCAACAGGGATTTTGCCAGGCTTGCCGCACCCGACCGCGACCTGCAGACCGCCAGGAGAGCCAGCCCATAGCCCGCCCCACTGCCCACCCTAGCCAACCAGTCGAAAGGAGGAGGCACGAAAAGCGCCAGCAACAGGCAAAGGGCTGCCAGAAGAGCCCCGAAGGCGTAAGCAAGCTGCCGACTCAGCAGAGACGCCAGGGCGTGGCGCGACAGCAGCACGACGCCGGCACCGGCAAGGACCGCCAGCACACCGCCGAGCGAGGACAGCCCGCTGGCGTCCCCGGCGCCGATCAGGATCGCCTCCGGCAGTAGCAGTAAGAACGAAGCCGCAGTCGGAAGACCGTCCTCCGAAGGCTGCAGACGACGCGTCCCGCGCTCGGCCGCGAAGCGCAAGCCCTCGATCGCGTCCCTCTCCGCAGCTCTCAAAGCCTTCAAGACCGAAGGCTCGAAATTGCCGGATCGCGTGCCGAAGGCCGCCAGCCGCAAGGCGAGATAGGCGGCGTTGGCCGCCTTCAGTCGTTCCTCCACCTGGGCCACGACGCGTCCCAGTTCGCCGGGAGCAGACGGCAGGCTCAGGGCGAAGTCGCCGCCTTGCATCGCCTGGGCGACACTGCGCAGAAGGGCGCGCGGCTGATACCAGATCAAATCGAACAGGGCGTTGAGAAGAACGGCGCCGGCAATGGTCAGGGCAGTCCCGAGTAGAAGAAGACTCGCCCAGAGTTTCGCCGACGAAGACGTCAACAATTCGATGTGAGTAGCGACGAGCAGGCGCAAAGCCGGCTCGTCCTCGGCCGCAGGAGAGCCGAGCGGCAACAGTGGCTGCACGACGATCAAGCGATCGTTCTCGATGCGGTGACCCTCGGCCGGAAGGTCGCCCGGCACGACATCGGCCAGCAGACCATCGGGATCGTGGCCATGAAGGATCGTCCCCGTCGCATCGACCAGCGCCGCCGCCCTTACCCGCTCGTCCGCTACCAGGGCCTCATCGAAGAATGCAGGCATGCCGACCAGCCGTTCCGCCGGGACGCCGGCATCGACGGCGCGCGCCACCTGTTGCGCCAAGTCGTCGGCGATAAGCCGCGCCAATCCGGTCAGATCGGGTTCGATCTGCCGTCTCAGCCTGTCTTCGGCAATCAGGCCGCTCAAGAGCAGAACCACCACCAGCAGCAAGAGGCCGGACCAGCGAAGCCACCGCAGCCGCGACTGCAGCCCGAAGTCGGCATGGCGAGACCTATCGGGTGTTGGCATCGATCTCTTTCAGCCTCGTATCACCCTCGCTGAAGCGCAGCCTGATCGCCTCGTTCACCGCCGCAATCGTCTCCACCTCCGGCAGCGGTTCTTCCGATGCCGCACCGCCGCGAAGCCTCACCAAGCCGGCTTGCGCGGAGCGCCGCAGGGGCCGTAGGAGCGCGACCACCCCCGGCACGCCGACCGCAAGCGCAAGAAGCAACAGCCCCGCGACGGACAGCGCCCCCGGCAAGATCCGCTCGCCGCCGGCAGCTGCCCTATCCTGAAAGCGCAAAACGATGCCGCCCGCGACAGCTCCGAAGGCGTTCGTCAGGGCGACGCCGATGGCGTTGGCGTCGGTCGCCCCCTCCCGCCAGACCGGAGCTCCGATCCCGGTGTTCTGTGCGGAAAGCAAGGGATCGAGTCGCTGCACCAAATCGAGTGTGCGATCCAGCCAGGCTTCGGGAACACGCTGACGGATTCCCCCGACCTCCGTTGTGAAGACCAGGCGCCCGTCTTCGGCGAAGATATCGATTGAAAGGATCCGCTCGTCACGCGCCCGAACTCGGGACAGCTCCGCCGCCAGCAGCCGCTGGCTGTCCAGAGTCAGGCCCAAGCTGAGCGAAGACTCGATTTGCGTGACCAGACGCGACAGCACATAGCTGAACTGGCGTGCCTGAAGCTGAGCGCGTTCCTCTGCCGCGATCCCCGCCGTCAGAAACAGCACGCCCCCGTACAGCAGGAGAAAAATCGCGACCAAAGCTGCGGCAGCGCGGCGCGACATCGGCTTTACATCAGCTCCGCAAACTGCAGCAGCAGCATTGGCGGATAGAGCTCCAGAGACTGAGCCACCTCCATGTTCACCACCAGCGTGAAGCGCGATAGCGAAAGAGTCGGCAAGGTCTCCGGCTCCGCGGAGTCACGCAGAACCCGGTCCGCCTGATAGCCGGCAATCTGACCGATACTGCGCAACGAGGCGTAGAGACCGAGCATCGCTTCAGCCTCGACAATCGGTACCTCCGCCGAGGTGAAGACGGGCAGCCCCGCCTCCACGGCTGCCGCCGTGAACTCCTCCACGTTGACGATCAGGAAGGAGCTGGAAACGAGAACCAGAAAGTCCGGCTCCTCCGCAGCAAGTGCAGCAATCGCAGGGCCGATGGACTCCGGTAGGGGCGTGCCGTCTTCCCCAAGCTCCAACCTCTGCTCCACCAAGGTCAGGCCGGCGCGCTCGACAGCGTTGCGCAAGCCCTCCACCGCTGCGACCGAGTTCGGCTCGTTGGCTCCGTAGATCACCCCCAGCCGCTCGATGTCCCGATAGGACTGCATGATGCGGATCTGGGTGTCGAAGGGCACGAGGATGTTGGCACCGGCGACGTTCGGACGACCGGAGGTCTGATCGTTCTGGACGATTCCCGCGCGCACCGGGTCGCCGACATAGAGGTAGACAACCGGAATGTCCGTGATAAAGCGGCTGCGGTCCGTCTCGTCGTAGCGCCCGACCGTCGCCAAGGTGACGGTCGTGCCCCAAGTGACCACGAGATCCGGCCGCGCGGCCTTGGTATCGGCGACCATCTTCGGAAGATTGGCCCGATCGCGCTCGGCGCTGAGCACGGTGAACTCGACCTGCAGTCCACGAGAGACGAGGAACGTCTGGAAGGCGTTACAGACCTGTTCGCAGCCGCGCCAGGTCAGGATATGAACCTGTTTCACATCCTCCGCCGACTGCCGCATCCCAGCGGGGTCGCTTTGCGCAGCCGCGGAGCCCGCGGCAAGCGCGAGCATCACCCCGCAGATCACGGCAAGCGGGACGGACAAAGCCCGCCGTCGCAGTGTCGGCTTTCCATCCGATCTCATGAAACCGCCCCTTCCCTCGTGACCTCGACCCGCCATGCGAAGAGCGCAACGGCCAGCAACACCACTCCACTGATACCCACGTAGAGGCCCATCATCAGAATCGCGCTCGCGAAACCGAAGAGACCGCCAAGCCAGGCGGCCAGCAAAGGCCCCGAGACACTGCCGACCCGTTCCACCAGCCGATAGATACTGATCGCCAAGGTCTGGCGCTCCACGCCGACGGCCTCCGCCTCGCGCAGCAACAGGGCGCCTTTCGAGGGCAAGCCCACGGCATGGGCGAGACCGACCAGGCCGATTGCCGCGGCAACCGCCCAGACATGCCCTTCCGCGCCGTCCGTAAGCCAGGGGATCGCGGCAGCGGTGGCGGAGAGCAGCAGACTGAAGGCCGTCAGGAGACCGTGCAGATTCAGGCGATCGGCAAGACGCGCCGCCGGGCCGTTGAGCAGGATGATGACCAAGAAGTAGACCATGAGCACGCGCCCGATCACCGCGGGGCCGTAGCCGGCGGCGTCCAGCAGCATGGGGGTCGCGTAGAACACGAAGCCGGTGGTCAGAAGCTGCGTCGGAATCGCGGCGATCAGCATGAGCAGCCCGAGACGCGGCGATACGGCACGGAAGATTTCGGAAACCTTGGGCCAGGATTTCCGTCCTTCAGCCGGCTGGTCGGTGGCCTGGGCGACGGCGTCGCGGAAACTGCCGATCACCAGCAGCGCGGCCAGCAACGAAAGTCCCGTTGCGATCAGGAAGGTGGGGCCGAAGCCGAGGCGATCCGCCAAGATACCGCCGATGGCGCTGCCGCAGAGGCCGGCGGTGACGAAGGCGGCGGTGTAGACCGCCATGCCCCGGGCGCGCCCTTGCTTGCTGGAGGTCTGGGCGATGTAGTCCAAGGCGGAGATCGTGCAGAGCGCGAAACCGGCCGCATTGAGGCAACGCCAGAGCGTCAGCTCCAGGACATCGACGGCCTGCGCGCTCATGGCGAGGCCGAGAGCCGTCGGCACCAGACCGAGCAGGAACAGACGCCGCACCCCGAAGCGGCCAATCGCCATGCCGGCCACCGGCGTCAGCAGGGCGACCAGGGCCAAGTAGGCCGCAATCGGCAGTGCGATGGCTGCCTCGTAAGACAAGCCCGGCACCGGCGCGTAGAGGTCGCGGGCGTAGAGCGGCAAAAACGACCGCGGCAGCTCCGTGGCGAAAAAGAAAAGGAACAACGGCATGCGCACGTCGCTGCTGTCGCGAATCTGCAAAGCGGCAGCACCCTTGCCGCTTCCCGCCGGACCGAGGCGATCCCCGATGGTCGCAGCGAACCGTTCGACATCCTCCGGCACGGTCTTGCCGGTCGTTCGCAGCCGCTGTGCCAGACTCTCGTAACGCGCATGCTGGCGGTCGACGAAACCGTTGAGCGCAGCGACCAAACGCCCGAGCTCATCGGAGCCGCCCGCGGCCAGCTTGTAGCTGAAATCGCCCTCCGCGCTGCGGGTCAGCAAGGCATTGAGCCGGCGCAGCGGTCCCGAGATGGTGACGGCGATCATCACCATCAGCAGCTCGAACGCCAGCACGACGGAGACCAGCAGAATGATCGCCAGGTCGCTGTGCAGCTCGAAAAGCTGTTCTTGCAGATAGTCCGGCGAGACACCCAGCTCGACGGTGCCAATGGCCCGGTCGCCGACGAGAATCGTCTCCCTCACGAAGGTCAGCTCCGCGGCCATCGTTTTGGACGCGTCGGCACGATAGGTGAAAAGAACCCGCTCCTCGACGTCATAGAGCCGAACCAACTCCACTTCCGGATGGTCGATCAGCGTCTCGGCCAGAAAGGGCTCGACCCCGACCAGGTCCGACAAGGGCACGCCCGCCTCCACGGCACGCACCACCTGAGCCCGGATCACCGATGCCAGAGTCTCGGCCTTGAGCGCCAGACGGGGCAGCAACGACGTCTCGAAACTGCGGCTGCTTTCCCAGGCCACCACGGCAAGCGCTACGACGAGGACAAACCCGGTGATCGCCGTCAAGCGAGTCGAGAGACGCCGGACTGCACGAGCTTCGCTCATGGTCGCTGGCCCCCAAAGGCGCTGCGGGGCCTCATGACGGTAGGCTCGCCTGACAGCGTTCGATGTCGCGTGCGAGGCGTTCGGCCTGTTGGCGCGTTCGGTTGAAGCGACTGACCAGGTCGGCGTCGAAAAGCTCCTCGGACACGCCGTCCGCTGCGGGCGCCAGAATCTGCTCGGACGCCGCGGCGTCTTCCGTCCGGTCGAGTCCTTCGGTCAGGGCGCAGAGACGCAGAAAGGTGCGGCTGAGGCCGCGAGACAGCAGCGCCACGCCCAAAAAGATCCCGGCCGCCCCGACCAGGGTTACGAGAACAGCAAGCTCGATCGGCCAGAGCCCCAGCCCCTCGCCAGCCTCGAGTGCACCGACGGCCTGATAGGACAGCACGATGGCACCAACCATCTTGCCGAAACTGTTGGTTAAGGGCGCAACCAATCCAGGCTGTCCGCCCAGATGGATCAGCTCGATGGCGGTGCGTCCCTGGCTATGGGTCAGCTCCGCCAGGCGTGCCGCGACCGCCGAGGCTGCGGCAAGCTCGCCGGCCGCGTAGATCACGGTGCCATCCGACTCCACGACCTGGATGGCATCGATCGCGGGATAGGCCGACCGCAGCCGAGCCATGATCGGTTCGATGTTCCGGATCTGGTCGAGATGCAAGCCCAGAGCGAGGCCGCGTTCCACCGTTCCCCGCATTTCCTGCAACAGGACTTCGTAACGGCCGCGCTCGATCTCGTCGTAGAGATTGCGGTACTTGGTATAGTTAAGAAATGTAATCAGGACGACGGCGAAGATCAGGACCGAAGTCGCAAAAAGGCTCAGCTTGATCGAAAAACGCATAAGGCTGAGTCCGAAGAGTCCCCGCAGTACTTCGCCGACAGTCTATCCATCCGGAGGCGAAGTTAGATACCGCACCGTTCAGTCGGAGCTTGCGACAATACCGGCGGGCAAGCAACATGAGACTGCAGTTCGGCAAGTAGTCCGAGGGAGAGCCTTCAGGTGCGCCTTTCGCTCAACAGGTGGAAACGTCGCTGGATCGGGGCCCGGTTGGGCTTGCCTATCTTGTTCGTTCTGGTTGCAGCGGTCCCGGCCCAAGGCCAGACCGTCATCGATCTGTTGCACGAGTATTCCCCGGATTCGGCCATCGGCATGTCAGCCGAGGCGCTGGCCGCAACGCTCGCCGAAGGCAGCGGGGGCGACCTGGAGCTGCGCATCGAACCGCAGTCCGACGGTAGCGGCGAATTCGTGGTTCGGGTGCGCGACGATCCCGAGGTGGCGGTGATGGCCCTCGCCGACAGCTTCGCCTTGGCGGACGCCGTCGAGCGAGCCGAAGTGCTCCACGCCCTTTACCTGGTGGACGATCCCGCGGCGCTGCACCGCGCCTTGGCCGACGATCTGGGTCGCAGCCTCGCAGAGGCGGCACAGGCCGAGAACCTGGTGATCCTGGGCTGGTGGGCGCTGGGCTTCCGCCATATCGGAGAAACCCTGCGCCCGGTCCGCCAACCGGCCGATCTGGTCGGCCAGCGGCTGCGCGCGCACCGGGACCCCCAGAACATCGCGTTCTTCGAGCACTACGGGGCGACAGTCGAACGCATGAATTTCGAGCAGTTGAGGACGTACCTGAGCTACGGCGTGGTCGATGCGCTGGAGGACCAGATTATCGATCTTTCCTCGCGCTACGTGGCGCCTCACCTCACCGGCGTCAGCCTGACCGGCCATCGCTACGAGGTCTTGGCCGTCGTCGTCGGAGGCGCTTTCTGGGATCGCCTCGCGCCGGAACAGCAAGCGTCCTTGCGCGCTGCGGTGCGCGAGAGCGAAGCCGCGCAACGCGCCGGCCTGGCTGTGGCGGAGGCCAGCGCGCGCGCCGACCTGGAACAGCGCGGCGTTCCCTTCCTGGAGGTCGACCGGCGCGCTTTCGCGGCGGCGGCGGAAGCGCTCTTCCAGCAGGACCCCGAAGACGTTCGCAACTGGCGCACGCGCCTCTGGGCAGGTCAGTAGAGCCTTAAGCGGACAGGTCGGCAACCCATGGCCCGAAGCGAGACAGTCACCCTGTCGGACGGACTGGAAGCGCTCCCGACGCTGCTCGACCGCCTCGAGAGCTTCGGCGAAGCGGCCGGGCTACCATCCGGACGACTGCAGCACCTGGCCCTGTCGCTGGACGAGGTGGTCACCAACGTTCTGACCTACGGTGCGGACGCTTCCGGACGCGCGCCGGAGGTGACGGTCCACCTTCGCCACGGCGACGGATCCATCGAGGTCGAGGTGGTCGACGCAACTCCGGCCTTCGACCCCCTCGAAGCCGGCCCGCCGGATCTCGAGAGCGATCTGGAAGACCGGCCCGTCGGCGGTCTGGGGATCTTTCTGGCCCGGCAGCTGACCGACGAGCAGAGCTACCGGCGCGAGGCCGGTTGCAATCGGCTGACCCTGCGCATGCTGCTCGCCTAGAGCGCTTCGGAGACCTCAATCGCAATGGCCGTGGTGTTGTCCCGGCTTCCGGCCGCCAGAGCTGCGGCCACCAGGGCCGCGGCGCGATCTTCGATCGGCCCGGATGCCAGCAGGGAGAGCAGCTGCGCATCCTCGAGGCAGCGGTAGAGCCCGTCGCTGCACAGCAAAAAACGATCGCCCGGCAGGGTCTGGTCGGAGTGCTTGTCGATGCGCGGCGAGTCTTCGACACCCAAAGCCGAGACCAGCCGCTCGGCCATGGTCCCGAGGCGAGCCACCGCAGCGCTTCCTTCGCTGTCGGCCACTTCGTTGCCTAGGGAGTGGTCGCGGGTCAGGCAAGTCAGGCGGCCGTCCCGGGCCAGATAGGCCCGGCTGTCGCCGCTCCAGAGCACGGCGTGGAAACCTCCGCTGGCGAGCAGCAGGCAGATCGTCGTTCCCACCATCTCGAGAGACCGCGCCTCGGCGTGAGCCAAGAGGTCGCGGTTGACCTGGTCCAATGCCGTGTGCGCCGCGATCATCAGCTCGCGCCCCTGCAAGCCGGAGGATAGAGCCGCGAGCGCCTGCATGGCGGAACGGCTTGCCAGATCCCCGGCAGCGTGCCCGCCCAGGCCGTCGGCCACCGCCCAAAGCCCGAGGTCCGGCCGACACAGCAAGCTGTCCTCGTTGAGCGCTCGCACGGGTCCGGTCTCGGTAACTGCGGAGTGGCGAAAGGTCAGGGCGCCAGCCATGCCTCACCCCGCACCGCGATCATTGGGCAGGCCAGATCCCGCGAGCGCGGTTTCCGAAGGCTTGGGACAGAGAAGATCGGCGGTCGCCATCGCCGGCGGCAAAGCCGTCGCCACCAGCAGATGCCGCGTCGTCCACCAATGACTCTGGCCCGCGCCGATTTGCGGAAAACCACCGCCATCGTCGCGCCAGCCATCGTCACGCCGATAGTCGCCCGGCAGCAGCGCGCGCCCTGCAGGGACAAATGGAGAGTTGGGCAGAGGGACAGATGCCGAGGCCAACAAATCATCCAGGGCGTCGGGGGCACCGCCAGCCTGAAACAGTGCTGCGAGCGGGCCGTGCAAGGCCCCGAGCGCGTGATCGATCTCTTCGAGAGTCGCCACGAGCGGCCCCACCCAAGCAAGGGTCAGCGGAAAGACGCGCCCGACCCGATCCCGGCTCGGCACCAACAGCCCGGCAGCGCGACTTGGGCCGCAAAGGCCTGCTGCCAGATGAAAATGGCAGATCGGTGCTGCCAGAAGCCAAGACTTCCAGTCCGCCGGCCAGCGGGTGGCCGCACAGCGCAGGCCCGCTTGCAGCCAGCTTTCCCAAGGGCCGAGAAAAGCGGCGGGAAGGCCCTGCCGCAGAAAGTCGCCTCGCGGCGGCAGCTTGCCGAAATAGCCAGCCGCGCAGCCGGACATCACAGCTCGTCCGGGCAGGAGAAGCTGCGCAGCAGCTCCAGATTCAGGGGCGTCTGCAGGCGAGTGGAGCGGACCTGAAAAGACGCGGCCGCCCCGCCGACACGCCAATCCACCGTGACCCGATCCGAACTGCTGGAGGTCTGAAGCTGCCCCTGCTCCAGCAAGCGAAACAGTCCCCACTCGCCGGGGGCCGTCAGCCGGCTCTCGCCGCGCCGCGGCGGTGGCTGCATGGCCAGGGCCGCTCCGGCCGTCGGGGGATCGCCGGGCCAGACCAATCGTTTGGTCTCGGGCGGCCCGTGATAGTAGGTCAGAGCCTGCTGACCGAGCGAGATACGAACCTGTTCGATGGCCGCATCCAGCACGGCGGGCGTCACATCGAAGGCGGCCGTCGGCATGCCCGGACCGCCGAAAAAAGCGTCGCGGATCCGGGCGGCCTGAGAAAAGACCGCAAGCGAACTCTCGGGAATGCCGAGCGAAACGGCACCGACATCGTACCAGCTCCAGGGATCGCTGCGGGTATCGACGAGCGGTTGCAGCTTGGCCTGGAACAGAGCATCGATCAGTCCGCCTGGTCCGAACAGTCTGGCGAAATCGGACAAAGGTGCATCGTCGCCGCTACCGGCGACGAAGGGATAGCGCCTCTCGACGATCAGCTTGCAGGCCGGCAGCACGTCGGCCTTCCAGGCCGCGTTCAATTCGGCGCGAATGCCCTCGGCGGCGCGGCCGTCGGCGGCATCGGCCAGGTCGGCGACCCAGCCGTTGAGCGGCGCGGGAAGCTGGGCCGAGTCCTCGGACAGCGTCTGCAGCGCGGAGCCCAGCGCACCATCCGGCGAGGCGGCGCGGTCGAGCAACTGCGCGCCCAGGGCGTTGGAATTCGAAAGACGCAGGGTCTGTCGATAGGCCTGCTGCATCTGGGTCAGTACGGCATTGAGCGGCGGCGGCGCGCCGTCCCGTCCCTGCACCAGGCGATGCAGGTCCTCGAAGCGTTCGTCGACGTAGCTCCACTGCGGCGGTGGCGCGGCGACGCTTGGCAAGCCCAGCTGCGGCGGCGCTCCCGCGGCGGCCTGGGTAGCCGCATCGCCAGCCGCTTCGGCGGCGGCCGTTGCCTGACCGGCAAGATCGGCGACCTGCTGCGCCGGCGCGGGCGGGCGGACCAGCGTCGTCTGTTCGGCGACAGCGCCCAGCAACGCACTGAGCGGCGACCGTGGGCCCGAGAGTCGGTTCAGCTGCTCCGCCAGTTGCCGGAAGCTGGCCGGCTCACGAAGCTGCAGATCCGCGAGCAAGGCGTCCCACTGGGCCACGTAGTCGTCGAGATAGAGGGAAAGGATATCGCGCTGGAGTGCATCGGCATCCTTCGGCTGACCGCGCTGCGCCTCACGGCCAAGCACCCAGGAATCGCGGACGGCCGCCTCCGCCAGCGACCGGCTGAGCGGGCGGATCGTGTCGTGGAACCCGGTCTCGGTAAAGGCGCCCGGTACGCCCTGCGCCAGCGAAGCACCGGAAGCGCGCCGGAAGACCTGGCTGCCGGCCGGACCGGCGTGGTCCACCGGTCGCCAGGCCGGCAGGCCTCGCACCGCCTCGCTGTCGAGCAATTGCCTGTAAAGCCGCGCCGCCGTCGAGGTCTCGGAGAGGGCGCGGCGGGCTTCCGTCACGCTCTCGCCGTCCAGTGCATAGCGTTGCAGAGGAGCCTCCAACAGGCTTTCCAGATGCGGCGCCAGACCCTGCATCACCGTCTCTTGGCCGGCCAAAGCGCGCTGGTTCACCCAAGCCGTCAAGAAGGCCGTGTCGAGTGGTCCGAGCGTGCCCAGCATCAAGTAAGCCTTCAAGTCTGCGAAACGCGCCTCCGCACTCTCCGGCGTCTCCAGACGCGCGCGGGCGATCAGCAGCAGACGCGGCAGCAACAGGTCGTTCAGGCCTTGGCGATAGGCGGCAACACCAGCGGACTGCAGCTCCCCCCACTGCGACAGGCCCCACCGTTGCGCCAGCGCGGGCCCTGCCTCCCGCACCGTGTAGCCGGCCGGGAGCGCGCGCAGGCGGTCGAGCGGCGGCAGGACCGGAGCTAGGTCGCCGGAGCTGAGCGGCGTGATCTCGACGGACTGCAAGCTCTCCTCGTAACTCTGCAGCTCTCCGGTTGCGGCGCGCAGCATTTCGCTGTTGGCGCGGTAGCTGCCGAACCAGACGGCCGCAAGACCGGCGGCCGCGACCAGCGACGCGGCCAGGGCGGCCGCCGCACGCCAGGACAGCCGCCGCTCTTCGCGCTCGCTGGGCCCGGCGAGACCGGCCTCCTGGAAGACGACGTCCCGTAACAGCCGCGTGAGGAAGTAGCTGCGCCCGCTCGACTTCAGCTCGGGCGTTTCCGCGCGCTCGATGCCGAAGGAGCCGGACAGCGCCGAGAGCAGCCGATCGATCGGTGCGCCTTCCTGCGTACCACTGGTGAAGTAGACGCCGCGCAACTCCAGCGTCGGCTCGAAGCGACTGGCGGCGAAGGCCTCGCCGAGCAAGTCCTCGACAGGAGACTGGAGCGAAGCGAACTGCTGTGGAAAGGCGAAGATCTCGGCCCGCCGGGCGAAATCGCTTTCCTGCTGCAGGCGATCGACCACCCGCCGGTTGACCCGCTCGACCAGCGTCTGAAACGCCGGGCCGAATTCGGTCGCAGATTCCGCTTCAGCAACTCCAACTCCTGAGGGGGCTTCGTCGACATCCGGGTGCAACGGCAGGGTGACGCCCCAGACCTGCGCCCTGCCCTCCCGGTCGAGATCGTCGAAGAAGGTCATGAAGCCGCTGAGCAGATCGACCTTGGTGATCAACAGGTAGATCGGAAAGCGGACACCCAGGACGTCCTGCAGCTCACGCAGCCGCGCACGCAGAGCCCGCGCGTGCCGCTGCCGCCCCGCCTCGCCTTCTTCGAGCAACTCGCGCAGGCTGATGGCGGCCAGCACGCCATTGATCGGCTGGCGTGGCCGAGCCTTCGCCAAGACGTCGAGGAAGCCGTGCCAGCCGGCGGTATCCACCTCAGCGTCGCTGTCGCGGGTTGTGTAACGGCCGGCGGTGTCCAGCAGCACCGCTTCTTCGGTGAACCACCAGTCGCAGTTCTGCGTGCCGCCGACGCCGGCCACCGGTCCCTCGACACCGTTGCCGGCGAGCGGAAAGCTCAGTCCCGAGTTCAGCAGAGCCGTTGTCTTGCCGGCACCCGGCGGGCCGATAATGACGTACCAGGGCAGAGAATAGAGATAGTGGGAGGGCCGCCGGCCGCCCTGCCGCCGGAGCACCTCCAGTGCTTCCTGCAGCCCGCCTTGCAGCGCCTGCTCCTGCTGCGCGCGCGCCTCCGAGCGAAACTGCGCCGCAGCAGCCGTCCGCGCCGCCTCGCCGTCGTCTTCGTCGCCTGACGCGTCCTGCCGGGCGCTGCGCGCTTCGCGGCGCAACCGAAGACTCCAGGCGACCAGCAGCAGCAAGACGTAGCAGAGCAGCAAGAGCAGCGCCGCCACGCCGAGCCAAAGCGGCTGGGCCAGCGGACCGCCGAACAGAACCCCGGCGAGCGCCAAGAGGCCGAAGATCGCGACCAGCAACAGCAGCCCCCAGACCCAGGGCTTCGCGAGGATGGAGAACAGCTTAGCCACGGCGGATCGCGGCCACGAAGAGCTCACGCTCGCCTGGCCCTTCACCGCCTGCAGCGGCCGTCTGGTTCGGCTCCGGAGTACGGCCGAGGCGCTGCGCGGCACGCTCCAAGAGGTCTTGGTTCACGCTGGTCGGGCGCCAGGGCGCGGCCGTGAGGGCACGCAGGTGGCGCTCCGCATCCTGCTGCAGGCTGGCCGACCGCTCGGGCGCGGTGGATTGGCTCCAGGCACCTGCGAAGAACTGGCGCAACGGCTCGGCCTTCGAGGCGTCGCCGGAGGTGAGCGCCAGGTAAAGATCAAGTAGCAGAGAAAGCCGCGCCTCCTGGTCCAGACTGGCGATCATCTCCTCCTCCAGTTTCACCACAAGCCGCGGCAGCAGCAGGCGCGACAACGCCCGACGGTAGGCCCGCTCGCTGGCATCCGCGACGCTCTCCGGCCTCTGCCCCGTCAACCAGCGCCGTGGAACCTCTTCACGAAGAGCCGCCAGGCGGCCGTCCAGGTCGGCCAGGCGGTTCAGGGCCGGTACCACGCTCCAGGGAGCGCTGTCGGAAACCGGGCTGAGGGTCACGCCGTTGAGCTCCAGGGCGACCTGCCGATCCAGCGTGGCGACCATCTCGGCCGCTTCGGAGTCGTCACGCAGCAGCCCGACAAACCCTAGACTCCCCGCCACGGTCAGAGCCAGCAGAGCAGCCCAAGCGCCGCCACGCAGCAACCGTCTGCCGGGTGTTGCCGGCAGTGTCAGCCCCGTCTCCCGCAACACCACATCGCGGAAGAGCCGCGCCACGAAGAAGACCTGCTGCTTGATCGGCTGCGGCAAGCTGGCTCCTGATACCAGACCGAACGCGGGGTCAAGACGCAACAGCGCACCGTCCACAAGCGGATCGCCCTGACGCACCGAGGTGAAGTAGTAGCCGCGAAGCTGCGGCAAGGTCTCGTAGCGGCTGCTGCGAAACACGGTCGCCAGGACGTCGCCGAGGCGCGGCGCCAGGGTTTCGAGCGTACGCAGGAATAGATAAGACCTAGAGCGCCGCACGCTGTCGGTCTCCGCCTGAAGTACCTGTAGCTGGCGCTCCTGCAGACCTTCGATCAGGCCGGCGAAGCTGCGCTCGATCTGCGCCGCGTCCGGCTGCGGCGTGCGCGACCCGGACCAGTCGAAGGTCCAGCCGAAGGCGGCCCGGCGCTCATCCGGGTTCAAGCGTGCGAAGGACTCCGCGAAGCCGATGAGGCGATCCGCCTGAGTCAGAACGAGATAGACAGGCGGGCGGGTCGGATGCGGCTTCGCCGTCTCGATCAGACGCCGGCGCAACAGCCGTGCCAAAGCGGAGAGCTCGTCATTCGAGGCCGTCAGCAGCCGCGAACAATCGAGCGCCAGAAGAATCGCCGAGAAGCTGTCGCGGCCCAGCGTCCGCGGCAGCGTCCTGACGAGCGTTGCAAAGTCGTCCTCCGTGGCATCGTCCCGTGAGGTCTGAGCGACGGCCGTTCCGGAGACATCTACCAGAACGGCATCCTCGGTCATCACCCAAGCACAGCTTTCCAAACCCCGAGGCGGTCTCTCCTCGCGATCCATCGGCGCCAGGCCATTCTGCTCGCAAAGCGATGTCACTCCGGCGCCCGGCGGGCCGAGGGCCAGGATCCAGGGTCGCTGCGATCCTGCTCGCCCCGCCCCTTCGCGCAGCCGTCGCGCGATGCGATACATCCGCCGCGACTCCCGCTGCTGCCGGAGCTCAACCCTGCTCGCGCGCGTCGACCCCTCCCGCTGTTGCGTCAGCACATACGCAAAGCGACGCGCACGCCGCTCGGCGAGCAGGCTTCCGATCACCACCATCACGAGCGGCAGTGCCAGCAAAGCAACGGTCAGGAGCAGGCGAAGCCCGGGATCGGCAAAGGGCCGATTTTCCGTCCCGCTCGGCCAGGTCCAGGTCGGCGCAACGAGCCAGAGCAGCGCGATTGCGACGCCAATCAGCAGCAACAGGCCTCCCAACAGCCAGGTACGGGCTGAGACCGGGGCCATGACGTCAGGGGGCCTTCAGCACGGTGATCTCGATGCGCCGGTTCCGGCTGCGTCCCTCGGCGGTCGCATTGGAGGCGACAGGATCGCCGGCACCGCGTCCTTCCGCCGCCAGGCGTTCGGGATCGGCAAGCCGCTGCGCCAGGCGGTCGCGCACGGCCTCGGCGCGGGCCAGAGACAGCGTCAGGTTGTTGGGAAAGCGCTGGGTGCGGATCGGCCGGTCGTCGGTGTGCCCGATCACCAGCACCAAAGCGGTCTCCGGCGCCAAGGCCTGGCCGACGGCATCGATCAACGCGGCGTAGGCGGGCGTCACCTGGTCGTCTCCGGAGGCGAACATGTTTTCGCTGTTAACCACCAGCGCGACCGCTCCAGGCTCATCGTTCAGTGCGATCAGGCCGGCAGAGACCTGCTCCGACAAACGCTCGTTCAGGCGATCATAGAGCGTCGTCTCCGCCGCCGGCGGCACGGCGAGATGGGAGATTTCGACAGAGGCGCGCGGCGGCAGCGCTTCGATACGGGCCAACACCCGATCGAGATCGCGCGACAAGATCCAGTAGAAGCCGCCGAAAAGCAGCAGCAACAGCAGGAGGGTCGCACCGCCGATCATCCACAGCGGAATCCGCTCGCCCGGCCGACGTGCCGCGGCGGCAACACCGCGCCACTGCGGCGAGAGCTCGTTCGGCGGCGTGCCGCGCTGGCGCCGAATGGTCGTGTAGAGCGATTCGCGAAGCTGGCTGTGCGCGCCCGCCCCGTCGGGGCTCAGTCGCAACTGACCCTGGAAGCCGAGCGAGAGACAGAGATACATCAGTTCCAGCAAGTCCAGGTTGCGCGCCGGGTCCGCCTGAATCTCTTTCAGTAGATCGAAAAAGCGCTCGCCGCCGAAGGTCTCGCGATGGAAGACGTTAACCAGGGTGCGGCCGGCCCAGAGGCTTTCGCCGCCCCAGGGAGTGTTCAGCACCACATCGTCGAGAGTCGCGCAGAGCGCGTAGCGCGCGATCTCGATCTGCTTCTGCGCCACGCCGGACGCCGCGGCCAAGGATTCGAAACTGCGGACTTCGGCGATGCAGCGCTCGTGCAGCTGCTGCACGTTGGGATGGGTCGGCCGATTGCGCAGACGGACCGAGAGCTCCAGCAAAGTGGACGCGCTGCGGACCAGCGGGTTCACGCCGGTCTGAAACTCCGCGAGGCTCGGCGGCTCGGGCGGGATCGGCGCCGCAGCGCCGACAAGAGTCCCGCCACCCGCGCCAACAGCGGCCGGCGGCTCGGGCGCAACATAGGGCGAGGCCCGAAGCCCCGCAGGCACGAAAGCGCCCTGCCCAGCTGACTGCGGCGGCGCGGGCTCAGGTTTCGCAGGTTCGGCCCCCATCCGACTTGCCTGGGGTTCCGGCGGTGCATCCTGGCCCGGCAGATCGAAAGAGGCGTCGTCCGGAATCTTCGGGCGCGCGTCGCGGCGCACGACGATCGTGGCGTCTGGATCTTCAGGCGGTTGAGGCGGGTCGCTGGTCATGGCCGGCTACATCCTGATCGCCCAACACTCCATCTCAAGCCCGGGAAAGTCGTCGGAGACATGAATGGCGAGCCCACCGGACTGCGCCATCTCCTTCCAGAGCGGGCTGGCACGATCCAGTTCGAAGTAGGTCTTCCCGGCATGATAAGGAATTTGCCGCGGCGCGGCCGGCAAGGGCTTCAGGGGAATACCCGGAAGCGCCACATTGACCAGCTCTCGAATGCGCTCGACAGGGCCGATCTTCGATTGCCGGGGGAAGTGCTGGCGGAGAGTCTCCGAAGCCAGGTCGGCCTGAACGGCCAGCACGAAGAAGGAGCTGGCGATCAGGCCGCGGTCGGGGATCACGCCCACCCGCACGCCGTAGCGGCGTTCCTGCAGAGGAATCGGCGTCGCGGTCTGTTCCAGCACCGCGCTGAGAGACTGCCGCAGAGCCTGCATGACCGGTCGGAAGCTGGCCTGAAGATCCTCGTGCCGATAGGGCTGCAGCGCTTCCAGCCGTCGCGTACCGCTGGTAAAGGTGGCCAGCTCGCCAGCCAACTGCACCAGATCCCGGAACAGTGCCTCGGGATGGATCGACTTGCTCTCGTTCAGATGCGTCGCCAACGGCAGCGCACGATTGACCACCTGCAGCATTAGAAAGTCGGCAATCTCCGCCGCACCGCGCTGCCCCGAACCGGAGACCCGACCGGCCAGCGCATCGGCGCGCTGAGCCAGCATGCCGACCAGCTCTCCCATAAAAGCGGCCAAAGGCTTGGCAGCGCCGCTGTGCAGGCAACTTGGGATGAAGCGGTCGTCTAGGAGAACCTGCCGATCCGCGCGCACCTCGATCACCCGAGTGATGGGAATCAAATCATGCTCACGCGTATCCTGAGTGGCGAGCAGCAACCGCAGCGCCGGGCGTCCGATCTCCAGGGTCGCCATATCGGTCGGCGCTCCGGCGACATCGCGGGCATTGTACTCCGCAACCCGATACCGCCCCTCGCCATTGAGCACGCTGGCCTCGTCGACCTCCAGCGCGTTCGGCCGCCGGCTCGGAAGTGCGAGGTGCACGACGCAATCCCGTGTGGCCTCGGTCAGCTCCAGGGGTTTCGGCGGATCGGCCGTGACAGGGAGATCGAAGGGCGTGCCGTCGGGGAACAACCCGCGCGCCGCCGCAATCGCCAGCTTGCCCTGAGCCAGCGCGCCCTGGTCGATCTCGAGATGGCCGATACCCCAGGCATAGGGCTCGAGACCCTCCAGAGCCGAACGGACCAACATCTCAACGTAGCGGTCGGCCTGCTGAAAATGATGGCTGCGCAGGAAGAGACCTTCGCGCCAAACGACCTTGTTATCCCAAGTCATCGCGTCTCGTTTGATCCAACCTGTGGGGCAGCGATTGGGTCACCACCGTGCCGTCCCATCTGGACGCTACCGACCGGCATGCGACTCGAAGCGGGGCCCGGAGCGGGCGGCGCGAGTGTAACCCAAAGGCGTAGAGACTGTAACAATGCGTAGACCTGCATCGTGGTATTGCGTTCCACCGGGACCAGTCCCGTCCATTCGGCGGCACCGATATCCCGGTAGGCGGCGGCCAAGCCGATGTAGTTGACGTCTGGCGGCAACTCCGCCGTGACGACACGAACCTCGCCGGGCCGCAGCATCAGCGCCGAACGGCGCACCAGGTCGTTCCCCAGAACGTCAGCTTCACTGTCCCAAAGCAGACGAAACTCCGCAGAACGCAGTCCGCCCGGCGCCCGCAGGGTATAGATGCGTAGCGCGATCGGCGACGCCCGCCCGTTGGGGTCCGGATTGACATCCGGCGCCGCGGTGATGGTGAGGTTGAGAAGCGTCGGAGGCGGCGGCGGCGGAGGTGGATCCCCACCGCAGGAAACCAGCGCGGCGGCAAGCAGGGGCACCAGAGCCACCTTCCAAAGGCGTCGGCTCAAGAAGCGCATGGGCAAAATCATCCTCGCCGCTTGGCCTCGTCCGACTGAGCGCGGTAGGCGCGGGCGAAGGACTCTCCGAAAAGCCGGAGAAAATCGTCGTTCGCCTCTGCCGCCAGATCTGCGTAGAGCTTGCAGAAGACCTCCCAGTAGCGCGCTTTCCGGCTGGCTGGCAGAACCGCTTCCAGCAAGCTGTCTTCGTCCAGGCGCCCTTCCAAACGATCCGGATCGAAACGGTCCAGCAAGGCCGTCACGGCGGCCTTCATCCCAGCCATCACGGCCATCTGATGGGCCTGCAGATCGCGGCTGGCCTCCCGCATGGCCGTCTCGGCATCCAGGAAAGCCGCACTGCGAACGGTCAGCAAGAGGGTCAGCGCATCCTGGTCGCTTTCGCTGAACTTCAGCGGATTGTTGTCGCGTCCGGCGAGGAGCGTCTGTTCGACATGCAGGCTGCTTTGCGCCTCGGCCCGTCCCGTCAAGGCCGCTCGCAGGCCGCTGACCGCCTCCCGGAGCGCCGCCCCGGCACGCGCCATCACCTCGGGGCGCTCAGCCTCGGGAATCTCGGCCGCATCGATCCCAAGCTCCGCGAAGAAGCGGGCGAGCGCGGGATCCAAGCCACCGGGCGCTGGCGTCCCGGAGTTGAAGGGGTCTCGGGTGAAAGGATCCGGCGCAGGCCCTCCGGGCGGTGCGTCGGCTGGGCTGCCGCCCGACCAGTCTGCCGAGGGGTCCCAGTCGTCGGGGATCGTTGCCGATCCTCGAGAATCGGAGCTCTGGAGTTGCGGCGCCTGAAAGGCATCCTGTTCCGCCGGTGCCGGCGCCATGCCGAGGCCGTCACCCCGAAACCGCGGCAAGCCCCCATCCGGCCGCCAGGCCTCGCCTTGCCCTCCGATCGACTCGCCTGCGATATCGAGCGGCGGCAGATCACCGGAGACCGGACTGCGCCCCAGGTCGGGCAAGTGTCCTGCGAACGGATCTTCCGCAGACTCTTCGGCGGCGCCAGGCGACTGCGAAACCGAAGGCGGAACGGAGCTTGAAACAGAGTCCGACGGCTCAGCCTCGGCAAAGAGATCGAAAGCCTCACCAGCCGCCTTGCCCTCTGGAGCCTCAACCGGCCGCTCCGGCGTGTCGGCGCTTGCCCCCGCGTCCAAGAGCATCACATCAATCCGGTAGTCTCCAAGCCGAAAGCGGTCGCCGTCTCTTAGTACTAAAGAGTTACCCTTGCCTAGCGGCTCGTCGGACTGGCCGACGAAGGTGCCGTTCGTGCTGCTGTCGACCAGTGTCCAGCGACCGTCATCAAAAGAGAGGCGGCAATGCAGCTTGGAGAGCTGCCGATTCGCGTCGGGCAGAACCCAATCGGCCTCCCGCCCGCGCCCAATGGTCAGGCTGCCGCTCTCCAGTACGCGCGTCGCGTCACCGCGCCGGTAAAGCAGGCTGGCGTCTACGATCGTCAAGATGAGCTTCATAGCGACGGCCCGATTTGCACTTGCGATTGAAATCGCAAACTCCCCCGAGATATCCCCTGGCCGCCTCCGATTGCTTGGCCAGAAGCCGTTGCGTTAGGGAATGTTCCGCTTGCAGCATAGAGCGCAATACACTGATTGCACAGCCAAAGCCGCCAATTAGGCGGCCAGAATAAAGCGCGATGTTTACGTCACCGCAGTTGTCTCTTATCAGTCCCTTGGGTACAATTTCTTAAGATAACCCATGTTAGAAGCAATTATCTCACCGGCAGCCGCTGGCTGTTTGGTGTGCCGAGGCTTCGAAACGGGTTGTCGGATGCACAAGCTGAAACGACGGGCGGCATCCGAGATGCAGGGGCAGAGTTCTCAAGTGAAAGACCTCCGGACGTGAGCGGCCTGGACCTCGACGCGCTCGCAGCGCCGGTTGGCGAGGACGCCGCCTGTGGTCCCAATCTCGAATATGACCAAGCGTTCTTCGATCTCGACATTCTCGCGACGCGCCGCGATGAGCAGCAGGTCGGGGATTCGGTGCTGGAGGCCGAGGAGCCGGACTGGAAAGCGGTGCGCAGCTCCGCTCTGGAACTGCTGGAAAGATCGCGCGATTTGCGGGTGGTCGCTCAATTGGCCAAAGCTTCATTGAATCTCGAGGGACTGCCGGGCTTTTCGGAAAGCCTGCAACTGGCAGCCCGCCTGCTCGATGAACAGTGGGACGGGGTCCACCCTCAGCTTGATGCCGAGGACGACAACGACCCGACCATGCGGATCAACGTGGTCGGCAGTTTCGCCGATCCGGTCGAAGTCCTACCAAGGCTGCGGCATACCCCGCTGGTCGAGAGCCGGCTCGGTAGCTTTTCCTTGCGCGACATACGACTGGCGCTTGGCGAGGAGCAACCGCACGAGGGGGAAAGCCCTGCGAGCGAAACGACCTTGGCCGGTGCCTTTGCAGATGCGGATGCCAGCGCCCAGGTGGCACGCGCAGAGGCTGTGATTGCCGCACTCGAAGCGACGAACCGAATTCTCGCGAGTTTCACCAGCAACCTCGATGCCGCCTCGACACCCGATCTGGACGCGCTGAGCAAGCTGCTGACCGAGATGCTGCGCGCCTTCGAGCGCTTCGGTTCGGCTGCGGCAGAGGGGGGAGAGAACGATGGAGACGAGACCGGAGCGGAGTCTTCCGGCAATGGGTTCGACGCATCCGCCGATGGTCAGGCGACCGCATCGGGAACCGCCGCGCCGCGCCGACAAGGGTTCGATGGGGCCGTTCATTCGCGTGCGGATGTCGTTAGGGCGCTCGATGCGATCTGTACCTACTACGCCACCGCCGAGCCCGGCAGCCCGCTACCAATTCTCTTGCAAAGGGCTCGCCGGCTGGTTGAAGCTGATTTCCTGACCATCATCCAGGACGTCGCCCCCGACGGCTACACTCAAGCACAAGCAATGTTAGGTGTCAGCGAGACTCCGGTCGACGACGGCTGGGGAACCGCGGACGAAGAGGAATAGGCTCCGTCCAGTTTGAAACGGGCAGCCTTAGGAGATGCAGAGATGAGCGACAGCAGTCAAAAGTTTATTGCGCGCAACCGCGCCCCCCGCGTTCAGATCGAGTACGACGTCGAGCTTTACGGCGCCGAGAAGAAGGTGCAGCTGCCCTTCGTAATGGGCGTCATGGCGGATCTCTCGGGCAAGCCGAGCGAACCGCTGGCGCCGGTTGCCGATCGCAAGGCCCTGGAGATCGACGTCGATAACTTCGACGAGCGTCTCAAGGCGATGAAGCCGCGGGTCGCCTTCTCGGTCCCCAACACCCTGACGGGTGAAGGCAACCTGAACGTCGACCTGACCTTCGAGAGCATGGACGACTTCTCGCCGGCCGCCATCGCGCGCAAGGTCGACGGGCTGCGCCAACTGCTGGAGGCACGCAGTCAGCTCTCCAACCTTGTCACCTACATGGACGGCAAGACAGGAGCCGAAGAACTGCTGAACAAGGTGCTGGCCGATCCGACGTTGCTCAGCGCACTGGCGAGTGCGCCGAGGAAAGACGACGACAGCAAGCCGGCGGAAGGTGAGGAGTAAGATCGATGAGCGATCGCGAAGTTCAAGAACAGGGCGCAGCCGCCGGCGAAGAGCTGGGCGTCGATGAGTTCCAGCAGCTTCTGAACCGAGAGTTCAAGCCGCGTTCCGACCAGGCGCGAGAAGCGGTCGAGCTTGCTGTCCAGACCCTGGCGGAGCAGGCCCTGCGCGACGCCAGCATGATCTCCGACGACGTGCAGCGCACGATCGAAGCGATGATCTCGCAGATCGACCAGAAGCTCAGCGAGCAGATCAATCAGATCATGCACCACGAAGACTTCCAGAAACTGGAAGGCTCGTGGCGCGGCCTGCATCACCTGGTGAACAACACCGAAACCGACGAGATGCTCAAGATCCGGGTGATGAACATCTCGAAGGCGGATGTGCACCGCACGCTGAAGAAGTTCAAAGGCACCGCTTGGGACCAGAGCCCGATCTTCAAGAAGTTCTATGAGGAGGAGTACGGTCAGTTCGGCGGCGAGCCCTACGGCTGCCTGGTCGGCGACTACTACTTCGACCATAGTCCGCCGGACGTCGAGCTGCTGCAGGAGCTGTCGCACGTCTCCGCCGCCTGTCATGCGCCCTTCATCGCCGGCACTGCGCCGTCGCTGCTGCAGATGGACAGCTGGCAGGAGCTGGCCAATCCGCGCGACCTGACGAAGATCTTTCAGACTCCGGAATACGCCGCCTGGCGTTCGCTGCGTCAGTCGGAGGATGCCAAGTACGTCGGTCTCGCGATGCCGCGCTATCTCGCCCGCCTGCCCTACGGCGCGCGGACCAGCCCGGTCGACGAGTTCGACTTCGAGGAGGACGTCCAGGACGCCAGCCACGACCGCTACACCTGGTCCAACGCCGCCTACGCGATGGCGGTGAACATCAACCGCTCCTTCAAGCTCTACGGCTGGTGCTCGCGCATTCGAGGCGTGGAGTCCGGCGGCGCCGTGGAAGGTCTACCGGCCCATACCTTCCCGACCGACGACGGCGGCGTGGACATGAAGTGCCCGACTGAGATCGCGATCAGCGACCGCCGCGAAGCGGAGTTGGCCAAGAACGGCTTCATGCCGCTGATCCACCGGAAGAACTCGGACTTCGCAGCCTTCATCGGCGCGCAGTCGCTGCATCAGCCTGCGGAGTACGACGACCCCGATGCGACGGCCAATGCCAATCTCGGCGCCCGGCTGCCCTATATCTTCGCGACCAGCCGCTTCGCCCACTATCTGAAGTGCATCGTTCGCGACAAGGTTGGCTCCTTCAAGAGCCGGTCGGATATGCAGCGTTGGCTGTCGGACTGGATCTCGAACTACGTGGACTACGACCCCGAGCACTCCAGCGAGGAAACCAAGGCGCAACAGCCGCTCTCCGCAGCAGAGGTTCAGGTCGAAGAGGTCGAAGGCAACCCCGGCTACTACTCGGCCAAGTTCTTCCTCAAGCCGCACTATCAGCTCGAGGGCTTGACCGTGTCCTTGCGTCTCGTTGCGCGTCTGCCGTCCGAGAAGGCGGCCTGACGCCCCTCGTCCTTAATCTACTAGACCAGTCGAAACTTTACGCGGAGATCCGTAATGGCCGTTGACATGTTCCTTAAGCTCGATGAGATCAAAGGCGAGTCGCAGGACGCCAAGCACAAAGGCGAAATCGACGTGCTGGCCTGGAGTTGGGGCCTCAGTCAGTCTGGAACGTTCCACATGGGCGGCGGCGGCGGTGCCGGTAAGGTGAACGTTCAGGACATCTCGGTGACCAAGTGGGTCGACCTAGCCTCACCGCTTCTGCAGCTCTACGCAGCCAACGGCGATCACTTCAAAGAGGCGGTCCTGATCGTCCGCAAGGCCGGCAAATCTCCGCTCGAGTACATCAAGATGACCATGAAGAAGGTCATGGTGACCTCGGTCTCGACCGGCGGTTCCGGCGGCGAGGACCGCCTGACCGAGACCGTTTCGTTGAACTTCGCGCAGGCCGACTTCACCTACGTGGAGCAGAAGCCGGACGGCACTGGCGGCGCCAAGAAGTCGTTCAAGTGGGACATTCCCGCGAACAAGCAGCTTTAGGCAGCCGTCTTTCACAGGCCGATACACGACGGCCGGAGGCCTCCGTCAGAACTTCGCGACGGAGGCCGCTGGTCGTCGGCTCGCCTGAAGGTCTTGAGGATCCCAGTCATGGATGCCGAAGCCGCGTTACGTGCCGGAGATCTGGCAAGCTGCAGGGAAGATCTGACGCAGCGCGTCCGCGCCGCTCCAGCCGACGCGAAGCTGCGGATCTTCCTGTTCCAGCTTCTCTGCATCGAGGGCGAATGGTCGCGTGCGGCCAATCAGCTCCAGGTCCTTCGCGATCTCGACGATTCCGCCTTGGCCATGGTGCACACCTATGCCGGGGCCCTGGAGTGCGAGGCCCTGCGTACGGCGATCTTCGAGGGCAAGACCACGCCTCTGGTGTTCGGCGAGCCGCAGCGTTGGGTCGCCCTGCTGATCGAAGCCCTGAAGGCTGACACCGCCGGCAAGCCTGGTGAAGCGACGGCTCTGCGTGAAGAAGCCTTCGAACTGGCGCCGGCCCGGCCCGGACAGGTCGACGGCAGCGACTTCGCTTGGCTGGCAGATTCCGATCCGCGTTTCGGACCTTTGCTCGAGGCCGTGATCTCAGGCCGCTACTACTGGCTGCCGCTGCAGCACATCAAGCAGATCGATATCGAAGAACCGAACGACCTGCGCGATCTCGTCTGGGCCGCGGCGCATCTGCAGCTCACCAACGGCGGCGAGGCCTACGCGCTGCTGCCGGTTCGCTATCCCGGCACGGTCGAGACCGGCGACAATGCCCTCAAGCTATCCCGCCGGACCGATTGGGACGAGGGCGAACCGCTGTCCAGCTTCGGCCGCGGCCAGCGCGAACTGGGCAGCGACGCCGCGGCGTTCCCCTTGCTGTCGGTGCGGCAGATCGTTTTCTCCGATGTCTAGCTCCGGGGTTGTGCGGTGCCAGAACTGATCGCACCCGACCGGCTGCAGCCTTCGCTCCTCGACCGCCTGACCGACGAGGCTCCCGCGGAACAGCAAGAGTCACGCAGCAAGCGGGTGATCTCGATCCAACAGTTGCGGTTGAGCGTGCAACGCGATTTGGCCTGGCTGTTCAACACCACCAACATGGCGGCCGGCAGGGATCTCAGCGCCTACCCGGAAGTGGCGACGTCGGTGCTGAACTACGGGGTGCCGAGCCTGGCGGGCGAGACCTTGAAGGACCGCGATGTCGATGCCCTGCAAGACGCCCTGCGCCAGGCGATCCTGAACTTCGAGCCACGCCTGTTGCCAGCCAGTTTGCGGGTCACCCTGGTGGGCGACCGCGGCCAGATGAACCGCAACGCTCTCAGTTTCGGAATCGAGGCGCAGCTCTGGGCGCAACCGCTGCCGATCCGGATCTACCTCAAGACCGACATCGACCTGGACCTTGGCGAGGTCAACGTCACACCGGTAAGCGGGGCGGTGAGCGGAGCGCGCGGCGATGGACGGTGATTTCCTGCGCTACTACAACCTGGAGCTCCAGCATCTGCGCGAGATGGGCGCGGAGTTCGCCGAGGCCTTTCCAAAGATAGCGGGCCGCCTGGGTCTCGAGAGCTTCGAATGCTCCGACCCCTATGTTGAGCGCTTGCTGGAGGGTTTCGCCTTCCTCTCGGCGCGCGTGCATCAGCGGCTCGACGCGGAGTTTCCCGAGTTCGCCCAACAGATCCTCAGCGTGGTGGCTCCCCACCTGCTGACGGCGATCCCGTCCTGCACCGTCGTACAGTTCGAGCCGAACATGGCCGAGGGCAGTCTCAACGAGGGCTTCGCGCTGCCGCGCGGCACCGCCCTTCACAGCCTGCTGGCCCCCAACGAGCAAACCGCCTGCGAGTACCGCACCGCCCAGGAGGTCACCCTTTGGCCGATCGAGATCGCCGGCGCTGACTACCTGGGTTCGCCGGCCAGTCTGGCTGCAGCGCGGCTCGGCAACGTGGGACGGGCCAAGGCCGGCATCCGGCTGCGGTTGCGCTGCCTGGGCGAGCAGCCCTTCAGCGCCCTGCCGATCGACAGTCTACGCCTGTTCCTGCGCGGCGCCGACGATCTTTCGTCGCGACTCTACGCCCATATCTTCGGCCGTGCCTGCGGTGTCGCCGTGGTGCCGCCGGGCGAGAGCGAAGCCGCCGCGATCCACCTGCCGGCGGAGGCGGTCCGAGACACCGCAACCCAGCCCGAGAACGCTCTGATCCCGCTGCGCGACGTGTCCTTCGACGGCTACCGCCTGCTGATGGAGTACTTCATCTTCCCGCAGCGCTTCGAGTTCGTCGAGCTGACAGGTATGCGCGCGGCCCTGCAGCGCTGCAGCGGGCGCGAGGCAGAGGTCGTGATCCTGGTCGACGACGGCGACCCGCTGATCGAGAACCGGGTCGAGGCCAAGAACTTCGCGCTGAACTGCACGCCAGCCGTGAACATCTTTCCGCGGCGCGCCGACCGGGTTCAGCTCGACGCCCGCCGCAGCGAGCAGCATCTGGTGGTCGACCGAACCCGCCCGCTGGATTTCGAAGTTTACCAGGTGAACAAGGTCGAAGGCTTGCGCGCCGGCCTGGAACGGGTCACACGCTTCAACCCGCTCTACGACATCGCCGACCGCCGCGACGGCGAAGAAGGCGCCTTCTACACGCTGCATCGACGGCCGCGGCAGGCATCCGAACGGCAAGGCACCCATGGCGCACGCTCCAACTACCTGGGCAGCGAGGTCTTTCTTCAGGTCGTGGACGCGGACCATGCGCCGCACGGCAAACAGGTGACCGAGCTTTCGGTGGAGTGCCTCTGCACCAACCGGGACCTGCCGCTGCACATGCCGATCGGACGCGGCGAGACCGACTTTACGCTGACGGTCGGCGCACCGGTCCTCTCCACACGCTGCCTAGCCGGGCCGACCCGCCCGCGCCCGCCTCTGGTTTTCGCCCAAAGCGTCTGGCCGGTCCTGAGCCATCTCTCGCTCAATTACCTGAGTCTCTGCGACAGCTCGGCAGTGGAGGGGGCCGCAGCGCTGCGCGAACTGCTGAAGATCTACGCCGAGCGCTCCGATCCCGTGTCCCGCAAGCAGATCGACGGCGTGCGCTCGGTCCAGACGCAGCCCGTCGTGCGACGCCTGCCGGGCGGCGGCATCGCCTCCGTGGTGCGCGGCAGCGAAATCAAGCTGACCTGCGACGCCTCCGCCTTCGAGGGCAGCGGCATGTTCCTCTTCGGCCGCATCATGGAGGCCTTCTTCGCCCGCTACGTGACGATCAACAGCTTTACCGAGACGGTGCTCGCCTCGAGCGAGCATGGGGAGGTACACCGATGGCCCCCGAGGATCGGCCGTCGTCATCTGGTCTAGCCGAGCCGGTTTCCGAAACCGAGGAGATCGACGGCCTCGCGCTGCTGCGTGAGGCGCCACACAAGGTCGATTTCTTCGCCGCCGGGCGTCTGCTGGAATGCAGCCACCGGGACCGCCCGCGGCTCGGCGCCTCTCTGCGCGCGAGCGACGATCCGGTCCGTTTCGAGGTGCCGGTGGAACTGACCTTCGCGCCCAGCACGCTCGCGGGCCTGACCCTGGATGCCCGCGGGATCGCCCACCTACAGGTTCGCATGTTCGGCCTGACCGGACCGAACGGCGCCCTGCCTCTACACATCACCGAGTACGCGCGAGACCGGCAACGCAGCCACGGCGACGCAACGCTGGCGGCCTTCCTCGACGTCTTCCATCACCGGATGATCAGCTTCTTTTACAGGGCCTGGGCAACCGGCAAGGCCGCCGTCGCGCTAGACCGGCCGGACGCGGACTACTTCGCGCCGCGCCTGGCGGCGCTCTCCGGTCTCGGCATGCCGAGCCTGCGCAACCGCGATGCGCTGCCGGACTTCCTGAAGCTGCGCTTCACCGGCCGACTGGCCGCGCAAACCCGCAACGCCGAAGGGTTGGAGGCGATGGTTCGCGCCGCCCTGAAGGTGCCGGCGCGTCTGCTCGAGTTCGTGGGACAGTGGCTGCCTCTGGCCCGCGACGAGCGGACCCGTCTGGGCGGACGGACGGCGACCTCGACACTGGGTCGGACGGCCCTTCTGGGCGAACGCGTTTGGAGCGTGCAACACGCCGTCCGTCTGGAGCTGGGACCGCTGTCTCTTGCCGAGTACGAGGGCCTACTGCCCGGCGGCCGGGGGCTTGCCTGGCTGCGCGCGATCCTGCGCGGCTACCTAGGCGAGGAAACGGACTGCGAAGTCAATCTGATCCTCGCCGGCGAAGAGGTTCCAACGCTCGCCTTGGGCCGCGGCCAGCGCCTGGGCTGGACCACCTGGCTGCCGCGAACGCCCGGAACCGATTGGCCGACGGAGATCACGGATCTGGTGCTGCGCGCCGGCACCCTACAGCGACAAACCGCCGGGACCGAAGGGTCCCAACAGCAGGAAAGAGACAGAACCGATGGGTGAAATCAGCCGCACCAAACTGTTCGGCAAACTCAATCCCGTGACCTATAAGGCGATCGAAAGCGCCACGGTCTTCTGCAAGATGCGCGGCAACCCCTATGTGGAAATCGTGCACTGGCTGCATCAGATCCTGCAGCTTCAGGACAGCGACCTGCACCGCATCGCCCGGCACTACGAGCTGGACGCCGGCAAGCTGGCGAACGATCTGACGGAAGCGCTCGATCGCCTGCCGCGCGGCGCCTCCTCGATTTCCGACCTCTCCTCGCACATCGACATTGCGGTCGAGCGCGCCTGGGTTTACGGCACCCTGATGTTCGGCGAGGCCCAGGTCCGCAGCGGCCATCTGGCGGTCGGCATGCTCAAAACCAACGACCTCCGTAACGCGCTGCTCGGCATCAGCCGGGAGTTCGAGAAGGTCCGCCTCGACGATTTGACGGAGCAGTTCGGCAGCCTCTTGAGCGGATCGCCCGAGGAAGCGTTGGGCGCGCAAGACGGCTCCCAGTTGAGCGCCGCCGAGCATACGGCCGACGGCGAGCCGGCACCGGCCGCTTTGGGCAAGCAGGAGGCGCTGCAGCGCTTCTGCGTCGATCTCACCGAGCAGGCGCGCAGCGGCAAAATGGACCCGGTGGTCGGCCGCGACGAAGAGATCCGCCAGATCACCGACATTCTGATGCGCCGGCGGCAGAACAACCCTCTGCTGACCGGCGAGGCGGGGGTCGGCAAGACCGCGGTGGTCGAGGGCTTCGCCCAGCGCCTGGCCGCCGGCGACGTGCCGCCCTCCCTGCAGGATGTCTCGCTGCTGGCGCTCGACGTCGGGCTGCTGCAAGCGGGCGCCAGCATGAAAGGCGAGTTCGAAGCCCGGCTGCGCCAGGTGATCGACGAGGTGCAGGCGTCGCCCAAGCCGATCATTCTCTTTATCGACGAGGTTCACACCCTCGTGGGGGCCGGCGGCCAGGCAGGCACCGGCGACGCCGCTAACCTGCTGAAGCCTGCTCTCGCCCGCGGCCAACTGCGGACCATCGGCGCCACCACCTGGGCCGAGTACAAGAAGTACATCGAGAAGGATCCGGCCTTGACGCGGCGGTTCCAAACGGTGCAGGTGCCGGAGCCCGACGAAGCCCGCGGCATCCTGATGTTGCGCCGCGTCGCCGGCGTGATGGAGCAGCATCACAAGGTGCAGGTGCTGGACGAGGCGATCGATGCCGCCGTGCGGCTCTCGCACCGCTACATTCCGGCCCGGCAGTTACCCGATAAAGCGGTCAGCCTGCTCGACACGGCCTGCGCCCGCGTTGCAATCAGTCAGCACGCGATTCCGGCTGAGGTCGACGACAGCCGTCGCCGGATCGAGGCCCTGGAGACCGAACGCGAGATCATCGGGCGCGAAGCCGCCGTCGGCTACGACACCAGCGAGCGCAGCGACGCCGTGGAAGCGGCGATGACGGCGGAGCAGGAGCGGCTGGCGGAACTGGAAGCCCGCTGGGAGGGAGAACGCGAACTGGTCGACCGCGTGCTCGACCTGCGGCACCGCCTCCGCACCTTGAACGACGGTGCCATAGAAGCCCCAGGCGAAGAGGGCGAGACGGACGGCGAGACGGGCGGCGGGAAGACCGAAGCCGAGCCGGAGACGTCGCGGGACGAGCTGCTGGCGGAGCTGAAGGAGGCCCAAGCAGCCCTGGAGGAGCGCCAGGGCGAGCAACCGCTGATCCTGCCGAGCGTCGACGCCAACGCCGTGGCCACCGTCGTCGGCGACTGGACGGGCATTCCCGTCGGCCGCATGGTCAAGGACGAGATCGCGACGGTCATGGAGCTGTCGAAGCTGCTGGGCGAACGGGTGATCGGCCAGGATCACGGGCTAGAGATGATCGCCAAACGCATCCAGACCTCACGCGCCAAGCTGGACAATCCGAACAAGCCGATCGGCGTCTTCATGCTCTGCGGCCCAAGCGGCGTCGGCAAGACGGAGACGGCCCTGACTCTCGCCGAAACGCTCTACGGCGGTGAGCAGAATCTCATCACCGTAAACATGAGCGAATTCCAGGAGGCACACACCGTTTCCACCCTGAAGGGTGCGCCGCCGGGCTACGTCGGCTACGGCGAAGGCGGCGTTCTGACCGAGGCGGTGCGACGGCGGCCCTACAGCGTGGTGCTGCTGGACGAGGTGGAGAAAGCCCACCCGGACGTGCACGAGATCTTCTTCCAGGTTTTCGACAAGGGAATCATGGAGGATGGCGAAGGACGGCTGATCGACTTCAAGAACACGCTGATCCTGCTGACCTCCAACGTCGGCAGCGACCTGATCATGAACCTCTGCAGCGACCCGGAGCTGATGCCCGAGGCAGACGGGATCGCCAAGGCGCTCCGCGAACCGCTGCTCAAAACCTTCCCAGCGGCGCTGCTCGGCCGGATCACCGTGATCCCCTATTACCCGCTGAGTGACGAGATGCTGAAATCGATCATCACCTTGCAGCTGGGACGCATCTCCAAACGGGTCGAAGAGCATTACCGTATTCCTTTGACCTACGACGATGCCGTGCTCAACCTGATCGCCGAGCGCTGTACGGAGCTGGAGAGCGGCGGCCGCATGATCGACGCCATCCTGACCAACAGCGTGCTGCCGCGCATCAGCCGGGAGTTCCTGACCCGCACATTGGACGGCGGCGCCGTCGAGCGCGTGCAGATCTCGGTCGAGAACGGCGACTTCCGCTACGAATTCTAAGTTCTAAGAAGATGGCATGGTGTAGTATGGGAAGGTTGCGAGACCTTGGTGCGACTTGAGATGACGGAGCGGGGCTTACAGCAGCCATGAAACCGGCAGCGCGGATCGGCGACATGCATACCTGCCCGATGGTGACGGGCACTGTCCCGCATGTCGGCGGCCCGATCGCCATGGGGCAGCCGACCGTGCTGGTCGGCGGCATGCCGGCCGCCGGTGCCGGGGACATGGCCACCTGTGTCGGCCCGCCCGATACAATCGCCATGGGTTCGGTCACCGTCCTGGTCGGCGGCAAACCCGCCGCCCGTATGGGAGACAGTACGGTGCATGGCGGTGTGATCGTCGCCGGACAGCCGACCGTCCTGATCGGCGGCTAACGACGGAAGCGCGACCGTCGTGGGGTCTATCGATTGCTTTCGTAAGTGAAGCGTGTGGTGAACTTGATCTCGATCCGCCCGTCGCAGGTCACCACGCGCGGCACCCGCCCCAAGGCCCCTGGATTGGTGATATCGATGGTAGGGCAGCCTGGCGTCGTGTCGGAGGTGTCGATCTCCTCCAGGAGCTGGTGATCCTGGGTGAAGATGTGCACCTTGCGGTCCGTGGTGATGGAGGAACTGGAACCACCGCGCAGGGTGACGTTGACGGCTGTGCCACCGATTGCGTCATTGTGCGTGTGGAGAAAGAAACCACCGGTCGCCTTTCTGCCGTGCAGATCTTCCCGCGAGAGCTGGGTGCCGGTGATCCGACCGAACCAGGTGATGGCCGTCATCAAGTTACCGTCGTCGACGAAGAAGACGCGATCGCTGGAATCGGACCGGCTGGTCACGTCCAATAGACGATTGATCTGATCCTGATCAATGGCCATGACGGCCCTCCTCTCCCCAATGCGGTCTGTCTCAACCGAACGCGAGGCGAACGCGATCGTAAGCGAGAGCCTTCAACGGGACGATCACGCCCGACTTGCCGACGGCAGGAAGCTCGATCACGTCGTAGATCTTCTCGCCTTTATAGGCGAAGGGCTTGGTTCCCAGACGTGCGATGTAGGCCTTGAACGGTGCCTGATTCTTCTTGTGCTGCGCATAGCCGAGGCCAACCGCAATGGCATAGACGCCGAGCGATATACCGCCGGTCGCGGCAGTCGAGGCGATACCGGCCGCCGCCGCGACTGCCGCCGCACCGCTGGCAGCTTCGCCGTTCGACTTAACACTGGTGAGAATGGTCTCCAGCAGACCAACCGCCGCTGTTCCGACATGGATGCGACCGATCACCAGATACATCGGATCGTGTGCGGGGAGCTGCACCTGCTTGCCCGTCTGTCCCAACTTGAACTGCAGGAAGTCCTTTCCTTGCCGCGCCCCATTGGTCGCGCGCACTTCGAAGTAATCGAGCTGACCGGACGCGAAATTGGCCGGTCCCCTGCCCGCTGGAATCACGGGATACTTGCCGCGATGAACGATGCCGCGGTGGACATCAGGCTGGATCTCGACCGTATCAACCATCGACTAGCGTCCTCGAATCTCGACGCGATAAGCGAACATCATCCCGCATTCTGCGGTTGAATCTCAAGAGCGTTCTACCGGCATCTGTCTTAAGAAACTCTGACGGTTGAAGCGCGACGGAGATCAGAGACAGGAATAGGCGCGATCAAAGCCGTACGGCCCGAGTTTTTCCGTGAACTTCTGACATAGCACCGCATATTGGCTCGAGGTGCGGTCGTCCGGAACCGCCGTGGCTATGTTCTGGTTGTAGTCTTGTTCCATCATCTCTCTAAAAGCGCCTCCACTCGATCCCGCTCCATCAGACATGAGCACGTCGCTGATACGCCCCAAGAACGGCGCGACATTCCCATCCCAGGCTGCTCTGATCTGTCTCGGCGCTTCGCTGCTGAGATTCAGTTCCCCGATATCGATCTGACCTATTTCCATTGCGTCGAAGTTCGGAGCGTTGCCGTAATCGCCTGGATCGATGAAGACGTCCAGCAGCCCTTTCGCCATCGTGGTCTTCCCACGCAGCCAAGTGTCATAGAAACAGATCAGGAAAAGGGCGTTCTCATGCACGTAGCCCTTGATGGCTTTCTTGAGAACCGGCGTCCGCTGGGCGCGGTCGTTCACCCCATAGAGCTCGCACAGGTCGAGGAGCTTCATCATCGCTTCTGCTCCGCTTGCACTTCATCGGGTTAACTTCCCGATATAATTGTCTTGTACCATTCTCTGTTACAACGCGACAGCGTCATCGACGGCCCCGATGCCGCTCGGCGCCTTTACGCACTCCCGGTCCAGCCTGGCGCGTAAACTCCAGAAAACCTCACCTCTGACTCATACGAGCACCAACCTTAAGAAACTCTGAGAGTTTCTGCTGTCCGCCATCCGGCTCTTCGGCGACGGCGAGGCGAAGTGCAGCCGTGACGGCAACGGCGAAGAGATGCGGCGGCGGCGGCACCTCGGGCAGGTCCGGTTCCGACAGGCTGCCGCCCGACCAACCGACGGCAGCTGCCAGCCAGTGCGCCGGCGCCGCATAGCCGGCGGCCTCGGCGGTTTCCATCGCCGCACGCCGCAGTCGCTCCGACGGACTGCTCAGCCAACTCCTGACCGTGGCAAGGCAGGCCTGTTCGCTGCCGTCCGCCGAGATGGAGAGCCGCTGTTCGAGACAGGCCAGCGCCCAGGCAATGGCGAGCTGTGGCCCCGACGCCCGCGCCAGAACGGCGACTGCGTCGCCGGGCAGCGCTGCCTGCGCCAGGGCGTTGATGAGACGCCGGGCATTCATATCCGGCTGGAGGAGGGCTTGCGCTTCCTCGCTGAGATCGAGGCCGACGCAGACCGTAGCAGCGCTGACGCTGGAGTCGTTGGTCAGAAGATCGCTCATCGCGCGTCCTAACCGATCTTAGTCAGGCTGCCGCGCAGCGAGGCAATGCCGCTGGCCTGCAGATCGAGCACGGCAGTCCCCTTAAGCGACGCCTGAGTACCTTGGAGCGCGAGTTGTCCACTGCTCTTCAGCGTGACGTTGGCGCTGCCGTTGACGGTGATTTTCATCCCCTTGATGTCGATCTGCCCGCTGGGCTTCAGCGTGATCGAGGCTTGCCCGCACTTCAGGGTGACTTCGCTTGAGCCCTGAAGAAGCAGTTTACTCCCCGACTTCACGGTCACATTGCCGCCGCCGTCGATATCGATCTTCTTGTCGGCCTTAAGTTCCGCATCGGCGGCGACGGTCACGGTCAGCCCCTTGCCGACCTTGAGCTTGTCGCCCCCCTTAACCTCGACGCTGCGGTCCTCGCCGGTCTCGCGCGTCTCCTTCTTGGCGACGGTCACGTTGGTGTCGTTGAGAACCTTTACGTTCAGGTCCTTCTGCGCCTGCAGGAAGACCTCTTCCTTGTCCTTGGCATCTTCGAAGCGGAGTTCGTTGAAACCGCCGCCGCCCTTGCTGCTCCGGGATTTAAGACCGCTCTGGGTCGCCTTGGCAGGCAAGCCATAAGGCGGCATGTTGTCGCCATTGTAGACACGGCCGGTGACGATCGGCTGGTCGGGATCGCCGTTGAGAAAGTCGACGATCACCTCCTGACCGATCCGCGGCAGCGTGATACCGCCCCATTGCGCACCGGCCCAGGTCTGCGCAACCCGGACCCAACAGGAACTCTTCTCATCCTGCTTGCCGTCGCGGTCCCAATGGAACTGCAGACGCACGCGGCCGTACTTATCCGTCCAGACCTCCTCGCCCTTCTTGCCGACGACGATGGCGGTCTGTGGCCCGGCAACCAACGGCGCAGGCGTAATGGGATCGAGCCGGAAGCGGGTCGCTTTCTCGACTCCCTCGAAGTCGCATTCGAAGGGTGGACTCTGCTCGCCGCCGCCGCTGCGTGGGGCATCGTTCACCAAACGATAGCGCGCCGCCGTGATCAGATAGTCGCCGTTCTCCGAAGCGCGTGGATGACGTTGCAGGGTAAAGGCGCGGCCGGCTTCCAAATCGATCAGGTCGCCGGCGCCGCCGACCGTCAGAAACTGCGTTCCATAGGCTTGCATTTGGGTCTGGGCCAGGCGTGTGCCCTGCTCTGTCTCCGCGTAGCTGCCGGCATAGCGGTAGACTTCCCCATCGTCCAAAGCATGCCCGGCAGGGGCTTTGGCGCGGGCCAGAAGCTCCGTCCGCGGCCGCTCGAAGTCGAAACTCTCCAAAGCGACGCTGCCGGGTATGGCCGACCACTCGGCGCTCCAGCGATGAATGCGTTGCGGAACGCGCCGCTCGGACGCCTCGCCCTCGTCATACTCCGCCTTGCCGATGTCAGGCAGGGTGTTGGGCGTATCGCAAAGTACGATCGTATGCTTCGCGGCCTCGTGTTTGACGTAGTAGTAAATCCCGGCCCGCTCCATCAGCCGGGTGACGAAATCCAGATCGGTCTCGTTGTATTGGACGCAGTAGTCCAGCGGACTGTAGCTCTCCGACAGCTTGCGCTCGAAGTCCGAGAAGCCGGCCGCTCGAAAAACCTCGGCCAAGATGTCGGGAACGCTCTTGTCCTGATAGATGGCGCAGCGGCCGCGTCGGCCGAGAAACCAGATCCAGGGCCGCAGAACGACCCTGTAGCCGAACAGACGCTCGTGAATCCCGCTGTAGGCCAGGCTGGCGACGCGACCATGAAAGTAGCGCCGGCCGAGGCTACCCAGGTCCATCTTGACGCAGAGCGCCTCGCCCAGGAGCGACTTATAGGCAAGGTCCCGGCTTTCGCTGAGCACCATAAGTTCATAGCGAAAGGGCCGCCCTAGCGATTCTTCGCCATGCAGGGTGTCGAGCAGCAAGGGCTGCCGGACCGACGGAGCGGTGACCTCGAACTCTGCTGCCTCAACCATCCGCGCTGTCGATCGCCCCCTCTCCTTGGCCGCCGCCGACGTTGCATCGCGCCTGACCGACAATATTCTTTTTCGATCTTAAGCGGTTGGTTGGAGTCAACGAAGCTCAAACATGCTTTCCGGGCCCCGGACAGTCTCCAAAGAGCCTGCGAGCAATCGGCGAGTCGAACGGGCTGGCGCGGAACTGCCAACGGCAGTTAACCCGGGAACAGAAGCTCCACCTTGGTCCCCTTACCCGGTTCGCTCTCGATCTTCAGGGACCCGCCATGGAGCTCGATGAAGCTCTTGACCAGAGGCAGCCCCAGACCGGTTCCCTGGCGCCCGCTGGTCGCGACACTGCCGATCTGACCAAAGGGCTGCACGGCTACCGCGACGTCCTCCGGCGTCATGCCGATGCCCGTATCGCTAACCGTTACGGCGACACCGCAGGGATGCTTCTCATCACCCCGCGGCGCCGCACACAGCCGCACGGCCCCACCGGCCTTGGTGAACTTGCAGGCGTTTGACAGCAAGTTGACGATCATCTGCTTGGCTGCCCGGCGGTCCGCCATTAGCGTCAGGCCACCGGCCGGCACCTCCGTTTCGACGTCCAGGCCCCGCCCTTGCGCCAGACCGGCGATCAGCGAGACGCACTCCTCGACCAGTTCCTTCACATCCAGTGACTCGGGCTCGATCTCCATCTTGCCCGCCTCGACCTTTGCCAGGTCGAGGATGTCATTGATGATCGACAGGAGATGGGCACCGCTCTCGTGGATCGACCGCCCGTAATCCTGATACTTCTCGCTGCCCAGCGGCCCCAGGTGCTCGTCGGCCAACAATGAGGAAAAGCCGAGGATCGCGTTCAGCGGCGTGCGCAGTTCGTGGCTCATCATGGCCAGAAACTCGCTCTTCGAACGGTTGGCCTCTTCCGCGCGCTGGCGCGCCATCTCAGCCGTCTCCCGCGCCTCGGCAAGCTTGCGGTTCGCTTCGGCCATTTCATCGTGCAGTCGCTTCATCTCCGTAATGTCGTGCCGCAAGGAGACGAAGCCGACGCCCGGCACGCGCTGCTCGTGCACCAGGTGCCAGCGGCCGGCGGTTTCCTGCTCGAAAGGAACACCCGCAGCCTCATGCAATCGCTCGAGGCGTTTCTGAAGATAGGCCTCCGGATCGCTCTGCGCCAAAGGATCGCGTATGACCCCAGGCGCCGCCATGGAGTAGCGGATCACATCGAAAAAGTGGCAGCCATCCAGGACCTCGAAGGGCGGCATGTAGGGAAAAAACGTGCAGTAAGCGCGGTTGTAGTAGAGCAGCCGGTCCTCGGTGTCGTAGATGACCATCGCTTCCGGCAGCTGCTCGATTGCAATTCGCAGCAGAGCCTCGACCCGCGCCTGCCCGGCGGGCTCCGTCCTGGGCCGCAACGTGGCGATCAACCGCTCTCCCTCGGGGAGTTCGAGACGTCCGACACCGACATGACAAGCCACACGCGACCCATCGGCACGAAGCAGCACAGCGATCTCGTTATCGACCCGCCAGGTGTCCGACGGCTGCGGCCCGGCCAGCAGATGGCCAGGCGGAAGAGCGCAGAGCTCGGCCGGCGTATAGCCCAACAGTTCGGATGCGGCTTGGTTGGCTTGCACGACGCGGCTGCCGTCCGTCTTCAACAGCAGCACGCCAACCTCGCCACTCGGAGACTTTTCCTGCCCCCCCGACTGTTGTCGGTTCGATCGGCAAGGTCTCAAGCGCTTCCCCTCTTCGCCTAGTCCTGGCGGCTTTGCCGTTGCGCTCCTCGCTCGGCTCGGTAAGAAACTGCAACCCCTCTCACCCGAAAGAATTGTCCTTAAAACTCTACCATAGGATTAATAACATTTCTCGGGATCACGATCAAAATACGCCGCATCCGCTGTCCGCGATGCGGCAATCGCCAGGGAGTTTGCGAGCGCTACGCTAACCCCTTCGCCTCGAGCAGCGCCTCCAACGCAGCCGTGTAGTGCTGCCAGTAGGTATCGCCGCGGTCGGGATCGCCGGCATCCTGGGCCTGCTGGATCGCTGCACTCAACGCTGCGGCATGTTCCGGCCAGGAAAACACGCCTTGCGCCGCCAACTCGTGGGTCAGAGCAAAAACCCGTGCCTGCCAAGGTTCTTCGAAGGGCCGTCCGCTATCGACGATCAAGGTCTCGCTCATACCGCTGACTCCAGATAGGGCTCGAAGCAGTCCACCCGCACCGACCCGGGACAGGCCTCCGGACCCCAGATGTCCGCTGCATCGAAGGCGACGGTGTAGAGGTGCTCCGGCGCTTCTCCGCCGCCTTTGGCGTGGGCATCCGGAAAGACATGGGCGCCATGGTGCAGGACGACCCTGCCGGGACGGCCACGAACGTAGCGCGGCAGGCGCGTATGCCCCGCCGGCGCCATGACCTTCGCGACGACTGTGTCACCGATCTCAAAGGCCGGCGACCGCTCCGACGCTCTCTGCACCGGGCCTCCCTTGGCCAGCGCAGCGGCCACATCCGCCGCCTTCAGGACTCGCGGCACGACAGCCGCTGGTCCCTCCGCCCGGCCGCGCTCGATTTCCGTCCTACTGCAGAGGCCCGCCTGAACCAGCAGCGTCTCGAGACCGTGCAGCCAAACCTGGAAGTAGCTCTTCTCCAGATAAGCGGCCGGAGGCTGGTTCTCCCGAGCGTAGCGGGACATGTCGAGATTCCAAGCGCCGGTCGCCCCCATGGCGAGAGTCAGGCCGAAGATCCGCCGCTCCCACTCCGCCTTGAAGATCGGTGCCGGGCCGTCGTCGCGAGAGGCCGCATCGGGCTCGACCGCTCCAAAGCCCTGCATGCCACCCAGGTCGTGTGCGCCGTTCATGTCACCGGCTCTGCCGGCGAGTCCGCCGGCGACCTGGCGAGGCCGGTCCCGATCATCGAGTCGCGCGTCACCAGCTCGGCCAGCTGCTCTTCCGTCCAGCCCTCGGTGCCCGCCGGCCGTTCCGGGATAACGAGGTAGCGGATCTCGGCCGTCGAGTCCCAGATGCGAAACTCGGTCTCCTCCGGCAACTGAACCCCGAACTCCTCCAGAACGCCGCGCGGCTCAAGCACGGCACGCGACCGGTAGGCTGCCGACTTGTACCAGGTTGGCGGAACCCCCAGCACCGGCCAGGGATAGCAGGAACAGAGGGTGCAGACGACGAGGTTATGCTGCCCCGGCGCATTCTCGACGGCCACCATATGCTCGCCTTGGCGTCCGCCGAAGCCAAGTTCGGCGATGGCTCCCGTCGCATCCTCGAGCAGGCGTCGCCGATAATCGGGGTCCACCCAGGCCTTGGCCACCACCTGAGCGCCGTTGCGTGGCCCGATCTTGGATTCATAGGTTTCGATCAGGGCATCTACCGCCGCCGGATCGACATAACCCTTCTCGACCAACAACGCTTCGAGTGCCTGCACCCGCTTGGTCATGGGGTCAGGACCGGCGTCATGGTCGTGGCCGTGATCGTGGTCATGCGTGTGGGACCGGGTGTGGTCGTGACGCTCGTCCGCCATCGAAACCTCTCTGCAAGGCTTTATGTTTACACGCAAGTTTGGCCGGGAGATCCTCTTCGTATCAAGAGGGCGAATATTAACACTATTTTTACGTGTTGTATTTTCTATTGACCCAGCAGCGTCGTAAAAGGATGCTGCCAATACAGCGCCGCTTTGAGGCTCAGCTTGCGGGGCGCTATACAAATACCAGCTAAAGCGAGTGGGACAGGTCCCGCCGCTCAAGCCGCGCCGGGGCTTTTTTTGTGCCCAAGGTTCGGTCTGAAGCGGTTCTCCCCTTCCCGGCATCGCAGAGCCTCGTGTCGAAACGGGCCTCTGCGGAGGCCGTAGCGAAGCGAGGAGAGTTGTTATGTTGACCCGTCGTACCCTTCTGTCCCTGGCCGCCGCCGCCGTGGCGACCGCCAGTCTCGTTACCGCGGATTTGATCACGGCCACCCCGGCCCAAGCCGAGGAAGCGCCCGCGCGCATCGGCATAGACTGGGCTTACTACAATCCCGTCGCCATCCTGCTGAAGAACAAGGGCTGGCTAGAAGAGGAGTTCGCCGAAGACGGCACCGAGATCCGCTGGGTGCTGTCGCTCGGCTCCAACAAGGCGCTGGAGTTCCTGCGTGGCGGCTCCCTCGACTTCGGATCGACGGCCGGCGGCGCTTCGGTGGTGGGCCGAGCCACCGGCCTGCCCATCAAGGCGGTCTACGTCTATTCCAAACCGGAGTGGACCGCCCTGGTGACCCGGGAAGACAGCGACATCCGGAGCGTCGCCGATCTGCGCGGCAGGTCGGTGGCCGTCACCCGCGGCACCGATCCGCATATCTTCCTGCTGCGCGCCCTGGCCGAAGCAGGCCTCAGCGAGGACGACATCAAGCCGGTCCTGCTACAGCACCCGGACGGCTATCGGGCGCTGGAACGCGGTCAGGTGGACGCCTGGGCCGGACTGGACCCGCATATGGCCAAGGCCGAGCTGGACTCCGGGGCAAGGCTGTTCTTCCGCAACGCCGACCTCAACACCTACGGTATCCTGAACGTCCGCGAGGCCTTTGCCGAGGAGCATCCCGAAACCGTCGCACGAGTCCTCAAGGTCTACGAGAGGGCACGTCGCTACGCGCTGGAGAATCCCGAGGAACTGCAGGCCGGCTTGGTCGAAGCGGCCAAGATCGACCCCGAGGTGGCAGCGCGTCAGCTCGAGCAGCGCACCGATATCACCAACCCGGTGGTCGGTCAGGCCCACCGCGAAACCTTCGTCGCGACCGGCAAGGTTCTGCAGGACATCGGCGTGATCAAGAGCAACGTCGAGATCGAGACCGTGGTCGATGAGTTGATCGACAGCAGCTTCATCGCGCGGCAAGCCGCCAGCGCCGACGCAGCCGGCCAGAGCGCAGATGCCGGTGCGACAAGCCGGGCCGCGGAGTAATGGCAATCGAAGAGACCGAGCGCCGCGTGACGCTTGGCTGGCGGGGGACGGCGGCGAAAGCCGCCGTCTTCTCTACCCTTCGTCTGAAAGGCTTGCTTCTGCCGCTCGGCCTGCTGTTGGCTTGGGAGGCGACTTCTCGTCTGAACCTGATCCCCGCCTACCTGCTGCCGGCGCCCGGCGAGGTGTTCGGAGAACTGGCGGCACTCTGGCAGTCCGGCGAACTGATCGAGCATGTTCTGGTCACCGGCTGGCGGGTCGTCGTCGGCTTTGCGGTGGGCGCGGCAGCAGCCACGGTTCTGGGCGCGCTGACCGGCAGCTCGCGCTTGCTGCGAGAGCTGCTCGATCCGACGATCCAGGCACTGAAGGCCGTGCCGTCCCTGGCCTGGGTGCCACTGTTCATCCTCTGGTTCGGGATCTTCGAAACCTCGAAGGTGCTACTCATCGCGGTCGGCGTTTTCTTTCCGATCTATCTGAACCTGGTGACCGGCATTCTCGGCACGGACCGCAAACTGGTCGAGGTCGCCAAGGTTTGCGGCCTGTCGCAGCTCGATCTGGTGCGTCGCATTCTCGTGCCAGCCACCCTGCCCAGCTACCTAACCGGCTTGCGAGCCGGACTGGCGCTCGGCTGGATGTTCGTTATCGCCGCCGAGCTGATGGGGGCGAGCGAGGGGCTTGGCTTCCTGATGATCGACGGGCAGATGACCGGCCGACCGGCGATCATCATCGGCGCTCTGATCCTCTTCGCGCTTGCCGGCAAACTCTCGGACGCCCTGATCGAGGCCGTCTCGAAACGCCTGCTGTCCTGGCAGGATGGCTACGGCGACACCCAGGAGACTTCAAATGCTTGATATCACCTGTCTCGGCAAGACCTTCGAGGTAACGGCCGGTGTGGCGCATCAGGCCCTGGACGGCATCACGCTCAGTGTCGGCCAGCACGAGATCGTCTCCCTTGTCGGCACCTCCGGCTCGGGCAAGTCGACGTTGCTGCGCATCGTCTCGGGCCTGGACGCGCCGAGCAGCGGAGCGGTGTCGCTGGACGGCCGCAGGGTCGAGGGCCCGACGCCGGAAGTCGGCATGGTGTTCCAGGAACCGCGCCTGATGCCGTGGCTCAGCGTCCGCGAGAACGTCCGTCTGGCCCTGCTCGACCTGCCGAAACCGGAACAGGAGGCGCGCATCGCCGAGGCGTTGGAAGACGTCGGCCTCAGTCGCTTTGCCGAGGCCTATCCGCGCCAGCTCTCGGGCGGCATGGCCCAGCGCACGGCGATCGCCCGCGCCCTGGTCCGGCGCCCGAGCTTCTTGTTGCTGGACGAGCCCTTCAGCGCGCTGGACTCCTTCACCCGCCAGAAGTTGCAGCAGCATCTGCTCGCCCTTTGGGAACGCTCGCGCTTCACCTTGGTGTTTGTCACCCATGATGTGCTGGAGGCCGTTACACTGTCCGACCGTATTCTGGTGATGCGCGGACACCCCGGCCGTATTCACCGAGAGATCCGCGTCGACGTGCCTCGCCCGCGTGCGCGCACCGCCCCCGAGGTGCGCAGGCTGGAGGAGGAGATCGTCGCCGCACTCGACCTAACCTAAGGAGACGGAGCAGATGAGCGACACCATCACCGCCGACGAACTGAAGGCGCTGCAAGCGCCGCTGAAGTCCCAGTACCGCGAAGACGCCGAGGCCGGTGTCGTCACCTTCCGCGCCGAAGGCCGCCTGGAAGAAGGGATCGCCTGCAAGGTGGATACCGGTCGCGCTCTGGTCGAGGCCGGCCTGCATCCGGCCGCCGGCGGGCTGGGCGACCAGGCCTGTTCGGGCGACATGCTGCTGGAGGCGCTGGCCGCTTGCACCGGCGTCACCCTGCGAGCGGTTGCCACGGCCATCGGCTTCGAGTTGCGCGGCGGCCGGGTCGTGGTGGAAGGGGACCTGGACTTCCGCGGCACGCTCGGCGTCGACAAGGAAGCGCCGGTCGGCTTCCGCGACCTGCGTCTCACTTTCGATCTCGAGACCGACGAGCCGCAGGAGCGCATTGACCAGCTCTTGAAGCTCACCGAGCGCTTCTGCGTAGTGCTGCAGACGATCCAGCAGTCGCCACAGGTCAAGACCGCGCTCGCGCTTCGGGAAACGGCCTCGGCCTAAAGCTGATATCCGATAAAGCGACCGAGACCGAGGGCCGTCAGCCAGAGGCAGAGCGAAGCAGCGGCGGGGACGGCGATGGGCCGCCCCTGCCGCAGCCGTCGCGGATCAACAAGAGCAGAGCAGCACACCTCTCGCCATCGCCAGACCGCGCCCGGCCAGCGCCGTCTGAGTCGGAGCCCGTTCCATTGGCAGAACGGCACCAATAAGCAACGTATTGCCAAACTTGCGACCGACGTCGATCGGCGGATCGAGCCAGCACGCTCTCCGCGCCTGTCGCAGTCCCGCGCAGACCGCTGCGACCGCGTTGACATCGTCGTGAGGCCGCCGTCACAGCGACCTGGGAAGAAAGCCTGCAGTTTGCCGACTCCGTTTAGAACGCGGCCCCTGCTAGACTGGTAAAAAGACGAACGGGTCTTGTAGCGCCGGCCGCCGGCCAAGAAACCCGACCGAGGCACCGCAGATGGCACTATTCTCTTCAAGATCTTGCACGGCAAGACCCGCTTCTGTTGCGCGGTTTTCGAACTGCGCCACAGGCGCCTTTCTTTGTTTAACGCTTCTGGGCACGGCACTTTCTATTGCTAGCCAGCCCGTTGCCGCACAGGAAGTCGTCGCACAGATCGACGCGGTGAACGGCCAGGCCTTCGTAAACCGCGATGCAGAGCGCTTGGCGGCAGAAACCGGGCTACAGCTGCATCGCCTCGATGAACTGATGACCTACGGCGACGGTCGCCTGCGGCTCAACTTCCGCGACGGTACCGTGATTACCATCGGCCCGAACTCCCGGGTGCTGGTGCAGCACTATCTCGACACACTCGGCGGCGCCGACAACCGAGCACCGCTCCTGACGCTGATGGTGGGAATCTTGCGCGCCACCGTGCCCAAGATCGGATCGCTCGGCTGGTCCGTGCAAACCCGGGCAGCCGTCGCCTCCTCGCGCTCGACCGAATGGATCATGGAGGCACGCGGCGAAACGACCTCGCTCGTGGTAATAGCCGGCCGCGTGGAGGTTATGAGCGAGGAAGGCGGCATGCTGCGGCTGACCGGCGGGGAAGGCGTCGACATTACGCTCGGCACACCGATGCCGGCGACAGCAAGCCGATGGGGCGCCGCCCGAGTGATCGCCTTCGTCGAGCGCACCTCGCTACGCTAGCCCAAGCACGGAGAGCCAAACCATGGAGGGCCGGGCGATGAAAGGTCGAGCGGCAGAGAGCCGGCGCCGGCGCTCGTCACGCTTCGCGACCGCTGCCGCCGGTCTCCTCGCCGGCCTCCTGGCTTTCGCCTTCCTCGACGCTCCGGCCATGCAACGTCTGGAGGCGCCGACCCTGGACTGGCGTTTCCTGCTTCGCGGCCCGATCGCGCCCAGTGACGATGTCACCCTCCTCCTGCTCGACGAACCGAGCCTGCAGGCGCTGGGCGGCTGGCCGCCGTCGCGCCTACACCTGGCACAGGCCGTCGAGCACCTCAGCTCCGCCGGCGCGCGCGTGGTCGTCTTCGACCTGCTGTTCGCGGAAAGCGGCGGCAGCCCGCAAGAGCGGCTAGCCGATGCGGCCCTGGCAGAGGCCATCGCGGCAGCCGGTAACGTCGTCTTGGGTTACGCCTTCGTCTTCAATGGCAACCGCAGCAGCCTGTCCGGAGTGGCGGAACCGCCGGCTGCGGCTGCCCTGCAGCGCTATCGTACCAGCCCGACTGCCGTGAACAGCCTGCCCCGTGCCAGCGGCGCCGTTCTACCGCCGACAAGTTTGAGCAACGCCGCAGCCGCCGTCGGTCACATGTCCGTGCTTCTGGAAGCCGACGGAGCACTGCGCTGCGAAGCCGCGGTGGTGGTGCTGAGCGACGCCTTCTATCCCTCGCTCGCGCTGCAGGCGGCGCGTCTCTTCCGACGCCTGCCACCCAGCGAACTGACGGCGGAACTCGGCCACTCCCTGGAACTCGGTCGCCAGCGCTTCGACCTCGACCGCCGGATGCGCCTTCCCGTTAACTTCTACGGCTCGGGCTCCCGTGGCACCGCCGCTAATGAACCGGGCAGGGGCTTCCGGAGTCATAGCCTCATCGACCTGCTGCAGGGACGCGTGCCGACGGAAGAGCTGCGAGACAAGGCCGTCATCGTCGGCAGCACAGCGATCGCCGCCGCGCCGGTCTTCGTCACCCCCTATGATGCAGCCCTGCCTTCAGCCGTTTACACAGCAACGGTGTTGGACAACCTGCTGCAGGATCGCAGTTTGAAGCGTCCAGACTGGCTCCGCGGGCTCGATATCCTGGCAGCCGGTCTCGGTGCCGCCCTGGCCTATTCCGCAGCCCGTCGCCTGCCGCCGACGATCGCGCCGCTGGCCTTCCTGCTCCCCGGCGGTCTCTGGATCGGCCTGGCCTATCTCGCTTTCGTGTGGTGGCACCTCTGGCTGGCGATCGCCCTGCCGCTCGGCTCCATGGCGCTTGCGGCCGGCACCGGCGCGCTGGTGCACAGCCGGGCCGAACAGCGCCGGCGCGAGGCCGTTGCCCGCGAGCGCCAGAATCTCTCGCGCTACTTCTCTCCGGCCGTCGCCGAGCGGCTGGCGCAGCAGAGCGAGCCCTACGACCTTAGCGGCAGCCAGTCGGCCACTGTGGTGTTCATAGACATCATCGGCTTCACCGGTCTTTGCGAAGACCTGCCGGGCGAGCAAGCCATCGAACTGCTGCGCGGCTTCCACGGACATGTCGAGCGTGCCGTCTTCGCCCATGGCGGAACACTGGACAAGTACCTGGGAGACGGGGCGCTCGCGGTTTTCGGCGTACCCGACCCGCTGCCCGAAGAAGCAGCCCGCGCGCTGGCCGCTGCCGTGGAACTGCAGGTCGCGGTGTCCGCCTGGTCGGACGACCTGGTCGCCCGGGGTCTGCCGCGCCTGGCAACCGCCATCGGCGTTCACCACGGTCCTGTGATCGTCGGCGATATCGGCGGCGAGAGCCGTTTCGAATTCACGGTGCTCGGCGACAGCGTCAATGTCGCGAGTCGCCTGGAAGGCCTGACCCGGCAACTGGATGTCGCCATCGTCGCTTCGGAAGCGACCATCGAACAGGCTGGCATCTCCGGAAGGATTCCGCTCGGCTTTCATCGCCATGGCGAGGTCTCTCTACGCGGCCGCGAAAGCCAGCTCGCCGTCTGGGTTTGGCGCCCGACGGAACAGCACCGCAGCGATGAACGGCGTGCCGCCGGATAGCCGAACGTTTCGCTCCGCAGTCGGCCGCCTCCCGTCAAGATCTGCCCGGACAGCTCGACCTTGTCTTGCCAGGCCGACAGCCGCACCTAAACTCGAAGCATGCCCGATGGAGCCGACAGCCTGACCCTTCGCACCGTCGCCTCGCTAAAGGAGGTTACGGCCGATCAATGGGATGCCTGCGCCGGCAGCGCCAATCCCTTCGTCAGTCACGCTTTTCTGAGCGCTTTGGAGGATTCCGGCTCCGCCACTGCCGAGCGCGGCTGGCTCGGCCAACATCTGCTGCTGGAGCGACCGGACGGCACCCTGCTTGGTGCGGTACCGCTCTATCTGAAGAACCATTCCTATGGGGAATATGTTTTCGATTGGGGCTGGGCCGACGCCTACGAACGGGCGGGCGGGCGCTACTACCCGAAGCTCCAGTCCTCCGTCCCCTTCACCCCGGTGACCGGTCCGCGCTTGCTGACGCGCCCGGGAACAGACCGGGACAGCACCTGCCGCACCTTGATCGCCGGGCTGGCGGAGGTGAGCAAGCGGCACAAAGTCTCGTCACTCCACATCACCTTTCCCGAGCGGGAGGAGTGGACGCGCCTGGGCGACGCCGGTCTGCTGACCCGGATCGGCCTGCAGTATCACTGGCATAATGCGGGCTATGCCACCTTTGAGGACTTCCTCGACACGCTGGTCAGTCGCAAGCGCAAGGCGATCAAGAAAGAACGCCGCAAGGTGCAGGAGAGCGGACTTCGGCTGCGTGCGCTGGTCGGCGCAGACATCGAGGAACGCCACTGGGATGCCTTTCACCGCTTCTATCTGGATACCATCGACAAGAAGTGGTCGCGGCCGTACCTAACCCGCGATTTCTTTCTGCTTCTCGGCGAACGTCTCGGGCGGCAAGTCGTGTTGATCGTCGCCGAACAAGGCAGCGAGGTCGTGGCAGGCGCCCTCAATCTGCGCGGCGAAGATGCGCTCTACGGCCGCAACTGGGGCTGTTCCGCCGATCACCGCTTCCTGCATTTCGAAGCCTGCTACTACCAGGCCATCGATTTCGCCATCGCCGAAGGCCTCGCACGGGTCGAGGCAGGAGCCCAGGGCGAACACAAGATTCAGCGCGGCTACCGGCCCGTGGAGACCTACTCCGCGCATCTGATCCCGGACCCCAGCTTTCGCGATGCAGTCGCCCACTTTCTCGAGCGGGAGACGCAGGCCATGCGTTCCGAGATCGCCGCACTGGGAGACTGGAGCCCCTACCGCAAGGAGCAACCGGAATGAGGACCGCCCTGGTCCTGCTGGCCTTGCTGTTGCCGGTTCATGTCGCGGCGGGCGAGTCGGATGCCTTGGCAGCAGACCCCACCTCGGACTGGATGGAGGCTTGCCTTGCGGCGCCACGGGTCGCAGCCGTGGAGCCTTGCGAGCGGGCGCTGAGCGCCAGGCCCGACGACATCGAGATGGAGCGGCGCCTTGCTTGGGGGTTGCTTGCGACCTATCGCGAGACCGAGGCCGTCGACCGCTTCGTGACGATCGCACAGAAACGGCCCGACGATCCGCAGGCCCATTTCGATGCTGCCTCGGTCATGACCGGACTGCGCATGTATCCGCAGGCCGTTCCTCACCTTCAGCGGGCGTTAGCCCTGGCGCCGGACCTGCTGGAACATCAGCGGCTCGCCGCAATCCTCTTCGTCCACACCGACGACTGGGCCGCGGCTCACGCCGCCAACCGTGTGCTGGCCGTAGCCGGCGTCCCGACCGGGCTGTTCGACTTGGCCCGAGATTTCGCTCAAGGACGAGGCGTCGAGCCGGATCAGGCGGAGGCTCGGCGCTGGTACGAGCGCGCTGCCGAAGCCGGACATGTCGGTGCCATGCGGGCCCTGGCGGAGAAACTACACTACGGCGCCTTCGGCACGCCGCCGGAGCCGCAGTTGGCCGGCTTCTGGCGAGACCGCGCCGCCGCGGCGGTGGCCGGTCTTCCCAAGGCCGTCCCACCGGAAAACGGTGAGCCGAACTGAGGTGAGCCGAAAGTTGTTGAGAACGATTATCATTTACGGCACACTCGACACGAAACCGTCAAAGGCCTATGATATAGATCAGTCGTGCAGCGAGGAGCGCCGACATGTACCGTGACAATTCACTGGTTCCAAGCGAAGCGATCCGCCTCCTGGCGCTCGGTCTCTTGGCGGAAGGCGGACGGAGCTACGCCGAAGTGGCTGGCGAAGTGCGGCATTTTACCGGTCGCATGGTCGGTCCGTCGCTCGACCTGCTGGCCTCACCGCTAGAGCTTCTGAAGGTCGAGGGGCTGGTGGAGCCGGTCGAGCCGGGCGACAACAGCGAGAATGCCCAGCTCAGTATCACGGAGGCCGGGCGGAAAGAACTGCAGCGCCTGTTGGCGTCCAATCTGCGCCCGCAGGTGACCGATGTGAACAAGTTGATCATCGCGCTGAAGATGCGGTTCCTGCACAACCTGGCAGTTGAGCAGCGTGTCGAGCAGGCGGACCTGTTGGTCGAGATTTTCGAGCGCGAACTGGCACGTCTGACCGACCTGCGCAGCCATGGGCCTGCCAACGGCGATGAGTTGCCGGCGTGGTTGGATCTGGAAATCGGGGCAACGCAAGCGCGTCTGTCCTGGTTCGAGGATCTACGCGACCGGCTTTGTACGGCTTAGACGCAAAAGACTCCGCTTCGGCTGAGCCCTCAGACGTTTCTCAAGATTTCTTTGGCCAGGCCGGCGATCTCCTTTGCCGCCTTGCCGCTCGGCTGGACTTCTCCCACGGCACGCCCTTCCGAAAGCGCTGAAGCAAAGACGACGCGGTTGCCGATCTGTGCCTTGGCGATCTGGGCGCCGAAGCCCTTCACTTCAGCTAGCATCTCTTCGTTAAGCTTGGCTCTGGGAGGCACGCGGTTAAGGACCAACAACACCGGTGTCTCCTCAGCGGACGCCAACTCCAGGGTCGGACGCGTTGCCCAGACGTCCATCGGCGAAGGCTGCACCGGAATCACGACCAACCCGGCGGAGCGCACGGCGATCTTCGCCTCGGTCTCGGCGTGAGGCGGCGAGTCGATCAGCACGACCTCATGCTCGCGCGCCAGACGCTCGACCTCGTTACGCACGCGCCAGCCGTTGATCTGGCTAACCAGCAGCCCTGCGCCAGCGTCGCCGAAACGCTCCTCACGCAGACGAAACCACATGGTCAGCGACTGCTGCGGGTCGATATCGACCACCGCCACCTTCTTCTTGGCGGCTGTATAAGCAACGGCCAGATGCGCGGTGAGCGTGGTCTTGCCGGCACCGCCCTTCTGTTGCGCCACGGTGATGATCTTGGCGGCCATGTCAGCTCCCTCTCACAGCTTGCTGCGCCGCAGCATAATCGCCTGGCCGATCGGATGCACCATAATCGAACACCGATGTGGAGCGGATTTGCGTCAGCAGTATTGCCGTATTTACGCACTTGACGCGGGGAATTGGGCGGCGCAGGCTTTCGTTACGTGGTCGTGTGGCTCGGCCCCGCCGACGGTCGCGACGACGATAGGCTCGCCGCAATGCCCGTGCGGCGAGGGTGCCGGATGGCCTCCTCCCCCGAGTGGCGGATTGAGGCGCGCAGGACGCGCCGGGGACCAACGGCCTCTTAGGAGCGAAGTCGGAAGCCGCCATCGCCATGGCGGCTTCCGCATGTCTGGACCCGAGCAGGGTTTGTCCTCGCCTGTCTGGACAGCAGCACCGGAAGCCGCTACGCAGCCGCGCCATGACCGCACAAGCAGCCTGCATTCGTGAGGCGAACTCCAAAACCCTTGCCAAAGCTGCGGCCATTCTACGGTCGGGGGGCCTGGTCGCCTTTCCGACGGAAACGGTTTATGGCCTGGGTGCTGATGCAGGCGACGACAGAGCCGTCGCCAAAATCTTCGCCGCCAAGGCGCGGCCGCGCTTCAATCCGCTGATCGCCCATTTTCCGGACGCCGAGGCCGCCGCGAAGGAAACGCTGTTCGACATCAGGGCCGAGCGCCTGGCGGCTGCCTGCTGGCCCGGGCCACTCACGCTCGTGCTACCGCGGCGCCCCGGCTGCCGCATCTCGTCTCTCTGCTCCGCCGGTCTCGAGACCCAGGCGGTCCGTGTCCCCGACCAGCCAATCGCCCAAGACCTTCTGCGGGCGGTCGAGCGACCGTTGGCAGCCCCCAGTGCGAACCGCTCCGGCCGCATCAGCCCGACCACAGCACAAGCCGTCGCCGAAGAACTGGACGGGGCCGTCGATCTGATCCTGGACGGCGGCCCGTGCCGTGTAGGCCTGGAATCCAGCGTCCTGGACCTAACCGGGGAGCGCCCTCGCCTGCTGCGTCCCGGCGGCCTGTCGCTTGAACGCCTGGCAGACCTCTTGGGCGAGCTGCCCGAAGCGCCGAAGGCAGACGCCCCTCTCACCTCACCAGGTCTGCTGGAAAGCCACTACGCTCCCGAGACATCGATGCGGCTGGATGCTGTCGAGATCGCACCCGACGAAGGCCTGCTTGCCTTCGGCGCTGCCGTGCCATCGGGCGCGGCCATGACGCTGAATCTCTCCCCGAGCGGCGATCTGACGGAAGCCGCCGCCAATCTCTTTACCTACCTGCGTCGGCTGGACGCGGCCGGCCTACGGGCCATCGCAGTCATGCCGGTTCCCGAAAGAGGTCTCGGACGCGCCATCTGCGACCGCTTGCGCCGCGCCGCCGCGCCGCGCCCGGGCAGCCGCGACGTCGAACGACCGATCTAACGCGTTCGAACGCCAAGCCCACCAAACCGCCACCGCCGGCCTAGCCGACGCCGGGAACAGACACTAGAGTTCGGAACATGCCTGAAGGAAGCCGCATTCCCGAGCGCTACGCCCGCCTGCAGGAGGCGCTGGCCGGCGTGGTCGGTACCGACCACTTGATCACCGACGCCAGCGATCTCGCGCCCTATGTGGTGGAAGAGCGCGGCCGTTACCGCGGGCGCACGCCCTTTGTCGTGCGCCCCGCCAACACCGAAGAGACGGCCGAGGTCGTTCGGCTCTGCGCCGCGGCTCGCGTACCGATGGTCCCCCAGGGCGGCAACACCGGCCTCTGCGGCGGTGCGATTCCCTTCGACACCGGCGACGAGGTGATCATCTCCCTCAGCCGTCTCAAGCGCATCCGCGCGCTCGATACCGACAACTTCACGATTACGGCGGAGGCAGGCTGTATTCTGGCCGAGCTTCAGCAGGCGGCCGCAGCTGCCGACCGGCTCTTTCCGCTCAGCCTCGGGGCCGAAGGCAGCTGTCAGATCGGCGGCAATCTCTCGACCAACGCCGGCGGCGTTCAAGTGCTGCGCTACGGCAACATGCGCGACCTCACGCTCGGCCTGGAAGTGGTGCTACCCGACGGCGCGGTGTGGGATGGGCTGCGTGGCCTGCGCAAGGACAATACCGGCTACGATCTAAAGCATCTTTTTCTCGGGGCCGAGGGAACTCTGGGACTCATCACAGCGGCCGTCCTGAAGCTCTTCGCCAGACCGCGCGAGGTGGTCACGGCCTTCGTCGCCCTGCCGAGTCCTGCGGCAGCAGTCGAGTTGCTCGGCCGCGCGCGCAGCGCCACGGGCGAGGCGGTCACATCCTTCGAGCTGATCCCGCGCCTCGGTCTGGAAATGGCATTCCGCCACGTGGAGGGCTGCAGCGATCCCTTGGACAGCGTCTCGCCTTGGTATCTCCTGATCGAACTCTACGGCGGCCAAGAGGCGGGGCCACTCGCCGACGCTTTGGAAAGCCTGCTTGCCGCTGCTTTCGAAACAGCCCTGATCAGCGACGCGGCTATCGCCCAAAACGCTCAGCAAGCGGCTGACTTCTGGCGTCTGCGCGAAGGCATCGTCGAGGCGCAGAAGCACGAAGGCGGCTCAATCAAACACGACGTCTCCGTTCCGGTCAGCAAGGTGCCGAAGTTCATCGCTGCGGCCACCGCCGAGGTCGAGCGTCGCGTACCAGGGGTCCGCCCCGTTCCTTTCGGCCACGTCGGCGACGGCAATATCCACTTCAATCTCAGCCAACCCGAGGGCATGGAGCGCGGGGCTTTCTTAGACCGTTGGCAGGAGATCAGCGAAGCGGTGCACGACATCGTCGCCGGTTTGAGCGGCTCCTTTTCCGCCGAGCACGGTCTCGGGCGCATGAAGGTCGCCGAAGCCGAAAGGCTCAAGCCGGCCGTCGAGATCGAGATGATGCGCGGCATCAAGCGCACCTTCGACCCACACAACCTGATGAACCCAGGAAAAGTTTTAGCTTCAAGGCATTAACCGAGCATCCGGCAGCCTCCGGACGCAGCCCTATTAGCCAATCCTTAAGCCTTTCCGCTGATGGTCATAGGCTTGTTCGCAGATCTCTGCTGGCCCGGTTTCGCGTGCCCCAATGCTGCTGACCTTCAATAGCGACGACCTGAAGCGCCTGCTCGATCCGATCGGCGCACCGACCTTCATGGTCGACGTGCTGCCGAGCGGCGAGTTCCGCTATGCAGCCTTCAACCAGGAAAACGAGGAGCGCACCGGCCTACGACACCAGGATGCCATAGGCAAGCAACCGGAGGACATCGTCGACTCCGAGTTGGCCAGCCGCCTGATCCGTCGTTACCGTGCCTGCGTCGAAGCCCGCAACGTCACAGAGTACGACGAGGAGCTGACCGTCGATGGGAAGCGCCGGATTTGGCATCTATCGCTCTCTCCTCTACTCGACCGCAGCGGTCAAGTGCGTCGGATCCTCGGGACGGCGAACGACGTTACGGCCCTGCGCGACCAGCAAGCTCGGCTGCAAGATCGCGAAACCCGACTGTCGGCTTTCATCGAGGGCTCCCTACAGGGCATCCTGATCCACAGGCACCACCGACCGCTGTTCGTGAACTCGGCTTTCGCCAGGATTTACGGCTATACCTCTCCGGCGCAGGTGCTGGCGGAAACCGATCTCACGCATCTGGTCGCGCCCGAAGAGCTGCAAGACTCGACCGCACTTTGCCAGCGTGCTGACGAAGAAGAAGACCTGGATCATTTCGCGCGCGTTCGGGGCCTCACCCGCGGCGGCGGCACGCTCTGGCTCGAACTGCGGGCCAAGCGCATCGATTGGGACGGAGCTGCAGCCTTACAGTTAACGGTCGTCGACGTCACCGAGCGCAAGCGCTACGAGGACGAACTGATCGCGTCCAAGGAGCGACTGGAGCAACAGACGGCTTCGCTTGCAAGCCTAGCCGGCGACTTGGAGACGGCGACCGCCGAGGCGGAAAACGCACGCAAGGCCGCGGAGCAGGCCAATCGGGCCAAGAACCAGTTCCTCGCGACCATGAGCCATGAGCTGCGCACGCCCCTGAACGCCATCCTGGGGTTTTCGGAGATCATCGCTCAGGAAACCTTCGGCCCTTCCGGCGTGCCGCAGTACCGCGACTACGCGCTGGATATCAACACCAGCGGCAAACACCTGCTGGAGCTGATCAACGACATTCTGGACATCGCAAAGATCGAGGCCGGGAAGCTGGAGATCCAGCCGGAGAACCTGGATCTGAAAGAGGTTCTCGACGCCTGCCGGAGGCTCTGCTCGGTCAAGGCACAGGAGCGCGAGGTGACGCTGGAGCTCGATATCGCTCCTGGAGCGCACCTGGTCTACGCCGATATGCGCGCGCTGAAGCAAATCCTCTTCAATCTGCTGTCCAATGCGGTCAAGTTTTCCAAACGCGGTGGCAGCGTCCGTCTCGCGGCAAGACGACTGGACGGAGAGTCCGTTGAACTGTCGGTGATCGATCAAGGCATCGGCATCGCAGACGATTGTCTCGAAGACGTCTTCGAACCCTTTCATCAGGTCGACAACAGCTACAACCGTGAGACGGGCGGCACCGGCCTCGGCCTCGCATTGGTCAAGGCGCTCACCGAACTGCACAGCGGAGCGGTCACCTTGGACAGCAAGCTCGGCCAAGGGACCTGCGTGCGTGTCGTCTTCCCGCCGGGCGATCTGCCTCGGCAACCGGCCCTGGCGATCTAGTCACCACCGCCCAAAGTGCGACCGCCTAAAGTGCGACCGCCAGGGGCGAAAGAGAGCCGGCTGTCGCTCAAACGCAGAGCCGTTCGCAAAGACGCCTTCGGGGCGGCGGCGGCCATTGCCAGGGCGCGGAGCGCAACCTACTGTCCTCCTTCAGAAGCGGCTGCCGCAAGAGGCCGCGATCCCTCCGGAGGACTGCCCCTATGGCCGACTACCGTGCACCGATCGAAGACATGCGTTTCACGCTGCGCGAGGTCGCAGGACTGGAGGAACTCTCCCACCTACCCGGCTTCTCCGAAGCCGATCCGGATCTGATCGACCAAGTTCTGGAGGAGGCAGGACGCCTGGCAGGCGAAGTGCTGGCGCCGCTCAACCACGTCGGCGACCGGACCGGCGCAATCTTCGAAAACGGTGTGGTGCGAACGCCGCAGGGCTTCAGCGAGGCCTATCACGCCTACGTCGATGCCGGCTGGAACACCCTGCCCTTCGACCCGGACTACGGCGGCCAAGGTCTGCCGTGGGTGGTCGCCGGTGCGGTGCAGGAGATGTGGAACAGCGCCAACATGGCCTTCGCGCTCTGCCCGCTGCTGACCCAAGGGGCGGTCGAACTGCTGTCCGCCCATGGCAGTCCGACGCAGAAGGAGGTCTACTTGCCGAAGCTGATCAGCGGCGAGTGGACCGGCACCATGAATCTGACGGAGCCGCAGGCCGGCTCCGACGTCGGCGCCGTCAAGACCCGGGCGATCCCGAACGGCGATCATTATCTGATCCAGGGTCAGAAGATCTACATCACCTACGGCGAACACGACTTCTCCGACAACATCGTGCACATGGTGCTGGCCCGCACGCCGGGCGCGCCCGAAGGCACCCGGGGCATCAGCCTCTTCCTGGTGCCCAAGTACATGGTGAACGAGGACGGCAGCCCCGGACCGAAGAACGATCTGCGGTGCGTATCCATCGAGCACAAGCTCGGCATTCATGCCTCGCCGACCTGTGTCATGGCCTTCGGCGATTCCGGCGGCGCGATCGGCTATCTGGTCGGCGAAGAGAATCAGGGCATGCGGCAGATGTTCACGATGATGAACAATGCCCGCCTGACGGTCGGCATCCAGGGCATCGGCGTCGCCGAGCGCGCTTACCAGCAAGCCCGCGCCTTCGCCTTCGACCGTGTGCAAAGCCGCGACTTGGGCGATCAAACCGGCAAGTCTGTCCCCATCGTCAAGCACCCCGACGTGCGCCGCATGCTGATGACCATGAAGGCGCTGACCGAGGCCGCCCGTGGTCTGGCGTACCACACCTTGGCCGGCCTCGACCGCGCCAACGCCGTCACCGATGAGCGCAGCCGACAGCAGCAGTTGATCGACGTGGTCGAGCTGCTGACGCCGGTGGTCAAAGGCTGGAGCACCGACATCGGCGTCGAGGTGGCGTCACTCGGCGTGCAGATCCACGGCGGCATGGGCTTCGTCGAGGAAACCGGCGCGGCACAGCACTATCGCGACGTTCGCATCGCGCCGATCTACGAGGGCACAAACGGCATCCAGGCCCTGGATCTGGTCAACCGCAAGGTCGTCCGCCATCGAGGTTTTCCCGCCCGCAGCTTCGCTGCAACAGTGCGCCAAGAGGTCGAGGCTCTTTCCAAGCTGCCCGGCGAGAGCTTCGCCGGGCTGCGCCGAGAGTTGACAGCCGGCGCCGAAGCGCTGGAGCAGGCGACAGACTGGCTCTGTGGCGTCTGGGCCAATAACCCGCATCTCGCCGCCGCAGGAGCGACACCCTACCTGAAGCTGCTTGGCACGCTCGGCGGCGGCTGGACATTGGCCCGCCAGACCGTCGCGGCAGCCCGCCAGCTCGAGGGCGCGAACGGCCATACCGCCTACCTGGAAGGCAAGATGAAGACGGCGCGCTTCTATGCCGACAATATCCTGCCGCAGGCCAGCGCCGCCGCCGTCGCCGCCACCCGCGGCGCGGAGACCACACTGGAACTGGACGACGCACAGTTCTGAGACCGCGGGCGCAGTCCCGAGAAACCGGTTCAAGAACGATTGCGAGGCGGTTCTTCAGTCGATTGCGTGGCGCGCGCTCCGGAGCACCTTGGCCGGGTCCGGCTGCCCGGTTCCCCATTTCTTGAGCCGGATCGTCGGACACATCGCCAAACAGGAAGCCGCGCCCTGTAAACGCAGATGCCCCCTGTCGCACCTCAAGCCCCTTGGGCTTCACGGCGCCGGCTAAAACATTGACAGAAAAAGAAAACCCGGCTTCGCCAGGGAGAACGAAGCCAGGTCACAAGGATGGGAGGGCTGCTATCGATGGTTGGACGTTAAAACCAAAGCTACACCGCCTCATTGATCCAGGTCAACTTTTCATTCATCTCTGAGTTGATTTTGGATCCAAAGGAACGCAGGGCATCAGGTGCCCTTAACCGGGATTTTCTTCGCTTCGGTTTTCGCTTCCGGCTTCTTGGGCATCACGATATGCAGGACGCCCTTGTCGAACTTCGCTTCGATCTTTTCCCCGTCGATGCTGTCCGGCACCCCGAAGGAGCGTTGGAAACTGCCGTAACTGCGTTCGCAGCGGTAGTAGTCCTTCTGCTTCTCCTCGCTCTTCTGCGTCTTCTCGCCTTTGATGCTGAGCACGCCACCGGACAGCTCGATCTCGACATCGTCTTCGCTGACTCCAGGCATCTCGGCAGCGATTTCGATCGCGTCGGGAGTTTCGGAGATATCCAGTTTGACATCGATCAGACCGCGCCCTGCCACATTGAAGTGGCTCGGCAGGCGACCCCAGTCTTCAGTCGTGCGGCCGAGAGGCCAACGGCGACCACCGAAGAAGTCGTCGAACATCCGATCGACATCTTCCCGCAAACGAGCCAAAGGGTAGAGCATGCCGGGGGTCTGCTGGCCACCGCTCGCTTGCGGCGGTTCGGCTTGGGAGGTCTCGATCTTCTTTTCGTGCGCCATCTATGAGGTCTCCTCGCAACTGCTGTTGCCGTTACCCCGCCGCCCGATGGTTGAAGAGTTTATCGCCCGACCGGCAACCTGTTGATGATCTGGCTCAAGAACGCGAAGCGCGCTCTAACCTTACGAGAGAAAAGGATCGCCTTAGGTGGGATCGCCAAAGGGAGTCCACCTAAGGCGATCCTTTTCTAGGCCGCGCGGGAGCGATCCAAACCGTTCGTCGGCCCAACACTTTCGTGAAGTGTCGTGATTCGCGTCTTTCCAGGTCAGTCTTCACCTTATGGGGTGCGTGCTACGCCGAGGCGGGCCGCACAGCGGGCGCCCCGCCCGACGTCCAAAGTTTCGCAAGACAGGAGAATGCGCTGATGTTCGAAAAGAAGCTGTCCGCCGCCACTGCAGCTCTGGCCCTGGCCGGAGCCGTCGCCGTTTCCGGCCTGGCCATGACCCCCGTCGCCGAAGCTGCTGGCACCAAGTGCTATGGCATTGCCAAGGCTGGCGAAAACGATTGCGCCAACGCCGCCGGCACCCACTCCTGTGCCGGTCAGTCGACCGTCGACTACCATGGCGGCGACTGGAAGGCGAAGGCCTCTGCCGAGGCCTGCATGGAAGCGGGCGGCCAGGTGGAGCCGTTTGAGGGCGTCAACCCCGAGAAGGCCAGCTAAGGCCATCCGGCAATAGCAGAATCGTCAGGGAGAGATCGAAAACCATGACCGCCTTCGCGCCACTCGGCCGGACAGGTCAGGTCCACTCCCGACTTGCAGACCCGGTCCCTGTCACGCCGATCCCAGCGGCGGCAGGGATCGGCCTGCGCCACCCTCACCTGCCCGACTTTCTCAGCGGCCGTCCGCCGGTTGCCTGGTTGGAAGTCCACTCAGAGAATTTCCTCGCCGAGGGCGGGCCGCGCCGCCGTGCGCTGGAGCGGATTCGCCGCGACTATCCGCTGTCCTGTCACGGTGTCGGCCTTTCGCTGGGGTCCGCAGAAGGCTTGAGCCGTGAACACCTGACGCGTCTGGCCGCGCTCTTCGACGCCGTGCAACCCGGATTGGTGTCGGAACATGTGGCTTGGTCGGTCGACGACGGCACCTACCTCAATGACCTCCTGCCGCTTCCCTATACCGAAGAAGCGCTGTCGGTGCTTTGCCGCAACATCGACCAGGCGCAGGAGGTCTTCGGCCGACGCATCTTGATCGAGAACCCCTCCAGCTATCTGCAGTTCGACGCGTCGCGGATGGGTGAGGCCGAATTCCTTGCCGAAACGGTGAAACGCAGCGGCTGCGGGTTGCTGCTGGACGTCAACAACATCGTTGTCAGCGCGGAAAACCACGACTTCGACCCCTTCGCCTACCTTGAGGCCTTGCCGGCTGACGCGGTCGGCGAAATCCATGTGGCAGGCCATGCCGAGGTCGAACTCGAGGGCCACCGCCTGCTGATCGACGACCACGGCAGCCGCGTGCCGGCCGCGGTCTGGGAGTTGCTGGAGGCCGCCTTGGCCCGGACCGGCCCGGTTCCGGTGCTGATGGAATGGGACACCGCGATCCCAGACCTCACCGTGTTGCTGGATGAAGCTGCCACGGCGCAAGCCGCCCTGGACCGCCTGATGACCGAAGGCGCGCGCCATGCTGGCTGAGATGCAAGGCGCCTTTCGCCGTGCCGTCCTGCACGGCGAAGAAGCCGCGGCCTTGGCTGGGATTGCCGAGAGCGACCTGCCGGCGAACCTTCGGCTCTCGGTCTACCGCAACAATGCGCTGGGCTCACTGGCCGGCGTTCTCGCTGCCGCCTACCCGGCGCTGGAACGGTTGCTGAGCACGGACAATTTCCGTGTCCTGGCCCGTGCCTTCGTCGCCGCACACCCTCCCCGCCGGCCGCACCTCTCCAGCTACGGCGCGGAGTTGCCGGCCTTCCTGTCTGTCTTTCCCCACACGACCGACTATCTATTCCTACCCGACCTGGCACGGCTGGAGTGGGCCCGCAACGAGGCGCTCTTCGCGGCCGAGGCGCCCATTCTCACCGGCCGCAGCCTCAAAGGCCTGCCACCGGAACAGTTGAGCGGCCAGAAACTGCGTTGGCACCCCGCAACCCGCCTGATCGAGAGCCCCTATGCCATCGAGCGCCTTTGGCAGGCCGAACAGCTCGGCCCCGGCGTAGCTGCCGGTGCCCAGTCGGTGCTGGTCACCCGCAGCGCCGAGGGCGCCGTCCTGCAACGTCTGGCGAGCCCGGGCGACGTGGCGCTGTTGCAAGCCTTCGCTGCCGAAGGCGACCTGACGGCGGCCGCCGAGGCGGCGCTCGCCGCCGAACCCGAACTCGACCTGCAGGCCGTGCTGGCCGACCACCTCACACGTGCGACCTTCACCCTGCCCCACGACCTCGCTTGATCCTCAGGCGAGCCAGACCGGAGGTACCCGACATGTCCATCTCCTCCAGCAGCGATTCTCGCAGCCCCACAGCCCTGATTAGCGGTCTCTACGCGCGTTTCGAGCCGCTGCGCGATGCTCTGGAAAACTACGGCCAACCGGTCGTCTCCCTGGTTGCTCGACTCTGGATGGCCAAGATCTTCTTCGACGCCGGCTGGAGTCGGGTGAACAACTGGGGCAGCCAGGAATTCCTCTTCGGATTCATCCACCCGGTTCCTTTCCTGTCGCCGGCTCTGGCCGCACCGATCACCACAGTCGGAGAACTGACGCTGGCAGTCCTCCTGGCCGTTGGACTGCTGGGCCGGCTCTCCGCCACCGGATTGCTGATCATGACCATGACCATTCAGTGGATCGTGGGCGCCACGCCGGAGGGCATCGAGAACGGCATCGCCCATCCGTCCCATTACCTCTGGATGCTGATCTTTGCGCTGCTGATCGCGTATGGGCCTGGCAAGCTCAGCCTCGACAGCCTGCTGAGCAAACGCAGCCAGTAAGGGGCGCAGTAACCGCGTTTGAAGGCAGAGCGGCGTCCCACCCGGGGCGCCGCTTTTCCTTAGAGCGCAGCCATCTTGTCCGGGTCAGACCTGCACCATGACCGACAAACCGGTGCCGTGCATCGAGACCGCGGTCTTACAGGCATCGATGTTCGCGAGGCGATGTGTTTCAATCGGCGTAAGCCAGCGACGTCACCGAGCCACGCTTACAGGCTCGTGCCTACAGGGCGACCTTGATGCTAACCGCGCTTACCGACTGCCCGCACAGACCTCGTTCAACTCCGCTCGCGCAAACTGGCCTATCCGTGCTCGCGCACGAAAGCGCCAATGGCAGGCTTGATCTTCTCCCTCCAGCGCCGGCCGTTGAAGATGCCGTAGTGGCCGACCCCCGGCTGGAGGAAGTTCTCGTGTTTGGACTGGTCGAGACCACTGCACATCGCGTGGGCGGCGATGGTCTGGCCGGGCGCGGAGATGTCGTCCAGCTCGCCCTCGACGGTCATCAGGGCCGTCTTGGAGACAGCACCAGGATCTATCGTCTCGCCGCGCCAGGTCATGGTGCCTTCCGGCAGGCTGTGCCGCTTGAAGACATGATCTACCGTCTCGAGATAGTACCGTGCGGGTACATCCATAACGGCCAGATACTCGTCGTAGAAACGCCGATGCGATTCCACGGAATCACCATCTCCCTGAATAAGATGGCGGAACATCTTCACGTGTGACTCGAAGTGCCTGGAGGGATTCATGGAGAGAAATCCGCCAAGCTGCAGGAAGCCCGGATAAACCGCACGGCCGCCGCCCGGATAATAGGTCGGCACCTCCGCAATCAGGCTGCGTTCGAACCAAGACATCGGCCTCGATTCGGCGAAGCGCGTTACGGCAGTCGGCGCCGCGCGGGTGTCGACCGGTCCGCCCATCAGGATCATCGTCTTCGGCTGTGCCGGATCGTCCCCCTGGGCCAACAGGGAAACGGCGGCCAACACCAGAGGCGCCGGCTGGCAGACCGCCATGACGTTGAGATCGGGCGCCAAGCGCTTCATGAAATCGATCAGGGTGTCGAGATAGTCCTCGATCCCGAAAGGCCCGGCCTCGGACGGCACAAAGCGCGCATCGACCCAATCGGTGACGTAGACCTCATGGTCCGGCACCAGCGCCTCGACCGTACCGCGCAGCAGAGTCGCATGGTGTCCGCTCATCGGTGCCACCAGCAGGATCTTTGGATCGCTGCGCTTTACCCCGACCCGCTTGAAGTGGATCAGATCGCAGAAGGCATTGCCCCCGGCCCGCTCCAGTTTCAACGGCACCTCGCGGCCGTTGATCTTGGTGTGTGTCAGCTCCCACTCCGGCTTGCTTCGATACCGGGTGGCGGAGTCGAACACCTCCAGCCCCGCCACGACACTACGACCCAGATGGGTGTAGGTCATTGGTATCAAGGGATGAGTCAGCAATTCGCGCGCCGTTTCGGACATCATTCGAAACGGCGTCATAGCGATATGCTGAAACTCATACAATGAATAGAGCATAGAGGGTCCTCGCGCATGTTCTTGCCAATACTGGCTTATCTTTACTTAATTTTTTCTTGGTCCGCGCCGAATGTTCGCGTGCGAAAGAATCGTGCGCTAGAGAAGGCTTCTAAGTCATGATGCATTCTGACCGGGTTTTAGCAACCCCGGTACGGAAATTAGGCCATGCGCCTTCGGAATAGCTCGCCTAGTCCGGGCAACGCCGTTTCGACGCCCGAAAGACGGAGGGCGTGCCAAGCCAAGGCGTGGTTGGAGGAGGTGACCGGCTTGCCCACGACCGCTTCGATCTCCGCAACCGACTCGACCAGACGGACCGAGGTACAGGAGACGAAAAGCCCGTCGACGTCCGGCTCACCGGCCAGCCGTTCGGCAGCCGCCCGGACGGAGGCCGCGTCGATGCGCGCCACCGTCGGGTCGTCCGCCTCGTTGAAGGATCCCAGCACCGGCACCTCAACGTCCCGCGACAGAAAGAAGCCACGCAGCCGTTGATTGACCGAACGGACATAGGGCGTCAGCACTGCGATCCGCCGCATCCCAAGCGCCTCGAAGGCCGCTAAAGCGGCTAGAGCCGGGTTGGTTGCCGTTTTCGGCCGGCGCGCTTCCAAAAGAATGTCACGCACCCGCTCGGGACCGATCACCATAGAGGCCGACGTACAGCCGTAAGCGAGGCAGTCCAAGTCGGAACCGGGCAGGATCACCTTGGCGCAATCCGGAATCCGCGCCTCCATCGCCTTGAGCGTCTCGGGCGTGATCGCCGGGTCGTTCCAGATGCGGCTCTGGAACAGCGCCACACCGGGCATCTGTGCGAGAACTTCGCGAAACTCCTGCTCGACCGTCCCATCGGTCGCCAGCACGATCAAGCCCAGCCGCGCCACGGCGCCGACACCCTGATCGACGGTAAAGGGCAGATGCTCCAGATCCACACGCGGCGCGCCTTCAGCGGCAGGATGTGACGGCGAAGCCTGGGCGGTCATGGGCGTGATCCTTATTGCAGCAGCAGTCCGTCGAGCGGAATCTCAGGCGTGCGACCGGCGATCAGATCGGCGGTGATCTTGGCGGTCCCGCAGGCCATGGTCCAACCCATGTGCCCGTGCCCGGTATTGAAGTAGAGGTTGTCGCAACGCCCGCGGCCGAGAATGGGAGTTCCTTCAGGCGTCATCGGCCGGAGCCCTGCCCAGTAGCGCGGCCGGGCGTAGTCGCCGCCCTCCGGAAAGAGATCCTGCGCAACCGCCAACATGTGATCGAAGTCGGAGGGTTTGTGGTCGGTCGCGTAACCGGCGAATTCGGCCGTCGCGGTGATCCTCAACCGATCGCCGAAGCGGGCATAGGCCACCAGGTTGTCTTCATCCACGCCGCCCAGGCTGGGTGCACGGTTCCGCCCGGCGATGGGTAGCGTGACGGAGTAGCCCTTGACCGGATAGATCGGCAGTCGGGCGCCGAATTGCCTGGCGATCTGCGGGCTGTAGACGCCGAGGGCAAGTACGACGGCGTCGGCGCTCACCTCGCCCTTGTCCGTGACGACCGCTTCGACCGACCGGCCGCTCAGCCTTAGCCCAGTCACCGTTTCGCCGAAACGGAACTCAGCGCCGTCAGCCTTGCAGACTTCCGCGAGGCCGAGCGTGAAGAGCCGGGCATCGCCGGACTCGTCGCTTGGCGCGAGGATCGCGCCGGCCAGTCGGTCCTGCAGCGGCGCCAAAGCCGGATCGGCTTCGACGGCCTGGGCGGGCGTCAGGCTCCGCAGCTCGATCCCCTGGTCGGTGAGGATGCGCATCTTCTCAAGCGCACCGGAGAAAGACTCCGGCTTGCGGTAGAGGTAGATCAAACCATCGCTGCGCGCGTCGTAGGCAACCCCGCTGGCGGCCACGACCTCGTGCAGCAGACTCTGCGAGTAGAGGCAGAGCCGGGCCTTGCGCTCGGTATTGCGGGCAGCGCGCTCGACCGTGCATTGGCGGAGGAACTTCCAGGTCCAACGCCAGAGCGCCGGATCGAGGTTCGGCCGGAAGCGCAGAGCCTGATCGCCGCGCCAAAGCGACCGCAGCAGCATGCCCGGCGCCTTGGGCGACGACCAGGCATAGGCATGACCCGGCGCGACCAGGCCGGCATTGGCGAAAGACGTGAAGGCTGCCGGTTCTTCGGCACGATCGATCACCGTGACGCTGTGGCCATCGCGCTGCAGCATCCAGGCCGCCGTGACGCCGGCCAAGCCGCAGCCCAACACCACCACCTGCATAGCGCCCTCCCGCAAAGCAAGCCCTTCGGAAACTCTGGCCTATACGAAGGGGCCTGCCAAGCAGGGCCGATATGAGTCAGGAACGCCCGATTTAAGATCCGCGCGTGTCAGCGTTTCGCCCCATTTTGGGCAAAAACTCAATAAAACAGACGCTTAGACTCATCTTACGACAAGTTAACCCGCTGGACAGGCACCCGTAAGCCTTCAGCGCCTACCTTATTATCCGATCGTCATCGACAGGAGATGCGCAGCCCTATGTCCGCACGTCACTTGTTCCGCACCGTAGCCAAAGGCGCCCTGCCTGCCGCACTCGCCGGTGCCCTTGTGGTGGCAAGCACGGCGGCCTTCGCGAAGTCGGCACCGGAAAGCTTTGCCCCCCTGGTCAAGCAGGTCAGTCCGGCCGTGGTCTTCGTTCAGACCGAACGGCAGCCAGAGGCTGGGAACCGTCCTCGCTTGCCCTTCCCCGAGGGCTCGCCCTTCGAGGAGTTTCTCGAACGCTTCGGAAACCCGAACACGCCGGACGGCCAGCAGCAGCGCCCGCTGCGCGGCGTCGGCTCCGGCTTCATTATCGACGATGAAGGCTTCATCGTAACGAATCACCATGTCGTCGAAAGTGCCGACGACATCGAGATCACCCTGGACGATGGCCGCACCTTCAGCGCCGAGCTGATCGGGACCGACCCGCAAACCGATCTGGCCGTATTGAAAATCAATCCAGAAGGCGATCTGCCGGTTCTGGAGTTCGGCGACTCGGATGCTATCGAGGTCGGCGACTGGGTCATGGCCGTCGGCAACCCCTTCGGACTTGGCGGGTCGGTGACCGCCGGCATCGTTTCGGCGCGCAGCCGCAACATCAACGCCGGCCCCTACGACGATTTCATTCAGACCGATGCGGCGATCAACCGGGGCAACTCCGGCGGCCCGATGTTCAACCTCGACGGCGAGGTGATCGGTATCAACACGGCGATCTTCTCCCCCTCCGGCGGATCGATCGGCATCGGTTTCGCCATCCCCTCGAACCTGGCGCAGCCGATCATCGCGCAGCTCAAAGACAGCGGCACGGTCGAACGCGGCTGGTTGGGCGTGATGGTCCAGCAAGTGACGCCGGAGCTGGCGGAAGCGGTCGGCCTGGAAGAGCCGCGCGGCGCACTGGTCGCCAACGTGGTCGCGCGCGGGCCGGCCGACGTGGCCGGCCTGGAGCAGGGCGACGTCATCACCAGCTTTGCCGGCGCCGAGATTCAGGAGATGCGCGATCTGCCCCGGATCGTTGCCGGCACGGAGATCGGGCGCGGTGTCGAGGTTCAGGTCTGGCGCAACGGCTCCGAAGAGCGGTTCCAAGTCGAGATCGGCAGGTTGGAGCCTCAGCAGGCCAGCCTGCAAGCCGAACCGCAAGAGCAGCAGCCTGACGCTGCGGCATCCGAGAGCCTGGGCGCCAGCCTGGCCGCTCTCGATGCGGAAACCCGGCAGCGCTTCGACCTCTCGGGCGATCTGCAGGGTGTGGTTATCGTCGAGGTTCAGGGCGGCGGACCCGCAGCCGAGGCGGGTCTGCGGCCCGGCGATGTGATCCGCCGTGTCGACGGCGAAGAGATCGAGGCCCCGCAACAGGTGTCACAAGCCCTGTCCGAGGCCGCATCCGGTCAGCGTTCGGCGCTGATTCTCGTCGAGCGCGACGGCAATCCCCTGTTCGTGGGGGTGAAACCGCGCGCCTGACGAGCCTACCCGAACGCCCCCGGTATTCAGGGGATCTCCCCCAGGGATGCGCAGGGATCTTTCGGGTCATTCACGACACCAAACTAGCCGGCAGGCGCCCCCTGGTAGGGACAAGGCCCTGCCGGCTTTCTCTTTCCCGACGACGGACCATCAGGACGTTAACCGACGTCGTGGCAGGGTGCCCAGGGGCAGACTATGAGGGGGCAGTTTCCGTGCAAGACGACAGACAAGCTCTGGCAAGTCACCGCGCTTCGGCCTATAGCAAAGCCGGAGGAAAGCCGACGATGCGCGTCCTGATCATCGAAGACGACGACCAGACCGCCGACTACATGCGCAAGGGCCTGAGCGAGTCCGGCCATGTGGTCGACCGCTCGGACAATGGGCGCGACGGGCTCTACATGGCCTCCAGCGGCGAATACGACGCGGTGATCCTGGATCGGATGCTGCCGGGTCTCGAAGGCCTCAAGGTGCTGGAGGCACTGCGGGCGGCGAACATCCAGACGCCGGTTCTGATCTTGAGCGCCCTCGGCCAGGTCGACGATCGGGTCGGCGGCCTGCGCGCCGGCGCCGACGACTACCTGACTAAACCCTTCGCCTTCTCCGAACTGCTGGCACGTTTGGAGTCCATGACTCGACGGCGAGCGGGTAGCGCACCGGAAACGACCCTGACGGTCGGCGACCTGACCCTGGACCGGCTCAGCCGCAAGGTGGTTCGCGCCGGCCAGGGGATCGACCTGCAGCCTCGCGAGTTCCAACTGCTGGAGTTCCTGATGCGTCACGCCGGTCAGGTGGTGACCCGGACCATGCTGCTGGAAGGCGTCTGGGACTACCACTTCGATCCGCAGACCAACGTCATCGACGTCCATATGAGCCGTCTCCGCCAGAAGGTCGACAAGGGCTTCGACCTGGCCTTGATCCGCACAGTGCGCGGCGCCGGCTATCTGCTCTCGGCCGAAGACTGAGGCGGCGGCATGGGTGCGCAGCGTCTCCTTCCGGCTGGCGCCACCACGCGCTTCGCATTGGTCTATTTCGCCTTTTTCGCACTCTCGGTCTTACTGCTGCTCGGCTGGGTCTATCTCCGCACCGTGCCCATGCTCGACCGGCAGGTGGGCGAAACGGTTGCCGCCGAGCTACGCGGGCTGGCCGACCAGGCCCGGGACGGCGGTCTGTCCGGTCTGATAGACGCCATCGAACGACGCACCGGAGAAGGCGGCGACCCCAACGGGGTCTACCTTCTGGTCGGGCCGCAGGACGAGAAACTGGCGGGCAACCTGCGTGACTGGCCGAACGTGGCCTTGGGCGACGGCGAATGGGTACTGCTCGCCCTGCGCCGCCAGACGGAGCAAGGGCTGCAACCTCGACAAGTCGGAGCCCGTAGTTTCGCGCTCCAGACGGGACATCGTCTGCTCGTCGGTCGCGATCTCGGCGCACGAACACATTACGCCGGCGCGCTGGTCGAGGCGCTGGCTTGGGCGCTGGGTGCAGCCATGCTGCTAGGCGTTGCCGGCGGCTGGTTGATCAGCCGCAATGTCGCCCGCCGCGTGGGTCAGGTGACGGCGACCAGCCGTCAGATCATGCGCGGCGACCTCTCGCAGCGCATGCCCAAAGACGGCAGCGGCGACGAGTTCGACCGTCTCAGCGACAGTCTCAATGCCATGCTACAGAGGATCGAAGAGCTGATGACCGGCCTGCGCATGGTCAGCGACAGCTTGGCACACGATCTGCGCTCTCCCCTGACACGCCTGAAGGGCCGGATCGAACTGACGTTGCGCGGTCCAGAAGACACCGACGCCTACCGCGAGGCCCTGGAGCGGGCGCTGGCCGAAGCCGACCATCTCCTGGCGACCTTCAGCGGTCTGCTGTCAGTTGCGCGCGCCGAGGCCGGCGCAGCTAAGGCACAGTTCGAACTGTTGGATCTGGCAAGACTGGCCGAGGAGATAGGAGAGCTCTACGAACCGGCAGCAAGCGATGCAGGCCTGGCCTGGCGCAGCGACATCCAAGCGCCGGCTCCGGTGCTGGGGCATCGCCAGTTGCTTGCGCAGCTAATCTCGAATCTGCTCGACAATGCAATCAAGTACGGCGCAGACGGCGGCGCCCTGCAGCTTTCCGTCGAGGCATCGAACGGCGCCGTCGAACTGGTCGTTGCCGATGGCGGCCCCGGCATTCCAGCGGCAGATCGCGCCACCGTGCTGAAACGCTTCGTGCGCCTGGACGGGAGCCGGCGTGAACCCGGCAGCGGGCTGGGGTTGTCTCTCGTCGCCGCCGTGGCGAAACTGCACGATGCCGATCTGCAGCTGGAGGACAACGCGCCAGGCCTGCGTGTGCGCCTGGTCTTCGAGCCGGCCCAGGCCACAGCCAACCCATGAAGCAGGCTTCGTTGAAGCTTTCAGGAGCGCCGTCAGCACTACAGTGAACGGCATGGGCGCCGTGTTCGCCCTTCTGCTGTGCGGTGTCGTAGCCGCTCCGGCCTCCGCGCAAACGCGGGTCGACCTGGAATTGGTTCTGGCCGTCGACGCCTCCGGCTCCGTCGACAGTGCCGAGTACGAGCTGCAGATGCAGGGCATCGCCACGGCCCTGCGAGACCCAGAGGTGGCGGATGCCATCGCCGGCGGACCATTGAGTGCGATCGCCGTCACGGTGATGCTCTGGGCCGAAGCGAATCGCCCGAAGCAGAGTCTGCCGTGGGCAAGGCTCTCGGACACCGACAGCATCGAGCGCTTCGCCGCCGGAGTTGCCGAAATGCCCCGGCGGCTGCCGGCCGGCGGCACCGGGATCGGTAAGGCCATCCAGTACGCCGTCTGGGAGATCGACCGCAACGACTATGCCGGCACGCGGCAGGTGATCGACCTCTCCGGCGACGGCCGCGAGACGGCCTTTCGGGAGTTCAGCCTGTCCGCACGTCAAGGCCGCAGCCTCGCCGTGCTGCAGGGCATCACCGTCAACGGACTGGCGATCCTCAATGAGGTGCCAGACCTCGCAACCTATTACGAATCCGAGGTGATCGGCGGTGCAGGCGCCTTCGTCGAAGTGGCCAGAGACTATGAGGACTTCGCCGAAGCGCTGCGCCGAAAGCTGATCCGGGAGATCTCCTGGCGCCCCAACGTCAGCAGTCCTGCCCCGCCAACACCCTTGCGCCACATCATGGCGACCGGCTTCGAGACACCATAAATCCCAACTGTCATGATAAATTCACATAGCCTGGAACTCGGAGATTTCGAAGCCGCGGCGACGGCTGCAGCGGACCGACCTCTGGCGGATCTCTACGCCGAAACGGGGCTTCCCACAGGCCCATCTCGCTGGATACTGGCGGTCGGTGACGTGCATCTTCCGCTTCGCCTCTTTGTCGCTATTGCTCTAAAAATCAGAGACTTACAGAACACCTCCCCAACCACGACAGAGGCTCGCCGGCTAGCCGAGGCTGCCGGTCTCAGACCCTACGATGGTCATCTGGCCGAAAGCCCGCTGCGCACCGGGTGATCCTTCACGTAAGGAATTACCCCTTTTGCTGTGTAGATGAACGGCCACCTCGCGCAGGTGGAATTGACTTGGCGCAAGGCCTATCTAAGCCGTAGTTGATCGTATGGTTATGGAGCGTAGCAATCAGGGTGGATTGCTGATCGCTCGGTCGTTGATGGTAGGGCTGGCTCTCGGGAGGTTAAGACCAGAAGGATGAATCAGCTCAACGCGTCCGACCCCTTTACCGAAGTCGTGACAAAACCTTTGGACGTCGACGGTGTTCCGGCGGGCCTAGCTCTGTCGCTCGGGCACAATCTCGTCTTCTTCACCACCGAACCCGACTTGGCCGATCTTGACGGTGCGAGCTTTTCGTCGCTGGCCCAGCTCACGGCCCGGGTCCGCCACGTTCGTGCGCGCCGGGCTTAGCCGTCTCAGACGTCTCGCCGGTTAAACCTGTCGGTTAGAAGTCAGCGTGACGCGCCCTGCAGGTCGCGTGCGGGTCGGTACATCCGGCTGGCACTATGCCGACTGGATCGGTCCGGTCTGTCCGAACGGGATCGCCAAGCGCGATCTTTTGCCTCGCTAGGCGGCAACCTTCGACACTGTCGAAGTCAATATGACCTTCTACCGATTTCCAACGCCGCAGACCGTCGCGTTATGGGCCGAGCAGACCCCCGACGATTTCCTCTTCGCCATCAAGAGCAGCCGCTAGCTGACACATATGAAGCGACTGAGGGATCCGGTGGCCTCGTCCGAAAGACTCTATCACGGCACTGCAGCCACTCGGTCACAAACGCGGCCCGATGCTGTTGCAACTTCCGCCACACTGGAAGGCAAATGCCGAGCGTCTCGATGCTGCTCTCTCGGCTCTGCCCCCAGGCCGTTACGCGGTGGAACCGCGCGACCCCGACTGGTTCTGCGAGTCCGTCTATCATGTGCTGCGGCAGCATCAGCCGCGCCTTGCCTGTCCGACTTCACTGGCCATCAGACGGAGGCGACGCTCACTTGCAACTCCGTCTACCTGCGTCTTCACGGCCCGGGTAAGTCCCCCGACCGGGCGAGCTATGCGCCCGCAGCGCTGGAGGCCCTCGCTGGCCAGTTGATCGGCTGGGTAGAGGCCGGGTTCGATGCCTTCGTCTACTTCGACAATGACGAAGCCGGATACGCAGCACTCAATGCACGCGATCTCTTGGCACGGCTCGACCGACAAAGAGACGAAACAGCCCCACCTAAGACGCAAGGACTCTTTCCTCGCCGACGAACCTCGCTATAAGCTGCAAGACAATCACCGACACCATCTGCTGGGAGCCCTGGGAAGACATGACCACCCGTGCCAAGAGCACCAAAGCCAAGACGGCCAAGACCACTGCGACGTCCGGCGGCAAAAAAGCAACAACCGCCGCCAGCAAAGCAAAGAGTGTGGCTCCAGCGAAAAGCGCTTCGGTTAAACGCACTCCGGTGAAGCGGGCTCCGGCCAAGCGGGCCGCAGCGAAGCGCGCGCCTGCCAAACGTGCCACGGGACAACCGGCATCGACGACATCGGCGATCGAGGCCCCGGACAGCATTCTCCACAGCATTGCGGCGCGGCGCCTGCTTGGCGGCTGACCGACACGGAGCGGCGGCACCCACTGCCGGCGTGCGGTCACGCCGTCGATAGGCCAAGCAGCTTACGGTCTCGCCAGCGAAATCTGCGGTTCGTGATGAACGGGAAAGTTGACCGAGCGGGCAATGAAGCAGTTGGCCGCGGCCTTGGCATGCAAAGCTTTGGCCAGCTCGGGGTCGCCCTCTGCGGCGATTGTCACCCGCGGGCGTAGCACCGCCGAGACGAACTGCCCCCCACCGCCTCGTTCCAACTCCATTTCGGCTGTCGCGTCATCGCGGTAATCGAGCACGGAGATCTGCGACTGAGAGCAAAGGTGGAGATACCACAGCAAATGGCAGCCGCTGAGGGCGGCGAGCAAAAGATCTTCCGGATTGTGCTTACTGGCATCGCCGCGGAAGGCGGGATCGGAGGATCCCAGCAAGTCCGGACGCCCCGCGATCGAGACTCGGTAGCCACGTCCGTAGCTCTTGTAGTCGGTTGTCGGTCCCTGTTCGGCAGCAGACCAGGTCACCGTCGCTGCGTAATTGTGGGTCACGGAAATTCTCTCCTCTCTCGCGCTAGAATACCCTAGCCGTCTCACCACACCTGCGGACAAAGCGCAGATGCTCATGAGCCGGTTTTTCGAGTCATGAAAGAGTAACGAAAAAGGGCCGCACAGGACTGCGACCCTTCTTCTACAGACTTTTGAAGCGGCGGCTCTAAAAGAGCGGCCCGAAACGATGACCAAGCCGTGCAAACGGTGAAGCGGCAGCCCTTTGCAGGAGCCGTCGCCCCATCGTCTTAGGCACGACGGGTCAAGCTTTCGATAATCTTCAGCAAGCGATCGTTCTCGCCACGCAGCCGCTTCACCTCACCACGGAGGAACGCCGCGTCGCCACTGCCACCAGTCGCCTTCGATACGGCAGGCCGCTTCGTGGCCGCTGTCTTGCGGGTCACGGTCGACTTGCGAGTGGTGGCGGGCTTACGCGTCGCAGCGGGCTTGCGCGCGGTCGTGGAACGGGTGCTGGCCGCAGACTTCGTTGCTGCCTTCGGTGCTGCTTTCGCCGCTGCTTTCACTGTGGCCGGCGCAGCCTTGCGCGTCGTCTTACCGGTGGTCTTGACGCTTTTCTTAGCTGCCGTCTTCTTCGCGCTCTTGCCTGCCGACTGAGCTTGAGCCGCCTTCGCGAGCTGAGCTGCCTTGCCGGAGCCCGGGCGACGCCCGCGGCGCGGCTTGGTCGCCGCCTCGGAGACGAAGCGCTTGAGCGCGTCGACATCGACCTTCCGCAGGCGACCTTCAGATTGAGACGGCACCTTGCCCTGGTCGATCAGGCGGTAGATGTGCGCGCGAGACAGACCGCTTGCGGCGACAGCCTCGGCAACCTTCATAAAGTTAGACATCTTTTATCCCGTAGCTAATTCTAAGATATCAAAATGATAAGTAACCGAGACATCTCAAGGCGTCACGAAAAAAATCTCTTCATCGAATAGACCTTTTAACTGTCGGGTTAACTGATTTTAGACACTCCAGCTTTCGACATAGGCACTCTCAGCTAAAAAGAGGCACTCGAAAGCTGCTGTGGCATCGGAATGTCAAAGCTGAAGTCCCGCTGGTCTTCAAATACAATCGAGATTGCTTGCACCGAAACGAAAACCCCCGGACGAGTCTCTATCCGGGGGTCTCGGCAGACAGGTCGACAATTCGCTCAGCCGTAACGGTAAGGCGGACCAGCCTTCTGCATGACCTCACGATACTCCTTGAGAATGGCGACCACGCGGGCGTTACGCTCGCTCTCAGCGGCGATCTCATCCCAGAACTTCATGGCCTCGTCTTCGACCTGTTGCCATTCGGCATCAGGGATGGTCGTCAGCGCCAGCTTGTCGCCACCGGTGCGCAGCCTGGCCTCACCGCCCCAGTACCAGTGCTGTCGATAATAGTGAGAGCTGTCCATGCAGAGGCGGAAGAGCGTTTTGAGATGGTCGGGCAGCTCGTCCCAACGCTCCGAATTGGCAAAGTAGGAGCCACACCAGGCACCGGAGATGTTGTTCGTCAGAAAGTAGTTGGTCACATCGGCCCAACCTACCGTGTAGTCTTCGGTAATGCCGGACCAGGCGATACCGTCCAGTTCACCGGTCTGGACCGCGACCTCGATATCCTCCCATGGCAGGCTGACCGGCACCACGCCGAAACGTGACAGGAAGCGACCGGCCGTAGGGAAGGTAAACACGCGCTTGCCTCTGAGATCTTCCAGGCTGCGGATCGGGTCGACCGTGGCGAAGTGGCAGGGGTCCCAGGCACCGGCAGACAACCAAGTGACGCCGTCGATCTCGCCGTAGGCTTCCTCCCAGATCTCCTTAAGACCATAGTCATTGAACAGCACCGGAACATCCAGGCTGTAGCGCGTGGCGAAGGGGAAGTAACCGCCGAACACCGAGATGTCGACGGGGGCCGCGATAGAGTCGTCATCGGACTGCACCGCGTCGATCGTGCCGCGCTGCATGGCGCGAAACAGCTCGCCGGTCGGCACCAGTTGGTCGGAGAAGTAGAGTTCGATCTCCATCTCTCCATTGGCGACTTTATTGAAGGCATCGATCGAAGGTTTGATCACGTGCTCGGCCAAGGCCGGGCCGGCGTAGGTCTGAAGTCGCCAGGTGATCTTTGACTGGCCATGTACCGCCGGGGCAGCGACGGCGGCAGCGCCGGCGGTGGCGGTGACGGCCCCGGCCGTCTTCAGAAACTTGCGTCTTGTGGTCATCGCTCTTCACCTCCTCGTTCAGGTTCGTTGTGTCTGGGCGCCTGTCGGCTCGATAACTGCGCCTTCTCGTTTTCGTCAGCGTCCGTAGTGCAGCTCCGGCAGCCAGAGCGCGATCTGCGGGAAGGCCATGACCAAGATGAGAGACAGCAGCATCACCGCCACGAAGGGAACGATGGAGCGGTAGATGTCCGTCAGCGTGATCTCGGGTGGCGCCATCGCCCGCATCAGGAAGAGGTTGTAGCCGAAGGGCGGTGTCATATAAGCGATCTGGCAGGTGATGGTGTAGAGCACCCCGTACCAGATCAGGTCGAAACCGAGCGCACCGACCAGCGGCACATAGAGAGGCGCGACAATCACCAGCATCGCCGTATCGTCCATGAAGGTCCCGAGCAGCAGGAACGAGAGCTGCATGAGGATCAGAATCTCCCACGGCCCCAACCCGAGATCGCCGGTGAAAAAGGACTCGATCGCCCGAACAGCCCCCAGACCGTCGAAAACGGCGCCAAAGCAGAGTGCCGCCAGGATGATCCACATGAACATGCAGCTGATCGCCAGCGTCTTCCGGATTGTCGTTTCCATCACCTGCCAAGTCAGCCGTCCCTTGATCAAGGCCGCCAGCGTGGCCGAGACGGCACCGACGGCGGAGCTTTCGACCAGAGACGTGACGCCCATCAGAAACAGGCCGGTCATGGCGAAGAAGATGAGAAGCGGCAGGATGCCAGCCTGCAGCAACTTCAGCTTTTCGAGCAGGCTGTAGCGATCCCGCTCTTCCTTCGGGAGCACGGGTCCGAGTTCCGGAGTGATGCGACAGCGAACGACGATGTAGAGCACAAAGAGCGTCGCCATCATCAGACCCGGCAGGACGCCGGCCAGCCAGAGCTGCCCGACAGGCTGGCGCGCAATCATGCCATAGAGCACCAGTACGACACTTGGCGGTACGAGAATGCCGAGCGAGGAGCCGGCCTGGACGACGCCGGTCACCATCAGCTTGTCGTAGGTGCGCCGCAACAGCTCGGGCAGTGCAATGGTCGCGCCGATCGCCATGCCAGCCACGCTGAGACCGTTCATGGCGGAGATCACCACCATCAGCAGGATGGTGCCGACAGCGAGGCCGCCGGGCATCGGCCCGAACCAGACATGAAACATGCGGTAGAGGTCGTCGGCGATGCCCGACTCCGAGAGCATGTAGCCCATGTAGATGAACAGCGGCAGCGTCAGCAGCGGGTACCACTTCATCAGCTTCATGGCGGCCGAGAAGGCCATATCGCCGCCACCCTGTCCCCAGAGCAACAGGGCGGCGATAGCCGCAACCGCACCGATCGCCGCGAAGACCCGCTGTCCGGTGATGAGCATCAGCATCATCGAAGAGAACATCAGCAGGGCGATGACTTCGTGGCCCATCAGAGCTCGATCCCGCGCAAACGGCAGAGGTCGCGGATCCAGGTCGCAATCGCCTGCAGCAGCATGATGGCGATACCGATACACATGACGATCTTGATCGGCGCCATGTAGGGCCGCCAGGCGGAGTGGCTGCGCTCCTCATAGACCACGGCATAGATCGAACTGTTGATACCGCCGTAAAGCAGCAGCACCAGATAGGCGATCAGGAAAAGGATGGTGAAGGAATCGACCCAGGTCTTGGTGCGGTCGGACCAGTTTCCGTACAGCAGGTCCATGCGCACGTGCCCGCCCAGCTGCATCGAGTAGGCTCCGCCCAGCAGGAAATAGGCGACCATCAGGAACTGCGCGATCTCGAAGGTCCAAATCGCCGGCAGGAAGAAGGTTTTAGAGATCGAGGAGTAGAGCAGCACCCCGATCATCGCGAAGATCAGATACATCGCGATACGGCCGACGACCCGAGCCACCGCCTCGACAGTGCGAACGTAGAGTCTGAGCGCCGCTACCACGTGCCTATCCCCTACCCCGCCGGGATCTTCACCTTCCGCAGCGGCCGACACGACCTGGCTTGCGGAGCGACGAGCCCGGCACAGCTTCCCCGAAACCTGCGGTCATCTTTCCAGATGGGCCCGGACAGTCAAGACGATTCTGAAACGTTCGTTTCTGCTACAATCAACTCGACAATATCTCTTCACAAGCGTCTAGACTGCACACGCCAAGGACGCGGAAAGTAAGGGTTGGCTGAACGTGAGGAGCGTGAAGGACTTCACCGTTGCGGAGCGGATGCGGGGCCGTTTTACGGACCTGACCCGGGCCGAAAGGCAGCTTGCGAACGCCATGCTGGCGAACTATCCCGTCCTCGGCCTCGATAGCATCACGGGCGTGGCCGAGGCGGCGGGTGTTTCGACACCGACGGTCGTTCGCATGGCGAAGAAGCTGGGCTTCGCCGGCTTCCCGGAACTACAGGCGGCGTTGCGTGCGGAACTGGAGGCGACCATCTCGACGCCGATCGCCAAGCATGACGGCTGGGCCGCCGATGCACCCGGCACCCACATCCTCAATCGCTTCGCCGAAGCGGTGATGGAGAATCTGCGCCAGACCCTTGGTCAGATCGACCCGGCGACCTTCGATGCCGCCGTTGCGCTGCTGTCCGACCGCGACCGTCGCATTTATGCCGTGGGGGGGCGGATCAGCCGCGCGCTGGCCGACTACTTCTTCACGCATATGCAGGTCGTACGTCCAGGGCTGACGCTGATCGCGCCCAACGCCAACACCTGGCCGCACTATGTCCTGAACATGCAGCCGGGCGACGTGTTGACCCTGTTCGACGTCCGCCGTTACGAGCACGACCTGGTCCGTCTGGCGGAGATGGCGAAGGATCACGGAGCAGTTCCGCTGGTCTTTACAGATCAGTGGGGTTCACCCGCCGCGAAGCACGCGGCCCACAGCTTTCATGCCCGCATCGAAGCCCCCTCCGCCTGGGATTCTTCCGTCGTCACGCTCTTCATCGTCGAAGCGCTGATCGCCGCAGTGCAGGATTCCGGCTGGGCGGAGACCCGTGACCGCATACGTAATCTCGAAGAGCTGTTCGACCAAACCCGGCTGTTCCGAAAGTTCGTGTAAGACCTCTCGACATCCGCGAGGCAAGACGGGAGATCAGGTCCGGCCGGATATCGTCAAATCGAGACGTTGCATCAGACGCTGGGCCGTGGCCTGAATCGTGTCGCCATCCCGGTCCGCCGGCGGGCGGTCGAAGCTTTCGCGATAAGCAATGCGTCCGGACGGGGCGATCGCCACGATCTGGTCGGCGATACCGGCGGCCTCAAGCAGATCGTGCGTCACCAGGACGGCGCCGAGACCGCGTCGCTCGACCAAGGCGCGCAGCATGGTTTGAAGACTCCGACGCATCTGCAGGTCCAGTCCATTGAACGGCTCGTCAAGCAAGAGGAGCTGCGGCGCCGCAGCCAAGGCCCGCGCCAGGGCCACCCTGGCCCGCATACCCCCGCTGAGTTCGGCCGGGTAGAGGCGATAGGCCTCGGCAGAGAGACCGCATTCGGAGAAAAGACGCTCTGCCATCCGATGACGCTCCAGGCGGCCGGCGGTTGTCGACAAAGCTCCAAGCGCGACGTTCTCCAGCGCCGTCCGCCAGGGCAGCAGACGATGATCCTGGAACACGAAGGCCGTTCGCTCCCGGTGGCTTTCGACCCGGCCCTTCGTCGGTTCGATCAGGCCGCCCAGCAAACGCAGAAGGGTCGTCTTACCGCAGCCCGAAGGTCCGATCACCGCCGTCAGGCAGGCTGCCTCAACAGCGAGGTCGATCTCCTCCAACACCGGTCGCCCGCCGAGTTCGATGGAAGCAGCGGTGACGACGGCAAGAGCGTCTCGCCCCTCTACATCCGGCTGTGTTGCAGCTACCGTCATGTGGCGAGCTTCCGCCCGCTCCGCGCCGTCTCACCCCGCCAGGGCTCCAATCGGCGATACAGCGGTTGGATCAGGCCATACTGGACGGCCAGGAAGCTGCCAACGGCCAACAGGATCCAGGCAAAGCTCTCTGCGGTATCGAGGTTTGATCTGGCGATGGCCAAGCCGGACCCAATACCGCTGTGCGCGCCCAGCAACTCGGCCATTACGGCGACCTTCCAAGCGATTCCAAAGGCTGTCACCATCGCGGGCAGGAGATAGGACAGGAGATGCGGCAGCATCACTTCCCTCAAAAAGGCAAGGGCACTCAATCGAAAGCTCTCGGCCATCTCGACCAGTGCCGGATCGACCGTTCGCATACCCTGCAGCGTCGCGATGAAGATGATGGGGGTCAGTGCAACAGCGACGGTAAAGATCACCGCCTGCCCGCCGAGGCCGAACCAGAGGAGCGACAAGACCACCCAGGCGATCGGCGGTACCGCGAGCATCATCGAGAGAATAGGTCCGATTGAAAATCGCAGCGGTGCCGAAAGACCGGCTGCGAGTCCCAAGGCAGCCCCGACTGTCACCGCAGCCAAGAACCCGCAGAGAACCCGAACGGCGGTCTCCAACAGATACGGCAGGGCGACCCCATCGACCAGGATGCGAACCAGGGCCGACGCGGTATCGAGTGGCGACGGCAGGGCGATGGGGCTGAGCGCGAGGCTGCCCAACCACCACGCCAGGATCAAGCCCAGCAAGCCGGCGCCGCTCCAGATCATCCGCTGCAGCAGCCCCGGCGGCGAAGCGGTCCTAAGCTTGGATATCGAGGTAGAAGTCGTCATCGGGTAGTCCGCCACCAATGAGTGCCGCAGAGTCTCCAGCCAGCTCGCCGTAGAGGCTTTCCAACGACGCGCGTGCCTGGTCAGGTGTTCGCACGGAGAGGTTCATGAAGGGGATGGAGCGCTCCAGGACCGGCTGGCGCAGGCCGAGGTAATCCTCCCCGAGCCGCGCCGCGGAGGCAGGGTTGTTCCGCACCCATTCGGTCGAGCTGCGGAGTTCGGCGATCAACCTGTTGGGCAGCTCCGGGAAACGGTCGCGCAAGCTGTCTCGCAAGATCAGGACGGCCATGGGAATATCCAGGTTCTTCCCGCTCGTCGCGGCATAGAGCTCCTGAAAATCCAGCGCGCGAACAACTGGAACCGACTGTCCGATCCCGCGCATGATCGACGCCGTCGCCGCCGGCTCCTGCAGCACGGCGAACTCCGCCTGTCCTGCCAGCAACAGCTGGGCAGCTTCAATGGGGGTGGCGGTGTATTGCACATCCACGTCGTCGAGGCTCATGCCCTGCGCGCGGAGCAACAATTGAAACACCCGGTCGGGCATGTCGCCACGGAAGGGAACCAGAACGCGCTGGCCGGCCAGGCCGGTAAGATCTTCCAAGCCGCTTCGCGTCGTCATGAGATACAGCATACCGGTGGTCAGGACGCCGGCCAGACGCATGCCCGTACCCCGGTTGTAGAGATTTGCGGCCGTTGGCGCCGGGGAAGTGGTCAGCTCGATCTCCCCGGAGACGACCCCAGCGCGCATCTCGTCCGGAGAGCGCCAGATCGTCAGGGTCGCGTTGTCTGCCAGCGGTGCGAGACCGTTACGGTCCACAAGATGGGCAAGCGGCACCGAAACACCAATGGGCGCACCGAAGAGGCGCAAGGACTGCGCAAGGACCCTGGACGGCAGACCCGACAGCACCGCCGTGGCGGCAAGCCCGCTGAGCGCCGAGCGGCGCGTGATCGCGAAGGACACGACGAACTCCTCTCTCCGCTAGAAGGTGAGAATGGCATTGACGAAAACCGACCGGCCGGGCGCGTTGATCCGCGACCGTTGCCGGGAGTCGAGGGTGTGGCGCGCGACATGCTCCCGATAGTCGGCATCGAAGACGTTCTCGAGGCCGAGCCGCAGCCCGACCCGGTCGTAGAGCTGTGCGCCGGCGTAGAGGTCCAGTACCGCAAAGCCGTCGGTCTCGCCCTCGTCGAAGCCGGAGCCTGTCGCGGAGTTATCGTCGACCCGCGTCTGCTCCGCGACCAGCCGGAGCTTGCCCCCGACCGACCAGGTGCCGAAGCTGCCGAGCCGATCGGAGTAGTCCAGTAGGAGATTGGCTTCGAAGGGCGCGATCCCGTACAGCGGCCGATCGTCGCTCGTATTCTGCCCGTAGCTGTAGATGACGTTGGCGCGTGCCGAGAGGTTGGTCGTCACATTCCACTGGCCGTCGAGTTCGGCGGTGAAAATATTGGCATCGACGTTGCGAAAGATCAGGGCGCCATCGTCTCTCAGCACCCCGGACTGCAGCCGAGCGGAATCGCGGCTGATGAAGTCCTCGACATGCGAGAAGCGCAGGGCTCCGGAGACCTGCCAAGCACCGAACAGAAAGGTGCCGTCGCCGCGCCTGGCGCGCCCGAAGTCGATCCAATCGGGCCCATCGAAGATGAAGCCGGCGGCGGCCTGATAGTGGCGTTCCGGATCGAGCTCCGGATTGCCGACCAATCGATTGGCAGCCTGAGGCGGCGGCGTGGTTCCGGCCCAGTAGCGCTCCTTAGAGTCGGCGGCCCGGTCGTTGCGCGCCAGTTCGCCGAACAGGGTCAGCCGGTCGTCGAAGACCTCATGCTGATAAACCGCCCGGGCCGACAGCAGATGATCGTTCTGCTCGACATCGGTTGGTCCGTAGTAGAAGTCATAGAGATTCGATGCGGTCGCGGGCACACCCGGCGCCAAGTTGGCGAAAGGTCCCTGACCGGCCGTATCGAGATACTCCGCGTCCGCATGAACGAAGCGATACCCCAGACCGAAGCGTAGATGATCGTCTTCGCTCAGGCTCGTCGCCGTTTCGAAGGTCGGTCCGAATTCGACAAGGGAGATATCCGGAAACAAGGGCGACGCCAAACCGTCCAACTGCGGGTCCGGGCTTGCCGCATTGAGGTCCGTGAAGCGGCGGCCGTCCCGCTGTTCGAAAAACCAATCGATGCCAAGTCGGTTCTCGAAGGCGCCGAGGGCGAAGTCACCGAAGAGACGCCCGTCGACGATACGGCGTTCGTTTTCGACTTCGATCCTTCGGGCGCCGGGCGCCACCGTGAAGTCGCGAACATCGAAGTTGTTGTTGGTCCGCTCGGCGTTGCGGACTCGAACCTCGGCCCTCACGCGGGACAGGGCCTCACCGGGCACGTCCCTGAGCTCGAAGCCGAACCGTCCGACCAGGCGGTCGGTTGCAACGTTGTCCAATCGGGAGGACGGCGTCGCGTCATCGTCGATGTCGTCGCGCAGTAGAACACCGAAAGCTTCGAAACTGGCCGAGGGCGTCCAGCCCAGGATGAGCTGCTGGCTGTTGCGGGTATATTCGAAAGGAATCTGCTCACCATCACCGTCCTCGAAACCGTTCCGCGCATCGGCGCCCCGTGCAAAGGCGCGCAGATAGCCTTCCGGGCGCCGCAGAGTGGCCTGACCCAAGCCTTCCGCGGTATCGCCCGGCGAGGCATAGCCGCCAGAAATCTTGAAATGATCGGCGTTGCGCCGCAGCGTCTCGCCTTCCCCGCTCGGCAGCCGGATGTTGTCCGTGCGATAGGGCATATCCCCCGGCGCACGGTCGAACTGGAAAAGAGGCGTAATCGGAAGCGGCCGTGAATCGCGGTGCTGGCGCAGTCGCGGGAGAAAGTTCGCGACCGGTTGCACGCCCCGTCCCGGCGGGCGGGCAGCGTCCAATCCGGCCCCTCGAACGGCGTCGAACTGACGGATCGGGCTGGTGTGACTGGGCTGCAGATCGCCGTTCTGGATCTGGAAGAAGGGGACGCCCGAACTGCTGTCTTGAGCGACCGCGGCGCTGAGCGGGAGGCTGACGACCAGTCCGGCGACCAGACTGAGCGCAAGCAGGTTTGCCCGGCGCCGCTCGACGCACCAGATCGTGGCCCGCACCCGTAGGCACGGCGCCGAAGATAGGTATGGCATCTGTAGGACTCTTCCCCTGCAGCCGACGCAGAAACCCCTGGTCGCGCCGCGAAAAACAATGACAGCGTCGGAAAGACGGCTGGTCAGCCGGCTCCCGCTGCGTCGATCCTGGCGGAACGGCTCGGGCGGTCGTCCCGAGCGATCAAACCGTCACTGTTCGGGGAGGCGCCCGCGCGAGAGGTTTTGCGAAAGCGGACAGCGGGCGAAGGGTGTCGCGTCGCGTCTGAACGATCGGCTCGCCGGTCGCCGTGCGTTCGATCTCGGCAAGCATCAAGCTCGGGAGCACGGCACCGCCGGACACGGCGGTGCAGAAGGAGCAGGACTGCTTGCCCTGCTGCGGCTGGTCGGGCAGAGGAACGAAACCATCCGGCGTCCAAGCCAGCAACTTCGTGCCGGTCGGCGTACAGATGATGAGAATCGGACCGTCGGCGCCGGACAGCTCGAGAGACGCCATCGAGGACGCCTGTGCGACGTGACCGGCCAGATTGACCAGCAACGCGACGACAGCCAGGGTCGCACTTACGCGGCGGAAGCGTCTCAGCATGCGCCGGAGACTACCGGTACTTGCAGGAAAAGGTCCAGCGGAAGCGAACGCGCGCCAAACCGCCGTTTCGGGGAACTGCGTCGAAGAGTCGCTCGGTCGGATCCGTCTCCGTCGCAGGCTGCCAGGAGGCGGCCGGCCGCCCCTGTCCTAGCGCCCGAGACTAGCGCTCGAGACTGGGCCAGGTGTCAGAGAGTCGATAGCCCTCCGGCCAGGGATCGTCGGGGTCCAACAGAAGTTGACGAGTCCCGGTGATCCAGGCGCGTCCGGCGACGGTCGGTACAATCGCCGGGCGACCTGCAACCTCGGCAGTTGCCGCGATCGTGCAGTCGAACTGCGAGCCGATAATCGAGCGCGCACGGTAGCGTTGGCCGACCTGCATCGAACCCTTCGCATGCAGCGCCGCCATACGCGCGGAGCAGCCGGTGCCTGTCGGGGAACGGTCGATCTTTCCGGGCTGGACCACCACGGCGTTGCGGCCGGTCAAGGTACCGTCGGCGTCCTGCGATAGAGGTCCGGCAAACTGGCAGAAGGAAATGTGCTGCCAATCCGGATTCTTTGGGTGCCGAAAGCCCAATTGCTCGTTCGCTGCGGCAGTGATCGCGACGCCAAGCTCGGCCAGCTCGCGGGCCTCGCCCGGCTCGATCCGAAAGCCGAGCGCCGCGGCATCGAGGATGACGAAGCTATCGCCGCCATAGGCGATATCGACCGTCAAGGTGCCCTGTCCGACGACCTCCAGCGGTGCGTCGAGACGATCGGCAAAAGACGGAAGGTTGGTTACGGTCACGGCTTCGACCTTGCCGCTGCTGCAGCGCGCCCGCACCTCGATCAGGCCAGCCGGTGCCTCGAGAACCAGCCTTGTCTCCGGTTCCTCCATCGCCAGGATGCCTGTTTCCAGCAAGACCGTGGCGACGCAGATCGCGTTGGACCCCGACATCGGCGGCGTGTCTTCCGGTTCCATGACGATCCAGCCCATCTGCGCCCGCGGGTCTTTCGCCGGCACCAAGAGGTTGACATGACGGAAGACACCGCCGCGCGGCTCGTTCAACACGAAGCGGCGCAAGGTCTCGTCCTCGGCGATAAAACTGCGCTGTGCCCAAAGCGTGTCTCCGGGAGGCGGGGGCACACCGCCGACGATCACGTCGCCGACCTCGCCCTCGGCATGACAACAGACAATCTGCACAAACTTCGACGACCGCACGATCGTTCCCCTCCCCGGTGTTAGAGGCGCAGACCGACGTTAATCCGCACCGTCGCAACCTTGCTCGACAAAGCTTAGGCCGTCGCCTGTCGCACCCCGGCGATTTCCGTCCAGTAGGTCAGGGCGATGTCGCGGAAGTGCTGGAGAGCCGGATCCTCGTCACCCTGTCGCCAGGCGAGCAATGTCTGTACCTCGTAAGGCTCTCCCGCGAGCCGGCGCATCACGATGCCCGGTCGCGGTCGCCGGCCAATGCTCTCGATGCTCAAGGTAACCCCGATACCAGCGGCGACGAGACCGAGAATGGCCTCGCTGTCCGCAGCCTCCTGAGCGAGCTTCGGCAAAAAGCCGGCACCTTGGCAGAGATGCGTGACATGGGTCAGAAAGTGTGACCAGCGCTCACTCGCGCCGAGGACGAAGCCCTCATCCGCCAGATCGCCGAGCGCGACCCTGTCTCCGGCCGCAAGCGGGTGGCCGGCCGGAAGCACGGCAACCACATGGTCGCGCTGGACCACATGCGTCTGCAGAAAGGGAAGTCGGATCGGCCCGGTCACGAAGCCGGCGTTGATACGCCCCTCGCGCAGCGCCTCGATCTGATCCGTTGTCACACAGGGCATGAAGGTCACCGAGATCTCGGGAAAGGTCCTTCGAAAGGCGTTGACGATGTCCGGCAAGGCCCCGGCGATCGCGAAGTCCGTATAGCTGACGCGCAGTTGTCCCAGCAGGCCCTTGTGCGCGCGCGACGTCCCATGGGCAAGATCGGCCGCTTCCTTCAAAAGGCGTGTACCGCCGGCAGCGAAGACACGGCCGGCCGCCGTGACCTCCAGCCGCCGCCGGTCGCGCGAAATCAGCAGCGCACCGAGCGCCTCTTCGAGATTGCGTACGGTGCGGCTCAAGGCCGGCTGAGCGATGTTCAACTGGCGCGCCGCTGCACGGAAGCTGCCGTGCTCGACCACGGCCAGAAAGCATTCGACATGACGGAGATCGAACCGGGGCCGCATAGGAACTGATGCCTCTTTGTTATCACAAGCTAACTCGATGATATTAGTCCTGCAGCGATTTGACGACTAGGCTTCCCTTTATGGGAAATCAACAGGACTGCCCGACCGGGTAAGTTCGCGGGAGGCAAAAAATGATCACATCACTTACACGACGCGCAGCCGTCGCGATCCTGGGGGCCAGCGTCGCCCTCACCGCCGCTGGCCCGGCCCTGGCTCAGACGACGATGAATTTGGGCTGGGGCACGCCTTTGGACTCGAACAACGGAGTCTTCGCCAAGAAGTTCGCGGAGCTGGTAGATAGCTATACGAACGGCGAGATCGAGGTGAAACTGCGGCCCTCCGGGCAGATCTCCAGCGAGGATGACGCCTTCAAGGCACTGCAGCTCGGCACGGTCGACAGCTATCTCATCTCGCAGAACAACATCTCGCCGCACTTCGGCATGATGGACGTCTTCGTCCTCCCCTACGTGTTCCGCAGCCGCGATCATGCCATTGCCGTGCTGGACGGCGACGTCGGCAGCTTCATTCAAGAGAAGCTGCTCGAGCAAACCGGCGTGCATCTGCTGTCCTTCAACAACGTCGAGCACCGCGATCTGTATAACAGCGTCCGTCCGATCGAGACTTTCGAGGACTTCGGCGGTCTGAAGTATCGGGTACCGAAGAACGAGGTGATGATCGAAACCTTCCGCGCCTTCGGTGCGGAGCCGGTGCCGCTGGCCTGGTCGGAGACACCGACCGCGCTGCAGACCGGCACCATCGACGGTGGGGACAACGGCACCAGCGTCATCCTGGACATGAAGTTCTACGAGTTCGCCGACAACCTCGCGATCCTGGAACACTTCTCGGGCTTTACGCCGCTGCTGGTCAGCGACCGCTTCATGTCTCGCATCAGTGAGGAGCAGGCCGAGGCCCTGCGCCGCGCCGCCGTGGAGGCACAGGAGCACCAACGGGCGATCATGAAGGATCAGATCCAGGAGGTGCGGGACGCCCTGGCAGGACACGGGATGAAGGTCACCTACCCGGAGAAGGGCCCCTTCATCGAGGCCGCGGAGAGCGTGCAGGACAAGTTCGCGGACGAGAAGGGCGATGCCTTCCGCGACCTGCTGGTTCGCATTCGCGAGACCGAGGGCTGAGGCAGAGGGTAAGCGGCCGGCGGAGTATGCCTGCAAGGCGTCCCGCCGGCCGGCCCGACAGCGCCCCTTTCCTTCAGGGGATGCCGGACCCGGCTCCCTCCTCCCGTCAGTGGTGCCTCCAGCCATGAGACTGCTTCTCGATCGTGCGGAAGAGATCGTCGCACAGGCGGCGCTCTGCCTGATCGCCGTCTGCGTCTTCGCGCAGGTGGTCAGCCGCTACGTCTTCAGTACCGCCATCACCTGGACCGAAGAACTGGCCGGCTTCGCCATGGTCTGGGCGGTCTACATGGGCGCCGCCGTTGCGGTTCGAGACCGCTTCCATATCCGCATCCTCTTCGCGGTGGAGTCCCTGCCCAAACCGCTGGCGCTGGCAGCCATCGTGATCGGCGACGTGCTCTGGATCGGCTTCTGCACGCTTATGCTGGTGGTCGGCTGGGAATATATCTCCTTGCTGTGGCAGCGCGAGTTCATCTCCCCGTCTCTCGGCATCGACCAGAAATGGCCGCAGAGCATCGTGATCATCGGCTACGTCGCGATCATTCTGAGAGCCCTACAACTCTACGTCCGCTGGTTTGCGGGCGGCCGCGTCGGGTTGCCGGGCATTACACCTCCACCCCACGACGAAACGGCGGCGAAAGACGGGGCTAGCGCCCAATGAGCGCGTCGCTGATCGTCGTTCTCTGCTTCGTCGGCTTCACGCTGCTCGGCATGCCGCTCTTTGCGGCCGTCGGCCTGACCACCGCCGTCGCCCTCGTTCTCATCGACATTCCGGTCACCCTACTGGCGCAGAATGCCTTTACCGCGCTGCAGCCCTTTCCACTCTTGACCATCCCTCTGTTCGTGCTGGCCGGGCGTTTGATGGAAACCGGCGGCATGGCATCCAGGATGATCGCCATCGCACAGTCGCTGGTGGGCGCCTATCGCGGCAGCATGTCGATGGTGACGATCTTCGGCTGTGCGCTCTTCGCCGCGCTTTCGGGCTCGGGACCGGCAACGACGGCGGCGATCGGCAGCGTCACCATTCCGGAGATGGTGCGCCAGGGGTATCGGCCGCGTTTCGCCGCCGCCGTCGCGGCCTCCGCGGGCGCCCTCGGCAGCATGATCCCGCCAAGCAACCTGATGATCATCTACTGCCTGGTGGCCGAAGAATCGATTCCCCGCATGTTTCTCGCCGGCTTCCTGCCGGGCATCGCCGTTGCCCTGATGCTGATGGTTACGGCCTACGTCATTTCGGTTCGGCGAGGCTACGGTTCGACGGGCGAGAGCTTCTCCTTCCGTCCACTGCTGCGCGCGGTCTGGCACGGCAAGTGGGCCGTCTTCGCGCCGGTTCTCATTCTCGGCGGGATCTACGGGGGCGTCTTCACCCCGACCGAAGCCGCTTCCGTCGCCGTCTTCTATGCGCTGTTCGTCGGCGTCTTCGTCTATCGCGAGCTGACCTGGCAGCGTTTCACCGAGGCTTTGAAGTTCACGGCCCTGATGAGCGGCATCCTGATCATCATCGCACCGTCGCTCGCCTTCGGGCAGGTGCTGGCCTTCTACGACATGCCGCAGGCGGTACAGTCCTTCCTCGATACCGTGGCCGCCAACCCCTTCTGGGTCATGGTCATCGTCGGGCTGATCCTGATCGCCGTCGGCACCTTCATGGAATCCCTGGCGCAGATCATCCTCTTCACGCCGATCTTCCTGCCGGGTCTCGTGGCCATGGGCGTCGATCCCATCGTCTTCGGTATTTTCATGGTCATGAGCTGCGAGATCGGCTTCCTCACCCCTCCCCTCGGCGGCAACCTCAACGTTGCCGCGCGGCTCACGAATATTTCGATCGAGCAGGTCTCCATCGGCGTCCTGCCCTTCATTCTGCCCTACATGATCATGATGCTGGCGATGATCGTCTTCCCAGAGATCATCACCTTCCTGCCCGATCTGGTTTACGGACCGCGCCTATGAGCGACCCCTGCCCGAGGCAATGGCCATGATTGAGACGTTGCTGCTCAACGGCCGTGTCATCGACGGCACGGGCGCGCCCGCTGTCGCCGCCGATGTCGCGGTTGCGGACGGCAAAATCCTTGCAGTCGGGGATTTGAGCGATGCCGAAGCTGCTCAGCGGGTCGATGTCTCCGGCCTCACGGTCACCCCGGGCTTCATCGACATTCACACCCACTCGGACGCCGTGTTGCTGGCCGACGGCAAGGCCGACAGCCAAGTCATGCAAGGCGTCACGACCGAACTGGCCGGACAGTGCGGCTACAGCTTCGCACCGGTCGGGGATGCCCGCCGTATGGAACGCTGGATGGTCGGCCGGCTGCCCGGTGTCGAGGTGACCTGGAAGAGCTTCGGCGGCTATCTCGATGCGCTTGAAAGCAAGACGCTGGGTCTGAATGTAATGGCGCTGGTCGGGCATGGCGCCATTCGCGGTGCGGTGCTCGGCGACGAGGTGCGCCAGCCGACCGAAGCCGAAATGAGCCGTATGGAGGATCTGGTCGCTGAATCCCTCGACGAGGGCGCCTGGGGGATGTCGACCGGGCTGGAGTACTCGCCGGGTCTCAGCGCCACCGCCGATGAGTTGACGCGGCTGTGCGAAGTGGTGGCGCAGCGGGGCGGCTTCCACGCTTCGCACGTGCGTAACCGCGACATCTATTACGATCTCGGTTTCACCGAGGTGTTGTCGATCGGCCGAGTTGCCGGCGTGCGCACACAGATTTCCCACATTCAACCGAAGTACGGGCGCCCGGATCACGCGATGGCGCATGCTCTGGAAATGATCGATCAGGCCCGCGCCGTCGGCGTCGATGTCGCCTTCGACGTCATCCCGCACGAATGGTCCCATACGGGCGTTGCGGCAATCCTGCCTGCCTGGGCGCGGGAGGGAGGCGTGGAAAAGCTTCTCGAACGGCTGCGCGATCCCGAGACACGCGCGCGCATGAAGGCCAATCGCGCGCCCATGTGGCGGCTGGTCCTCGACGACCGCTGGGACCTGATCTACTTCCTGCGCGCCGGCGACAGCAGCATCCTCGGCCGCAGCGTCGCCGATGTGGCCGAAGAGCGCGGAACGGCCCCTTACGACACGGTCCTCGACCTGCTGCTGGAGGCCGGCGAAAACGCTCTGCACATGCTCTGGACCTCCAAGAGTTTCTTCGAGGAAGACCTGCGGCTTTGTCTGCTCCGTCCCGACTGCGGCGTCATGTCCGATACCTTGGCGCTCAGTCGGCGCGGCCCAACCGGTGGCCTCATCGGCTCCCTGGCCGGCTACGGTTGGGCCGCGCGCTTTCTCGAGCACTACGTGCGGAACCTGGAACTGATGCCGCTGGAGGAAGCGATCCGGCGGGTGACCAGCTTTCCCGCCGAGCGCATCGGGATCACGGACCGCGGCGTCCTGCGGCCCGGCGCGGTGGCGGACATAACGGTCTTCGACTACGACCGCGTCACCTACAGCGGCAGCATCGGCAACCCCCGGCAGCACCCAGGCGGCTTTCACCACGTTCTCGTCAACGGCCGTTTCGCCGTGCGCGACGGCGCACGGACGCAGCAGGACGCCGGGCAGGTACTGCGCAGCTTCCACTGATGTGCAATGAGCGCCCAAGTCGTGGCGAGATGAACAACGGGAGATGACCGGCCGAACCGCCATCGTGATCGGTGCAGGCATCGTCGGCCTCGCGGTAGCCCGGGCCCTCCAGAAGGCCGGCTACAGGCCGTTGCTGATCGACCCGGAAGTACCCGGTAGCCAGACCTCCTACGGCAACGCCGGGCTGATCGCCGGTTCGGCGGTGGTGCCGGAAGCCCGGCCAGGCCCGTTCCGCCGTCTGCCTCGCCTGCTGCTGGACTCCGACGGCCCTCTGGTGATCCGCCCGCGCCATCTGCCGAGACTGCTCCGCTACGCCTCCCACGTCGCGAAAGCCGCCCGACCGGCGAACGTCGAACGCATCTCGCAAGCGATGGCGGCCCTGACCCTGCCGGCCTTCGACCGCTGGATGGATCTGCTGGACGATCTGCCCGAAGCGCGCCGGCTGTTTCGCCGCGATGGCTGCCTCTATCTCTACCGGACAGAGGAAGAGCGCGCCGGAGCGGCGGCCGCCAACGCTCTGCGCCGCCGCCGCGGCATGACACTCGACGATGTCAACAGTGCCGAGCTTCGACAGCTCGCACCGGGCCTCGCCGTACAGTCGGACCACGCCCTGCTGTCGCGCGACAGCGGCCAGGTGACATCTCCCTGGCGCCTCAGTCAGCTCCTTACCGAAGCCCTGATCCGAGAAGGAGCAGAGCTTCTGCGCGAGCGCGTCATCGACATCGAAGCAGGACCAGGCCGTCTGTCGGGCGTGGTAACCGAAACAGGACGTCACTCTGGCGATCTCATCGTTCTGTCGGCTGGAGCCCAGTCACGCCCCCTGGCACGCAAGCTGGGCCTTGCGGTGCCGCTGGACAGCGAACGCGGCTATCACCTGGATCTCACGCTCGATCCGGCGGGTTTGCGACTGCCGGCCTTGGTCCCGTCTCTTGGCGTTGCCGTCACGCCGCTGGACGACGGCATCCGGATTGCCGGCTTGGTGGAGTTCGCGGGGCTTGAAGCGCCGCCCGCCGAAGCTCTGTTCGCGCGTCTGGAACGGCGGGCGCAGGTCCTTTTCCGGGTCTCGGATTTCAGTCAAGCCCGCCGCTGGATGGGCCGCCGCCCCTCGCTACCGGACGGCCTGCCGATCATCGACCGTTCTCCGCGCTTCGAGAACGCCTGGTTCGCCTTCGGTCACGGCCAGATGGGCCTGACCCAGGCCGCCGCGACAGGTCTCCTGATCCGAGACCTCATCGAGGACCGGCCACCGGCGATCGATATTATGCCCTACGCCGGCAGGCGGTTCGGCTAGGCGATCCGCCCAGCGCCGCTACCACTCGATGCGTTCGATCCCGACGAAGGTGATTTCGCTGCCGTCGGACAAGGTGATCGTCCCGGCAGAATCCTCCGAGAGGACCAGGCCGGCGTCGTCGGACACCGCCTCGCCGCGCTCCAGGGCCAGCGTCCAAGACGCATCGTTGGGAGGGCCCGCCACGGTCTGCAACTGGATGACATCGATCCAGCCGCCGCCGGCTCCTCCATCCAGACTGTCGGCCCCACTGTCCGCCCCGAAGATGAAGAGATCGCTGCCGGCACCGCCTTGCATGACATCGTCGCCGGCGCCGCCAATCAGAGTATCGGCACCGCCTGCACCGATCAGTACGTCGTTGCCTTCGCCACCGGACAGCAAGTTCTCGCTGTCGAGGTCGTCGATCAACTCGGCCCGGATCGAGCGGATGTAGTACTCGCTGGCATCCGCACCGGGACCGTTGAGCGGCGTCGCTTCGAACACCAGCATATCGAAAGGTTGACCGGCATCGATCTCGAAGGTCATCTCGTGACCGGAGTCCGCCGCAAAGCTGCCGCTGCCGATCTCCTCGCCGCCGCGAAACACGTGCCAGATCCCGGTTTCACCGGACTCGCCTTCGGAGGAGAACAACCGCGAGACCTCGACTTCGGCACTCGCGACCGGGCCATCGAACTCCACGTTGATACGTTCGGAGAGACCGCTGTCCTCGTTGAAGCCGATCTGATGATCGGCGCCGCCGGACTCGCCGCGAACGCCGAATCCCCAGCGATTGCTGGTCGTCAGCTCCGCCGCCGACTTCTCGGTTAGCGCGCCGTCAACCACCGATTGGCCGGTCACGCGGAAGCCCTGGTCGGTCGCCTGCAAGTTGGTGACGTCGATCGTCACCTGGCTGTTTGCCTGGTCGTCGCCGGCATAGAGGGTATCGTTGCCGGCACCACCATAGAGACTGTCGCTGCCGGCACCGCCGACCAGCGTCGCGCTGCCATCGCCGGAGAAGCGCAAGACGTCGTCGCCGGCCCCGCCGTCGATTTCCGCCCGCGTCAGGCCGCGGTCGCCGCGTAGTGTCACGGAATCGTTTCCGGCACCACTGTCCACGGTGAAACGGTTGCTCCAACCTGCATTGTTCGACTCTGCAGTGATCTCGATCCGGTCCGCGCCGTCGCCGGTGGTAATTCGACCCCGCTTTGCGCCCTCCACCTCGACAGTGCTGTCGCCGCCATCTCCGAGCTTGACCTCGACATCGACGAAGTTGTCGAGCCGTACGTCGGCACCGCCTTCGGCTTCGGCATAGACGTTCTTGACCGAGTTCCAACCGCTGGTCAGCGTCGCGCTGGCCGTGCCGGTCTGGCTCATCTCGACGTCGATCTGCGCGGTGTCGCGCACCCCCGCAATGTCCATCTCCGCCCCGGTGACGGTCCGCGTACCCGCTGCGTCAAGATCAACGCCATAGGAGTCGCTGCGATTCTGCGTTTCGCCGCGATTCGACGTGGCGTTCGAGAAGATGAAGCTCACGGGCTCCACCGGCGGCGCGGTCACGTCCAGGGTGAAGCTCTCGACCCTGGTCAATCCCCCGTCGTCGGCAACCTCGACGAAAATCGTCGGGTCGGCATTGGGGTCCAGCGTTGCCCCTTCCTTCAAGACAAGCTTGTCGCCAACGATCTCGAACTGCGGATGGCCGCCGCTTTCGACCTCCTGACCGTAGGAGAAGCTGTGTCCGCCGGCCGCCTTTACACCGACCTGACGGCCGTCATGCAGCAGCTTGTGGGTCGCGGCGCCCTGCGTCGCCTCGCTGGCGACGAAGGTGTCGCTGTTGGCCGGCAGTGTCAGCGTGAGAGGAGCACCGCCGCCGGTCGGCTGCAGTGTCACCTCCTGAGGCGTATCCAGAGGGTTGCGCAGGCGCCAGACGCTATGCGTCTGATCGCCCGTGTCGTCCAACAGTCGGCCCATCGACGTCAGATGAGGTTTACTGCCGCCGCCGCCGTAACCGACAGAGATCGGCGTTCCGGGATCGGACTGCAAAGCCTCGTCCAGCCGCGTAACGCGCGACAGAGGGTCGCCGTCGGCATCCACCAGACGGTAGGTGAAGCGGTCGCTGTCCACATCGCTGGCCGAGAAACTCCCGATGACATCGCCCGCAACGGCGTCGCTGCGCAGACTGCTGTTATCCAGCGCCAGGTCGTGCGGTGCCTCGTTGACGTTTCCGACCGTGATCTCGAAGGTCTCGGTGTGGCTCAGGCCATCATTCTCCGCTCCCGTGACCGTCACGTTGTCGAGACGATAGACCTCGTCGCTGCCGGTGGCCCGCGCCTCGACCTGGATCTTCAAGGTGGAGCCTTCCGGGATATCGGCGAAGCTAAAGCGGGGCCCGCCCTCGATCCGTCCGGTCTCGGCCAGCAATTCGTGACGCACCCCGTCGACCTCGGCGTAGACTCTGACGTCGTCCTGCAAGCGACCGCTCGAGTCCAAGGTTCCACGGCCGCTGAGATCGAAGGCAACGGTCAGATTGCTATTGCCAGAGATGTCGATCGGCTCGCTCTCCCAGGAGACAAAGCCGTCGTCCGCGCCTGTACCGGTCGATTTGGAGAATTCGTAGGCGCCATTCTGCACGCCGTGACGCGCAGCGTCCGCGGCACCGCTATCGTCACTCGACCAAGCCGTATCGCCGCTGTCGCTGCGGGCGCCCGCCTCCAAATCTGCGAAGTCCTCGCTCCAGAGCGTCTGCCGGGATCCCAGAGGACGGTCGATGGCGGTGACTTCCACCGTCACCGTTTCGCTTGCCTCGCGGTCGAGTGCGATACCGTCCTTCAGCTTCAGCTCGCCATCCACCACCTCGAAGCGGTCGTCAGAGACGATAAAGCGGTGACTGTCTTCGACGTCGGGATCGCTCACCGTCAAGCTGCCGACCACGGCACCGGCGTCGTTCTCCATCACCGTGGTATTGTCGAGCGTTATGGCGGTCGGGGCATCGTTCACGGCCTCGACGGTGACGTCGACCGTGCGCACCTCGCTTTCGCGTGCGGCGAAGTCCTGATCGCCCTGGTCGTTGAGCTGGAGGCGCAATTGGTCGCCGCCGTGATAGTCGGCGTCCGGCTGGTAGAGCAAACGCGCGCCCGCTTTCCCTTTGAGAAAGCCGTTCAACGCCTTGATGTCGCCTTCCAAGACCAAGCTGCCAGTACCGTCGCCGGAGACCAGTGTCACGCCTCTGCCGAGATCCTCGACATGGAGCGTGCCATGGTCGGCCTCGACCGTCAGACGCGTCGGCGTACCTCCGTCTTTGGTGTCGTCGTCCAGATTACGCGGGTTCAGGGCGCGGAGATTGCTGTTGGCCAGGCGCACGTCATCCTGGACGACGAAGGCCGTATCCTCCTGAGTCTCGGCGACGGCCTGCCAGTTCAGGCGTTTCCATTGCGGCGTATCGTTCTGGCCGCTGACCTCGACGGAGACCTCGAAAGTGGCGGAACTGGCCGCAGCCGCACCCTCGAAGCCGTCATCGCTCACAGTCATCTGGAAGACCCTGGCCTCGCTTTCGCTCGGCGTCTTCTCGTCCACCCAGAACCGGAGCTTCTGAACGATCGACTGCAACTCCTCGGAGGTGAAGGCCTGGCCTTCCGCAGCCTCGATCTCCAGTGCGCCACTGCGGTTGCCGGTGATGGTTGCCGCATCCAGCTTGTCGCGCAGATCGCCGCGATGGTCCTGAAGGCGCAAGCGGAGGATGTCACCGTCGATGCTGCCGCCGCTCTCACTGCCGACGACCCTTACGGCAAAGCGGGAATAACTGTCAGTGCCGTCGGCGTCGCTAACTTCGAAGCTGTTTCCCTGGAAGATCTGCGTGCCGAAGGAACCGCCCTTTCCGTCCTTCTCGACATGACTGTCGTTCAGCGTACCGCTGATCACCGGTGCCGTATTGATCGGGCCTTCATCGACGGGAGGCCCCGGGTCGATGGTGCCGCCACCTTCATCGCCACCACCGCTATCGCCACCACCGCCATCGCCAACGCCTTCATCGCCGTCGGCACCGCCGTTCCCGTTGTTCCCTTGCCCCTCGGCAGTGCTCGATCCGATAGCGGAGGGGTCCACGCCGGAGACGGCCGCGCTGTCCGGAACAGCTTCCGTGGAGCGCGCCGGGGTTGCAAAGCCTGCGGACGCGGACGCGTCGTCAAAGCTCGGTGGTTCGGACTGCGGCAGCTCGCCCGACTGCGGCGAGCCCGAGGAGAATACAGTCGTTTGGGTCTGGACGACCGGACCGTCCGAGCCTGGATTGGAGAGTGGATCGGGACTAGGCTGACCGTCGAAGAGTAGGTCCACCGGTCCGGCCGGAGTGCTGCCCGACGGGGACTCGCTTTCCACGAGGTCGCCGTCGTCTTCGGATCTGCGCTCTTGGCTGTCGTCTCCCGAGACAACGGCAGGCTGGTCGGCCTCTTCGTTCACCTCGGGCTCGGGGGATTCGGATCCGAGATGGGTATTGAGATTGGTCGCCTCACCCTCGGAGACCGTGTCGGGTTGACTGGCATCGTCCGCGGCCCGGTCCGGCAACGACGCGCCAAGCCCCGTTTCGCGTGCCAGGGCGAAGTCTTGCTCCACAGCCTGGTCGCTTTGTCTCGCAGCCTTGTCGCCTTGCTCGTCCGCCACAGCGAAATCCCTTTATCCGAAACAACCGCCGCAACAGCTCGGCAAACGTCGGTGAGCATGCGATGGCATTCGCCTCAATTTGACGAGAAACTCCCTAACAAGACCCTGCGGAAGATCGTTAAAACCCCGATTCTACCTAGTCGATTTGTGTTTTAATACAATGCTATTTTGAAGAGAAAATCGCAGTTTTCCGCCAATCTGGAATGAAAGAGCCTGATCGGAAAACAAGCCTGTCAACGGCCGTGGAATTAAGGCTTTGGCAAGCACGCCGGTGAAATACATGCCCCTATGCGCAGTGTGCACAACACCCTCACGTATGCAGGCGATTTATCGACGATGGAGCGTTTCGGTGCGACCGAAACCCTTCCGCCACGCCTGTCTTTCGGTCTGGTTTCGGCAACTGTCGCGCTGAATCTATTGGGACTCGCGGTCCCGCTGGTCATCCTGCAAATCTACGATCGGATCCTGCCGAACCAGTCATACGCCACACTCTCCGCGCTCCTGATGGGCCTGGCTGTGGTGCTGCTGCTGGATGCGATACTACGGCTGGCACGCGGCGCTCTTTCGAACTGGACGGCGACCCGCTGGGAGCACCGGACAAGCTGCGCGGCAGTGACACGTCTGCTGGAAGCCGAACTGCGCAGCGTCGACGCCGACACCACCGGCCGTCATCTGGACCGCCTGACGGCCATCGAGCAACTGCGCGACTACTACGGCGGTCAGGGCCGCCTGGTGCTGATCGACTTGCCGTTCGTGCTGCTGTACCTCGGCCTGATCTGGGCGATTGCCGGTCCGCTTGTTGCCTTGCCGGTTGGCATTCTCATGCTGCTCGGTGCCGCCGTCCTGATCGCCGGCCGGCAGTTGAAGCAGGCGCTTGCCCGGCGCAACGACCTGGACGACCGCCGCTACAGTTTCATCATCGAGACCCTGGGTCAGATCGGCACCGTCAAGGCGCTCGCCTGCGAACCCTTCATGCTGCGCCGCTATGAAAGGCTGCAGCAAGCCGGCGCCGAAGCCACCCACGACACCATCGCCCGATCGAATGCAGCCCAGACGCTGGGGACGCTCTTCACCGGCGTGATGCTGGTCGCCGTCGTCTCGGCGGGTGCCTTGATGGTGATCGATGGCCAGCTCACGCTCGGCGGCGTCGCCGCTTCCACACTCTTGGCCGGACGGGCGGCGCAACCGGTGCTGCGCGCTCTGGGACTCTGGACACACCTGCAGAGCCTGAGTCTGGCAAAGGACAAGCTGGACGAACTGATGGCGCTGCCGCAGAGTTCGGTCCAGCTGGCCGAAGCGGACGCTGGGAAAGAGCAAACGCTTTCGGGCGCCATCAAGGTCCGAGGGTTGGTCTTCAAGGACACCAGCGGGCGATGCCTGTTCGACGGGCTCGATCTGGACGTGGCCCCCGGCGAGATGATCTCGATTGCCGGCGAGTCCGGGTCCGGCAAGTCGGCCCTGCTCGCCCTGATTGCCGGCGACCTCGCCGCCGATGCAGGCGAAATCAGCTTCGATGGCCGAAGCGTTCGGAACCACGGCCGCAGCGTTCGCAAGCAGATTGCGCTGATCGGTCAGAACCCGGTTCTCTTCAGCGGCACCCTTCTGGAAAACCTCACACTGTTCGAAGAGTCGGACGCGATCGATCACGCTCTGACTGCCGCGCGCGCGCTCGGCCTGGACGAGGATGTGCACCGTCTACCCGGTGGTTGGGACACGCGGGTTGCCGAAGGAATCGTCGACACACTCCCGGCCAGCCTTCGCCAGAAGGTCGCGATCGCCCGCACTTTTGCACGCCGGCCCCGCATTCTCCTGCTCGATGAGAGCAACACCGCATTGGATTCCCAGGCCGATGCCCGACTGCGCAGCGCACTGAGCGCGATGGCCGGCGAGACCACCGTCATCATGATGACCCTACGCCCATCGTTCCAACGCTTGGCCAATCGGCATCTGGTGCTGAGTGCGGGCAAGCTTCAGTCGCTTGATCATGCGCCATTGCAGGGGCTCGCGAACGTTCCATGACCTTGGCACGACTGACTCCCGCAGGCCCGCAAGCTCTGCCCGAAGCCGCACGGGTCTTCAGTGCGCAAGCCAGCGTGCTTGAAGCCTTTGTCCCGGTCTCACCGGCGGCGGCTTGCCTGACCCCATTGCTACAGGCACTAGGCTGGCGCGGTACCAATCGACACTTGGCGGAAGCACTTCCGCACTCCGCCGAAACGCTGGATGTCGCCGACCTGCGGACGGTGCTGGCCAATCTCGGCTATGCCACGAGCGCGGAGCTTTATCGTGCAAACAGGCTCGACCCGCGTCTGCTGCCAGCGCTGCTGATCGCCGAAGACGGACGTCCGCTGGTCCTTTTGGAACGCCGCGGAGATCTGCTCCGGGCGTTCGATGGAACGACACGCCGCATCGAGGACATCCAGGCCGATGCCCTACGAGGGCAGCTTTACCGGGTCGAGAAAGCGCAGACGACCGACAGAGAGACTCTTGCCGGGAGCTGGCTGCGCCGCGTGGCCGTGCGGTTTCGCAGTCTGATCGGACTGCTGTTCGCTCTGAGCCTGATCACCAACCTGCTGGCCCTGGCTGTTCCGGTCTTCATCATGGTGGTCTACGACAAGGTCATCACGGCCGGCGCGCCGGAGACCCTGTACTGGCTGCTGGGCGGCATTGCCTTGGCGCTGGCGCTCGACACAGGCCTGCGCCTGCTGCGCGGCCGTGTTCTCGCCTACCTCGGCGGCCGTATCGATCTTCTGTTCGGCACGGCCGCCTTCGACAAGGTACTGTCGCTGCCCCTCGGCATGACCGAGCGCGCGCCGATCGGCGCGCAGATGATGCGCCTGCGACAGTTCGAATCCGTCCGAGAGTTCTTCACCGGGCCGCTGGCGGGCGTCGCGCTGGACCTGCCCTTTGTCGTGATGTTCGTCGTGGCGATCGCGATCCTGTCCGGTTGGCTGGCCGTCGTACCGCTCGCCCTGCTGCTGATTTTCGGCCTGCTGGCCGGGCTACTCTCGCCTATCCTTCGGGCGCAGGTGACGAGCGCCGGTGAAGCGCGATCACGGCGGCAATCCTTCCTGATCGAGCTGCTGCATCGCCTGCCGGCAATCAAACAGAACGCCGCCGAACCGGTCTGGATGGCGCGCTTCCGATCGCTATCGGCCGAGGCGGCGCAGACACACCGCCGGATCCAGGCGACCGGCAGCCTGGCACAAACGGCCGCCCAAAGCCTGATGCTGATCGCCGGCATCGTTACCCTGGGCTGGGGCACGCTGATGGCCATGGAGGGGACGCTGAGCGTCGGCGGCCTGATTGCGGTCATGGTCCTCTCGTGGCGCGTTCTGGCACCGCTGCAGGTGGCTTTCCTGAGCTTCACCCGGCTGGAACAACAGCGCGTGGGCCTCGGTCAGCTGGACCGGCTGATGCAGCTCCGCCGCGAGCGCGAGGACCACAGCCTGCCGAGCGTGCAACGGGCTTTCGCAGGTGAGATCGGTCTGCATCGCGTCAGCTTCCGTTACTCGCCGGTCGCAGAGCCGGCGCTGTTGGGCGCGAGCCTGCAGATCCGACCGGGTGAAATCGTCGCCGTAGCGGGACCCAGCGGCGCCGGCAAATCGACGCTCCTGCGGCTGATCGCCGGATTGCATCAAGCCCAGGCGGGTGCCATCACCCTGGACGGGCTCGACATTCGCCAACTCGATCCGGCCGAACTGCGTACCGCCATAGGGTTCGTTCTGCAGGACTGCGAACTCTTTCACGGTACGGTCGCCCAGAATCTCCGACTGGCCGATCCCACCGCCAGCGATGCGGAGCTGAGCCGGGCCGCCCTGGAATCCGGGCTGCTGGATCACGTCTTGGCCTTGCCGGAAGGCTTTCATACCCGCCTGACGGACTCCCTGCTGCTCGGCTTGCCCGACGGTTTCAAGCAACAGCTTTCGCTCGCCCGCGCCTACGTGCGACGTCCGCCGGTGCTTTTGATGGATGAGCCGGCCGCTCGCCTCGACGACCAAGGTGATGCGCAGCTGCTGCGAAAGCTGCAGGACCTGCGGGGCCAATCGACAGTGGTCATGGTCACACACCGCCCAAGCCACATGCGCGCAGCCGACCGCCTGATTCTGCTTCAGGACGGCCGCGTCGCAGACGACGGTCCACCGGACGACGTGCTCGGGCGCCTGAAGGAAGCAGGATAAGTCGATGACGGACAGCTCCCCCAAAGCCATGCGACCGAAAGACGATCGCGAGACGGCAGCCGAGCGAAGCCGCTTGTCTCAGGCGCTGGCGCTGCCGCTTAGCCTCGAGGAAGGCCGCCCCCCGCGGTTGGCGAGCTATGTCAGCGTCCTGGGTCTGATCGCCGTCCTCGGATTCCTGGGCTGGTCGGCCGTCGCCGAGGTGACGGAGCGCGCCGTGGTCAATGGCCAAGTCATGCCGGCCGGTCGGGTACAAGCGGTACAGCATCTGGAGGGCGGGATCGTCTCGGAGATTCTGGTCAGCGAAGGCCAGCTGGTCGCCGCCGGTCAGCCGCTGCTGCGGCTTTCGCCAACGAGTCCCGTGGCCGATCGCGAGCAGCTGCGTGCCCGCGAGGTGGCATTGTCCCTGCGCGCCGAACGCCTGCGCGCCTTCGCCGAAGGGCGCGAGCCGGACCTTGCCTTCGGATTGGAGTACCCGGACCTGGTCGCCGACCAGCACAGCATCTACCGCACGCAGGACTCCGCCCGGCGCGAGCAACTGGGCGTGCTGGCACGCCGGGTCGAGCAGCGCCGCGCCGAGCTGGCGTCTTTCAACGAGCAGGAAGGCTCGCTCCGCCGTCAAGTCGCGATCCTTACCGAGCAGCTGGGAATGCGGCAGGAACTGCTGGACAAGGGTCTGGTCAGCCGCGTCGTGTTCCTGGAGACGGAGCGCGCCGTCTCCCAAGCCAATGCCCAACTGGCCGCCCTGCTCGGCGAGATGTCGCGCGCGTCCGAAGCCGTCGGCGAAGCCGAGCTGCAACAGGTCGAGTTGCAGGCCAGCCTGGCCAACGACGCTCTGGAACAGATGGGCACGACCACCGCCGAACTGGCCGAGGTTCGCGAGCAGCTCGGCAAGCTGGAGGATCGTGTCGAGCGGCTGGTGGTGCTGGCCCCGAGCGACGGCGTGGTGCAGGGCTTGTCCGTAACCACCTTGGGCGGCGTCGTCGGACCGGGGCAGATCCTGGCGGAGGTCGTCCCTCTCGACGACGAGATGATCGCGGAAGTCCGCCTCGATCCGCGCGACATCGGTCACGTCGAGGTCGGCGACCCTGCCGTCGTAAGGGTCTCGACCTACGACCCGATGCGCTTCGGAACCATTCCTGGAAAGATCAGCACGCTGTCCCCCTCGACCTTCACCTCAGAGCAGGGTGAGCCCTTCTACAAGGGCGTCATCATGCTGGCGCGGAACCACGTCGGTCACGCCGGCGACCGGCATCTGATCCTGCCTGGCATGGTGGTCACCGCCGATATCGTCACCGGCGAAAAAACGCTTCTGGAATATCTGGCCAAGCCGATCTACCGCGCTCTCGATCAAGCCTTCGGAGAACGTTGACCCGGGCTTGAGACTCAACTTGAGGCTTACGGCTCAAACCGGTCGCGGATCGTCCTTGAACTCTGTCGCGCGAACGGAAGGCCTTGCACTGAAGCCAGCGTGCCAATCGGCCAGGCGCGGCCGGTCGGCGCGCCAGTCCTCGGCAGCAAAGCGGAAGTCGAGATAGGCCAAGGCCACGCCGATCGTCAGGTGTCCGAGGTCGAAAGGCCGTGCCTGCAACTCCGCCACGTAGCTCTCCAGATAGTCGGCGGCGCTTCGGAGTTTGCGCCGATAGACCGTCAGCAAGGCTTCGGAACGCTGTTCCTCCGAGCGCAACCTGGCTTCCACGAGCCAAGCCACGGCGAAGTCGAGCACGCCTGTGCCAAGCGCCTCATCGCGTTCCGCAATCAGCCGTACGGCGGGATCCTCGGGAAACAGCCGAGGCCCCTCGCCCTGCCGGTCGGCCCAGGCACAGATCACATGGGAATCGTAGAGCGTCGAACCGGTCTCGAGTTCCAGTGTCGGAATCTTGCTGAGCGGATTGATCCTCATCAGTTCTTCGTGCGGTATCAAGGGATCGGCGTGCGTGCGCACCCTTTCCACTTTCTCGGCCAGGCCGCGTTCGTGCAGTGCAACCATCACCTTGCGCACGTAGGGCGAGCGGGGTGACCAGTGAAGCAACGGCATCGGCGTTTTCCTTCGAGATCGCTTGGTCAGGACGCTGGTGCTTTCCGCGCTACCTTCTGCGCGGTTTTCACGAAGTTGACGACATGTGCCTCGCGCATATCGATCCTGTGATTGAGCGACAGGGCCGTCCCGGGGTTGGGGGGCTGCAGTTTGCGAAACGCCACACCGGTCCGTGGATCGGAACCGACCGAGGCCGGCACCAGCGACACACCAACTCCCACGGCAACGAGGCTGATTGCGGTCTGATAGTCCATCGTGAAGACCCGCTCGGAAGGTGTGAAGCCATTCTGCCGACAGGCATCGATCACGTGATCGGCAAAGCTGGGACGCGGAGTCTCGGGATAGAGGATGAAGGTACGGTCGGCGAGACTCTTCAACGCCACTGCCCCCCGCGATTTGAAAGCGGTTCCATCCGGCGCCGCCAGAATCAGCGGTTCCCGATAGATCTCCAAAGAGCGGATTTCCGGGTCCTCGATCGAAGGGCGCGCAAAGGCAATATCGATTTGCCGCTCAATGACCGCAGTCCGAAGCTGGGCGTTGTTCATTGCCCAAAGGCTGAGACTGACATCAGGGAAGGCGGCCCGGTAGGACTTGACGATGTTTGGCAGAATGCCATGGGTCGCGGAACCGACGAAACCGATCCGCAAGCGTCCGGACGCCCCCTGCCCGATCCGCCGCACCTCAAGCTGCACGTCCTGCAGGGTCGCCATCAAGGCACGGGTACGCGCCAGCAAGGCTTCTCCCGCCTGAGTCAGGCGAATCTGGTTTCGACTGCGGTCGAACAAGCGGGCGCCAAGCTCTTCCTCGAGCTGAGCAATCTGTCGGCTAAGCGGTGGCTGCGCCATGTTCAAGCGGTCCGCCGCACGTCCGAAGTTCATCTCTTCGGCCACTGCCAGAAAATACTCTAGCCGCTTGAGATTCACGTCATCTTCCCTATCGCACGTCAGGCGCGACGCGAAAGGTCCTTAAGAGCATCCTGGTCGATCTCGACACCAAGCCCCGGACCCTGGGGCCTGAGCACATGGAAGTCTGAGTAGACAAGCCCACTACGCGTCAAGTCCCGTAAGAGAATACGCGGGCCGAAGTGCTCCACACCCCATTCCAGATTGGGAAGCGTGGCGAAAACGGACAGATGTGCGGCAGCGCCGATGCCGCTTTCCAGCAGGCAGCCGCCGTAGAGTTCCAAGCCGTGGGCCTGCGCAACGGCGGCGGCGCGCTTCATCTCCTGCCAACCACCGCTCTTGACCAGCTTCAACGACAGCACCGACCCCGCCCCCAACGCCCCAACACGCGCCACCTCCGTGAGTCCGAAGGCGGCTTCGTCGACCATGATCGGAATTGGGCTGCGCCGCGCGACCCGCACCAGAGCCTCGACCTGTCCGGCCGGCAAGGGCTGCTCGACCAGCGTCACGCCAAGTTCGGATAAGGCCGGCAACCAGCGGATAGCCTTGGCCTCGCTCCAGCCCTGATTGACGTCGACGATCAGTTCCGCGCGCTCGCCGATGGCCTCCGCGATCCGCCGCAGTCGCCGCAGATCCTCTTCAGGCGAGCGAAAGCCGATCTTGATCTTGAAACGGCGATGCTCGCGCCATTCGAGTTTCTCGCGCGCTTCCTCGATTTCCTGATCCGCGTCGCCCGAGGCGAGCGCCCAAAGCACCTCCATGCGCTCGCGCAGCGGTCCTCCGATCAGATAGGAGGCCGACAGGCCGAATGTCTTTCCCACAGCGTCGTAGAGCGCACTCTCGATGGCAGCCTTGGCCGCGTGGTTCCGGGTCGCGGCCGTGGTCAAACGAACGGCCAGCGCCTCGAAGGTTCGCGCATCCTCGCCAATCACGACAGGCGCCAAATAGTGATCGATGGCCGCCTTGATCGACTCCACGCTTTCTTCGGCCCAGCGCGGACCGCCGAGCGTCGCCGCCTCGCCGAAGCCCTCCGCGCCGCCGTCGAGCCGCAGACGGACGATTACCAACGACTGATGAGCGATCTCCGTGGTCGACATCTTGTGCCGTCGGATCGTCGGTGCGTCGACGATCACGCTCTCGATCGCAGCGATCCGAAAGCTCTTGGCTGCGGATGCAGGGCCACAGCCGAGTCCATCGGACAGGGGGTAGATCTGCGGATCGGGCAGGTCGGCTGAGGTCATAATCGCCGCGGTCTCCAGGCGAAAGAGGTTTCACGGATCGGAAGAAAGCCGCAAGCGATGCCGGCCGGAAGCATCGGCCGGCATCGGCTCGGGCGGCGACTATTCGGCTGCGATCGCCACGGCCTGGCGCCGAAGCACGAAATCGAACCGCAACAGCAAGTCGGTATCGGACCCCTCGGGAGCCTTCTCGAACTTCCCGATCAAGCTCTCCTTGACCGCGAAGACGGAGTCTTCGTCCAAATGGGGGCTGTCGGCGTCGTAGATCTGCGTGATCAGGGTGCGATAGCCGTCCTTGAAGAGCATGAAGTGGAGGTGCCCTGGGCGCATGGGATGGTGCCCCATGTAGCGAATCAACTCTCCGGCCGTGCCGTCCTCGGGAATCGGGTAGGGTACCGGCCGCACCGCCCGAAACGCATAGTGCCCGTTCTCGTCGGTCTCGAAACGGCCGCGCAGGTTATAGTCGGGTTGGTCGGGATCGAGGTTCTCGTAGATCCCATTCGGCGCGTCTTCCCAGACGTCGAGCGTGACGCCCGCGACCGGCGCACCGCTGCCATCGCGGACATAGCCCTCGACGTAGACGGTCTGCTCGTTTTCGAAGTGCTTCTGTACAGTCGAGGCCCCCTTTGGCAGCACCGGCGGATTTTCTCGATAAAAGGGACCCAGAACCGTCGACTCGCTCTCGTCCCCTTCGCAAGGGTTGGTCACCATATCAACCAGCACTTCGGCGCCCAGAATGTCGGACAGCAGGATGAACTCCTGCCTGTTGTCGTTGCACCAGGTACCGGCCCGCGCCAGGTAGTTGCAGGCCTCGATATACTCGGCATGGGTCAGCTTCGTCTCGCGGACGAAATCGTGCAGATGACGGACCAAGGCCGTCATGATTTCGCGCTGCCTGTCCGATACCGGCTTATGCTTGCCAAGTGCAGCGATCACGATGTCGGTAATGCTCTCGCTTGTAACGTTTCGCATTCTCGTTCCTCCCGTTTGGCTGTAAGCCCTTTTGTTTCACCCCGCTCTTTCGGTCACTGCCCCGTCCAAGGATTGCCTTTCGGTCTCTGCGCGTCCATGCCCCTCCAGGTATCCCGTAATACCAGGGCCAGGCCCAAAAGCCGCAGGCTCACCAAAGCGAATGCTCAGCGAACTCGGCAGAAATGGCGGCCGGCGCGTCAAACTCATACAGGCGTCCGAAGCGGCCGGCGTGGAACATCAGGGGGCGTTCGGACGCTTCATGTGCCATCTGGTCGACCCGGCCGATGAAGACCACATGGTCACCGGCCGGCACTTCCTGAGTCACGGTCGCAGCGAAGGCGGCCGCCGAACCGCAGATGACCGGCAGACCCGCGAGATCGCGAAAGCGCAGATCGAGATCGTCGTTCGGCCGACCGGCGAAATGCAAAGCGATATCCTGAGCGCCCTGTCGCAGGATCGAAACCGCGAACCGTCGCGTGCTGCGCAGATGACCCAGCATGCGCGCCTTCTCGCCGATGGACACGGCAATCAGCGGCGGCTCCAGGGAGATCGACATAAAGGCGTTTGCCGTCATGCCGTGTTCAGTCTCCGCGATGCGGGTGGTGACGACGGTCACGCCCGTGCCAAAGGCACCGCAGGCGTTGCGAAAGGCCCGACTGTCCAACGGTGCAAGGGCGGACTCGCCTGCTCTGCTCATTCCATAGTCCCCTTATGTCAAGGCGCCGGCAGGGTGCTGCGGGATCGAGAGGGCCTCGCTGCAACCCAGCCTGGCCGAAACCCGGCGTGCAGCCTCAACGGCGATGCCCTGCAGCGCTCTCGGCTGCGCGGCGTAGCGGCTCGCCGGTAGCGCCAGGCCGAAGGCCGCCACGACACTGCCGGCATGATTCCGGACGGGTGTCGCCAGCGTCGTGAGATCGGCCACGTACTCCGTATCCGCAACGGCGATCCCCTGTTCCGCGACCTTCGACAACTCAGCCAGCAGATAGGAGGGGCTTTTGACGGTGGCGTCAGTGAACGGCACGAAGGTCGTGCTCTTCAACAAGCGCTCCAGTGCCGGCATCGCCATGTGCGCCAGCAGCAGCTTTCCCGCCGCGACCGCATAGAGCGGGCTCTCGGGACCTACGGCCTTCGCCGCGACGCGCACCGGATGGTCGCCCTCACGTTCGGCCAGGATCACCAGGCGGTCGCCCTGCAATGCCGCGACCTGCGCCGTTTCGCCGTAGGTCTTGGAGAACTCGGAAACGACGGGATGCGCAGCATCGAACAGGGGGTCCGTATCCTCGAAGACCCGCGCAAGCGATACGGCAAGCCTCCCGAGCCGAAACTTGCCCGGGCTGACCTTATGCAGCAAACCGATCTCGGCGAGACTGTGAATCAGCTCGTGCGCGCTGGAGGGGGAGACACCCAAGGCCTTCGCGATCTCGCTTGAGCTGTGCTGCGGATTGGTGGTTGTGAAGAGCCGCAGCACGTCGCCGACTTTACGAACGGTCTTCAAACCAGTCTCCCGGATCTGCTTTTTCGGTTTCTCCAGAGCAGGCTAGATCGCTTTTTCGGCTATGGCGATTATCCGTGCGGTATCAGCCGATACCTTTCGGAATAAACGAAGCACATCTAGGCTTTCTCGCTGAAACGAGCGCAGAACCGCGGCCCAGAAACGAAGAGCGCCGCTCCGGAGAATTGCGCCGTCAACGGGAGGAGCTTGTCATGATGAAGACGGCCGCACAGCCTGAGCAAGAATCCGGCAACCGCCCCTATACGGGAGATGCGTTTCTCGAAAGCCTGCGCGACGACCGCGAAATCTACATCCACGGCGAGCGTGTCAAGGACGTCACGACGCATCCCGCATTTCGCAACTCTGCCCGGATGGTCGCCCGCTGGTACGACACCCTGAACGAAAAAAAAGACGAGCTAGGTGTTCCGACCGATACCGGCTCGAACGGCTGGACCCACCCTTTCTTCAAGGGTTCGCGCACGGCCGAGGATCTGGAGACGGGGCGCAGCGCCATCGCCGAACTGCAAAGGGTCTCTTACGGATGGATGGGCCGTGCGCCGGACTACAAGGCCGCATTTCTCGGCACACTCGGCGCCAACTCGGGCTTCTACGGTGAGTATGCGCAGAACGCGCTGGACTGGTATGCCAAGGCGCAGGAGCGCGTGGACTACTGGAACCACGCGATCGTCAATCCTCCGGTGGACCGCGACCGCGCCATCGAGGATGTGCGCGACGTCTTCATGCATGTTGAGAAAGAAACCGACCAGGGGCTGATCGTCTCGGGCGCCAAAGTGGTGGCAACGGGGTCGGCGCTGACCCACTACAACTTCATCGCTCACTACGGCATCCCGATTAAGGACAAGGCCTTCGCACTGATTTTCACGGCACCGATGGGCGCCGAAGGAGTCAAGCTGATCGCCCGTTCCTCCTACGAGTTCAACGCCGCCGTGACCGGCTCGCCCTTCGATTATCCGCTCTCCAGCCGATTGGACGAGAACGATTCGATCCTCGTCTTCGACAAGGTTCTGGTCCCCTGGGAGAACATTTTCGTCTACGGCGACATCGAGAAGGTCAATCTCTTCTTCCCGGCCTCCGGGTTCATTCCCCGCTTTACCCTGCATGGCCTGACCCGTTTCGCCGTGAAGATGGATTTCATCTGCGGCCTCTTCACCAAGGCGGTGGAGGCAACCGGCGCCAAGGACTTCCGCGGCGTGCAAGCCGCCGTCGGCGAAGTGATCGCCTGGCGCAATCTTTTCTGGGGCCTGGCCGATTCCATGGTCAAGAACCCGATCCCCTGGCAGGGGACCGACGGCTTCAACCTCCCGAACATGGGAACCGGGCTGGCCTATCGCGTGTTCGCACCCATGGCCTACCCGCGCATCAAGGAGCTGATCCAGCGCCACGTGGCCTCAGGCCTGATCTACCTGCCGAGCTCCGCCCGCGATTTTGAGAGCGATACGATCCGGCCCTACCTCGACCGCTTCGTGCGCGGCTCCAACGGCTACGAAGCGATCGACCGGGTCAAACTGCTGAAGCTGCTGTGGGATGCCATCGGCACCGAGTTCGGCGGGCGCCATGAGCTCTACGAACGCAACTACGCCGGCAACTACGAAAACATCCGTATCGAAACCTTGCTGACCGCGCAGGCCAATGGCGACCACGCCATGATGCAGGGCTTCGCTGAGCAGTGCATGGGCGAATACGATCTCAACGGCTGGACGGGGAGCGACCTGATCAACCCGGACGACGTCAACGTCATCATGAGAGGCCTCGGCACCGCATGAAGGCCGGGTGCCTGAAGACCGGGTGCCCGAAGGTCGGGCGGCCGAGCGCGGCCACGCCTGGTTGCGGTCCGCCCGACACCGTCCTGGGACTCATTCCCGGCTTTTGATGGCCTCGACGATCTTCTCGGCTCGCCGGTCGGCGCGCGCGCCGTGAACCACGAAGAAGGCGTGCAAGACCAGGAGCAGGAACAGAACGAAGCCGAGCCAACTGGCGATCACCGTGAGTACCAGGACAGCGGACACGATGTAGAGAAGAAGGCTGATGACGGCCTGTATCGGTTTGCCGACGGCAAACAAGCTTACGAAGGGAAAGAAAACGGCAACCAGATAGAGCATGTGCGAGATCCTTTCGCCTTGGTTTATCTCGTAAATTTTGTTTATCGACCGTTACTCTACAATTTATCCGAGTTGCATGGATCTTGTCGTTGGATGCCTAGAGGCTCTCGGAAAATTCCCGAAACACAGTAGCATCCGACTGCCGAGCCGGAAGGCCGCCTCATTCGGTTTCGATATGGTCGACCAATCGATTTGATATTGGATCGTATCGTTCGGGTCTGCGAAGGCTGATGCAAGGCGCCGAGTATAAGCCTCCGGCGGCATCCGATCTCTTCGACAGCATAGTGAAAGACAGATGGACTCCTTCACCTACAGCGGTCTGCCGGCGCGGGTCGTTTTCGGCTCCGGAACCGTGGGCAGGCTCCCCTCCGAAGTCGAGCGGCTGGGGATGGCACGCGCCCTGGTCCTGACCACGCCGCCTCAGGCGGATCAAGGTCGGCAGCTCGTCGAGCGCCTGGGCACGCGGGCGGCGGGACTCTTCTCCGGCGCGGCCATGCATACGCCGGTCGAGGTGACGAAGGCGGCCCTCTCCGTCTATCGTGACAGTAGGGCCGACGGCATCGTCGCCATCGGCGGCGGCTCGACCATCGGGCTGAGCAAGGCGATTGCGCTGCGGACCGACGCGCCGCAGGTGGTGCTGCCTACCTCCTATGCCGGCTCCGAGATGACGCCGATCCTCGGCGAGACCGAGGCCGGTGAGAAGACAACGCAGAAAACCCCGAAGGTGCTGCCGGAGACGGTCATCTACGACGTCGACTTCACGCTCACCCTGCCGCCAGCCATGACGGTCACCTCCGGCATGAACGCCATCGCCCACGCCGTCGAGGCACTCTATGCGGAGGAGGCCAACCCCGTGCTGTCCCTGATGGCCGAAGAGGGGATCGCCAAGCTCTTCGCCGCCCTGCCGCGCGTCGCGGCCGAACCGCAGAGCCAGGCGGCGCGGTCGGATGCGCTCTACGGCGCCTGGCTTTGCGCTGTCTGCCTGGGCTCGGGCGGCGTGGCCCTGCATCACAAGCTCTGCCATGTCCTTGGCGGGTCCTTCGATCTGCCCCACGCCGAGACCCACACCATCGTGCTGCCGCACGCACTGGCCTACAATGCACCGGCAATCGCCAAAGCGATGACCCACCTCAGTCGCGCAACAAACTCCGAGACGCCGGCAGCCGCTCTTTACGACGCCGCCAAGGCCGGAGGCGCGTCGATGGCCTTGCGCGACCTCGGCATGCCGGAAAGCGGTATAGACCGCGCCGTCGCGATCGCGCTGAAGGCTCCTTACTACAACCCACGCACCCTGGAAACCGAGGGTCTGACACGGCTGCTGCGGGCGGCCTGGGCGGGCGAACGACCGCACCTCTGACGTCCGGAGACGGCCGAAGCCAATCCGGAAGACGGAAAGGAGAAAGGGAGAGCAGGATCTCCTGCTCCCCCTCTCACGGTCAGCCCCCTACGGTCGAAGTGCGGCGAAAGCTATTCCGCCGCCGTCACGGTCTTCTGCGCCGGAGATCGTTTTGCGACTGCTCTCTTTGCCGCAGTCTTTCGGGTCGCAGTCTTTTGGGCCGCAGCCTTTCGAGTCACGGCCTTCCGCGCAACGGCCCGCCGCCCGAGAATTTGTGACAGAGCTGCAAGCAGATCGTCCGCCGCCTTTGGCGTGATGGCGCGCTGTCGCCAGGCGATATGGAAGTCGGGTCGGACCAGAAGCGCACCGCTGTCGCCGGTGCCGCGGATCGCGGCGAACTCGCCGTAGTGATCTTCGTAGGGCTGCCCCGGACCGATCACGCGGACCGTCACCTCAACACCGAGCGATGCCTTGACGGCCGCCGTCGCCGCCGCCCAGCCTTCGCCACCGGTGCCGGTCAGCAGGGTGAAACGCCCCTTCCCGCAAAGATCCTTGGTCGAAATCCGATGCCCACCCGGCTTATAGACCCAGGCATGGGGCAGTGGCGCGCCCGGACGGCTGCAGGCTTGGTGATAGAGTTCCTCATCGTCGAAAGTCTCGGGATCCGAGCCGTCCGACAGAATAGCCATGCTCGCGTAGCGCTGGTTCATCTCGACGCCGTGGGCGTTGTAGACATAGTCGGTCCCGGCGATGGCGGTACGGAGTGCGGCTCGCTGCTCCTCCGCCGCGGCTGTCGCTTCCCGGCGTGCCGCCATGTTGGCCTGCATCTCCTTGGGGTTCTTCGCGCCGATCAGTCCGAGCGCCTTGGCCACCGGCGGCAAGTCCCCAAGCGATCGATTGGCGCGCCCAACGATCTGCTTCGCGACCGGAGCGCGCTCGGCGGTGTAGCTCTCCAGCAGGCTCTCGTCGGCTTCGCCGCGTAGCACCATCGCGATCTTCCAGGCGAGATTGAAGCTGTCCTGGATCGAGGTGTTTGAGCCAAGACCGTTGGTCGGCGGATGCCGGTGGATCGCATCGCCGGCACAGAATACGCGGTTCTTCTGCAGGCGCGTCGCGTACATGTCGTTGACCGTCCAGGTCGAAGTCGCCTCGATCTTCACTGGAACGGTATCGTCGCCGATCAATTTGTGAACGATTCTGGTGGCGAAGTCCTCATCGATCTCCGGCGGACCGGCCTGAACGTCGTAACCCCAGATCGCCAGCCATCTGTTCCAGGGTCGTACCATACGGACGACGCCGATGCCGAGACCGCCGATGTCGGACCCCGGCTGAATCACCCAGTAGAGTACGCTCGGTCGATGCGCGACGTAGCGAGTCAGGTCCGCCTCGAAGACCATATTGATCGAGCCAGACAAACCCATCTGCCCTTCCAGCGGCAGATCGAGATCCTGCAGGACAAGGCTGTTCGCACCATCGGCACCGATCAGGTACTTCGAGCGCACGGCGAACTCCGCACCCGTCAAGCGATCACGGAGCCGCGCGGTGACGCCCGCCGCATCCTGCGTGTGTCCCAGATACTCGGTATCGAAGCGGACTTTGGCGCCCTTCAACGCCGCATGCTTGACCAGGATCGGTTCCAGCAGATTCTGCGGGATGTCGCACATGGAGGTCGGCGAGGCAGCTTCGTAGTCCGCCTTGCGCCGCACCTCGGTACCCCAAGTGCGGATCCGCCCGAACTCCTCACCGGCGAGCGAGGCGCAGAAGGTGTTCTCGCCCATCAGGTCGTTGGGGACGGCATACTTCCAGACCTCGTCCTCCAGCCCCAGATCGCGGATCACCTCCATCGTGCGTTGGTTGGTGATGTGGGCGCGCGGCGTACGGGCGGTCCAGCCGAACTTGTTGACGATCAGTGTATCCACGCCGTAGCCGGCCAGAAGCGCTGCGGCCGCAGCGCCGGCAGGGCCGGTGCCGACGACCAGGACTTCGGTTTCGACGGTTCTCTCCTCCGACATGATCATCCTCCCTAAAGATGCGTTCGATGCGTTCTTTGGCCGAAGTCTTCCTCACCCTGCGGAGACAGTCGCACCGCAGGTTCGTCCGCGAGGAGCGAGTCCGATCAGGCGAATTCGGGCGCCAGACCCTTTTCGGCGATAGCGAGAGCGGCCTCCGCATTGGCCCGCTTCTCAGATTCTCCGCTGTCGAGATCGCCAAGAAACCCGTGACCCGATCCCGCGAAGACATGCAGGTCGATTGCCGGGTTCGCCGCGGCGACGGCACGCAGCCTGGCGGTGTGTTCGGGGCCGAGCGACGGATCGCTGTCCCCGATCAACACGGTCTGCCGCGCGGTTACGCCATCGAGGTACTCGAAAGGCACCTGAAGCGGATCCTCGTTGGGCAACCCCTGTGGGAAGGGGTAGAAGGCGACTAGGCGCCCGGCATAACCGCGTTTTGCCAACTCGAAGGTGTAGAGCCCGCCGAGACAGAAGCCGAGCACCCCTTCGATCTCTTCGCGATCGAGAAAGGCCTCGAAGGCGTCGACGTAAGCCCGGTCGCGAAGCTTGTGGCGCCGCTCGAAGGCTGCCTCTCTGGTCTGTTCCGGCAAGTCGCCGAAGGCATGAAAGGGGTTCATCAGAAACACCCGCAGTCCCTTGCCGGCAAGATGCGTCGCCAGGCCCTTGTAGAAGGGGTTGCAGCCGTAGATGTCCGGTAGGATCGCCAGGCGCGGTCCCTGATCCGGCCCGAAGGCGAAGCCGTGGAGCGTCCCGCCGGCGGTCTCCCCGCCGGCGGCCGCTGCTCCAAAGGCCGTCCCCTCGTCTGGTGTTGGAAAACGGCTGCTTGGCTTACCGTGGCACATGGCGAGCTATTCCGCTGCCTGGGCGGTGGCCATGGCGGGGTCGAGCTTGAAGTCGACCGTCATGACGCGCAGATCGCCTTCGTAGACTTCGGGCACGACGAAGTCGTTGCCACCGCCGTTGCAGCAGTCGTCCTCGATGTACTTGCCGCCCTGGAAGTAGGCTTGGCTGATGAGATCGCGGTACCCTTCCGCGTGCACCCAGTAATGGATGTGTGCCGGACGCCAGGAATGGCCGCCCATGTGCTTCTCCAGAAGTTCGCCGGTCGGGCCCTGGTTGGGGATCTGGTAGGGCACCGGCAGGATGGAACGGACTTCATACTGTCCCTTCTCATCGGTGGTGATCTTGCCGCGATAGTACTCCAGCGGGATGTCGCCATGCACGCCGGAGTAACGTCCCTCCGGCGTCGAGTGCCAAACGTCGATCACGGCGCCAGCAACGGCTTGACCGTTCAGGTCGGTGACGGTCCCGCGCATCACCATGTGCGGCTGATCCCGATCCTCGTCCCGGATGGCCAGCGCGTCTGTCACATGCGGCGCGCCCTCCCGGAAGTAGGGCCCCTGGATCGCCGCCTGGCTACCTTTGCGATGACGGTTTTCGATCTCGACGATGGTCGAGTTCAGGAACACGTCGATCAGGAGCGGCAGTTCCTTCGCTTCCTGCGTCTTGATCATGTGACCGACCCCGGCGCGGTACTCCGCGAAGGTGACTTTATGCTTGCGCAGGACGTCGCGAACCGCCTCCACGATGTCCGTTGTGATGGCCTTTGCACGGTCGCTCATGTCTCTCCTCCCTCAAGGTCGCTTCTGGTGGTCGACGCGACCCAGGATGAAAGCGTGGCGTCTTGCGCTCCAATACTTTTGCAGGGCTCGACTTATACGGGAACGGTATTGATCCTGGCACCGAAGGAGAGCGCTCTGATGGACTTGAGGAATTCGACCAGAACCGGCGCCCGATCGGCCTCCGCGAAGACGCAGTGTACCGGAGCCTTGATCGGGCAGTCGGCAATCCGCACGAAGCGGAGCGTGGGGAACCTCAGCGCACCGATGGCTTCGGGCACGATGGCGCAGCGGTTGCCCGTGGCGATCAGGGCGAGCGCCGCGGTGGAGTCCGATGCAATGCTGTCGACCTGGGCATCGATCCCCTGTTGCCGGAAGACGCCGATCACTTCGTCGGCAAAACTCGGCCGGTCGCCGGATGGAAAGAGCACGAGCGGGAACGCAGCGATCTCGGCCAATGAGGCCTCGGTCCGGGTCGCAAGCGGAAGGTCCTGCGGCACCGCGACGTACAGGTCCTCCTCGGCAAGTCTTTCGATGCGAATACCGGGCGCCTGATTGTAGTAGCGGCCGAAGCCGATATGGATGCGGCCCTCCCGCAGCGCGGCGATCTGATCTCTCTTGCCCATGCGCACGAGGGACACGTCCGTGGCCGGCTGGCTGCGCCGAAACGCACGCAGCGCCAGCGGCACGGCGCTGTAGACCGGTGAGCCGAAGAAAGCGACGTCGAGACGACCGATCTCACCCCGGTCGGCAGCACGCGATCGCTCGATCGCACGATCGGCATGAGCCAGAACACGACGCGCATCTTGATAGAAGAAGCGCCCTGCCTCAGTCATCTCGACGCCCTTGGGCGTTCGCACCAACAGCTGGGCGCCGAGTTCCGCTTCCAAGGCCTGGATCTGGCGGCTGACCGGGGGCTGCGAGATATGCAGTTTCTCCGCGGCGCGGCCGATATTGCCCTCCTCCGCAACGGCGACGAAGTACCTGAGCTGACGGAATTCCATGAAACCTCCATACCGCTTCAGCATGGCGAGCGACCTTCAATGGTATTTTACCGCAAGCTTCCTCTCTTGCTAAGGCGAAGGCAGCAGAGATAGGGAGACGGACATGCTGAAGGTCATCGATGCACCGCGCGCGCGCCCTGCGCCTGCGCGCATCTCAACCGTCGAGACAGTCATCGTCGACCTCCCGTTCCGTCGGCTACAGCGCTTCGCGCGCCTCGACGCACGGTCGCAAAGCTCGCTTCTGGTGCGCGTTCGGACGCACGACGGGCTGGAGGGGATCGGCGAGGCCGTCGTGCCCTGCGGACCCTGGTGGTCGGGCGACAGCGTCGAGGCGATGAAGATCACGATCGACAGATACCTCGCGCCCAATCTCATCGGCCAAGACCCACACGACGCCGAAGCGATTTTCGCCGATCTGGGGCGAGTGGTCCGAAACAATGCCTTTGCCAAGGCAGGGATCGAGATCGCCCTGCTGGATCTGGTCGGAAAGCTGCACGACTTGTCCATTCACGCGCTCTTCGGCGGCCGGAGCCGGCGCGCCTGTCCGGTCGCCTGGCCTCTCGCGAGCGGCAGCACGGACAAAGACATCGACGAGATCGATGAGATGCTTGGCTCGGGCCGCGCCAGCGCCTTCAAGGTCAAGATGGGTGCAACGGAGATGGCGGCCGACCTCGCCCGTATCGGTAGCCTCACCCGCGCTCTCGAGGGCCGTGCCGGGCTGCGCGTCGACCCCAACGAGAGCTGGACCGAAGCCGATGCACTTCGTGCCCTACCAGCTCTGGCCGAGATGGGCGTGGAGATGATCGAGCAACCGGTCGAGCGCAGCTTTCTGGACAGCATGGCGCGGATCACCGACCGGTCCAAGGTCGCGATCATGATCGACGAAGGTGCGCAGTCGGAGACCGACATGATCGAAGTCGCCAAGCGGCAGGCGGCTCACCTCGTCTCGATCAAACTGATGAAGTCCGGCGGCGTAAGATCGGCGAAACGCATGGCGGACATCGCCACTGCGGCCGGCATTCCCGTTTACATGGGTACCTTCCTAGAAAGCTCGATCGGCACGGCGGCCGGCATGCAGCTCGCCGCCACCTTCGGCCGGCTTCCCTTCGGCGGTGAGATCATCGGCCCCTTGCTGCTGGCCGAAGACATCGTGACCGAGTCCCTGGTCTACAGGGACGGCGCCTTGCAGCTGCCCGACGGTCCGGGTCTGGGCGTGACGCTCGACGAAGACAAAGTCCGCGCCTTCGCTCGAAGCTGACGCCGAGACCATTGAGGTCAACCGGCTGTCCGAGCGGCCTCAGCAGTCAAGGCATCGACGAGCAATCGCGCCTCCGGCGACAGCTCCGCGTCCTCCCTGAGAGTGATGCCGATGGAGCCCAGGGTCGTCGTGGTATCGACCGGCAGGAAAGCCAGCTCCCCGCGCTGAACCGCCGGCTGAGCAACTCCACGCGAAATGATCCAGACGGCGTCGCTCGCCATCAGGTAGCTGGTACAGAAGGCGACCGACGTACTTTCGATCCGGTCTTCCGGCCAACCCAGGCCGTGGGATAGCAGAAAGCCCTCGACCAGAGGACGGATGACCGCCGCGTCGGGCGGAACGATGGCCGGATAGGTCAGGATCTCTTCCAAGGCGGCGCCCGCAGCGCCAGCCAAGGGGTGGCCGCGCCGCACGACGAAGGCCAAGCGGTCGGAATAGAGATGCGCAAACCGCAGTCCGCGCATTCGCTCGGGCTCGGGCATCCGGCCAACGATCACGTCGAGATGTCCGGCGCGGAGATCGCCCAGAAGCCAGCGGCTGGCTCCGGTTTCGACCCGCAGCACCGCATGGGGCGCAACGGTCCTCAGCCGTGCCGCCGCGGCGGGGACGAGCGTACCGGCCACCGAGGGCAGAGCGCCGAGGCTGACGACCGGCCGGACCGCGACGCCTTGTCCCGTAACCGCTTCGACACCCTGACGCAGCGTCACGCTGGCCGCCTCCGCATAGCGCAGGAACAGCACACCGGCATCGGTCAGAGCCAGTCGCCGATGCGCACGGGTGAAGAGTGTGACGCCGAGAAGCGTCTCAAGATCCTTCAGCCTTCGGCTCGCCGCCGGCTGGGTGATCGACAAGCGCCGCGCAGCCTCCTGCAGGCTGCCGCAGCGTGCAATCTCGATGAAGCACTGGATGTGGCGCAGGCTGACGGGAGGGATATTTCGCATAGATTTTTTGCATATGAAATGCGCAAGAATTCACTTTTTAGCGGCAATTTCCTCATCTATCCATAGCCCCTTGGGTAGGAAACAGGCCTGAAAAGAGGCGTCATGGCGAACTTCACCGACCTTGCCACGGCCATTGGCGAGAACCTGCAGCCCGGCGATACCGTGGCTTTCGAAGGCTTCACGCACCTTATCCCCCATGCGGCGGCTCACGAGGCGATACGCCAAGGCATGAAGGAGCTGACTCTCGTCCGCATGACGCCCGACGTCATCTACGATCAGATGATCGGGATGGGCCTGGCGCGAAAACTGGTCTTCTCCTACGCGGGCAATCCGGGGGTCGGACTGCTGCGCCGTCTGCGCGACGCGGTGGAGAACGGTTGGCCGAACCGGCCGGAGATCGTCGAGCACTCGCACGCGGCCATGGCCAATGCCTACGAAGCGGGTGCCGCCAACCTGCCCTTCGCCGTCTTTCGCGGCTATCTGGGCGCGGGACTGAAGGAGGTGAACCCGGAGATCCGTTCCGTCGTCTGTCCTTACTCCGGGGAGGTGCTGGCCACGGTCCCCGCCATTCGTCCCGACGTCACCTTCATTCACGCCCAGAAGGCGGATCGCCAGGGCAACGTGCTGATCGAGGGTATCGTCGGCATCCAGAAGCAGGCAGTTCTGGCCGCCAAGCGAGCCGTTGTCACGGTGGAGGAAACGGTCGAGGACCTCGCCAGTCATCCCAACGCCTGCATCCTGCCGCACTGGACGATCAGCGCCATCGCGGAAGTGCCCGGCGGCGCCCATCCCTCCTACACTCATGGCTACTATGAGCGCGACAACACCAGCTACTTGGAATGGGACGCGATTGCCGCCGAGCGTGCTACCTTCGAAGCATGGATGCAGAGAGAGGTTCTTGACGCGACCCCAGCAGACTTCGAGGCTCGTGTTGCCCATCTAAGGATTGCGGCATGACCTTTACCTCCGACGAGATGATGACCATCGCCGCCGCGCGACCCCTGAAAAACGACGACGTCTGTTTCGTCGGCATCGGTGCGCCCTCGGCGGCCTGTAACGTTGCCCGCCTGACCCATGCACCCGACATCACGCTGATCTACGAATCCGGCACCATCGGAACGAAGCCCGATGTCCTGCCGCTCTCAATCGGCGACGGCGAGCTTTGCGACACGGCCTTGACCACCGTCAGCGTGCCGGAGATGTTTCGCTACTGGCTGCAGGGCGGCTGGATCACGGTCGGCTTTCTCGGGGCCGCGCAGCTCGACCCCTTCGGCAACATCAACACGACGGTGGTCGGCGACTACGCCAGCCCCAAAGTCCGCCTCCCCGGCGGTGGCGGCGCACCGGAAATCGCCTCGGCCAGTCGCGAGGTCTACATCACCATGAAGCAGTCGAAGCGCGGCTTCGTGAAGACCATCGATTTCTTCACCAGCTTCGGCCACGGCGACGGCGGCGCCCACCGGCAGCGCCTGGGCATGACCACGAAAGGCCCAAGTCTGCTGATCACCGATCTGGCAATTTGGCAGCCCGATCCGGAAACCAAGGCCTTCACCGTCACCTCGCTCCACCCAGGTGTGACCCGCGCGCAGATGGCCGACAGCGTGGGGTGGGATATCCAGTACGCCGCAACCGTCGAGGAGACGCCGCCGCCCAGCGCCGAAGAACTGCAGGTGCTACGCGACCTGAAGACGCGGACCCAAGCCGCCCATGGGCAGAGCAAAGAGGCCGCTGCCTAGCGGACACTAGGTCTACAACAGAGTCCGCATCCTCGGGCTGAAGCCGTGAACAAGGCACCGCGGTTTTCGGAGGCTCAGGCGCGAGCTGCATCGTCATCGACGGGGCATGCCTCCGCTGCGCCGGCGAAGCGAGCATCGGCTGGCGTTCCATCGAAATAAAATATAATTTCGTCAGTCGAAACCGATGAAGCGGTGGCGTCGGGACACGTGGCGCGACCGGAGAGCCGATAGACCGGGGGCGAAAGGGCGGATGACAGCAGCGGGGCGGGAGATGCGTTTGGGCGTGGTCGGTGCCGGGACGATGGGGCGCGGTATCGTGCAGCTCTTCGCCCAGGCGGGGTACCGCGTGATGCTTTACGACGCGGCAGAGGGCGCAGCGGAGGAGGCCCGCAGCTTCATCGCCGGTATGTTCGACCGTGCAATGGAGAAGGGCCGCATGACCGCTGCGGCAGCGGAGGTCGCCAAGGGCGGGATCGCTCTGGCCGCAGATCTCCGCGACCTGGCCGACTGCAAGGTCGTCATCGAAGCGATCGTCGAGGCCCTCGAGCCCAAGCAGCAACTCTTCGCCGCCCTCGCGAAGCTGCTTCCGGCCGACGCAGTGCTCGCCACCAACACCTCGTCTCTTTCGGTGTCCGAAATCGCCGCGGCGGTGCCCCAGCCGGAGCGCGTCGCCGGGCTGCACTTCTTCAATCCGGTACCGCTGATGAAGGTGGCGGAAGTGATCCACGGCCTGCGCACCGACCCGAAGGTGGTCGCGCTGCTGTGCGACCTGGTGACGGCCAGCGGGCACAAGGCGGTGGTCGCAACGGACACGCCCGGCTTTCTGGTCAATCATGCTGGCCGCGGTCTCTACACCGAAGGTCTGCAGATCCTGCGCGACGGTATCGCGACGCCGGCGGTCATCGACGCGACCCTGCGCGAAACGGCGGGCTTTCGCATGGGACCGTTCGAGCTTCTGGATCTGACCGGGCTGGACGTCTCTTTTCCTGTCATGCAACAGATCTACGGGCAGTTCTGGCAGGAACCACGCTTCCGTCCCGCCCCTTTCCTGGCCCAGAGAGTCGCGGCCGGGCTGGTCGGGCGCAAGCGCGGGGAGGGCTGGTACCGCTATAGGGACGGCAAGATCCAGCGCCCCGAGGAGGCGGCTGTCCCGGAGGTCGATTTGCCGCCGGTCTGGATCAGCCCCGATGACGGCGACCGCAGCCGCCTGCTCACCGACTCGGTGGTGGCAGCGGGCATCACACCGGTCAGCGAAGAGACACCGCCGAAGGATGCGCTTTGCCTCGTCGCACCGCTCGGCGAGGACGCCACCGAAACCCTTCTCCGCCGCGGCCTCGACCCGGCACGCAGCCTCGCCGTCGATACTCTGGTCGGACTGGAGGGCCGGCGCACGATCATGACGACACCCGCCACCGATCCGACCTACCGCGATTCGGCCCATGCGCTCTTCGCGCGCGGCGGACAGGCCGTCAGTGTCATCCACGACAGCCCGGGTTTCATCGTGCAGCGGGTGCTGGCAACCGTCATCAACATCGCCTGCGAGATCGCCCAGCAGCGGATCGCCTCGCCCGCGGACATCGACACCGCCGTGACGCTCGGCCTGGGCTACCCGAAGGGTCCACTGGCCTGGGGCGACGCCCTGGGTCCAGCCCGGGTCGCCGAGATTCTGCAAGCGCTGGAAGCGGCGACCGGCGATCCACGCTACCGGATCAGCCCCTGGCTGCGCCGACGCGCGCGGTTGGGACTCAGCCTTCTGGCTCCCGAAGCGTAGGTCTTGCCGCCAAAATTCTGCGCCGCGCTCTAGCGCCCGCTCGTCAGATCCAGAACGGCCCGACCGTGTACCTCGCGACGCTCGAGGCGCTGCAACGTCTCGGTACAGTCCGCCCAGGGACGGCACTCAACCGGGATGGGCGGTACACGGCCCGAGGCAACCAACGTCAAGAGATCGCGCAGCATCGCGCGGTTGCCGATGTAGGACCCCTCGATACGCAGCACCCGGATCGGCAGGCTCGGCAGCGGGATGTGCAGCGCCCCGCCGAACAGACCGACCAGGACGTAGGCACCGCCCTTCCTCAAAGCGGCCAACGCAAGCGCCGACGTCTGCTCGTTGCCGACGAAGTCCACCACGGCGGCGGGAGCGCCGCCCGCAGCCGCCGTCACCGCCGCAACGGCATCTTCGACGTTCCGCGAATTCACGGTCGCTGGGGCGCCCAGATCGCGCGCCGCCGCCAAGGCATCGTCGTCAATGTCGACCACCGTGAAATGCGGCTTTCCCTGTGCGACCAGCAGAGCGACGGCGGTCAAGCCGACGCCGCCGGCGCCGATCAGTACCAGGGGCGCTTCCGGACCGTAGGGTTCGGCCTTGCGCAGGGCAGCGAAGGCGGTCAAGCCGGAACAGGCATAGGTCGCCGCCAGCGCCGGATCGATCCCCTCTGCTTCCATCACGTAATCGACATCCGGAACGATCACATGATCGCCGTAGCCGCCGGGTGCAAAGACACCCAGGAAACGCGGTGCCGGGCAAAGGTGCTCGTCCTCGGTCGCGCAGGCCGGACAATCACCACAGCCGACCCAGGGGAAGACGACTCCTCGCCGGCCAACGGCATCACGGTCACCGTCCGGCCCGACAGCGACAATCTCGCCATAGATCTCGTGACCGGGCGTCGCCGGCAGGCTCACTCCGCGCGACGATAGATCGAGTTTCTTGCCGTCGCCGAGATCGTAGTAACCCTGCCAGATATGCAGGTCCGTGTGGCAGACTCCGCAGTGGCTGACCCGTACCAGAGCCTGGGTGCCGGCAGGCTGCGGCGTATCCTGCTCCAGCGGAACCAGCGGTTCACCGAACTCCGCGATGCTCCAGGATCTCATGGAAGCTCTCCTCTCTCACGTACCAAGCGTCGGCCGCCGGCCGGACTGGGAAAGCGGAAGCCGCCGGCCCGAACCGACAGCTCCCGCCCAGCCGTTACTCCATCTCGCCAATCAGGGCGTTGGCGCGCTCGAGCAACGCGCGACCGTCGACACCGACACCCTCGACATCGGCGATCCAGGACTCGATCACGCTGCTGCTACGCTCCTCCATCTCGGCCCGCACCGCCGGATCGAGATCGATGACGGTATAGCCCGGCATCCCGGCAAAGCGTTCCTTGTCACGAAGTTCCTGAGCGTCCAGCCCGGCCCCGATGGCCTTGGAAAACGCGAGGCCGGAATGGCTGTCGATCACGGCCTTCAGGTCATCCGGCAGTGCGTCGTAGCGCGCCTTGTTCATGATCACCATGAAGCGCGGCGCCGCAATTCGGGCATCGGTGAGTGCCGTCAGTTCGTCCTGTAGGCCGAACAGCTCAATCGCCTCCCAGGGAAACACCGAGCTGTCGATGGTTCCCAACCTCAGGGCCTCCGCCATTTCTGTCACCTGCATGCCGACCGGCGTCGCACCCAGGATGGTCAAGGCCTCGCCGACCACGGCCGAGGGCGTACGAACCTTGAGGCCGTCCAGGTTTTCGATCGTGCGCACCTCGGGTCCGGTGGTGAAAAGGCCATAGGGCCTGTGCGTGTAGAGCGCCAAGAGCTTCACGGTGCCGTAGTCACGGTCGAAATGGCCCTCGGCATGCATGGTCCAGAGCACGGTCGACCCAGTCTCCGCCCGGTCGAACAGGAAAGGCAGCTCGACGACCCCGGACTGTGGGAATCGACCTCCCGTGTAGCCCTGCACGGTCCACGCCATATCGACGACACCCGCCTCGACCAGCTCATACAGCTTGTTCGGTGCACCGAAAACGCCGACTGGCTGCAGGTCGATGGCGATACGTCCGTCGCTGTCGGCTTCGACCGCCTCGACGAAGGGACGCAGATGCTGCTCGTGGATGTAGCCGCCTTCCGGCGTCAGGCTGGCGAAGCGGAAGCTGTGCTCCTGCGCCATAGCCGGCGCGGTAAGCGCAACGACCGCCGCAGCCACGGCAAGCTTGCCTAGAAGTCGTTTCATGGAACCAGTCCTCCCTCGGTACTTTTTTTGGTGCGGGCAAGCGTTTGCAGCCCCTCCAAGCGCCCGCTAGAGCATGAAGGGGATGTAGAGACAGAGCGACGGGAACAGGATCAGCAGCGCCAACCGAACGATGTCCGCGATCCAGAAGGGCACGACGCCGCGGTAGATTGTGCCGAGAGCGATGTCGCGGGTTGCGCCGCGGATGATGAAGACGTTGAGGCCGAACGGCGGTGTCAGCAGGCCGATCTCGATCACGATGATGGCGAAGATACCGAACCAAACGGCGGCCTGGGCGCTGGTCATGCCCAGCTCCGGCGCCAAACCCTGCACGACCGGCAGCAAAACCGGCACGGTCAGAATGAGCATGCCGATGGAATCCATGAAACAGCCGAGGATTAGGTAGAGCAGCATGATCGCGAAGGCGACCATCAGCGCCGAAAGCCCCAGATCCAGAACCGCGCCTGCGAAAACCCGCGGCAAGCCGGAGAAGGACATGAACATGGAAAAGAGACCGGCACCGATCAGGATCAGAAAGATCATCGCCGTGGTTCCGGCGGTTTCGAGCAGCGCGCCCTTCAGCCCCTCCAAATCCAGCCCTCGCCGCGCCAGGAAGTAGGCCAGCGTCCCGCAGGCGCCGACCGCCGCGGCCTCAGTCGGCGTGAAGACACCGCCATAGATGCCCCCGATCACAGCCAGGAACAGCAAGGCGACCCCCGATGCCTCGCGCAGACCGCGCAGGCGCAGGCGCCAGTCGGCACGCGCCGCCCGCGGCCCGGCCTCGGGATCCAGACGCGTGATCACGGCGATTGCGGCCATGTAGAAAACGACAGCCATCACGCCCGGCACCAGGGCGGCCATGAAGAGATCGCGCAGCGGCGTCTCCGTGATGATCGCATAGAGAACCAACATGATGGACGGCGGGATCAAAATGCCCAGGGTTCCACCCGCGGCAATGCTGCCGGCCGCCAGCGTGTCCTTATAGCCATGCCGGCGCATCTCCGGCAGAGCGACTTTCGACATGGTCGCCGCCGTGGCGAGGGAGGAACCGCAGATCGCGCCGAAGCCGGCCGAGGCGGCAATGTTGGCCATGGTCAAGCCGCCGCGAATATGCCCGACGAAGGCGTTGGCTGAGCGAAATAACTCGGCCGAAAGGCCGGCACGACCGGCGAACAGTCCCATCAGAACGAACAGCGGCACCACCGAGAGGTTGGCGTTGACGAGATCGCCCGGTCCGACGATACCCAGCGCGTTGAGCGCACCCATCGGGCCGATCAGCACCCAAAGGCCGCCGAACCCGACAATGCCCATTGCCAATCCGATGGGGATGTTAAGGCCGACCAACGTAAGCAGAACCACGAAGCCGTAGAGTCCGGTCCAGGCCTCTGCGTTCATGACTCGAACCCGCCAGCGGAGGGAGATGCGGCGCCTACCACACGCTCCGGCCCAAGCAGCGTATCAATTGCCGCAAGAATGGTTATCGTTGCCAGCAGAATAACGGTGAGGCTGAACAGCCCGGCGATCGCATACCACAGCGGCCAAACCTCGACTTGCAGGATCCACATGCGATCGCCGACGACGCGCCGCGCGTCAGCGTAGATCCAGATCCGTTGGGTCAGGACACCGAGGCAGACCGTCGAGACGAGTCCCACAGCCGTTTGCACAGCAGCGCGCGCCCGACCCTTGGTCAGATCGCTCAGAAAGTCGACGGAGACGTGATCGTTGTTGACGAAACCATAGGGCATGACCGCAGCAACGGCGAAACCGAGCCCGTAGGAGACGACATCGACCGCACCCGGCAAGGGTGAGTTGAAGAGATAGCGCAGCGCCACATCGGCCACCGAATAGAGCATGATGCCGATGATGGCCGCCATGCCCATCAGTGCAGATGCCTCGGCAATCCGTCGCAGCCAGCGGCGCACGCGCCAGCGCAGCGAGCCATCGGCATGCGGCCGGCCCTGCCCTCTTGACCGGATCGCCCCCATCGGCGCCCTCCCATACTTTTGCGACGGCTCACGGAACGGCCGGTCTTGGTCGGCGCTTCACGCGCACTTGCAAATATGAAACCCTGTTTCGCAATGCGAATGCAAGTGCTGCAGATATGAAGCCGAAACGTACGGGCTCTGCGGCAACGTCGCCCAAGCGGCCCAAGGCCTGCTGGAACAGGATGGCCCCAGGTGGAATCGCGTCGGCGCCCCCGTCCAGGGCGTGACTCCTACTTTCGGCCAGGGTCAGAGCGCGATACAGGCCGCGGACGGAAGCGGTTTCGCCTCCATCACGGACCATCGCGGTCTAGGCAGACACTGCAGCCGCATCGGCGAGCGACTGGCGCAGAGCCGCCGTCAGATGCTCGGTTTCAATGCCGGCGAACTCGACGTCATCCCGCTCCAGAAACGCGCCAACACGCGCCGCCAATGCGGCCTCGTCGGCCGGGCTTCCGGCCAGAGATCGCTCCAGCCACTCGATGCTCTCCGTCGGTCGGGGATGCCAATCGCCGTTAACGATAGCGGCTTCCACATGACCGTCACGCAGCTTCAGCGCGGTCCAGATGAGCCCGCCCGGCGCCTTGACCCGGCCGCGTCCCACACGCGCGCCGGCCAGATCTCCGAAGCGCACCGCCTCGGTCTTACCGAACAGCCAGGCATCGCCGCTGAGATGCTCGCGCAGGGCTGCAGCATCAGCCAACTCAGCTTCGCCCAAAGTCGTACGCGGCAGGTCGCTGACTCCGAAGGCGTCTTCGGTCACCTCCCGAGTGAGGCGCTCCAGTTCGGCCTCCGTGAAGCTGCGGCCGGCCTCGCGCTCCAGGTTCGTGGAGCGGCTGGACATGTCCTTGTGGATCTTATCCTTGACCTTCTCCGGTGGCAGCGGGATGGCCTTTGCCGCGGTTGCCACGTCCATCGGAACGATGTTGATCAAGATCCGCAGGGTCATGACCCCGTCTTCGATCTTCAGCGAGGTGGGCATGAGCTTGCGCCCATCGACCTCGACATCGTTGAGCGGGCGGTAAGCGGCCGGAACGTCGTAGCGGCGCCGCAGGGTCTCCGCCACCGCCCCCAGAACTTGCGGGAAAGCCTCGCGCGCAGTCGTCGGCACCCCCGGCAGCGTCGTCGGCAGATAGAAGCAGATGAAGATCGACCCGGCGCCGGCATAGATCGCACCGCCACCGTTGACACGGCGGCGCACCTCGATCCCAGCTTTCCGGCAGAAGTCCAGATCGAGTACCTGGGTCGGATCCTCGTTGACACCGATGGTGATACTGTCGCGATCGAATATATTGAGAAACACCGTAGGCGCCGCCGTACCCTTGGCGACGGCGCGCTCGACCGCAGGGGAAACCGAAACCGAGAAATCGGTATAGGCATTGTGATCGACGACCAAGCGCCAGCCCTGATGGCTTCCGGCGGTGCTTTCACTCATGACGTCCCTTCCCTTCCAGAGTCTGCGCCGCCGCGACTGAGACCGTTCCGGTCCTGCCTAGGCGCGCCTGTCCACCATTGCCGGCCCCTCGGGCAGGCTTTCCAGCGTTTCAAGCTCATCGAGCGCAACCAAAGCCTGGCTCTTGAAGTCGCGTTGGACGCCTTCCCGCGCCGCCTCGTCCAACGCGCCTTCGACCAAGAGCTTCAAGCGGTCGCGACCGTTCGAAGAGCTGACCTCCAGCCGATGGCCGCCGGTCGCACCGGGAACACCCAACAACACCGCCCGCAGCTCAGAGGGGTATAGTTTGACGCCCTTGGCCTTGATCATGCTGTCGGTACGCCCGAAGACCACGCGCGGCAGGTTGACCGTTCGGCCATGGAGAGGCGCGGTCCGCTGCAGTACCGTGAGATCCCCAGTGCGATACCGCAGCAGTGGCTGCGCCTGCTTGCTAAGGTGGGTCAGCACCAGTTCGCCACGCTCACCGTCCGCCAGCGGCTCAGCGGTGTCGGGATCGATGACCTCCGCGTAGACAAGCTCGTCGAAGACGTGAACGCCCTCCCCGCCAGGAAAGGTTCGCGCAACCGGCAAGACCTCGGACAGAGAGAAGGAATCCACCAGCTGTGTCTTCGGCATGGCCTGCTGCACCCGGTCATAGAGAGTCCGGTTGCCGGTGAAGGGCTCGCCCCCGGCAAAAAAGACCCGCGGGGCCGGCATGCCCGCCTCCAGGAGCCGCAGGGCGAAACTGGGATTTCCGGCCAACACGGTGACACCGGCATCGCGGCACAGCTGGGCGGTGCGCTCGGCCTCGCCCGGGCCGGTCGGAATGCAGGCGACGCCGTGCGCCTCCATCTGCGATTGATAGAGCAACCCGGCGACGAAGAGGTGGTACCCGAAGGTCACGGCGCAGACGTCGTCGGGACCGATGCCGCAGGCCGACAAATGCGTGGCACAGGCAGCGTTGATCCGTGCCAGATCGTCCGAGGTCTGCAGGATCGGTACCAGGCCGCCACCCATCGGCGAGAAGTTCATCCGTACGGCCTCCGGAGACGCGAAGGCGCCGAAGCCGGGCTTGCGCATCTCCGCAACCAGATCGTCGCGGCGCATCAGCGGCACGCGGGCTGCGAAATCCTGAACGTCGGAGATCCTTTCCGGCAGGCGCCCGGCATAGAAAGGGTGACGCAGCAACCGCTCGAGAAGTGCGTTGATGGCATCCAACGGGAAGGTCATGCCGCAGGGTCTCCTGTATTCGGCGACAAGGTCTGGCGTTTGCGCCCGCGCAACAGGTGCTCGCCGTAAACCACCGCGAGGGCGGCGAAGCCGATCAGGTCCGTGCGGTGCTCGGGAACCATTAGAGCGAGCGCGCCTCCCAACAGCACGCCGGACTGCCACACGCGAAGCGATCCGGCGACATAGAGGTAGCGCTCGAAAGCCGAGGAAAGCATCCAGACGGCGACGCCCGCCGTCGTCACCGACAACACCACCTCGACCAGCGACCCTTTGAGGATCAGAGCCGGGTTGTAGACGAACATGAAAGGCAAGATGAAAAGCACCAGCCCCAGGCGCATCGACTTCATGCCGGTCGCCATGGCCGGCGCCTTGGCAATGCCGGCCGCAGCCACTGCGGCCAGCGCGACCGGCGGGGTGATGTAGGACAGCATGCCCCAATAGAGGATGAAGAGATGGCTCGCCATGGTGTCGAGCCCGGACTGCACCAGGGCGGGCGCCAATACGATTGCCAAAAAGATGTAGCAGGCACTGACGGTCATCCCCATGCCGAGCACGAAGCTGGTCGCCGCCCCGAAGATCAGAAGCAGGATCACGCTGTCTCCAGCGTACTGCACCAGCTCCCGCGAGAAGGCATTGCCGACACCGGTGATCGACAGCGAGCCGACGATGAGACCGATCCCGGCCAGAATACCGATCAGATGCGCGACGTTGGTGCCGGTCCGCACGATGAAATCCAACACGACCAGCAGGCGATCGCGACCCCGGCGCAGCAGCAGCGCCGTGGCGATCAGCACGGCGGCAGCGTAGAAGGGCGCCATGCTCTCGATGTTCTCGACCAGCAGGAGGTAGACCAGCAAACCCAAGCTGAAGAGGTAGACCCAGCCTTCCCGCAGCGTCCGGCCGACCGCCGGCAACTCCACGCGCGGCAGCCCCCGCAGCCCGACCCGCGCGGCATAGGCGTCGGCCTGGAGCAGCAATACGCCATAAAACAGGATCGCCGGCACGGCGGCGGCGGTCATGACCTCGACGTAAGGGACGTTCAGAAAGCTGGCCATGATGAAGGCGACGGCCCCCATCACCGGCGGCATCAGCGCTCCACCCGTCGAGGCGCAGGATTCAACGGCCCCGGCGTAGGTCGGCGGATAGCCGCAGCGCTTCATCGTGGGGATGGTCATGGAGCCGGTCGATAGTACGTTCGAAATGACGCTGCCCGACAGACTGCCGAAGAAACCACTGGAGAGGATCGCCACCTTCGCCGGGCCGCCACGCGACCCGCCGAGCAACGCCGTCGCCAGCTTCATGAAGAAATCGCCGCCGCCCGAGACCGTCAGGGCGACCCCGAAGACCAGGAATCCGATCAAGAGGTCCGAGACCACGCGCATCGGGATACCGATGATGCTCTCGACGCCCATGGCGTGGGCGCGGGCCGTCTCCGTCAGGGTATACTCGCTGCCCCACAGGAAGCCGGGCATCGAGCCTGCGAATAGCGGGTAGGTCGCGAAGGCACCGCAGATAACGACCAGGGCCGTTCCGCCGCAGCGCCGCACCCCTTCCAGCGCCAGCAACACCAGTAAGCCCGACATGGCGGTCGGCAAAGGCGGCGCCAGGAGATCCCACCCCATGCTGATGATGTTACGGGCGTTGTCATAGAGGTAGATGCCGACCACCAGTGCCGCCGCGGCCAGCACCCAGTCGTACCATCGCGCCCGCAAGCGGTCGCGCCGGTGAGCAGGGAAATTGAGAAACACGATCGGTAGGAACAGGCCAATCAGCAGGTAGTAGTATCCCGTGCTGATCGGCGCAAAACCGAGAAACTGCAGATTGAAGATCTGGTTGACCGCGACGGCCAACCCGACGGTGGACAACGCCAAACAGACAAACCAGGCGGCGCCCGAGAGACGACCCTCACGCTGCCATGCCCAGCCACCGGAGTCCGGCGTCTCGCGCTCGTTCATTCCGATTCGCTTCCGCTCGGGTGCCGAGAGATGCCTATAGCTTGGGGGCCAATCGGCAGTGGCCGGGCGGCCAGCACGGGCAGCCCGGTCACTGTGCCGAAGCGCTTGCTCAGTTCAGATGCTCAGCGCGGTAGGTGGACCAGAACGCCGGCCAGTCCTTGTCCGAGATCTCCTGCTCGAGCGCCGCATCCTGGGCCGAGTCCCAAGCCGCCTGCACCTTCTCCATCCGCGCCATACGCTGCTGGTTCCAGGTTTCTGCCGCGTCCGTCCAGACGCCCAGTTCCTTCAACGCCTTGACCGCACCTGGATGGAAGGGGGCGTCGGCCGGTATCTGGCCCGCGGTCTCGGTGTTCCAGCGCGGCATCACGGCGTTGACGTCCTTGTACATATCGAAGGTCTCGACCATAGCCATAACCAAGTCGTAGGCCTGCTGGTCGCTGGTCTCGGCATAGGTCGTGATCATCGGGTACTTGTAGGCGATCAGGTAACCGGGGTTGTCCTCGTTCAACCCGGCGCCGACGGTCTCGACGGCCGGCGAGAAGAAGGGCGCAACGTCGCGCAGACGCTCCCAGCTTTCATTCTGATCGGCAGGTAGGGCCGGCCAGGTGATGCCGCGATTGGACGCCTCAAGCTCGCGGAAGATACCCGCCGTCGGCACGCCGCCGGCGCAGTCGTTGGACCCTTCGACCACACCACGCAAGGCGGCGCCATAGGACGGCACGTCGACCACTTCGACATCGTCCCAAGTGAGGCCGGCGAAGGCCAGCATCGCTTCAACCTTGATGTTCACCGAAGGGTTGGCCTGGATGCGCGAGACACGCTTGCCCGCGATGTCGGCAATCGTCTCGATGTCGGCATCGGCGGCACAGCCCAGGCCGAAGCCGGCCGGGCGGCCCAGCAGCACGCGCAGGTCCTGCGGCCCCCACTCGCGCGCCGAAAAATCATAGATCGCCTCGGTCGCGAAGTAGACCTCATTGGCCAGCCAGCCATACTGCACACGCCCGGTCTTGAGCGGCAGCAGCCGACCGATAGAAGTACCGGAAGGCATGATGCGAATACGGGTCCCGTATTCCTTCATCATGGCGTCGGCCACGGCGGAGGCTTCGGTGTAGCCACTGGAGCCGACGTCGTAGGCGCTCCACATCATGGTGTCCGGCAGATTGATGTCCTGAGCAGCGGCAGTGCCGGCGGTCAACAGCGCGGCGCCGAAGACACCGGCCGCAAGTGTTCGGGGGTACCCGAGCTTCATGACGTATTCTCCCTTGGGGGGTGCCACCTCACTGGGTGGAACCGTTTCTGGCGGCCGATTGCTTCGGTCGCTTCGTTAGCAAGCTTTGTATCCTATGCAGCCGTCCGCTGCACGCAGCATCCAGACAATGTCATCTCTGCATAGCTGGTGAGCCACAAAAACTTATCATTGTATTTCAATGCGTCGCGGACCTCTGTTTCGATCTTTGGAATAGCGTTTTACATTTGCAAGGGTGACTCTAGGCCGACCGGGATGCAAGAGTTGAATGCAAATATCCGATCGACAGCGATACGTATCGACCGCAGTGGCACGCAGCGGGAGGAGCCCCGATGATCGAACCCCGGACGCCAGGTGCCGGACCAGGCACCGCTTCGCTCGACAGCCTTCTGGATACCGTCGCGACAGGCTGCAAGCTGGCCCTGCCACCGGACTACGGCGGTGTCGCCGTCGCAGCGACATTGGCGCTGATCGAACGCCATCCCAAAGACCTGCATCTGATCTGCCTTCCGAGCAGCGGCCTCCAGGCCGATATGCTGATTGCCGCCGGCTGCGTCGCACGAATCGAGACTGCCGCCGTCACCCTGGGGGAAGCCGGGCTGGCACCGGCCTTCACCAAAGCGGCGAAAACCGGACGGCTGCAGGTTCTGGATGCCACCTGTCCGGCACTACATGCCGGCTTTCAGGCGGCGGAGAAGGGCGTTCCCTTCATGCCGCTGCGCGGCGTCATCGGCTCCGACATCCTGCGCAACCGGCCTGACTGGAGGGTAATCGACAATCCCTTCCCGGAAGACACGGAGGATCGGCGCATTCTCGCCGTACCGGCAATCCGGCCGGACGTCGCTCTCTTCCACGCGCCGCGGGCCGACCGCTTCGGCAACGTCTGGATCGGCCGACGCCGCGAACTCGCCAGCCTGGCCCATGCAGCCCATACCACCCTGGTCACCGTCGAGGAGGTGATTGAAGGCGACTTGCTGGCCCAGGAAAGCTCGGCAGCCGGCGTCCTGCCGGCCCTCTATGTTTCCGCCGTCGCGGTCGTGCCCGGAGGCGCACGGCCGCTGGGACTGCAAGACCTCTACGAACCCGAGCCCGAGGTGGTCGCAGCCTGGGCACAGGCAGGTGCCGCCGGCGACTGGGACGGTGCCTTCGCCGCCGTACGCCGCGCTGTCCGCGAGGCTTCGGCGGCATGAGCAGCTTCGTGAATCCGCTCTCCGCATCGCCCCGCGAACAACTGATTTGCAGCGTCGCACGACTGCTCGACGGCTGCCGAAACGTCGCTGTCGGCGCGCTCTCCCCAATCCCGGGGAGTGCCGCGCTGCTGGCCCGCGCGCTCTCGGGCGGCGCGACCAGAGTCACTCTGCTGGGCAGTCGCCGTCATAACTACTTTACCGACGGCGGCCGCGAGCTGTTCGATGCTGCCGGCCAGGGGCGGATCGACGCCTTCTTTCTCAGCGGCGCGCAGATCGACGGCGAAGCCAATATCAACCTGACCTGCATCGGCGATCCGGCACGGCCGAAAGCCCGCTTCTCCGGCGCCTTCGGCTCCGCCTACCTCTACTTCGTCGTTCCCCGCGTCATCCTGTTTCGCGAAGAGCACGACCGGCGGGTCTTCGTGCCCAAGGTCGACTATGTCTCCGCCCCCGGCGGGACAGAACCCGGCGTGCAGCGTAACGGCGGCCCCTTCGCGCTGGTGACCAGCCTCTGCGTGATGCGCTTCGAGGCGGCACGGCGCCGTTTCCGCCTGGCTTCCATACATGCCGGCCACACACTCGAAGAGGTCCGCGACCGGACCGGGTTCGACTTCGACGTCCCGGATATCGTCCCGACCACGCCCGAGCCCAGCGACGGCGAGCTGGCGGCCTTGCGAACCAAGGTTGCGGGCGAGATCGCCGAAACCTATCCCCGCTTTGCCGCCGAGCTGTTCGGCACCGCCGCAAAGGCAGCGCCTGCAACCGGCATCAGTTTGGAGCGCACATCGCAATGACCGACCCCACCAGCGCCTTCGGCGCCCTCGCCGGCACGACAATCATCGACCTGACACGGGTTCTCGGCGGACCCTACTGCACCCAGATTCTGGCCGACCATGGCGCGGAAGTGATCAAGATCGAACCGCCGACCGGTGACGAAACGCGCGGTTGGGGGCCGCCGTTCCACGACGGACTCTCGGCCTATTTCTCCGGCGCCAATCGCAACAAGGAGTTCGTGGCCCTCGACCTCTCCAAGCCAGAGGGCCGCGAGGTTCTCTTCAAGCTGCTGGAGACGGCCGACGTGCTGATCCACAACTTCAAGACCGGCACGCTGGAAAAATGGGACATGGGCTGGACCGAGGTGCTGCAGCCGCGCTTTCCGCGCCTGATCTACTGCCATATCACCGGCTTCGGCGATCAGGGGCCGATGGGAGGGCTGCCCGGCTACGATGCCGTGATCCAGGCTCTCTCGGGCACGATGAGCGTCAACGGCTCACAGGACAGCGGCCCCTTGCGGATGGGCACGCCGATCGTCGACCTGGGCACCGGTATGACGGCGGCGATCGCGATTCTGATGGCCTTGCTGGAGCGTGAGAGGAGCGGCCTGGGTCAGAAGCTGGACGTCTCCCTCTACGACAGCGCGATCGCGATGCTGCATCCGCAGGCCGCCAACGTGCTGATGACGGGCAAGCCGTCGAAGCGGATCGGTAACGCTCACCCCAACATCTCGCCCTACGACCTCTTCCCGACCAAGACCACCCCGGTGTTTCTGGCGATCGGCAACGACCGGCAGTTCGCGAAGCTTTGCCAATTCCTGGGCAAGCCGGAACTGGCCGAGGACTCGCGTTTTCTCGACAATGCCCATCGCGTCGAAAACCGAGGCGCTCTGCGGAGCGAGCTGGTCGCCCTGCTTTCCGATCGCGAGGCAGAGAGTCTGACCGAGGCTCTGCTGGGCATCGGCGTACCGGCCGGCGCAGTCCGTGAACTGACGGAGGTGCTGGACCACCCGCACACCCGCTTCCAGGATATGGTCGTGGAGCGTGACGGTTACCGGGGGACCGGTATTCCCGCCAAGATGTCCCGCACGCCCGGCGAAGTACGACGTGCACCGGGTGGGCTGGGCCAGGACAGCCGCACCGTCCTGCGCGCCCGCGGCTGGAGCGAAGGGCAGATCGCCGACCTGGTTGCTGCCGGCATCCTGGTCGCTACCGAGGACGACGAGACAGAGGTCGTCAAGGAAATGGAGACCTCGGCATGAGCCAGGCTGCCCTCGAGAGGACACGAGCGGACGCGCCGGAAGCCGAGACCGAACTGCCCGACGTGTTGCCCATCGAAACGACACTGCCCGACACGCGCGGACTCGATCTCTGGGCAAACGATACCTCGTTGCAACAGCTGCTGGGCCTCTACCTGCCGGCCGAGCTCTACAACCACCTGCGACCGCACTTGGCACGTCTGGGCGCCATGGTGACGACGCGTCTCGACGATCTTTCGCACGCCGCCGACCGCCACCCGCCGACCCTGCATCAGCGCGACCGGCAGGGCCGCGACCGGCCCTGGATCGAAAAGCATCCGGCCTACCGCGAGCTGGAGCGTGTCGCCTTCGAGGAATTCGGGCTGGCCGCCATGTCCCACCGCGGAGGTGTGCTCGGCTGGCCCGAGCCGATCCCCCCGGCCGGCAAGTATGCCCTGACCTATCTGCTGGTGCAGTCGGAGTTCGGTCTCTGCTGTCCCTTGAGCATGACGGATGCGCTGACCCGAACTCTGCGCCGCTTCGGCGATCCGGCGCTGGTCGAGCAGGCGCTGCCGGGTCTGGTCGCCACCGACCTGGACGCTCTGGCACAGGGCGCAATGTTCATGACCGAGCAAGGTGCCGGCTCGGATGTCGGCGCCAGCACCGTCAGCGCCCGGCCGGACGGACACGGCGGCTGGAGACTGCATGGCGACAAGTGGTTCTGCTCGAACCCCGATGCTGCCTGGGCAATGGTGCTGGCCCGGCCCGAGGGTGGGGCAGCCGGGACGAAAGGCCTCGGGCTGTTTCTGATGCCGCGCAGCGTCACCGGCTCCGACGGACAGGAGCGCGCGAACGCCTACCGGATCGTCCGGCTCAAAGACAAGCTGGGCACGCGCTCCATGGCCTCGGGCGAGATTACCCTGGAGGGCGCGGAGGCCTACCTGGTCGGCGACCTGGGACAGGGCTTTACGCAGATGGCCGAGATGATCAACGTCTCACGCCTGTCCAACGGCGTGCGCGCCGCCGGGCTGATGCGGCGCGCCTGGCACGAAGCCCTGATGGTGGCCGAGCAGCGCAGTGCCTTCGGCCGCCGGCTGATCGAGCTGCCGCTGATGCGTCGACAACTGCTGAAGCTGCTGCTGCCGAGCGAACAGGCCTTGTCCATGGTGCTGTTCACGGCGGAGACCATGGCCCGTGCCGACGCCGGCGACCGCAACGCAAAGATCCTGCTGCGGGCACTGACGCCGCTGATCAAGTTTCGCGCCTGCCGCGACGCCCGCAAGGTGACGGGCGATTCCATGGAGGTGCGTGGCGGTTGCGGCTACATCGAGGAGTGGATCAGCCCGCGGCTCGTGCGCGACGCTCACCTCGGCTCGATCTGGGAAGGCACCAGCAACATCGTCGCGCTCGACGTCTTGCGCGCCGCCCGTAAGCTGGAGGCTCACCGGGTTCTTGCGGAAACTCTGTCCACACGGCTCGAGGAAGCCAAGACCCTGCCGCAGGGTCTGCACAGCGAGTTGGACAACCGTCTGGACCGGGCTGTGCACTTGATTGAGACGTCGCGCGACGGCGGAGAAAGCGGCGAGCAACTGGCACGCCAAGCAGCCAGCGCTCTCTACAATGCCGCAACAGCGGCGATCCTGGCGCTGGAGGGCAGCGCACTGGTCGAACGGCACGGCGATGCCCGCCGCCTCGTCCTCGCACGCCTGGTGATCGATCACCGACTCACGGCACGAGACCCCCTGAGCCCCGACCCGCAGGAGCGGGACGAAGCAGTCGCGGCGCTGCTGCTGCGAGGCCGGCCTTGCAGCCTGGCGGAGGCACAGGCGGTTTGCAGCACTGCGTGAGTTTGTCACCAGACGAGATGCAGCAGTCCCAGCAGCGTCGAAGAGAGCAGCAGGGCCCAGAAGGTGAAAGGGCCGTTCCAGCCGCGTCCAACGGCACTGGCAGAGCGGCCGGAGAGCCGGCCGATCACCATGGTCGCAGCAGCCGCCGGCGAGGAGCCGACGGTCATGCCCCAACCGATCACCAGGCTCACCCCGAAGACCGTCGGATCGACGCCGAGGCGGGCCGGATCGGCGACCAGGGCCGCCAGCACGGTCACCGTGATCAAGGAGTTGGCGCCGAGCAAGCCGGCTCCGACCACCAACCAGGGCACGGCCGCAGGGATTACAAGGGCCGGCACACCGATCTGGCCGAGCGCCGCTGCAATGCCGCTCTGCGGCAGCAAGGCGGCAATCACCGCACCCACGAAAGCCGCGTTGCTCAACACTGCGATCTCGCCGCGCTGTTGCGGCACCGTGTTGGACAGGTAGCCGCCCATCCGGGCGGCGCTGTGCAGACAGCCGCTGTCTATCGCGATCCACACCAGCGCGATCAGCGGAACGACGAGGATGACACCGTGAACCAGGTATCCTTGCGTCGTCGTCTCGACCAGAAAAGACAGCGCAAAGACCAGAACCAGCAGCCCGAACAGCGGTGCCAAGCGACGCCACGCGAACGGCTCCCTATGGGGGTGTGCCGGAGGACGCGGCATCGTGACCCGATCGAGAAACCACCCCAGAGTCAGAACCAAAAGCATGGCCAGGCTGCCGAGCAGAAACATGCTGGGCCAGGTCGCGCCCACCACGGTCGTGGTGACGATGGCGTAGGCGACGGTCAAGGGACACCAGAACATGAGCACGGAGAAGCCGCGCAGCACCGCCAGCAGCATCCGCTGCTCGCGGATCGCCTGAATACGCTGGTCGCCCCCCGCCGCCTCCAGCGTGTTCGCATCGCGCACCATGCCGCCCAACAGCCCCACCGCGCCGAAGTTCAGGATCGCGCCGAAGAAGGTGCCGCCCAGCGTCATGGCCGCGTAGCGCCGACCGGGCGGCTGGCGGGCCAAGAGACGACCCGTAGCGAGCACGGTCTCGGAGGTGCGCGCAGCCTCGCGCAGCGCACCAAGGGCCGAAAACAAGGCGGCCAGAAAGGCGGCGCGATTGAGTGCCTCCACCAACGCAGCTTGCGGCGCGTCGAGCTGCCATGCGGCGAAAGCCGCGATACAAGCGCCGGCTGCGAGATGGAGCCATACGGTGCGGGTCAAGCGGCCGGCCTGAAGAAGCAGATAGAGCGCCAGCCCGGACAAGGTGACCGGCACAAGAGCCGCGTAGCCCGTCAGCGCCAGGGTCAGAACACCGACCCACACAACCAGAATCGCCGCACCGGCCAACCGATCGCGCCAGGCCCAGGCCCTGCCGCCCCAGCCCGCCGGCGCGGTTTCGTCAGACGCCCTTATCTCAGGCACCCGGAAGCTCCTCCATCTCCGACAAGGTGACCTCCACCACGCCCCTTACTCCCAAGTTCCACCAACCGCATCGCGCCGCCACCGCTCCCCAGGGGCACCCGATGCGTCAAGAAAGGCCGAGCATGCAATTCATCGACATCCCCACACCTGGTGGACCCGAGGCCATGATACTCAGCGAAGGAGCGGCACCCGAGCCGCAGCCGGGCGAGGTGCTGATCCGGGTTGCCGCCGCCGGCGTCAACCGGCCGGATGTCCGTCAGCGACAGGGTAGTTACCCGCCACCGCCGGGCGCTTCTCCGGTACCTGGTCTCGAAATCGCGGGTACGGTGGCCGCAGTCGGAGGAGGCGTGGACTGGCCGGCTGTCGGCGACAGAGTTTGCGCCCTGACTCCCGGGGGCGGCTACGCTGAGTTCTGTCGAGCACCCGCGGCCCATTGCCTGCCAATCCCCGAGGGGTTGGACGTCATTGCGGCAGCCGCCTTGCCGGAAACCTTCTTCACGGTCTGGTACAACCTGTTCATGCGCGCAGGCCTGAAGGAAGGAGAGCGGGTCCTGATCCACGCCGGCACCTCCGGTATCGGCACCGTCGCCCTGCAACTGGCCTCCGCCTTCGGCGCGATCCCCTATGCCACCGCTGCCGGCGCGGAGAAGTGCCAGGCCTGCCGCGACCTGGGCGCCGTGGCCGCGATCGATCGCACATGCGAGGACTTTGAGACAGCCTTGGCCAAGCACACGAAGGATGCCGGCGTCGACGTCGTTCTGGATATCGTCGGCGGCGACTATGTCGCCAAGAACCTGCGGCTGCTCGCCACTCACGGCCGGCTGACCCAAGTGTCCTTCATCAAACCGAGCGAGGTGACCGTCGACGCCAAGCTGCTGATGACCAAGTGTCTGACCTGGACCGGATCGACTCTGCGCCCGCGCAGTCTGGAGGAGAAAGCGGAGATCGCCCGTCAGCTGCGCGTCCAGGTTTGGCCGCTGTTGGCCGCCGGACGGGTGAGGCCGCTGATCAATGCCACCTTCCCTCTCGAAGAGGTCGCGGAGGCGCATCGTCTGATGGAAAGCGACCGTCACATCGGCAAGATCGTCTTGACGGTAGCAAGCGAAGTCTCGCCCGGCTGACTCCTGCCGGGCCGACCGCACGAGATCTGCAACATTCAAGCCGCTGTAACCGGAGTGAACTTGGTCCCGTAGCGCACAACCCCTTCCTGGTCGTAGAGCCGCCTCAGGACAGCCCGCAATGGCGTTCCGATCTCCAAGGCTTCGGGGTCCGCATCGGCGATCTGCGCGATGATTCGCGGTCCCTCACGCAGCTCTACCACGCCGACAACGATGGTTCCGGTCATGGTTTGCTGATCGTCGAACTCGGCGGGCGCGCCGCCGCGCGCAATTACGGTGAAGGTATAGAGACTGCCTTCGCCCGACAGCGGCTCGGTCGCGAGGTGGGTCCCGCCGCAATTCGGGCATTGCGGGCGCTGCGGGTAGATCAGGGTGCCGCAATCGCCGCAGCGCGCCGCCTCGAGCCGGACGCGCTGACCGAGGCTGCCGCCAAACATCGGCAAGGAGATGTAAGAGCTCATGCCGTGCCTCCGAAGCGGCTGGAAAGCATGCGCCGATGGCGCAGATAGGAGAGATAGTCGACTTCGCGGCCAGCCCCTGCGCAATCGGACAACATCACGCCGCCGCGACGCGCTTCGGCAACAGCCGGGCCGGCCGTCAGGGCAAGCGCCGTGGCACCGCCGCCGAGCGCGACCGCCAAGATCGACTCACCGGGCGTCGCTTGGTCGAGAGCGTCGCAAAGCGCCAAGGCCGAGAGAGCTGCGCCGCAATCGCCAACCTCGGCCCAAGGCGCCGAAAGCGTGGCGGACTCAAGACTCAAGGCGCTCGCCGCACGCTTTGCAGCAGCGCCATCGCCACCGACCGCAAGCCGCCCCACTGCCACGGAGTCCGAGGCACCGAGAGCTGCGCATAGGTCTCGCAGCACCGGCCCGACATCGTCCGTCCGCAGCTCCAGATCCAGCAGCTCCGTCTCGCCCCGGCGGCGCAAGCGCCGCCCGAAGGTTTCGCGAGAGATTCCCTGGCACTGCTCGAGGGTCGCAACGCCGCCATCGGGACCGACCAGGAAGGCCGCAGCCCCGGCACCGAGCGCATGTTCATAGGGCGCATCGGGCGGCGCAGCCGGCGCATCGGCGGCAAGCGCCAGCGCATGGCGACCGGGATTGGCCGCACAGTACTCCCAGGCTGCGGCCAGGGCCTGAAGCCCAGCCTGAGGCGTGCCGCCAAGTTCGACCACACGCAGGTCGCGCCGATCCGTCAAGGCGCTGAGCACGGAGGCAGCCGCCGGCTTTTCCTCATAGGGCAAAGTGGTCGCCCCCAGGAACAAGGCATCGAATGCGACCGGCTCGGGCAACTTGTCCTGAAGGGCGCGGGCGGCCGCGACCGCGAGAGTCACCGCGTCCTCGTCATAGGCACAGAAGGCCTTTCGCTTCAGGCCACGCGCCTGGCATCCGCCCCAAGCCTCTTTGTAAGCGGCAGCCGGTAACCTCAGACTCGGCAACGCCGGCGCGTAGGCCAAGAGCCCGATACGTGTTTCTGCCATGCCGTCCCCCTATTCGGCTGCTTTGAGAATATGCACGGCGACGCTGCCGCCGGAGCCGCCGACGTTGTGGGCCAGACCGTAGCGCGCATCGGCGATCTGTCGCTCCGGTTCGACAGCCGTTCCGCGTAGCTGATTGACCAGCTCGTAGATCTGACCGGTCCCGGTGGCGCCGATCGGATGCCCCTTGCCGATCAACCCGCCGGAGCCGTTGACCGGCAGGCGCCCGTCGCGGGCCGTCATCCCCTCCTCCACCCAGCGCCCGGCCTCGCCCTCGCTGCAGAAGCCCAGATCGGCGTAAGCCAAGATCTCGGCAATGGTGAAGCAGTCATGCACCTCCGCCAGATCGATCGCCTCCGGACCGATGCCGGCCTGCTCATAGGCTTGCTGCGCGGCGCGGCGGGTGGCCGGCAAGCGGGTCACGCTGGGGCGGTCGTGGATCGCCACGTAGTCGCCGCCGCCGCCGCTGCCGACCAGTTCGACCGGGTTGTCGGTGAAGTCGCGCGCGATCTCCCAGTCGCAGAGGATCGCCAGGGAGGCGCCGTCGGTGATGCCGCAGGCATCTGCCAGGCAGAAAGGTGCCGCCAGGTTCGGGGCAGCCAGCGCCTTGTCGAGCGTGATCGGCTTGCGCATCTGCGCCTTGGTATTGGCCACCGCGTTGTTGCGGTTCTTGACGGCAACGCCGGTGATCTGGGCTTTGGTCGTGCCGAACTCGTGCATGTGGCGACGCGCCATCATCGCGTAGATGCCGGGAAAATTCGTTCCGGCCAGACGCTCCCACTCGACGTCGCCGGACACACCGAGCCAGGCACGGTTCCGCTCACGGGGCAGATCCGACATCTTCTCGATTCCGCCGGCAACGGCGATCCGCGCCGCTCCCGAGGCCACGGCCCGCATGGCGTCGCGCAAGGCAAAGCCGGAGGAGGCGCAGGCATTCTCCACATGCCGTCCAGGCACACCCACCATTCCTGCGCTTTCCAGCATCAAAGGCGCGAAGTTGCCGAGCTGAGAGCCACCAGTGGAGAGACTGCCGATAAAGGCCTCATCGACCTCGCGCGGGTCCAATCCTTTCTCGACATCAGCGAAGGCCGCCTCAGCAGCCTCGGCGAACAGGGACTTCAGACTGCGTTCGGGTTCCAGACCATAGACCGTCTGCCCGACGCCGATGACCGCGACGCGCTTCATGCGAAACCTCATTTTACTATGCAAAACTAGGGTGCACGAAAGCGACGGGGCCTTTCAAGCCTCTCCCAAACACCAACTGTCTTGAAACGACGGCAAGAACGATCAGCGCAGCCCCTGGCGCAGATAGTCAGCCTCGATCGCGCGGCGCATGCCGACGAGGCGAGGGGCAAGCTCTTCGCGCAGCCGTGCCTCGGTCAATACAAAGGACGGGCCGCCAAGGTTAAAGGCGAAGACCGTCTGCCCATCGGGGGCGAGAAAGGCCGTGCCGGCGCCATTGATATCCGGCATCCAACTGCCGATACCCAGGCAGAACCCGGTCTCGGCCATTTCCTTCTCGGCCTGGGCGATCTGTTTCTTGACCGTCGACCAATCCTTGCCTTCGTCGCGCTTGATCGCATCCAGCACCGGACGGCGAACCGCGTCCGGGGCCTGCGCCAGCCAGGCCCAGCCCATTGCGCTACGAGCCAACGGCAGGCGGCTGCCAATGTCCTGATGCAGGATCACTTGGCTGACGGCACGCTGCAGTTCGATATAGACCATGCTGAGCCGGTCGCGGTCGCCCAGAGCCACCGTACCGCGCGAGGCCGTGGCGAGTTCCAGCATATGCGGCCGTGCGATGTCGCGGATCACCAGGCTCGTCAGATAAGCCTGGTTGATCGCCAGCACGCCGGAGCCGAGACGATAGCGCTCCAACTTCGGGACGTACTTGAGATACCCCAGCCGTGTCAGCGTGTAGGTGATGCGCGAGACCGTGGGCTTCGGCAAGCCGGTGCGCGCCGCGATCTCCTGGTTGCCCAGCAGCGGATCGCCGGCGTCGAAAGCGCGCAGCACTTCGAATCCACGTGCCAGCGCCGTGATGAACTGCCGATCCTTGGGCCCGTCGTCGTCCTCGGCTCCGCGCTCGAACGCCTGATCCGACTGCCAGTTGCGACGGGTACTCATGGCCAACTACTCCAAGCGTTACGACGACGCGCCCACCCGCTCATCGGAGCCACTCCATCCGAGACGTCAAGGGCGAACGCGAACAAGACGGCAGCTTGTCATTTTCGCACCGTGTTTCGCCAGTCGAAACATGGCCTATTCTGCGATGCAGAACACTATTTTGCAAAGTTGAATGCTGCCCATCAAGCTCGTAAGCTGCGCCGCGAGCGGAATGAAGGAGTGCCAAGCGGATGCAATTGCAGGAAGGTCGAGTCGACGAGGAACTGACGCGCGAGCTGACCGATACGATACGCCGGGTCGTCGACGAGCGCTTGATTCCAGCCGAGGAGGAGGTCGCCGCCAGCGACCGCATTCCGGAGGAGATCGGCAACCTGCTGCGCGAACTGGGGCTCTTCGGCATCTCGGTTCCGGCGGCCTACGGTGGCCTTGGCCTGCCTCTGGAGGCGGAGTCGGAGATTCTGTTCGAGCTCTGCCGCGCCTCGGTCGCCTTCCGCTCGATGCTCGGCACCAACAACGGGATCGGCTCCCAGGGTATCGTGATCGACGGCACCGAAAAGCAACGCCAGCACTACCTACCGCGCATCGCCAGCGGTGAGCTTATCGCTTCCTTCTGCCTGACCGAGCCGGACTCCGGATCTGACGCGGCCTCTCTCTCCACGCGGGCGCAGCAAGACGGAGACGACTTCGTGATCTCCGGCACCAAGCGCTACATCACCAACGCGCCCGAGGCCGGCCTCTTCACCGTGATGGCACGCAGCGAGCCCGAGGTGCCCGGCGCCAGCGGTATCTCCGCCTTTCTGATCGAGGCGGACACACCGGGTATCACAGTCGGTGCGTGGGACAAGAAGATGGGACAGCGCGGCGCCCACACCGCCGACGTGATCTTCGATGGGGTACGCGTGCCGGCCAGTGCGATTATCGGCGGTCCGGCCAAGCGCGGTCAGGGCTTCAAGACCGCGATGAAGGTGCTGGACCGTGGCCGCATCCACCTCTCGGCGGTTTGTGTCGGAGCGGCGCAGCGTCTGCTCGACGAAGCTCTCTCCTATGCCATGGAACGCCAGCAGTTCGGCGAAGCCATCGCCCAGTTCCAATTGATCCAGGCGATGCTCGCGGACTCGAAAGCCGAGCTCTACGCCGCGCGCTGCATGACTCTGGACGCCGCGCGGCGTTTCGATGCCGGCGAACGCGTGCCGCTTCTGGCCTCCTGCTGCAAGCTCTACGCCAGCGAGATGGTCGGCCGCGTCGCCGACCGCGCGGTGCAGATCCATGGCGGTGCCGGCTACATGGCCGACTACGCGGTCGAGCGGCTGTATCGCGACGCCCGACTGTTTCGCATCTACGAGGGCACCACGCAGATCCAGCAAATCGTGATCGCCCGCGGCATGATCCGCAATGCCGAGCAGGCACTGGGCCGCTGATCGACATAGCATCGCCCCGTGTCGCGTCGCCGGTAAACTGAGCTAGAGAACAGGGTCAGAAAACAGGAGAGGTCATGCCGGACACCGCTGCCACCCCCAGCGCCCCCGCCCAATCGCTGCTCAGCGAGCGGCGCGGCGCGATCTGCCTGCTGACCCTCAACGAACCGCAACGGCGCAACGCCCTGTCGCTGCCGCTGCGCGAGTTACTGCACGACCAGTTGGCAGCGGCGATGGAGGACCCCGCAGTCCGCGCCATCGTGATCACCGGGGCCGACCAGACCTTTTGCGCAGGCGGCGATCTGCGGTCGATGGAGGGGGTCACGCCGCCCGCAGCCCGCGACCGGCTGCGTCGCGCGCACCGTCTCGTTAGGCTGATCGTCCGTGGCAACAAACCGGTCATCGCCGCCGTCGAAGGCGACGCTGCGGGCGCCGGCCTGGCCTTGGCTGCCGTTTGCGACCTTGTGGTCACAGCCGAGAACGCCCGCTTCACCGCGGCCTTCGACAGGGTCGGATTGATGCCCGATCTTGGGGCTCTCTGGAGCGTTCCGGCGCGGGTAGGAACCAGCGCGGCGAGGCGCCTGCTGTTGCTTGGCGAAACCTTCGACGGCACGGCGGCCGCAGCCTGCGGGCTTGCCGACCGGGTTGCCGGCCCCGGCGACGCGCTGAACGAAGCCTTGGCGATCGCCGAGCGGCTGGCAAAGGGTGCGCCACTGGCAATCGCCAGCGTCAAGGCCCTGTTGGCACGCGCGCCTCAGACCCTAGACGCCCTGCTCGACAGCGAGGCGGAAGCTCAGGCCGTTCTGTTCGGCAGCGAGGACTTCGTCGAGGGGCGCAGCGCGTTTCTAGAGAAACGCAAGCCTCGCTTCAGCGGGCGCTAACCCGACGGGAGTCGGCGGCTGGCAAGGTCGCCACGTTGAAGGGGTCGGCTGCGATTGCCACGCCGGCTTCGGCATACTCCAGGATCAAGCGATCCACCAGTTCGGCCACCGTGGGAACATCGGCAATCGAGCCGACGCCTTGGCCGGCCCCCCAGATGTCCTTCCAGCGTTTCGGGCGGGTGTCGCTGGCGCCGATGGAGACCTGGTCCAGCGGCGTCAGGTTCTCGGGATCGAGGCCATTGGCCTCGATGGAGCGCCGCAGGTAGTTGCCGTGCACACCGGTGAAGGCTGGCGTGTAAACGATGTCGGCAGCGGCGGACTCGACGATCATCTGTTTGTATTCCGGCTTGGCATTGGCCTCGGCCGTCGCAATGAAACGGGTTCCGAGATAGGCGAGATCCGCGCCGAGCACCCGGGCCGCACGCACGGCCGCGCCGCTTGTGATAGCGCCAGCAAGAACGATGGTGCCGTCGAATTCCGCGCGCACCTCCGGCAGCAGCGCGAAGGGATTGATCGTGCCGGCATGACCGCCGGCACCTGCCGTCACCAGGATCAAACCATCGACGCCGCTGCGGATCGCTCGCTTGGCGTGGCGCAGATTGACCACATCGTGAAAGACCAACCCGCCGTAGTCGTGCACGGCTTCCACCACCCCATCCGGCGCCCCGACGGACGTGACGACGAAAGGCACTTTGTGCCTCACCACCGCTGCCAGATCCTGATCCAATCGTTTATTGGAACGGTGGACGATCAGGTTAACGCCATAGGGTGCCGGCCCTGGCACATCGGGTCCGCGCCGCCGGCGTTCGGCCGTTAGCGCGTCGTCGATCTGCGTCAACCATTCGTCCAGCAACTCGACCGGCCGGGCATTGAGGGCGGGAAACGAGCCGGCAACGCCGGCATAGCATTGCGCGATCACGAACTCGGGCGTCGAAACGATAAACAGCGGTGCGGCGATCGCCGGCAGACGCAGCACGCCATTGAAGCTTTCGGGCAGGGGCATAGAGACCTCAGAGCTACCTTTCACACCACAGCAAATCACAGGCAACACTGTTCCGCAATGCGGATTACCATTTCGCGATAACTCGCACACGGGGGACTGAGTCGACGGAAGAGGTTCAGGCGCAGTCGGCGCGAACAGAGATATTCGACGCAAGCGACCTCTCACTCCGCGCGAAGCCACCCGTTACGCGAACTAGAGCGTGATACGGACACTGGCGAGTCTGTTTGCTCTCAAGTCGGTACCCCGGTAACCGCTCCATGAACGGAGTCAGTGTCGTCCTCTCCGGGCCACGCTTGACCGGGCCGGCGGTTTCCATGGCTCATTCGCAAGCTAGTCGAAAGCCCTTTAGCCGGATCGCGCAATTTTCTATCCTTACGTTTCAAGCAACGACGAAGTGAGATCGAGGTGTCCGAAGCGGCGTCGCGCGTAGTCCAAGCCCTTTACGAGGATATCGTTCTGGGAGTCTATCCGCTGGGCTCGCGCCTGGTGGAGGAACCGCTCGTCCAGCGCTACGACGTCAAACGACATGTTCTGCGTGAAGCCTTCGCGCAGTTGGAAGAGATGATGTTCGTGGAGCGCGTTCCCAATCGAGGCGTTCTCGTCCACGAGCCGAGCCCGCGCGAGATCCGCGAGCTCTACGAAATCCGGGTCCTGATCGAATCCCACGCCGCAGCCTCCATCCCGCTGCCCGCGCCGAAGCGCGTGACGCAGGCGATGCGCGATATCCAAACCGCCTATTCTGCGGCCTTGAAGGTGAAGAACTTCCGATCCGTTCTGAATTTGAACAATGCTTTTCACCGCACGCTTTACTCGGCCTGCGAGAACGAAACCCTGACAGCCGCGATCGAATCCTATGCCGCCAGAACGCACCTGATCGCCGCCATGAAGTACTTCGACGACCAGATCATGGCGCAGACCGAGGCACAGCATTACGACCTTATCGCAGCCATGGAAGGCCAAGACCGGCAGCTCTTGATCTCCCGCGTCGTCGGTCACTTCAACCTGAATCAGGTCGACCGCTATGACGCCATGTACCAGCAGCGCCACGGACTGGTACAGGACGCCAGCTAGGCGGTCTTTGCCCCCACATCCTCCTTAACCTCTGGCCTTCGGCTCAGTGCGCTTCGCACGTCCAACTGCAACCTGCCGTCGTATCTGTCGCTGAGACACGCGAAGAGCCGATGCATTATCAATGAAATTGTTGACAATTTTGTTGTCGCAAAGAATCCTAAGGTAACAAAAGGAGGAACGTCGGGTGTGTTGGGGGCAGGGTTACACTGGTGTTTCTCGGGGTGTTTCTCGGACTGCGTCAAATCTGCATTCCGGGGCCGTCTCCCGTGCCGGGCCCAACCTCCATTGCTGTAGAGACGTTGGCGAAAAAAGCCACCTAGCCAGCTGTATCGACAGCTACGTCGGGCCCACACCGTGACCGCGCTGGCACCCTGGTTGCGCGGTGTCACGCTCGCGCTGATGGCAGGCATGATCGCCTTCCATTTCTACGTGGTGCTCTTCGGCGCACCGCAGCCTTTCACGTTCCGCGGCACACATCTTGCGTTGGCTCTGGTGCTGGTTTTCGCGCTGTTTCCGCAGCGCAGACGCCAAAGCAGACTTGCCGATGCTCTCGACGTCTGTTTCATCGCCGGATCTCTCGCGACGGTTGGCTACCTCATCGTCAATCAGGAAGCGCTCTACATGCGCTTCCAGTTTGTCACGCCGCCGGAGCCGGCACAGTTCTGGCTCGGATGGGGACTGATTTTCCTGGTGCTGGAGGGCTGTCGCCGCACGCTCGGCCCTGCCCTGCCCCTGACTGCCCTTGCATTCGTCGGCTATGCCCTTGTCACCGGCCAGCTTACGGCGGGCTATATCGTCGACGTCAACTACCTGACGACCGAAGGCATCTTCGGCATTCCGCTCAACGTATCAGCAACGTTCCTCTTTCTCTTCGTCCTGTTCGGGGCCTTGGCCGAGCGGCTGGGGACCGGGCGCTTCTTCATCGAGTTCTCAACCGCAATTGCAGGACGAACGACCGGCGGCCCGGCAAAGGTGGCCAGCCTTTCCTCTGCCTTCTTTGGCTCGATCTCGGGCAGCGCGGTGGCCAACATCATGACCACCGGCAGCTACACGATCCCACTGATGAAACGGCTGGGCTACCGCCGCGCCTTCGCCGGCAGCGTCGAGGCCGTAGCCTCGACCGGAGGGCAGATCATGCCGCCCGTGATGGGGGCGGCCGCCTTCGTGATGGCGGAGATGATGGGCGTCAGCTATCTGAACGTGATGCTGATCGCCCTTATCCCGGCGACGCTGTTTTTCGTATCTGTCTTCGTGGCGATCCACTTCGAGGCCAAGCGTCAGGGGCTGTCGGGACTGCCCGAGACTCAAATCCCACAGGTTTGGGCCGTCCTGCGCGAGCGCGGGCATCAGATCATTCCCTTAGTCGTCATCATGGGAACGCTGTTCGCCGGTTACTCGCCGGCCTACGCGGCCTTCTACGGGATTCTCTCGATCCTCCCGACCACATTGCTGCGCAAGCGGACACGCGCCGAGTTCAGCTTCTCCCTACTGCTGGAGGGCCTCGAAAACGGCGTGCGCAACGCGGTCCAGGTCGCCATGGCCTGTGCCTGCGCCGGCATCGTGGTGGGCGTCATCATCCATTCCGGTCTGGGCCTGGAGTTCTCCAGCTTCATCCGCGGCATCTCCCAGGACTCCATGCTGGTCGCCCTGATCCTGACGGCCGTCGCCGGGATCGTCATCGGCATGGGCCTGCCGACGACACCCGCCTACATCCTGCAAACCGCCCTTCTCATTCCCGCGCTCGTGCGCCTTGGGACACCGCTGGAAGCGGCCCATCTCTTCGCGCTCTACTACGCGATCATGTCCACGATCACACCGCCGGTCGCGATCGGCCTCTTTGCGGCCAACGCGATCTCCGGCGCCAAGCTGTGGGAATCCAGCATCGCAGCCGCGAAGCTCGGGCTGACCGGCTACATCGTACCCTTCATGTTCGTCTACTCCCCGGCACTGATCATGCAAGGCACCTTCGAGGAGATTCTCTTCGCCTCCGTCTCGGCCATCGCCGGGGTGACATTCCTTTCATCCGGCCTGCACGGCTATCTCACACGCCATCTGAAGATGCCCGAACGATGCCTGCTGATCGCCGCCGCCTTTCTCCTGATCTACCAGGGGCTCGTTACCGACATGATTGGGCTCGCTCTGGCACTTCTGGCCTTCGCCCTGCAGCGCCGCAATCCGGCCGCCATGGAGGCCTCGACGACTCTCGAACGACCGTAACAACAGCAATCGCAAATATGGGAGGACATCCATGCTCAAGAGACTCAAACTGACCGTCAGCCTGGTTGCCGTACTGGCTGCCGGACCGGCGATCGCAGACGAAAACCTGGTTTTCGTGACCGGTTCGCCCGGTGGATCCTGGTACCCGACCGGCGGCGCGATCAAAGCTGCCGTGGAAGACATCTTCGACGATATCTCGATTCAGGTCCGTCCGGGTGGCGGCCTGGCAAACCTCCAGGCGGTCTCGCAAGGGATCGCGCAGCTCGGCATGTCCAACAACATCTCAGCTGTCGACGCCATGCAGGGCCGCGAGCCCTTCACGGAACCGATGAACGGCATCTGCAACGTCGCCTATCTCTATCCGCAGGTGATCCAGGCGGCGGTGGTCAATCCGGAGATCACCTCCTTCGAGGAGCTGGCCGGTCGTCGCCTGGCCGTAACGCCGCGCGGAAACACCGCCGAGCAGCTGGCGCGCCTGACGCTCTCCACGGTTGGACTGGATTACGACGATCTCGACCAAGTCAACTTCGCGTCGATGTCGGACCAAGTGAACATGATGAAGGACGGGCAGGTCGACGGCTTCTTCCAGGCGACCGGTATCCCCGCCGGCGTCATCATGGATGTCGGCGCCTCGCGCGATCTGAAGCTGCTGCCGATTACCGACGCCATGTTCGAGCAGATGCTGGAGGTGAACGCGGGTTTCTCGCAGATCACGATCCCGGCCGACGCCTACGCCAACATGGATGGGCCGGTGCAGTCGGTCAGTTTCGGAACCCATGTCGTCGCCGGCTGCGATGTCGACGAGGAGACGATCTACAGCGTCACCCGCGCCATTCACGAGCGGCTGGATGACTTGGGGATCGCCGTCGCGGCCCTGCGGACGACCACTCCGGACATGCTGTCGCAGGATGTCGGGATTCCCCAGCACCCCGGCTCCGCGCGCTTCTTCGAGGAGGTGGCAGCCAACTGAGCAGGCTTCGGGCGGGGGCTTTTGCCCTCGCCCGGCCTTTCACCCAAGGCGTCGGACGGCTCGATGGTATTGCAGAAAGTCTAGGATTTGACAGAGACCCAAGTGACCAAAGACATCCTGGTGGACTCCAGCCGCCTAACGGCGCTGATCGACGAGATACTCCGCGCCGACGGCTGCAGTGGCGACGAGGCAGGCTGCGTTGCCGAGCATCTGGTCGAAGCGAGCCTTCGAGGACATGACAGTCACGGCGTGATCCGCCTGCCGCGCTACCATAGCTGGCTCGCCACAGGCCGAATCAAGGCGAGACAGTCTCTCAATACCGTCACGAGCTTCGGTGCCGCGCGCCAGTTCGACGGTGGCTCAGGCATGGGACAATGGCTTGCGCGTGAAGCCACGACAGCAGGCATCGCCCTCGCGCGCGAGCAAGGCATCGGTATCGTCGTCTTGCGTCGTGCCGGTCATATCGGCCGCGTCGGCGCCTATGCCGAACAGGCGGCCGAAGCCGGCTACATCAGCCTGTTCTTCGTCAATGTCGGCGGTTCTCGCCTGGTCGCACCCTTTGGAACCGCGCAACGCGCCGCTTCGACCGCGCCGGTGACGATCGGCGTGCCCAACAATGACGGCGACGATTTCATTCTGGACTTCGCCACCTCCAAGGTGGCGGAAGGCAAAGCTTTGGTGGCCGCGCGCGGCGGAGCGGCTTTGCCCGACGACGCCCTGATGGGTGCGGAAGGCGTGCCGACGGCCGACCCTAAAGCGCTCTATGGCAAGAGCCTTGATGAAGGCATACCGAACCCGCTCGCGGGCGCAGGAGCACTCAGCCCGTTCGGGGACCACAAGGGTTCCGGCCTTATGCTGGCGTGCGAACTGTTGGGTGGCGCCTTGACCGGGAACGGTACGAACGGTCCAAGCGATCCCGAGTTCGGGAACGGCATGCTGGCCATCTTTCTGGATCCAGCTCGCTTCGACGATCTCGGCCAGTTCGATAGCGGAGTCGCTCGCTACATCGACTTCGTCCGGAGCAGAACGCCAGCTCGAGGAACGGATCAAGTTCTGATTCCCGGTGACAAGGAGAGACACACGCGAGCGCGCCGTCTCCGTCACGGCCTCCCGGTTCCCAAGCCGGTTCTGACAGCCATTCTGGAGGTCGCCAGCGAACTCGATCTCGATTGGCAAGAAGACAGTCTAACACTCTGCGAGCAACCGACTGCCGAGGAGACATGAAGATGGCGAAGGTGCTGGTCCTGGATCCCGTTCATGACGCCGGCCTCGCGATCCTGCATCAGGCTCCGGGCGTCGAGTACGTGCATCTCCCCGAGCCGGCGGAGCCGGACATCGCCCATCACATGGCTGATGCGGAGGCACTGATCCTGCGCGGCCGAAGGCTTCCGGACTCCCTTTTTCAGCAAGCATCGCGGCTGAGGCTAGTCTCCCGCCACGGCGTCGGCTGCGACAATCTCGATTTCGCCCTGATGCAGAAGATGAAGGTCACGGTGGCGGTAGCAGCCGACAGCAACTACGTCTCCGTCGCCGAGCATGCCATGGCACTGACGCTCGCTGCGCTCAAGCGTCTGCCGGATGCGGACCGGGCGGTACGGGAAGCGAACTGGAGTCTGCGCGATCATCTGGGTGCACGGGAACTCCAGGGCTCAAGAGTCCTCGTTGTCGGCTTTGGACGCATCGGCCGTACCTTTGCGGCGCGGATCGAGGCTTTCGGCGCGCACTGCCTCGTCTACGATCCCTTTCTCGGCGCCAACCAGACTCTTGCCCCCAGCCAAACGTCTGTTGCCACCTTGGAAGAGGGACTGGCAGAGGCAGATATCGTCAGCCTGCATCTGCCAAACACCGAGGAGAGCGCCAATCTGCTGGATACGGCACGACTTCGACATATGCGCGAAGGCTCAATTCTCGTAAACACCGCACGCGGCGGCATCGTGAACGAAGGCGCGCTGCTCGAAAGCCTGGACAAGCGACGACCGGCCATTTATGCGACCGACGTCCTGGCTACCGAACCGCCTTTGCCCGGGGATCCGCTGCTTAGCCGTCCGGACGTCATATTCACCCCGCACTCAGCGGCGATGACGGACGCAGCGGCGCGACGCATGTCCGAGCGCGCGGCACAGAACGCGGTCGACTTCTTGTCCGGAGCGCTTTCGGCGGAGATGGTCGCTTTTCAGCCTCGTGCGGATGGTGCGTAAAACCAATCACCGCCGGCACAGCGGTAACAGACACAGCAGCGTCGAGAGGAGACAGAGTGGCACAGCTTAAGGCCCGTATGGCCGCGGGGGACCTGTTGGCCGGAACCTTCGTGAAGACACCCGCCATCGAGATGATCGAGGTGCTTGCCCTCTCCGGTCTCGATTTTCTTTGTCTGGATGCGGAGCATGCGCCTTTCGATCGCGGGCGGATCGACGCCTGCCTGGCAATCGCCCGGGCGCTTGACTTGCCATGCCTTGTCCGCGTCCCTGACGCTACGCCCGCCGCCCTTCTGCAGGCGCTCGATGCCGGGGCGACCGGCGTGGTGGTGCCGCATGTCGACAGCGCGCAGAAGGCTGCGGCCATTGCCAAAGCCGCCCACTTCGGCCACGGCGGCCGCGGCTTCGCGGGGTCGACCCGTTGGGCAGGATACGCGACCCGGCCAATGAGCGAAGTGCTGGCGCGCAGTCGAGACGAGACCGTCGTTCTTGCTCAGATCGAGGAGCCCGAGGGGGTTGATGCAAGCGCGGAGATCGCCGCAACCGACGGCATCGACGGCCTGTTCGTCGGGCCGGCGGATCTCTCTGTCGCATTGGGCAAGACGGATCAGTCCTCGCCGGAACTGATCGCTCAGATCGAAGGTGTCGCAGCCGCGACGAAAGCCGCGGGCAAGGCCTTCGCAACCTTCGTACCGGATATCGACAAGGCCCAGCAGTGGCGCCACTTCGGGTTTTCGATGTTCTTCGTCGCATCGGAGCATGCCTGGATGCTGAAGGGCGCGAAGGAGGCGTCCCAGGGCATCAAGTCGCTGACCGACTAGGGCGGATCCTGAACAGCTGCCGTGGCGCGCTTCGTCGACCCCCGCTCGATAAGGCGGCCGGGCAGCAGCACCGTGCTCGGCGCGTTCGGCGCGCCAGACTCGGCAAGATCGAGAATGCGAAGGGTCTCCGCGATCATGCGATTGATCGGTTGACGGAAGGTCGTCAGATCGAAGCTCGGCCAAGCCGAGGCGGCAATGTCGTCGAAGCCGACGACCCAGACATCCTCGGGAACGCGCAGACCGCCGATCCGTCGAAGGCCATCGAGGACGCCAAGCGCCATGATGTCGTTTGCCGCAAAAACGGCATCGGGCGGCGTCTTCAAAGCCAACAGCTCCGTTGCCGCGCGCAAGCCTCCGTCAAAGGTGAAGTCGCCCTCGGTACGAAGCGGCGCAGGCAGTCCAGCCTCGGCCAGACCAGCCGCAAAGCCGCGCTCGCGATAGAGACTGGTCGAGGCTCCTTCCAAACCTGCGACAAAGGCGGCACGGCGGCGGCCGCCTTGTGCCAGGAAACGGGCGATCGAGCGGCCTCCCGCTTCGTTGTCGCAGCAGACGGCACTGATGCCGGCGCCTTCCACGGTGCGGTTGAACAACACGACGGGAACCGGTGCAGTCTCGCAGACGGCCATCATCGCCGACGTCAGTTTGGCCGAGGTGATGACAACACCTTCCACCCCATAGCCGAAGGCCCGCGGCAGCAAGTCTTCCAGAGCCTCGTTCTCACCAGGAGTGAAGAGCATGACGTGCTTGCCCTGTTCCGACAGAGCCCGAGCAAAGGTCTCCAGCACGGTCGGATAGAAGGGGTTGCTGACCTCGGCCATCAAGATCGCCACCATGCCGGAGCGTCGGGTGATCAAACCGCGCGCCAAGGGGTTCGGCTGATAGCCCAGGGCCTTGGCCGCCCGCAGTACCCGGGCTTTGGTACCCTGGGCGATGCTCGTGCCAGGCGTAAAGGCACGTGATACGGCGCTCACCGAAACGCCGGCGGCGCGGGCCACGTCGGCAGCCGTCGTGCGGCTTCGACTCGCCTTGAGGAGACCTCGGCGCTTCGACTCCTTGGGCATTCCAACTCCGAATTCACGGTTGCATGGGAAGTCTAGACCCGAGCCACCATCCTGTCGGCAAGCGCTGACCCTAGCGGACGACTAATCAGGCTTCACCCTGCTCCTTGATAAGAAAACATGCAAACCAATGCTATATCCGAGAGAAGCTCCTTCAAATCGAGGGGTACTCTCTGGAGCAGAGAGAAAACTCTAACAGACTGATTTATATTATTTTCTTCAGATGAAAAACCGAGCCACCGGCCAACAAGGCATCTGACAGGCAACCACTCCAGGCCGCTTCGGGTCGATCAGGTCGCACTTTTCCAAGATTTTTTGAAATCGTTTGCAATTGCAGTTCGCCGGCGATATGCAAGAGTCAGCATCGTTTTGCCAACTAAGAAACCAGACACTGGGAGGTTATGTGCAAATGTTGAAATCCTGCTTGCGCTTGGCAGCCGTCGCCGTGCTTGCCGTACCGGCCTTGGGAACCAGCGCGGAGGCCGACACCCGTTTGGCCTTCGGCGCAACCAATGCTCAGTCGGCGCACTACGCCTACTTCGCAGCCCTGGCAAACATCGTTTCCGAACAAGACGGCTATCAAGCCTCGGTGGTCGAAACCGGCGCCACGGTCGACAATCTGAAGCGGATGTCGCGCGGCCAGCTGGACATCGGCCTGGTGACGACCTCGACCCTCTACCATGCCTATTACGGCGTTAAGTCTTTCGATGGCGAGGCGGTGGAGTCGAAGCTGCTCTGGGCCTACTCCCTGGCGCCGCAGAACGTCATCGTGCGTCAAGATTCGGGCGTGACCAGCATCTCAGACCTTGCGGGACAGAAGTTCGGTCCTGGCCAGCGTGGCTCCTCCACCGAGGACACCTCGCTGCAGGTGATGCAACTGCTCGGCTTCGAGCCGGACTGGGTGCGTGGCACCAACGGCGAGTTGGCGGACGCGATCAAGGACGGACGTGCAATCGGCTTCATCAAGTCCGCGGTCGGGACCAAGTTCGATGCCCTGACCACGGATATCGCCACCTTCACACCCGTGCAGGTCCTGGGCATCGACGACGAGCAACGCGCCAAGATCGCCGAGAATCTGCCTGAGCTGTCTCTGGTCGACATGCCCGGCGGCGACATGGAGAACACGGGCCCCTATCAGACCTGGGGGTTCATGATCGCCGTCTCGGCCCGGCCCGACATGGACGAAGAGATGGCCTACGACATCGTCAAGGCCGTGATGGAGAACGTGGATGCGCAGCGTGCAGGCTTCCCGGCAATCGGGGACAACGACCTGATCCAACTCACGCTCGACTATGCCACGACGCCGCTCCACGCCGGAGCCATCCGCTACTACGAGGAAGCCGGCTACAGCGTGCCCGATCGCTTGCGATAGGCGGGTAACGGTTTATTGCCGACCAAAGAGGCGGCGGTTTTGGACCGCCGCCTCACCGTCTCCTGCCGCCATCGGCTTGCATGACCGAGGCGCCCAGCGGAGGTCGTAGCCGGACATGAGCGACAGCACTGCAGAGCCTCGAACGGTTCGAGACAAGCTGGCCCTGGCGTTGGCCGGCGCTCTGGGCCTCTTCATCCTCTACACCTCCTTCTTCGGGGCCTTCGAGTCCCTGATCCAGCGCGCGATCTTCGTCACCGTGATCGGTGTTCTGGGTTTTGTGATGTTTCCGCTCGGTGCCGGGAAGCCCTGGCGCGCCTGGGGACTGGCGCTCGATGTCTTGCTGGCGAGCAGCCTGGTTGCCGCCTGCGTCTACATCATCGCCAACTTCGATCGCATCATGACGGAGCTGCCTTGGGCTCAGCCGCACGAAATCGCGCTGGCCGCAGGCGCCATTGCCGTCGTTCTGGAGCTATCGCGCAGGGTCACCGGCAGTCTGCTGTTTCCGGCGATCGTGCTGCTATCGCTCGCCTATGCGCTGCTCGGACACCTGATTCCCGGCGATTTCGGCCATCGAGGATTCGATCTGGCCTACCTGACCGAGGTGGTCTACCTGTCCGACCGCGGGCTGTGGGGACTGTTGGTCAACGTTGCCTCGACCACTCTGGCGGCCTTCGTGCTGTTCGGGGCGATGCTGCTGCACACCGGCGCCGGGCAGACATTCTTCGATCTCTCGGCACGTGCCGGCGGCAAGGCGACCGGCGGTGCCGCCAAGATCGCCACCATCGCGTCCGGCCTGTTCGGTTCGATCAACGGTTCGACGGTCGCCAACGTCGCGACCACGGGTAACTTCACCATCCCGCTGATGAAGCGGTTGCGCTATCCGAAGAGCTTCGCGGGCGCCGTCGAAGCCGTGGCCTCGACCGGCGGCCAGTTGGCGCCACCGATCATGGGAACGGCCGCCTTCGTGATGGCGGAACTGGTCAACATCAACTACTGGCAGATCGCCCTGGCCGCAGTTCTGCCCGCATTTCTCTTCTATCTCAGCGTTCTGACGACCGTGCACTACGTGGCCAAGCGCAAGGGTCTGGGACGCGTCGATACCGAAGACTTGCCGGACTGGCGCACGGCGCTGAACTGGCGCCGCATGGCGCCAATCCTGGGCGCTGTTGTGGGCCTGGGACTTGGAATCGCCCAGGGCCGCTCCATTGCACTCACCGCGTGCTACGGCATGATTGGCATGATGGGGACCAGTCTTGCGCTTCAGCTTTTCGGCGGCGCCGGTTGGCGCGGCGCAGCCGGAATCCTCTGGCGCTCGCTGGTCGACGGCGGTCGCGGCGTAGTCACGGTCGGCGTGCTGCTGGTCGCCGCGCAGGTTTTTGTCGGTGTTTTGAACCTGACCGGTTTCGGGGTCGCAGCCACCAGCATGATCCTGCAGGGTGCCGGCGGTCAGACCTTCGTCGTCGCCGTGATCATGGCGGTGGTCTGCCTGATCGCCGGCATGGGCTTGCCGACCTCAGCCGCCTACGTCCTGGTCGCGGCCGTTTTTGCACCGGCGCTGATCCAGCAAGGTCTCGACCCACTGGTGGTCCACTTCTTCGTTCTCTACTACGCGACCCTGTCGGTGATCACACCGCCGGTCTGCGTCGGCGTGTTCGTGGCGGCGGCCATCGCGCAATCGCCTTGGGCAAAGGTTGCCGGAGAAGCGGTTCGCCTCGCCGCTACGGTCTACGTCCTGCCGATGCTCTTCCTGATCTACCCCGGAATGCTGGCGCAAGGCGGCCTACAGGAAGTCGCCATGGCTGCGCTGACGGGCGTGGTCTTCTGCCTGTCGGTCGCCAGCCTGCTGGCCGGACGATCGGCGCTCGGCCAAGGCAGCTATTCAGCCGTCGTCTGGCTGCTGCCGGCCGGCCTGGCCCTGCTGCCGGACTGGTCCGCGACCCTCGCTGCGCTGGCCATCTATGCCGTTCTGGAACTTGGTACGCGTGCGCTGCAGCGCCGCCAAGTTCTGGGTGCCGGCCCGTGAAGGGCCAACCGAAATTTTCGCAATACCGAGGCTGTCGACCCGAAAGACGCCAAGGCGGCCCGTCCGCCGTTTTCAAGCGGTCATTCACTCGGCCTCGCCAAAGCCGGATCGGTGGCGGAATCGCTTTTGCAACAAATGAGGAGCTCTCATGATCGAGTACTTGAAGCGGGGTAAGCAGGAAGCTGATCGCGTCGCCGAAGATGCCAAAGTGCGCGACGTCGTGGAGCAGACACTGCAGCAGATCGCGGAACAGGGCGACGCGGCGGTGCGCGAGCTGAGCAAGAAGTTCGACGGCTACAGCCCGGCGTCCTTCCGCTTGTCGGCTTCCGAGATCGAGGCGCTGATCAACCGCGTCTCCGCCCGGGACATGGAAGACATCGCCTTCGCCCAGACACAGGTACGCACCTTCGCCGAAGCGCAGCGCGCATCGATGCAGGACATCGAGATCGAGACCATTCCCGGCGTCATCCTGGGTCACAAGAACATTCCGGTGCAGTCGGTGGGCTGCTACGTCCCCGCCGGTAAGTTTCCCATGGTGGCTTCGGCCCACATGTCTGTCCTGACGGCAGCCGTGGCAGGCGTCCCGCGGATCGTCGCAGCGACTCCCCCCTTCAAGGGCGGACCCAACCCGGCCGTGATCGCCGCGATGCACCTCGGCGGTGCCCACGAGATCTACGTGCTTGGCGGAATTCAAGCCGTCGGCGCCATGGCGCTCGGCACCGAAAGCATCGATCCGGTCCATATGCTGGTCGGACCGGGCAACGCCTATGTCGCGGAGGCGAAGCGGCAGCTCTTCGGCCGGGTCGGTATCGACCTCTTCGCCGGACCGACCGAGACCATGGTGATCGCCGACGAAACGGTCGACGCGGAAATCTGCGCAACCGACCTGCTCGGCCAGGCCGAGCATGGCTACAACTCGCCGGCGGTTCTGGTGACCAACTCCCGCCGCCTTGCCGAGCAGACGATGATCGAGATCGAGCGCCTGCTTGAGATCCTGCCGACGGCCGACACCGCATCCGTGTCCTGGCGTGACTACGGCGAGGTGATCCTCTGCGACACCTACGAGGAGATGCTACAGGTCAGCGACGAGATCGCCTCCGAGCACGTCCAGGTCATGACGGATCGAGACGACTGGTTCCTGGAGCATATGACCTGCTACGGCGCGCTGTTCCTCGGCGCGCGGACTAACGTGGCCAACGGCGACAAGGTGATCGGCACGAACCACACCTTGCCGACCAAGAAGGCGGGCCGCTACACAGGCGGTCTCTGGGTCGGCAAATACCTCAAGACGCACAGCTATCAAAAGGTGACGACGGACGAGGCGGCAGCGCGCATCGGCGCCTACTGCTCGCGTCTAAGCATGCTGGAGGGCTTCGTTGCACACGCCGAGCAAGCCAACGTGCGCGTTCGACGGTACGGCGGCAAGAACGTACCCTATGGCGCGGCAGCGGAGTAGGACCCGCAGACCGACCATGGCGGCGCGCTGTTCGCGGCGCCGTGGTCGGACAGCCTATCGCACAGCTTTTCCGCGTTCGAAGAGACACATGCCATGACCAATTCCGACGCCTTCAAACCTGACAGGGCCGAGGGCTCATCACTGGAGCTGCCGCGCCCTCCCAGTTTTCGTTTGGAGGGTCGGACCGCTTTGGTTACCGGCGCTTCCTCCGGCATCGGGCTCGGCTGCGCCGTGGCCTTGGCGGATGCCGGCGCAAAGGTGGTGCTGGCCGCGCGAAGGCAGTCGCGGCTGGAGACTCTCGTCGCGACCTTCAGGGATCGCGGGTGGGATGCGGAGGCCCTACCGCTCGACATCGTGGATGTGGAGGCGACCGCCCACGCCGTCGCCCAGCGCGGTCCTTTCGACGTACTGGTGAACAGTGCAGGCTTGGCACGCCATGGGCCAGCCGTCGATACGCCTACGGCCGACTTCGATGCGGTCATGGGCGTCAACCTGCGGGGCGCCTACTTCCTTACGCAGGCCGTCGCCCGCGGCCTGATCGCCGCCGGAAAACCGGGGTCCCTGATTACGGTGTCGAGCCAGATGGGACACGTCGGCGGCATCGACCGCGCGGTCTACTGCGCATCGAAGTTTGCCGTCGAAGGCTTCACCAAGGCCATGGCCATCGAGTGGGGTAATCACGGCATTCGGGTGAACACGCTCTGCCCGACCTTCATCCGCACCCCCTTGACGCAGCCGACCTTCGACAATCCGGAGCGAGTGCGCTGGATCGAGGAGAAGATCAAACTCCGCCGGGTCGGCGAGGTGCCCGACATCATGGGCAGCGTGGTCTATCTCGCCTCGGACGCGGCCGCACTGGTGACCGGGACAGCGCTGATGGTCGACGGGGGCTGGACCGCGGACTGACAGCCCGTTCAGGCCGCTCAGCACAGAGAGGATGCCCGAGATCACTCACCGGCGATCGCCGAAGCGACCGGGGCGGCAGCGGCCTGATCCACCACCGCCCCGGCCGACCTACATCGACGTCCAGTCGCCGGCGCCCTCGAAAGCTGCCGCCGCCCGGTAGATCGTACTCTCGTCGTAGCTCTTGCCGATCAGCATCATGCTCACCGGCAAACCCTCCGACAGGCCGCAGGGCACGGCCATGGCAGGATGGCCGGTCACGTCGAAAGGCGCCGTGTTCGGCAGCATCTCGAAAGCGCGCGCCAGAATCTCGGCCTTGGGCGCATCCGGTTCAGGCAGCTTCGTTGCCTTCAGCGGCAGCGTCGGCATCAGCAGCAGATCGTAGCGGTCCAAAGCCACATCGTAAGCGGCCTTCAGCTTGCGTCCCAAATTCTGGCACTTCGCGTAGTAGTGACCGCGATGGTGACGGATGGCGTATTCGCCGACCAACATGGAAATCTTGAGCGTATCGGACAGCTCGTCCGCCCGGTCTCGCCAATTCGCCACTCTGTCTAGCAAGGAGGTCGTGTAGAGACCCTTCCAGTTCATCCCCATGCCGTTGCCCTGCATCATCTGCCATTGCAAACCCTCCAGGGCGATGGGCGTCCAGATCGCGGCGCCGAGCAGGTGCATCTCGATGGAGACTTCTTCCACCTTCGCGCCGAGCTCGCCCAGCTTGTCGGCGGCGGCCCGTACCTTTGCATCGACGTCCCGTTCCGACTGCTTCAGGCCGAAACCCTCGGTCACCACGCCGATCTTCAGACCCTTGATGCCCTTATCCAGGGCCTCCGTGTACTTCGCCGTCTTGACGTCGTACTGCCGCGGGTCGAGCCCGTCCGGTCCGGCCAAGACTTCGAGCATCGCCGCATTGTCGGCCACGGTCGCGGTCATGGGCCCGGTGTGATCGATTGTGTTCTCAATCGGCATCACGCCGGTGTAGGGCACCAAACCATGAGTCGGCTTCATGCCATAGATACCGCAGTATGCGGCGGGAATGCGGATCGACCCACCCTGGTCGCCGCCGATGGCCATGTCGACCTCTCCGGCCGCAACCAAAGCCCCGCTGCCGGACGACGAGCCACCGGCCGAGTAGCCGTGCTTGCGCGGGTTGTGCACCGGCGCTGGCTGCGAGGTATGACTGCCGCCGGACAGGCAGAAGTACTCGCAGACTGCCTTGCCAACGATCGTCGCACCGGCATCGAGCAGCCGGGTGACGATGGTCGCATCGATGTTGGGAACATAGCCTTCAAGCACGCTGGAACCGTTGCGCATCGGCACACCGGCAAGGCAGACGTTGTCCTTCAAGGCGACCTTCTTGCCCTTAAGAGGGCCGCTGCTTGCGCCCTTGACCTCGGCCTTCCAGGCCCAGGCGTTGAGCGAATTCTCTTCTGCCCCCGGATGGTAGCCGGTGGTGCGCGGATAGGTGACCTCGGGCAGGTTGTCGGGCAGCAGATCGACCGCATCGTAGGACGCCATGGTATCGTCCAGGGCCCCATGGAAGAAGGCGAGATCCTCATCGGACAAGGACATGCCGAGGTCCTCGGCAATCTCGAGCAGCTGCTCCGGTGAAGGGCGGGTAACCGTCATGACGTCATCTCCCTATGCGATGTTTGGGCGGATTCATTCGTTCGGCTTCGTGGCGATCTCCTGCGCGACAACGATTGTCGCCGGCTCTGTCAGCAGCGACCCGGCGGTATCGAAGAAACGCGCCACCGCAGGCGAGTCGTTATGGGTCTTCATCGCCGTCTCATCGGCGAAACGCTCGTAAGTGGTGAAAACCGTGGCGGCATCGTCGTCGCTGCGCGCGACGAAGTAGCCGAGGGTTCCCGGCTCGTTGGCGCGGACCTGCGCGACCACCTGCAGGAGTGCCGCCTGCACGACCTCCGCATCGGCGGTCGCGCATTTCAGGATGGCGGTGAGCGTGACCATGCGCTTCTTGCTCCTCAGGACGTCATACCGACAAACTCGCTGACCACCTCGGGGTCGGCCAGATGTTCGGGTTCAAGGGTCTGGGTGATTTCGCCGCGATGGATGATCAGCACCCGGTCGGATAGCGCGTGAATGAAATCCAGGTTCTGCTCGACCAGCACAATGGAGAGAGCTTCGCGCTTGCGCAGCGCCAGCAGGAGATCGACGATCTCGTCGATAATGGAGGGCTGGATGCCTTCGGTGGGTTCATCGAGCAGCATGATCCGCGGCTTACCGCAGAGACAGCGCGCGATCGCCAGCAGCTGCTGCTCACCGCCGCTCAATGCGCCACCGTTGCGGTCGAGCAGAGGAACCAGCCGCGGAAAGTCTTCCAGGACCTCCGCGACGATATCGGCCCGCCCTTCGGCGCCGGACAATGCACCCATCGTCAGGTTCTCGCGCACGGTCAGCGCCGGGAAGATCTCCCGCCCCTGCGGCACGTAGCCGATACGCAGGCGCGCCCGGCGATTGGGCGGCAGCGCGGTGATGTCCCGACCATCGAACACGATACTGCCGGCCATCGGCGAGATATGGCCGATGAGGGTGCGCAGCAGTGTGGTCTTGCCCATGCCGTTGTGACCGAGAATGCCGACATACTCGCCGTCGGCAACCTGCAGCGACAGGCCGTGCAGGATCGGCATGGCTCCGTAGCCGGCAACCAGACCCTTCGTCTCGAGCATCAGTTCACCTCCGTGCGGCCGAGGTAGACGTCGCGAACCTCAGGGTCGTTCAGGACCACATCGACCTTCGCTTCGCGCAGGACCCGACCCCGGTGGAACACCGTGACCACATCGGCGATCCGCTTGATGAACTGCATGTCGTGTTCGACCACGACGATGGTGGTCGTGCGGTTCAGTTCCTTCAGCAGCTCGGCGGTCCGCAGCCGCTCTTCCTGGCCCATGCCGGCGGAAGGCTCGTCGAGCAGGATAAGCCTTGGCTCGCGCGCCATGACCATGCCGATCTCGATCCACTGGCGCTGACCGTGGGCCAGCTCGCCAACCAGGCGATGCACGAAGGTGCCCAGCTGCAGGCGCTCGATAACCTGCTCGACCTGTTCGATCGCACCAGACTTGTCGTGCGCGAACTGGGCGGCCAACCACAAGTTCTCGCGTGCCGACAGTCCGTCGAACACGTCCGGCTTCTGGTTTTTGATTCCGACGCCCAGGCGCGCGACCTCGTGGCTGGCGTGCGCCGTGACCTCGCTGCCATCGAAAAAGATCTGACCGTCGCTGGGGATGAGCTGGCCGGTGATCAGTTTGAAGAAGGTGCTCTTGCCGGCACCGTTGGGGCCGATCAGACAGCGAAGCTCCCCTTCGGTGAGCAGGAAGTCCACGCCGTCAACGGCATGCACGCCCCCGAAGGTCTTGCGCAGGCCGCGAGTTTGCAGGATGCCTTTCGGGCCGCCGTTCATTGCCCGCCTCCCCCGCTTTCGCGGCGGCCGGCAAACACCCTGGCAATCGCAGCCCCCAGGGTCGGTACCAAGCCATCCTTGAAGGCCAGGACGAAGACGATGAGGATGGCGCCCAGCACCAAGGTGACCTGGCCGACGCCCTGGGTGCCGAGCCAGGAGGTCAGATACTGGATGACGCCGGTGCCAACGATCGGTCCGATCAGCGTCGACTTGCCGCCCACGATCACCCAGATGATCACCTCCGCCGCCTGACCCAAACCGAACATTTCAGGCGCGACGAAGTTGCCCCAGATCGCAAACATCGTTCCCGAAAGACCGGCGATTCCGCCGGACAGAGCGAAGGCTGCAAACTTGTAGCGACGGGCATCGTAGCCCAGCAGCTCGATCCGCCGCTCGTTCTCGCGGATGCCGACCAGGATGCGCCCGAAGGACGTGGTCAGCAGCAGGCGCAGTCCGACGTAAACCAGCACCACAAGGACGACCGAAAGATAATAGACGTGGTCGATGAACAGCGTCACCGAAGAGTCCCAGGGCACCTGTAGCGGCGGCACCCCGGGGATGCCGTTCTGACCGTTCAGACGCACATCGCCGATGACGTACTGATCGCCGGAGGTCGCCCGCATCGCCTTGTTCAGGATCAGCGTGATGACCAGCGTCATGACCGAGAAGTAGATATCGCTGATCTTGCCATAGACCATGAAGACGCCGAGCAACGCGGCGAAGGCCAGGGGAATCACGATACCCAGTAGAAACGGCAGCGTGGTGTCGCCCCAGTTCATCGCCGCGACCGCGTAAACGTAGCCGCCGAGCCCGAAGAAGGCGGTCTGGCCGAAGCTGAGAATGCCGACGTAGCCCCACAAGAAGCTCATGCTCAGCGCCAGCAATGCCAGCACGAAGACCACGGAAAGATCGAGCAACTGGGCCAAATCGAGCGTCAAGGGCAGGCCCAGCAGCACCGCCGTGGCGACAGCGACGAAGCTCCACCAGACCGGCCCGGGGCGCTCCCCGGCGGGTCGGCGAAAGTCGGAGAACAGCCGCCCCATTGCCTAGAGCCCTTTGCGCAGACGGCCGGTGATGCCCTGAGGCAACAGCCGCAGCATGAAAATGGCGATCAGGAGTACGGCGATCTCGCCGAGCACCGAGGAGAAGGCGAAGGAAACGATACCGTCGATCGAACCGTAGAGACCCGAGGCAGAGAGCGTCCCGAGCAACGGCCAGGGACCGCCGGAGATCACCGCAATGAAGGCCTTGGCAATGTAGAAAAGCCCCATGGTCGGCGAGGCGCCGAACAACGGCACCAGCAGGGCACCGGCCAAGCCGGTTAAGGCCGAGCCGAAACCGAAGGTCAACATGTAGATCATCGAGGTATTGGTACCGAGCGCTCGCGCCATCTCGGGATTCTGCATCGTGCCGCGCACGATCAAACCCAGATTGGTAAAGCGCCAGAGGGCGTAGGTGCCGACCAGCATCGCCAGGGCACCGCCAATCATCACCAGGCCGTAAGCCGGTACCTGCAACCCGCCGAGGCTGACGCCGCCGAGGTCGGCCGGTACCGATTGAGACTGCGGCCCGGCCAAGGTTGTCACGAGTCCGACCAGCAACAGGCTAAGCCCCCAGGTCGCGAGCAAGGTATCGAGCACCCGGCCGTAGAGGAACCGGATCACCGTGCGCTCGACGGCGATGCCGATCAGGCCGACGATCAGGCCGGCCGCCGGTACCGCCAGCCAGAGAGGCAGACCGAAGGCCGTGCAGACGACGCAGGCATAAGCGCCGAGCATGATGAACTCGCCTTGTGCGAGATTGATCACCTTCATCATCCCGAAGATGACGGCCAGACCCAGGCTGATCAGGATGAAAATGCTAAACGAGAAGGCAACCTGATAGGCATAAACCAGCAGGGTATCCAAGCGAACCTCTCCCCCGAACCAGTCGAGCGGTCAGCAGCGGCTGTGCAGAACCGTCGGGTGCCGCCGCCGTCTTTCGGCGAAGCGGCACCGACAGCCTTGCTACTCGACCTCGACCACGTACTGCGTCGTATCGTCGGGGTTCTCGATCAAATTGCAGACGAGCTGTGTATCGACAGGCGGTTGCTGCTCGAAGGAGCGAATGATCTCGAAGCGGCGGTCCGCCCCCTGCCGGGCGATGTGGATGTTCATCGTGTTATGGTTGGTCTGCTCATCGATCGTATAGAGGCCGCCTGCGCCCTCGATCGATACGCCGCCGAGCGCGTCGATCACCGCGTCGGGCTCTGCGGACCCCGCTTTCTTCACGGCCTCCGCCCAAATGGAGACACCGCGATAGCCATACTCGCCGTACTCTCCGATAAAGTCGTCTTCTCCGGTGTAGGCCTTGAAACGCGCGACGAAGTGCTGCGCCGCATCGGTTTGCAGGTCATCGACGAAGGACGTTGCGATCACGATGCCCTCGCCTTCCTCCGGTGTCAGCTCGAGCTGCTCGCGCCCGACTGCATAGGTCGTTCCGGCGAGCATGATCTCGTCCTTGCCTACGGTCGCGTGGAACTGCCGGTAGAAGCTGATATGCGCCGCGCCGACCAAGGCTGACCAGACCACGTCGGGCTTGGCCTCCTGAATGCGCGCGATGATCGGCGCGAAGTTGGAGACATCGAGCGGAATAAACTCGACACCGAGATCTTCACCGCCGAGATCGCGGATATACTTCTGCAGCCACTTCGCCGTGATGTGACCGTAGTTGTAGTCGGCCGCCAGAATGTAGCCCTTCTTGCCGCCCAACTCGTTCACCACGTAGGGGCAGAGTGCGTCCAGCTGCTGGCCCGGCACCATGCCGGTGGAGACGTGCCGCCGGTCGCAGACACCGCCTTCGTAGAGAGAGTTGTAGAACAGCAACCCGCCGAAGCGTTGGACGATCGGGCGCATCACTTCGCGCGAAGAACTGGTGATGCCGCCGTGAATGACCTTGACCTGGTCGCGCAGCAGCGCCTGCGTGGCGTACTGAGAATAAAGCTGGTTGTTCGATTGGGCATCGTAAAAGACCAGCTCCAGCGGACGGCCGAGCAGGCCGCCACCTTCGTTGATCTCATCGACGGCCATGGCAACAGCCTGGATCTGCTTCATGGAGTAGATGTTCAGGCCGCCCGTCTGGTCGAGAATGTTGCCGACCTTGATCGGCTCTTCAGCGGCCAAACCGGCTTTCATAAGGGTGGCGGGCAGGCTGGCAAATGCCAGGCCGCCGCCGGCGAGCTTGGTGAATTGACGACGCGATAGCTTCATGATCCCTGTTCCCCTCTTTATTTGCCTCTCCTGCGGGTCCGCCGGTTCGTTGCCGCCGGACCCATCGATTAACGCCGGATTTGCAGGGACGAAAACGCCCCCGAGTACCGGTCTAGCGTTCCGTCCAGTCGCCCTGCCCTTCGATCGCTTCGGCGGCACGGATCAACGTACTCTCGTCAAAGTGACGCCCGACGAGCATCATTCCGACCGGCAGGCCGCCGAGCTTGCCGATCGGCAAGGTGAAGGCGGGATGGCCGCTCACATCGAACGGGCAGGTGTTGGCCTGCATGTTCAACGCCAGCGTCACGTAGTCCTCTCGACTGCAGTCGGCGGGCGGGATTTCGGTGGCGGTGAAGGGGATGGTCGGCATGACCATCAGGTCGTGGTCCGCCAGCACAGCATCGTACGCTGCCCGTAGACTCCATCGCAGGTTCTGCGCCTTGGCGTGATAGGTGCCGTGAGTCTGGCGATGTAGGTACTCGCCGAGCAGCAGCACCAGTTGCACCGTCGCCGAAGCATCATCCAAGCGCGTGGCGTAACCCTTGGCCATCGCGGCGATAAAGCCGGTCGGGTAGTAGCCCTGCACGTTATTGCCGAAGCCGTTTGCCTTGATCATCATCTCCGCGGCACCTTCCAGGATGATGCCGGTCCAGATGTGCGGCCCGTCGTAGTGCTGGGGGATGGAGACTTCCGTGACCTCGGCTCCAGCCGCCCGAAGGGCGGTAACGGCTTCGCGCACCTTGCGGTCGACGTCCGGATCGCTTTCGGGATGGGCGAAGCCTTCTCTCAGGACCGCCACCTTCAAGCCCTTCACCCCACCGCTCAGCGCTTTCATGTAGTTCTGGGTCTTCGCGGGGATGGTACGGCTGTCCCAACCGTCGTGGCCGGCAATCACGCTGAGTAGACGCGCCGTCTCTTCGACCGACGCACACATCGGCCCGAGATGATCCATCGAATAGGAGATCGGCATGGCGCCGGTCGTCGGAACGAGCCCCCAGGTCGGCTTCAAGCCGTAGATGCCACACCAGGACGACGGAGTTCGGATCGAGCCACCCTGATCGCCGCCCATCGCCATCGGCACATCGCCGGCCGCAACCAGCGCAGCGCTGCCCCCGGAAGAGCCGCCAGCGCTGTGGGTTGGGCTATGGGGGTTCAGGATCGGTCCGTAAGCGTTGGTATGGCTGGCGCCGGAAAAACACAGATCCTCGCAAGCCGCCTTACCGGCGATCGAACCTCCAGCCTCCAGGATGCGCGTCACCACCGTCGCATCGACGTCTGGGACAAAGCCTTCGAGCAGGGCCGAGCCGTTCATCAGCGGGACGCCAGCGACGCAGATATTGTCCTTGATCGCCACGGCTTTGCCGTCGAGCAAGCCCTTCCGCCGTCCGCTTCTCGGCATCCGGATGTCGGTTTTCCAGTACCAGGCGTTGTAAGGGTTGTCCGCCGGCTCCGGGCGATAGCCGGGATCGCGTGGCGTGCAGACCGGCAGTCTCGGTTCCGGCAGTTGGTCGAGCCGCGCGTAGGAGGCCAGGGGCCCCCGCATCAGAGTCTGGAAAGAGCGCGCGTCCTCGTCCGAAAGCGCCAAACCCACATCGTCGGCGATGTTCAAGATCTGATCGACCGTCGGCAGCGATACTGTCATCCCCCACCCAATCTCCCCGGCAACGCGATCTCCCCGAGACGGATCGGCTGCAGAAACGAAAAAAGCCTCCTCACCCCCGACCGGGAGTTGAGAGGCTCGTTTGCCTAGCGGAGTGGTCCCCGCTTTGAATTGACCATCCGCTACAGCTTGGGACGGTCGTGTAAAACCAGCGCGCTCCGACAGCAACATTGCCGTGCAGCAATGGTCCGACGATCCTCTTCCTCTTGTCAACAGCCCGGCCGCTGGATCACCATAAAAAGAGAGAGCGGCATTGCGCAGGGCATGGCTGCTATGGATGCCGCGCCAATCAAAGACGACTGCAAACGAGGCCCGAAGAAACCATGACGTCAACCGGCAAGACCGTCGTGCCTGTTGGAATTCTGTACTCCCTGACAGGAACTTACGGAACAGTCAGCTGGGACATGGTGAACAGTGCCCTGCTCGGTCTCGACGAATGTAACGAGCGTCTCGAGGGCCGAGTCGAGTTTCGCCCGGTGATCCTGGACCCGGGCGGCCGCCTGTCGGCTTACGCGGAGCACTGCGAAACGCTCATCCGCGACTACGGCTGCCGGCATGTTATCGGTTGCTATACTTCCGCTGCGCGAAAGCAGGTTCTACCGATCCTGGAGCGGACCAACACGCTCCTCTGGCATTCGGCTCGCTACGAGGGCTTCGAGGCCAGCGAAAACGTGATCTACATCGGGGCGGCGCCGAACCAGCACATCGTGCCGCTGGCCCGCTATGTACTGGCCAACATGGCCCCAGAGATCTTCTGCGTCGGGTCCAACTACATCTGGACCTGGGAAACCAACCGTGTCCTCCGCGACCTGATCGTCGGCGCCGGCGGCCGCATCCTGGCTCAACGGCTGGTGCCGTTGGGGGAGACGGGCATCGATCACATCGTCAACGAGATTCTGACGCGCCGCCCTGCCGCCGTCTTCAACACGCTGGTCGGCGAGTCGAGCTACCAGTTCTTCCGCAGTTTCTGGCGCGCCGTCTCGGCGACGTCAGATCTCAACCCCGGCGACATCCCAATCCTCAGTTGCAGCCTGTGCGAACCGGAATTGCACTTGATCGGTGAGCCGGCGAGCATCGGCCACATCACCTCCGCCGTCTACTTCCAGAGCCTCGAACGGGCGGAAAACATAAGTTTTCTGAAGCGCTATCGCGCGCGCTTCGGCGTCCATACCAGCCCAGCGGTGGATGCAGAAGCGGCCTACATCTGTGCCAAGCTGCTGGGCCGGGCCATAGCGGTCAGCGGAACCGACGCCGTCGACGCCGTGCGCACAGCAGCCTTCGCCGATACCTTCGAGGCGCCGCAGGGAACGGTTCGCCTCGATCCCGAGACCAATCACAGCTACCTGACTCCGCGTCTGGCGATCTCCCGCGCAGGCTTTCAATTCGAAACTTTCTGGGAAGCGCCCAAGCCGATCAAACCGGACCCCTACCTGGCCTGGCTGGACGACGACCGCGACGCCCCTTCCCTGATCGGGCATCCAAGCTACAGATCCGACGATGCAAAACAGGTCCAACCGCCTGTGAAACTGGTAACGTGACACATGACTGCCAAGCGTCCTCGTCTGTTGTTCCGTGGCTTCCATGCGTTGGTCTGGCATACCGAAGATCCGAACCGAAAGGCTCTTGAACGCTACCTTTCGCGCCTCGGTCTGACCTTTCAGGTACGCAACTGCGACGAGCTGGCGATGACCGACGAGGGCCACGACCTGCTGTTCTTCGACGGTGACAGCGATCTTCCCCTGACCGATTGCACCCTAAAGGTACCGCGAATTGCGCTGGTCGGATCGGAAGCGCCGTCACGCCTGGAATGGCTGTTGAATCAAGACCCCAGTGCTTTGCTGATCAAGCCGATCCGGCCGGCGGGTATCTACGCCGCGATCGCTTTCGCCTTTTCCAATTTCGCGCGCCGCGCATCGCTGGAGCGAGACCTGGGAAGACTGGAGGCGAAAGTACGCTACCGTCGGCTGGTGGTCTTCGCCGTACTGCGCTTGATGCGTGAGACTGGCTGCAGCGAAGACGAGGCCTTCGCCGTCCTGCGCCGCAGGGCGATGGAGGAGCAGACGACCATCGAGGCGCTCAGCGGGCAGCTGGTCGCACGTCCCGAAACCACGCGAACCGCAAGCTGACTGTTCCCCTCGCTGGAAACGGCGACGACCGGGACCGTTGCAACCGTCTTCGTCGCCGCCTCAACCAAGCGTCAACCGGAAGTCGCCGAATCTAAAACTGCACCCCGCGGGTCAAGGCGCCGTCCACCACGAGATTCGTTCCGGTAACGAAGCTGGCGGCGGGGCTTGCCAGAAAGGCGACGGCGTTGGCCATCTCCTGAGGCGTTCCCATCCGTCCGGTCGGGTTGAGCGCCAGAGCCTCCTGAAAGAAGTCCGGCTGGTTCTGCTCGATCTGCTGCCAGACGCCGCCCGGGAAATAGGTATTGCCCGGCGATACGCTGTTCGCCCGAATACCCTGGGCGGCCAGCTTGTGCGCCAGGCCCTGGGTGTAATGCACGATGGCCGCCTTGAAGGTTCCGTAGGGGCCCGCCGCGAAGTCGATTTCTCGACCCGAGACGCTCGAGATGGTGACGATGGCACCGGCCTCGCTCTTCTCCAGAAACGGCATGGCCGCCTCGACCAAGTTGACCGTGTGCAGCAGATCGACCTCGAAGCTGCGCCGCCAGCAGTCCTCGTCATCCCCAATCGCCAAGGCGCTGACATTCGCCACTACGATGTCGAGACCGCCGAAGGCCTCGGCGCTTTCGGCAACCCAACTGCGCAGCGCCGGCGCATCGGCCACATCCAGAGTCTGCCCCGTCGCCTTGGGTCCCAACGCCGTCAGTGTCTCCTCGACCTCGTCCGCCTTGCGCGCACAAATCGCGACCTGAGCCCCCTCCGCGATCAGCGTCTCGGCGATCGCCCGGCCGATTCCCTTGGTCGACCCCGTTACAACCGCCTTCTTCCCAGACAAACCGAGATCCATGACGCTCTCCCTGTCGGATTTCACATGATGATTGGAACGACGAAGCAAGCAGCACGCCGCAGACCGCGTCGACGGCCTGCGACGCACCCTAGTCCGATAAACTCAAGCCAGATACTCTTTCGACACCGATGCGCCGACGGTGTACTTCGGATCCACCATGTTGCCGAGGCGCAGCTTTCCGCACTGAGTCAGCAGCATATAGGCCTCGAGTTCGTCGAAGCGGTAGTCCGACGCCATCCAGCGGGTCAACTCGCGATAGGCGATCCGGGCTGCATCTTCCAGCGGACGGGCGCTCCCGATCGTCATGATCTTCTCATCGGTTTCCAACCGCGGCCAGGCGATGGGCATGTCCTTGATCAGATCGACCTGCACGACGGTTGTCGAGGGAATCTCGATCGCCACACCGCAAAGCTCGCCATCGCCTTGAACGCCATGGCAGTCGCCAAGGTGCAGATAGGCGCCTTCATGCTGTACCGGGAAGTAGACCACCGCGCCTGGAGCAACATCGGGCAAATCCATGTTACCGCCGTAGTAGTCCGGCTGCAGCGAGGAGATCGCCTCGATCTCCGGAGCGACACCAATGGTCCCGATAAAGGGCTCGAACGGCAGAGTGACACGGTCGCTCCAGTAAACCCCGGTCTCGTCGACCCTGACTTTGCGCACCTTCTCCGGCAGGGGTGCATTCAGCATTGCCGTGTTGGCCGTGCCGACCAGTCCGCCGAACTCGGGGATCAAGCAAGTGGTTCCGGCCGGCTGCGGTCCGCGCGGCAACACAGACTTGATATGAACCGCCAAGACGTCTCCCTTCTGAGCACCGCGCACGTAGATCGGGCCGTTCTGCGGGTTCAGATAGGGCAGCTTCAGTTTCTCGCTGGGTTTGTCGCTTTCGGACGTGATTTGTCCCTCGAAGGCATCGCGTGTTTCGACTTCGACGACGTCGCCCGGATCCACCTCCAGTACCGGCTCCGCGAAACCGCCGAGGACATAGTGATACTTCCCCTGCTTCTCCTCGCTCAGATGGTGATGCGCACCGGCCTTACCGCCGGCCACACCCTTGGTTGCCATGATTGACTGGGATAGCCAGGACATCGTTGCCTCTCCTTTTGCGGTCTTCGATGAATGTGATCCCTCTCCAGAAAGGCCATGGATGTCAGACGGAGAGGTAACGGCGGACCCGCTCCCGATCGTGCAGCTCTTCGACGCTCAATTCGGCAACGATCCGGCCCTTGTCCATGACGTAGCCGCGCTGAGCCATCGATTGGATCATGTCGAGGTTCTGTTCGACGAAGAGCACCGTCAGCCCCTGCGACGCGTTGAGGCGTTTGATCGCGCGACCGATGTCCCGGACGATCGACGGCTGGATACCTTCCGATGGCTCGTCCAGTAGCATCAGCGTGGGCCGTCCAACCATCACGCGGCCGATCGCGAGCTGCTGCTGCTGACCGCCGCTGAGGGTTCCGGCACGCTGCTGCGTGCGCTCGCGCAGGATGGGGAAGAAGTCGTAGACAGTCTCGTAGTCCGGGCGCGTTCCGCGCGCGCAGAGGGTCTCGCCCACTCTGAGGTTCTCGCGCACCGACATGCGCGGAAAGACGTCGCGCCCTTGAGGAATATACCCGAAACCGAGCCGGGCTCGCCGATCCGCCGGCAGCGCTCCGATCTCACGGCCCTCCAGGCGGATCGCGCCGCCGTCTGCAGGCATCAACCCGATCAACGTGCGCATCAACGTGCTTTTACCGACGCCGTTGCGTCCGATGATCGCGACGATCTCCCCCCGGCCGACGGAAAAGCCGATGTCCTGCAGCACCGGTTTACCGCCATAGCCGCCACGCAAGGCTTCGACCTCCAGAAAGGGGGTCGATCTCCCGCCCGGTCGCCCTCCGTGCCCTGTCGGCAGTTCGCTTGCAGCGTTACGCATCATCCGGCTTTCCCAGGTAGATCTCGGCGACGCGCTCGTCGGCCTCGATTTCGGCGATCGAGCCCTGTGCGAACAACTGACCCATGTGCAGAACCGTCACGCGGTCGGCGATCTGCCGGACAAACTCCATATCGTGCTCGACCGCCAGTACCGACACGCCTTCGGCGTTGAGCGTCTTGACCATCTCTCCGGTCTTGCGCGTTTCGTCCGGCGACATCCCGGCCGTCGGTTCGTCGAGCAGCAGGAGCCTCGGCTTGACGCTGACGGCCATGCCGATCTCCAGCCACTGCTGCTGGCCGTGCGACAGGTTTCCGGCGAGCTCGCCTGCGGCGGCGCTTAAATCGACGAAGTCCAGAACCTCAGCGATCTCCGCCGTCAGACCCTGTCCCTCGAGATGGTGCTGCAGGGCGATTTCAAGGTTCTGCCACACGCTCAAGTCCTTGAAAATGCCCGGCACCTGGAACTTGACGCTGATACCTTTGCGGATCCGCGCGAAGGAAGCCAGCTCGGTGATATCCTCGCCATCGAAGAGGATCTGCCCGGCCGTCGGCTTGTGCTCGCCGAGCACAAGACGGAAGAAGGTGGACTTGCCGGCACCGTTCGGGCCGATCAGACAGTGCACCTCTCCTCGCTCCATCTCGAAACTGAGATCGCGCGCGACCTGGACGCCGCCGAAATTCTTTTGCAGGTCCACGGTTTCGAGAATGCTCACGGTCGGCTCTCCCGGTCCGTCTGCGACTTCGGCGCTCCTGCCATGTCGACCCGGGTCAATCGCGTAACCGCGCGAACCACAGCGGGAATGAAGCCCTCCGGCGCGAGCAGCACCGTCAGCAGCAGCAACAGGCCCATGACCACCAGAGCGTACTGACTGCCGTAGACGGTCAGACTCTGGAAAGCGGAGAGCACGATCAGGGTACCGAGCAGGGTCGCGGTGAGATCGCGACGCCCACCGACGGCAACCCAGACGATCGGCAGAGCGGCCGCCGTCAATCCCATGCTGCTCGGCGTGATGTACTGCCCCCAGGCCGTATAGAAGACACCGGACAGACCGGCCAAGCCGCTGCCGATCACAAAGGTTCCGAGCTGATAGCGGCGAACGTCGTAGCCCAGCATCTCGGCCCGCTGCGGGTTTTCCCGAATCGCCACCAGAACGTTGCCGAAGCGCGAGTTCACCAGCACGCGCAGGGCCAGGTAGCAAAGGACCATCGTCGCGAGCAGGAGATAGTAGAGCGGAACACCTGGGAAGAGCGCCAGATCGCCGCCCGGCCAGGGTAGAGTAAGCGGCGGCATACCGGTCATCCCGTTGAAGCCGTTTAGCCTGGCCGCACCGATCGCCCATTCGGGGCCGGCTGTCTGTGCCATGAAAGTCTCGAAAACCAAGGTCACCGAGAGCGTGACGATCCCGAGGAAAACCCCGCTGATTCGCCCGTAGAACAGAAAGTACCCCAGAACGGCGGCGAGCAGCAGCGAAGCCAAAACGGCAATCGCCAAGGCGGCGAATGTCAGGCCGTAGGCACTGCCGAGATTGATCGCCAGCACACCGTAGCTGTAGCCGGACAGTCCGAAGAAGGCCGTCTGGCCGAAGCTGAGCGCCCCGCCATAGCCCCAGATCAGACAGAGGCCCATCGCCATGAAGGTCCAGGTGAAGAAGTAGGCGGTGTTGCCGACAGTCCAGCCATCCACGAACAGCGGATAGACGATGGCCAAAGCCAGCAGCAGTGCAAAGCCGCTCCAGAAGAGCCGCCCGCGTCCCATAGTCTGGGGACCGTTGAGTCGCCCGAGCAAACCCGGTAGCGGCGCCAGTCGCACGGCCTGCGGACGCAAGTTATCGCCGGGAGACTGACGGGCGGAGGGTTCCTGGGCGGAAGGCGCACGTCGCTGTCCGCGGTTCATGTCCGCTCCTTCAGGAACCAGCCTGAAATCCCGCGCGGCAGGATCCGGATCACGACGATCACGGTGACCAGCAAGCCGATCTGGCCGAACAGCTGACCTTGCCAACCGGTCATCACCGCCTTGATCAAGGCCAGGACGGCCGCCGCAGGCGCCGTGCCGAGAAAGACGTCCGCACCACCCACCACCACGGTGACGAAGCTCTCGACGATAAAGGTAACGCCCATGGTCGGCACCAGCGTCATGGTCGGCGCATAGAGCCCTCCCGCCAGCCCCGCCAAAGCCGCGCCCAAGCCGAACGTCAGGCTGTAGACCCTTGAGGTCTTGACGCCCAGTGCCTGCGCCATCTGCGGCTTCTGGATGGTTGCACGGGACAGCAAGCCGAAGCGGGTGGTGTTGAACAGCAGGTAGAGAGCGATCAGAAGCAAGACCGCCACCGCCATCAGCACCAAGCGATACTCCGAGTAGGAGAAAGCGCCAATGCTGAAACTGCCCAAGGGTGTCCCGATGCCCGGCATGGTCGAACCCAGCAGAATCAGCACCGTTTGAGTGACGATCAGACTGATGCCCCAGGTGGCGACGATGGAGTCCAGCGGTCGATGATAGAGCCGGTGGATGATCAGCCGTTCAACCAGGATACCGGCCAATCCGGCGGCCAGGGCGCCGCAGAGAATCGCCAGTGGAAGCGGTAAGCCCAAGCGCGCCGTCGTTACGGTCACATAGGCGCCACACATGATGAACTCGCCGTGCGCGAGATTGATGATCCCCATCATCCCGAAGATGATCGCCAGTCCGGCCGCCGAAAGCACCAGGAACGCGAAGGCATCACCGAACTGATAGAGAAACGCGAAGATCTCCTGCAGCATGCAGCAAGCTTCCCCGATCCCGACGACAGGCTAGCGAAGGGCGAAGGGGACCGGACGGACAGCCGGCCCCCCTCGCATCGTCGTGCAGCAGCTCAGTTCTGCGCCGGCGGATTGCTCGGCGTGTATTGAGCATCATGGTCCCGCTGCGTCAGGTCGCAGCCGGCTTCGCCCAACCAGTAGGGCTCGATCCCTTCCCAGACCTTGGGAATCGAGATTTCATGATCGGCACCGACCTGGACCAGATAAATCGTGTGGCTGGCGTGCTGGCTCTTGGGGTCGATGCAAACACGGCCCTCCGGCGCATCCACGCAGACTTCGCCACTCTGGATTGCCTCCCGCACGGCAGCCTTTTCGGTCGAGCCGGCTCGCTCTACAGCTTCCTTGTAGAGATAGAGTCCCACGTAGGAGTTCTGACCCGGCTGGTTGATGTAGGTCTCATCCGGGAACATGGCACGCCAACGCTCGACGAAATCCCGACTGGCCGGCGTGTCGACCTCCTCGATGTAATTGGCGGTCACATGCATGCCTTCGAGCGCCGGCGGATCGAAGCGGCGGTGCTCGTAGCCTTGGGCTACGTTGACCGAGCTGCCCATGGGGATGCCGAGATCGGCAGCCGCGGCCTGCTCGTAGAAGGATGCCTGGGCGGTGCCTACCAGAAGCGTCATCAGAACGTCGGGCTGTGCCGCCTGAATGTTCTGAATCGTTTGGGAAAACTGAGAGACACCTAGGGGAATGAATTCCTCCCCGACCATCTCGCCGCCGTTTTCCTCAACGATGTTACGGACCCATTCGGCCGAGATCTGTCCGAAATTGTAGTCGGCCGCAATGGTGTAAATCCGCTTCCCGTAAGTCTCCATCATCCAGGGCACGAGGGTGGAAAACTGCTGTTCGGGCACGGCTCCGGTGGCTACGACGTTGGCGTCACAAACACCACCTTCGTACTGGTTGGTGTAGAAGTAGAGAGCGTCCATCTGATTGACGATCGGACGAACCGCTTCGCGCGAGGCGCTGGAGAAGCCAGCGAAAACCACATCGACGTTGTCGCGCTGAAGAATGCGACGCATGAGCTCCTGATAACGGCGGTTGTCCGACTGCGGGTCGTAGATGACCAGCTCGATCGGACGCCCCATGATACCACCGGCCTCGTTGATTTCTTCCGCCGCAAGTTGTGCCCCATGGACCTTCTGAATCGTCGCGGCCGCAAACTCGCCGGACTGATCCTCCAGAACCCCGATGCGGATGGGGTCGGCAGCCAGCGAAGCGCCGGCGATAAGCGATAGCGCCAGCGCACCGCCCAACATCGTTGCGCCGCTGCTCATCTTCCTTTGGCAATCACGTGTCATCTCGTTCTGCCTCCTGTCTCATTTGTAGTTTTTGCGTTGCACAGGTTGGGCCGGCGGCGCTGGCGGCCCGTTTGGATCTTCGACATGGTCTTCTGCTTCTTCGATCGCGGCTTCAGACGCGATCTGCTCGCACAAGGCTTCAACCGTGATGCGACGGCTCATGCTCTCCCGCCGTAGGCGGCGAAAGGCTTCGTCGTCGTCGACGTTCTGAGCCCTCATGACCTTCAGGGTGGCTTTGGTGACGAACCGGCGGGCGCGCAGTCGCTCCTCGAGCGCGCCGCGTTCTTCCGCCAAAGCTCTGCGCATGGCGAACTCATTGAAGGCAAGGAACAGAGTGGTGAAGACTCCGGTCGAGCGGATCGGCTTGGTGATGTAGCCGGCGGCGCGCGCACGAATGATTCGGCTGAGCCGGCTAGGCGCCTCCACCCCAATCACGGCCACCAGCGGAACCAGAGGTAACGTCAAACCCCCAAGGATCGGCCCAACGCCCTGATCGGTTTCGAAAAAGAGAATATCGCAACTTTCCAGTGCCTGTTGGGTCACGGACCCGCCTTCGACGCTGTCCAGAGTGCCGACCAGCAGCCCCAGCCGCTGCAGCACGGCCACCAGACGCTCGCGATTTTCGTCCGGAGCATGGATGACCAGTGCGCGAGCGCCCCGGAAGTTCTGCATAATCGGTGGTTTCATCAGACCAGCTTCAGCCTCCCAGTCTCGTTTGGGAACAGGGCGACTTCGGAGTCTTCCCAAACCAGGTAGGGGTCAGGCTTCACCGGGGCGGGTGCTTCGTAGACGAGCTCGAAGCTCCCGCTCGGCGTCGAGCGGCCGATGCGCGGTCGTAGATGGCAGTGTCGGTTCTCGGGGTCGACACGAACGCGCCCTTGCGGCGCGTTCCAGACGATCTCCGATACGGCAGAGCGGACTGCGGCCAACTCGGTCGACCCCGCTGCCGCTACTGCTCGTGCCAAGAGATGTACCGCGTTGTATGTGGTTTCGGCGTCCGCGGACGTCGGGCCGAGCTCCGGGTACGCATGGCGCCAGGCTTGCACGAAGGCCGCATTCGAGCTGCCCTCCAGGGATTCGAAGTAGACGCTCGAGCAGAGGTGTCCGCCGGCGGCTTCCGGTCCGATCTCCCACAGTTCCGGCTCGGAGAGGCTGCAGCTTATCACCGGCATCCGCTCCGCTTGGTTGAAACCCTGAGCTTCTGAAAGGGCGCGCAGTCGGCGGATGAAGGCGTAGGAGGATTCACCGATCAGGTTGTTGAAGACGAAGTCGGGGCGGCTCGCCAGAACTTGCTCGACCAACCCGTCGACGTCCGTGTCGCCGATTGGGAAGTAGCGCTCGCCCAGCACCGCACCGCCCGAGAGCAGCAGGCTCTCACGCATGATACGATGGTTCTCCCAGGCCCAGATGTAATTGGACCCCACCATCCAGGCCTGCTTGCCGTGGTTTCGCAGCATGTAGCGGGTGAGCGGCACGATGTGCTGATTCGGCGCGGCGCCGGTGTAGATGGCGTTATCGCTGGTCTCGAAGCCCTCGTAGTGCGAGGGATACCAGAGCAGACCGTCGTACTTCTCGAAGAGCGGAAGAACTTCCTTGCGACTGGCTGAGGTGTAGCAGCCGACCACGTGTGTGAGTCCGCGATCGCGCAACAAGTGTTCTGCTTGACCAAAATATTGAGACAACCTGCCGTTGGGATTGCGAACGTGGCAGGTAATCTCAACCGGCAGACTAGGATCGGCCGCAACTTCCGCAACGGCCAGTTTCGCCCCGGCAAGCATGGCACTGCCGAGCGCACGGTAGCTCCCCGTAGTAGAGAACAGCAGGCCGATGTCGAGAGGTACGGACGCCATGACCGAACTCACATACGAAAAAAGGCTCCGCCGCACCCAACCGGGCGCAGGAAGCCTCATTGCCGAAAAAATCTCTGCGATGGAGTCTTAGGGCGTGCCTACTTCGACGCTGAAGCTCGGGCAAAGTGCGCCCGGCAGCACTCTCTTACGCTATTAAGTCGACAAAGCCCTGTCAACGGCAAGATTCTTGCACCTAATTCCGCCGAAACGCCAAAGAGTTACCCACGCCGCGATGTTCCTGGCTGTCTCTTTATCCATCAAGATGAAGACAAGCGGATCACCAAGACCGGCGCCAGCAAGTTCTGCGGATCGCTTCAGGCTGCCACCTTCATATCCATCCAGTCAGCTAAGGCCGCTCGCTCTGCTTCACTTAAGAAGAGTCCGTGCTTTGTACGCCTTACCAGGACATCTTCGCCCGTACGCGCCCATTCCTGCTCGATCAACCAACGAACTTCGCACTCGTACAAGTAACCGCCGAAACAGCGTCCCAGGTCCTCCAGACACTCGGCCCCCTGGATCAGACGCTCGGCATCGGTGCCGAAAGATCGGGCATAGTGGCGCGCCAGCCCTTCCGGCAGCCAGGAGTTCCTGGCGCGGAAGCCCGAAAGCCAGCTCTCGAAGTCGGCATCGACGATGTCCCCGCCGGGCAAAGGCGTCGAATCTGTCCAGGCCCCAGTCATCCGGGGGAAAAACGGCTTGAGACGCTCGAGCGTTGCTTCCGAAAGTTTTCGGTAGGTGGTGATCTTGCCGCCGAACGCCGAGAGGATGGGCGCGCGGTCCTCACCGCCGTCCAGTTCGAGCTCGTAATCGCGTGTGACCGCCGAGGCTCCCTTTTTCTCATCGTCGTCGAACAGCGGGCGAACGCCGGAATAGTCCGTCAGCACATCACCCGGAGTCAGCGACACCTCGAAGTAGCGGTTTAGAACGTCCAGCAGATAGTTCACCTCCGCCTCTTCGATCGCCACGTCTTCGGCACGCCCCTCGAAAGGCACGTCGGTCGTACCCACCAGGGCAAGGTCGTCAAGATAGGGGTTCACGAAAATCAAGCGACGATCGGCATTTTGCAGAACATAGCCATGTTCCCCCTGCCACCAGCGCTTGAGGATGATATGGCTGCCTTTGACGAGCCGGACTCGTCGCCGCGCATTGACGCCCGCGACATTGCCCAGCACCGTCTCGACCCAGGGTCCCGCCGTGTTGACCAAGGCACGCGCCATGACGCAGCGGGTCGTTCCGGCAGTCTGATCCTGTAGCGTGACCCGCCACAGCGATCCCTCCCGGCGCGCGGACACGCAGGCGGTGCGGGTCGCAACCTCGGCGCCCAAGCGGGCCGCATCCACCGCGTTCAGGATCACGAGACGTGAGTCGTCGACCCAGCAGTCGGCATACTCGAAGGCGTTCCGAAAGCTCTGGCGCAAGGGTGCGCCTTCCGGCGCCGAGCGGAGGTCAACGGCCCTGCTGCCAGGAAGGCGCTTACGGCCGCCGAGATGGTCGTAGAGAAACAAGCCGAGACGAATCAGCCAACGCGGCCGCTGCTCGGAGCTGTGGGGTAGAATCAGGCGCAGCGGCCACACAATGTGAGGCGCGGCTGCAAGCAGAACCTCGCGCTCGATCAAAGCCTCGCGAACCAGCCGGAACTCATAGTACTCGAGGTAGCGCAAACCGCCATGGATGTACTTGCCGGACCGCGAGGAAGTGCCCTCGGCCAGATCGCCCTTCTCACACAAGAGGACGGACAAGCCGCGGCCGGCGGCGTCGCGCGCGACGCCGGCTCCGTTCACGCCACCCCCGATCACCAGCAGGTCGACGGTCCGCTCCGCCGCTAGCGTCATAGCGTCAACCCCCTTCCTGGATTGGCTTCAATGCCTCATGCGAGGCGCATTCATGGTCTTCCATATCGGCCATCAGCACCTGTTGAGCGGGGGTTCGCCGACAAGGTGACGGCGGACTTCTTCAGCAGCGCTGCGTGCCGCGATCCGGACCGTCTTCAGCGACGCCCCTGCAATATGCGGTGTAAGGGTCACGTTCGGCAGCCGCAGCAGGGGCCAGTCGGGAGGCGTCGGCTCGACCGCAAAGGTTTCCAGCATGGCTCCCTGCAAGTGCCCCGAGGCAAGCACACGATAGAGCGCCTGGTAATCGACCAGCGGTCCACGTGCCGTATTGACCAGCACGGCGCCCGGTTTCATCCGGGAAAAGGCCGCCTCATCAATGAAACCTGTGGTTTCCTCAGTCACTCGGGCATGCAGGGTGACGATATCGGACTCGCTGAGGAGCTCATCGAGATCGATCAGCCGCACGCCGTCAGCGGCATCCGCCGGATCGAGCTGAACGTAGGGATCCGCGACCAAGATGCGCGCGCCGAAGGCCTTCAGCAGGCGAACCACGCGCGTGCCGATCGCACCGTACCCAACCACGCCGATGGTCAGCTCCGACAGCTCCTCGCCAACGATGTCGGCCCGGTAAAGATCGCCACGCCAAGACCCCTGACGCAGCGCATCGTGACCCCGCGTGATGTTGCGCGTCTCCGCCAGGATCGCGCCCAGCGTGAACTCCGCGACGGCAGAGGCATTGCGCCCCGGTGTATTGACCACGGTCACGCCGCGTCTCCGCGCCGCCGACATATCTATGTTCACAGGCCCGCCGCGAGTGACGGCGACGAGACGCAGGTCCGGCAGGCGGTCCAGCATGACGGCGGACAAAGGGGCAAGGTGCGTCACCAGAACGGGTGCGGCCGCAACATGTTCGACGACCTGCTCCGGGTCGCCCATATACTCCTTCAGTCCATGCAGACCGGGCACTGCATCGCATCCCTGGCCAATGCGACCCTGGACCATCGGTTCATCGGGCCACGGCAGCTCCAGGGAGCGACAGGTCACGGCATCACCACAAGCTCTCGAAAGCTCCTCCTCGAAAACAGCAGGGAGCATGAAACGGTCGCCGATGATGGCCACGTCGGTCGTCATGCCGTCCCCCGTGCTCCGGCGAGTTCGTTCCAGACCGGCCGCAAGGCCTGCCGCGTCTCCAGGTAGACGGGAAAGAGCGAGTCATAGAGAGCGGCCAGCTCCTCGTCCGGCGTCTCCGGCGAACCCAGCAGCGGCATCACCCAATCGGCGACACAGCCGTCGAGTTCCCTATAGAGACCCTGCTGCACCGCGGCGATCATCACAGCGCCGGCCGCCCCCGCCTCCGACCGTTCGACGGCCCGGACGGGCCGTCCGAGGGCAGAGGCCAGAATCCGCCGCTTGGCGCGAGAGCGCGCCGCGCCGCCGCTCAAACGAATCTCCGACGGTAAGGAACCGAGCGCCGCGTAACAGTCACGTGCGGCGAAGGCGAGGCCTTCGTAGACGCCGCGCATCAGATCGAAGAAGCCCACCGTCTGATCGATACCGGTGAAGCTTGCGCGGGCATCCGGCTCAGTGAAGGGGCCTCGCTCGCCGGCAGTCGAGATATAGGGGTGGTAAAGAGCTGCTCCGGGACGGGCCGCCAGCACCCGCTCATCCATGCCTTCCAAGAGATCGCTGCGGCTGCGAGTGACACAGCCGAGCGTGAGCGCCTCTCGCGCAAGATCGAGCATCCAATCGAGGTTCAGCGTCGCGGCCATGTTGGTCTGCATCTGCGCATAGGCCGCGCCCGGAAAAGCCATGGTGTACCCGCAACGCTCCGCGTTCAGCCGAACCTCCTCCGCCGAGGGGAGGAAGCGCATGTGCATCCCCGTGGACCCGAGTACACTCATGCCGGGCCGCAGGTCAGGGTCGTAGAGGCCTCCCCCGAGAGCCGAGCACATGATGTCGACATAGCCCAGGACCACTGGTAGGCCGGCTTTCAGTCCGACCGCCTTGGCTGCCGCGGGCGTCAGCGCACCTGCCGTCTCAGCGCCATCGAGGATCGGCGGGAGCAGATGCCGCTGGTCCGCGAGGTCGAGTGCTTCGATCACCGCCTCCGAATAAGCCCGGGTGCGAAAGTCTCCAAAGGTGAAGACACCTTCCGTCGGACAGGTGGCGCGTTGGCCGGTGAGGCGGAAGTAGATCCAGTCCTTCGGATGCAACGCCGTTGCCGCCCGCGCAAGCAGCTCGGGAGTCCGGCGCTTCATCCAGCGCAACTGCGTGCGCATTTGGCAGGCATTCACTCCGGTGCCGGTGGCGCGGTAGATCAGCTCCTCCTCCGGCGACCGTTCGAGCCTCCTGACCTCTTCCGCAGCGCGTGCATCGAGCCAGATCCAGCCGTCGTGCAGAGGCGCACCGTCCTGGTCGATCAGCCAGCAGCCGTCGCCCTGACCGGTGACGGCGAGGGCGACAGTCCGGTTGGTGAGGCCAGGCTGCTGCTCGAGCAGTCCGCGCAGCACGGCCGCGACATCGCCCCAAGTCCGCATCATGTCCTGCTCCGCCCCGCCGCCGGGCAGTCTGCGATAGGTATTCGGGCGACTTGCCAGATCGATCTGACGGCCATCGAGCTCGAAGGCCACGGCCTTGATCACCGAGGTTCCGCAATCGACACCGATGAGGACGGGAGGACTCACGCCCGGCGACCTCCGTGGCTGACGGCCGCCCCGCTCTCGACATCGAAGAAATGCAGATCCTCCGGCGCGAAGCTGACACCGATGCGCTCGCCCGGGCGCACCGGTGCGCGATGGTGCTCCACGGCGACCAGCAGCCCGCCGGCGAACTCGGCCGCGATGTGCGACTGGTCGCCAAGCCATTGGTTTGCAGCCACCTGAGCCGGAACGCCCTGCTCGACCAGCCGGACTGCATGCGGCCGCACGCCGATCGCGATTTGGTCACGCTCGAGCAACTGACTCCGCACGACGTCCTCGAAAGCCGTGGCGGCGTAGGTCAGTTCCGCGTCGTCGCCCAGGCGCAAGCGCAGGGATCCATTCTCGGCACCAACCTCAGCCAGGAAAACGTTCATCGGCGGTTCGCCGATAAAGGTTCCCGTGAAGAGGTTTGCCGGCCTGTCTTTCAGTGCCGCCGGCGTTGCGAACTGCTGCAGCACGCCGCCCTCCATGACCGCGATGCGGTCGGCCAGGGCGTTCGCCTCCGTCTGATCGTGCGTGACGAGGATCGCGGTCATGCCGCGCTCCTTGATGTAATGCTTGATCCGACCGCGCAAGAGCGCACGGAGTTGCGGCTCAAGCTGACCCATCGGCTCGTCGAGCAGATGGAGGTCGGCGTCGCGAACGAGTGCGCGGCCAAGGCTGGCGCGCTGCTGTTGGCCGCCGGAGATCGACGAGGGATAGCGCCCGAGGATGTCTTCGATCTCGAGCAGATGCGCCACCTCCGCAACGCGGCGTGCAATCTCGTCTCGACTCAACCTCGCTGACTTCAGTGCGAAGGCGATATTGTCGCGCACCGTCAGCGGAGGGTAGAGAGAATAACCCTCGAAAGCCATGGCGACGTTGCGCCGGGCCGGGGACAGGCGATGGATCTCCCGCCCCTTCAAACGGATCGTTCCTGCGGACACCTCCTCGAAGCCGGCAATCATGCGCAAGGTCGAGGTCTTGCCGCAGCCGGACGAGCCCAGTAAGGCCACGATCTCTCCCGCGCTCACCTGCATATCCAGACCGACCACCGCCTGCACGGCCTGCGCGCTGCCAGGATTATAGACCTTGCTCACACGCTCCAGACTCAAGGTCGCATCACTCATGCCGCAGCTCCCCGAACATCTGCGCCGTCACGACTGGGCTCGATCCTCAGTCCGGTCTGGCGGTCGAACAGCAGTGCATGTGCGCTGTCGACCGCGATATGCGTCTCCCCTTCCGCCGGACCCGGCTCTCCGGAGGGACGCGACACTAGGATCTCGCGCCCGCGCGCCGTGGTGACCAGGGTTACGATCTTCTCGTTGAGCGGCGTCTCTGCCTCGATCGTGACGGGGATGGCGCCGGCGGCTTCGCGCCCAACGAAGCGGATCGCCTCCGGCCGCAGCCCAAGCGAGCAGTCCTTGCCGACGGCATGACATAGCCCCGCGTCAATCGGCGCTCTGAGCTTGGAGAGGCGCACGAAAGGTCCCTGCGAATCCTGTTCGGGCGTGACATCGAGCACGTTGATCACCGGATCGCCGAAGAGACGCGCGATTTCGAGGGACGCAGGCGAGAGATAGATCTCTGCAGGGGTACCGAGTTGCGCGATCCGCCCCCGAAACATCACCGCGATGCGGTCCGCAAGGGCCATCGCCTCCTTATAGTCCTGAGTGACGTAGAGCGTCGTGGCACCCTCCGTCGCCAAGAGACGCGGCAGTTCCAGACGCATCTCGAAACGCAGCTTGGCGTCGACGTTGCGCAGCGGATCGTCGAGAAGCAACAGGGATGGCGAACCGGCGAGCGCCCGCGCGAGCGCCGTACGCTGCTTCTGGCCATTCGAGAGCGCACGCGGCGTGTGGGTCAGGACCTGGTCGATCTTGAGCAAGCGGGCCACCCGCTCCACCCCTTCGCGGACGCGCTCGGCGGCCGTGCGCCGCGCCGCCAGGGGGCTGGCAATGTTGTCGAAGGCATTCATATGGGGAAAAAGGGCAAAGTTCTGAAACGCCATCCCGATGTTACGCAGCTCGGGCGGGACGTCGCGCATGTCTCGGCCGTCGAGACGCACGGTGCCGTCGTCCGGTTCTATGACTCCGGCGATCAAGCGCAGCAGAACCGTCTTGCCGGCGCCTGAAGGCCCGAAGAGCACCAGTGTCTCCCCCTCCGCCACACTCAGTGTAACGCCGTCCAAGACGGTCTCGTTCTTGAAACGCTTGACGATATCAAGAAGCTCGACACTCGCCATGACTCACCCTTTCACCGCGCCGAGCGACAGTCCCTCGACGAGATAGCGTTGCGCGTAGATCGCGAGCGCGAGAGTCGGCGCGATCGAAAGGACGATGGCGGCGGCGATCTGACCGAACTGGATGCCGGAGGCGGTCACGAAGGCCAGTGCGCCCACCGTCACCGGCTGCTTGTCGGCCGAACCGAGTACGAGCGCGAAGACGAAATTGTTCCAGGCGAAGATGAAGGCGAGCAGTCCGGCAGCGGCGATCCCCGGCCCAGCCAGCGGCAAGGCGATCTTGCGGAAGGTCGCAAACCAGGAATGACCTGCGATGCGGTAAGCGTATTCCACATCCGCCGGAATATCCTCGAAGTAGCCGCGCACGATCCAGAGAATCAGCGGCAGGCAGATTAGTTGATAGACCCAGATCAGGCCGATGTAGGTATCGGCCAGCCCAACGTCCTGGAAGTAGAGCGCCAGCGGCAGCACGATAAGCAGCGGTGGGGCGAAGCGAAAGGACAAGAGGGTAAAGGCGATATCCTCGGAACCTCGGAATTTATGGCGAGCGAAGGCGTAGGCTGCCGGAACGCCGAGCAAGAGCGCCACCGCGACCGAGGAAACGGAGAGAATGACCGAGTTTTTCAGGTTCTGCATGAAGGAGATGTCAAGGGTGCCCGCCGCCGTCTCGAGACGACCCGTCAGCAGTGCGGCATAATTCGAGAGCGTCGGGACGAAGGTCATCGACGGCGGGTTGCGCAGGATCGTCTCATTCGTCTGGAAGGACATCAACAGGATCCAGAAGATTGGGAAGATGAAGAACAATACGACCGCGGCAATCGCGATGCCTCTCAAGATCCGTTCGACTGTGGAGGTGTGTTCCATCGCTCAAACCTCCCCGTGCGTACGCTCGCGCAAGCGCAGCCAATTCTTGATGAACAGGTTGGAAATGGCGAAGGTGATCGCCCAGAGTATCAGCAGCAGCGCCGCCGAACGGCCGACGTTGGTCGACTGGAAGAAGTTCAGATAGGCCTCGACCTGGAAAACCATCAGGGTATCGCCGGGACCGCCCTGGGTCATGGCGTAGATGATGTCGAACTGCTGAATCGACTCGAGCAGACGGAAAAGCGCCGCGGTCAGAATGTAGGGCGTGAGCATCGGCAGCGTGATGCGCAGAAAGACGAAGCTACGCGGAACGCCGTCGAGCGCCGCCGCCTCGAAAGGCTGACGCGGTAGACTGCGCAACCCCGCCAGCAGCAGGATCATGATGAAGGGTGTATAGACCCAAGTGTCCACCAGAACGACTGTGAAGAGAGCGGTGTTCGGTGAGGACGCCCACCTGAAGTCCTGGATACCGATCAGCGAAACGAAGTAGCTGAGAATCCCGAAGTTCGGGTCCGTCATCAGCTTCCACATCAGGGCTGCCAGCGCCGGTGCCGTCATCAACGGCAGCAGCAGCAGAATCGATACGAAGTTGTTGAGACGCGTCCGCTTCTGCAGCAGCAATGCGATGCCGAGGCCGAGTACAAGCTGCAGGCCCACGGTCAGGACTGTGTAGGACAACGAAACCTGGAGCGTGTTCCAGAAGCTGGGGTCGGTGAGGAGTTGCCAGTAGGTCTCGCCCCAGTTCATCTCGCGCGCCCAGGGCTGGCTCAGCCGATAGCGCTGCAGCGAGTAGTAGACCGCCGTGAAGAAAGGAATGAGAACCCCGATGCAAACCAGCAGCGCGGGCAGGCTCAACAGATAGGGCAAGGCACGCGTTCCGATCCGGGATCGGCGGCGGGCCAGACTGTCCAACTCGGCGGTTGCGGCCATAGAGGCGTCCGTCGCTAAGCGGCTGCAGAAGAGGCAGCGTGCCGCCCGGTCGGCGGCACGCTGCACGCGGACATCAGCCCAGGCCAGCCTCGGCGAGCTGCCTGTTGACGCTGTCCGCCAGACGGTCCAGCCCTTCGTCGACACCGACCTGACCGGCCACCATCTCCTGCAAGGCCGCAGCCCATTCGGTGGTGAGGTCGAAGAACAAGGGCTGTGGCGTAAAATAGATCTGAGCCCCAGGTGCCGAGACTTCGTACTGGTTCACATAGCCGGGATAGGAGCTTTCCATGCGTGACCGGAAGGCCTCGTCGGACCAAACCGACTGACGCACCGGATTGACGAAGTCCTTCTCCCGCGCGCCCATCAAGGCGTGCTCGGCACCGGAAGCCCATTGCAGGAAGTACCAGGCAGCGTCGGGATTGCGCGAGAAGGCCGACATGGCCAACGACCAGACCCAGACATTCGGTGTCGGCGCCTCGGCCGCCGGGTTGGCCGCAAAGGGCGCATATCCGAGGTTCCCGGCCTGGGCGTTGTCGCCCCCGTTCATGAAGAAGCCCAGGATGTCGGCATCGAAAATCATCGCCGAGGCTCCGGCGCCGAGATCGCTTCCGACCTGATACCAGGTGTAAGTGGACCAGTTCCGCGGCCCGCTGTCCCGAATCATCTGAACCCACTGGGCGTGAAATGCCTTGGACTCTGCCGTGTTCATCGCGGCCGAAAGCTGCCCGTCGGAGGAGACGTTCAGGTCCTTCTGGCCGAAGTTCGCATAGGCCGACAGGAAGCCCGGGTGAATCGTCGCCCAGGAGCGCGAGCCGCGCACGCCGATACCGTAGGCGCCCTCGATGTCACGGTTGAGCTTTGCCGCAGTCTCGACCAGTTGATCCATGTTCTCCGGCGGCGTGACGCCGGCCTGATCGAACATGGCGCGGTTGTAGGAGAGATTGTTGAGCTCGAAACCCCAGGGGATGCACCACTGTTTGGCCCCCTCCCCGCCCAAGGTATCGCCGGGACGTCCGCTCCAAGCGGTGGAAGCGCGCAGACCGGGCAGCACATCGTCCCAGGCATAGCCCGGCGCCGTCTTCTCCGGATCTTGAATCCACTCGGCCAGATCGCTGCACCAGCCCGCCGGACCGTAGGTCCAGGTCATGTAGGCACCGGTCATGAAGGCGTCGTACTCGCTGGAGCGCGACGCCAGCGCCGCGGTCACCTTGTCGAAATAGACGTCCTCCGGGAAGACATCGTAGGCGACCTCCATGCCTGTCAAAGACTTGAAGCTGTCCAGATTGGCGATCATCGCGTCGGTGTAGGGGTGCTTGTTCAGCAGCAGCTTGACACCGCTGCCGCTGTGGCGTTGCCAGTCGAAGTCCTGCGCCAGAGCCTGCGTCGTCGCTCGATTGATCAGGAGATCGGCCGTCGCCGCCGTCACACCGAGCGCAGCGAGACCGCGCAACAGTCCTCGCCGGCTCATTCGCCCGCGGACAAAGGCCTCTACAAGGTCCTTCTCTCTCTCGTACATCGTTTTCCTCCCTAAGGATCGTTTGCACCAGCGGTTTTTTTCCGCTTCTTCCGGTCGTCTTCGCCACCGTTGCGCACCAAGTCGCCCGCCGTCGTCTCATCCGTAATCAGGCCGGTGAAAAGTCCGCTTCTGAGAGCGGCATTCAGTGCAGCGGTTTTCTGCGCACCGCCGGCAACGGCATAGACTTCGCGGCCGCGCAGGCTCTCGAGGTCCGGCGCCATGACCCGTCCGTCGTAGGGCGTCGAAATCGAGCGGCCCTGTGAGTCCAGGAACTGTCCCAAAACCTCGGCGCGGGCGCCCTGTTTGCGCAGCTCGCGCAACGAGATCTCGGAATCGAATACATTGGCGTGCGCAACACTGCCCGACATGTCGACCGCGCCGATGCCCAGAATGCAAACCGACGCCGCCTCGATGGTCTTCATGATCTCCGCCAGACCGGCCTGCGCCATCATGATGCTGCGATCTTCGGGCGTGTTCACGAACATCGGTGCCGGCATCAGATAGGCTTCGGCGCCTGTCTTCTCGGCCAGGCGATGGATCACGTCATAGGGGTTAGCCGCAAACTTGCGGGTCAGACCGCCCAGGATCGATACGAAGCGGGCGCCTCCCGTCTCGTATGCCGGCATCATGTCGACCATCGCGGCCATGGTCCGGCCGTGACCGACGCCAATCACCTCATGAGCGCGACGATCGAGCAGCCCCATCAGAAACGAGGCGCCGGCCAAGCCGAGCGCTCGCAGGGGGATTGACCCGGTCTCTCCGAGATCGGGGACGACCGTGCAGTTTGCGAGGCCATAGCCTCGCATCAATTTCGCTTCCAGCGAGATACAGGCCGAAACCTCCGCATCGACGAAAACCCGCACCAAGCCATCCTTGGCGGCACGGGCGATCATGCGGTGCGCGCGTGTCGTTGGAATTCCAAAGCGGGCTGCGATCGCGCTCTGCGTCATGCCGCCGGCGTAATGCAGCCAGGCCGCCCGCGCCGCGAGATCCGTATCTTCGGCCGGTTCCCTGTTCGCCCTGGACGCCTTGCGCACAGGCTTTCCTCCAGAATCACCCTTTGGTGAATTTTTTTTCGCTCTACGCAATTTTTTCCAGATTGCGCTTTCGTGTCAAGCATCGCCCGCAGCTTGCTGCTGAGGAGCGGCCTTGACGGTTCAGTCTCATCAAGAGAACGGCAACGACGAACGTGCACGGACGGCTAACTGCCGTCTCGGTGGTGACGTCGGTCTTACTGATCGTGATTGGCTCAGCGCTCGAGCAGGGTTGCGCGATAGGCCGCTGCCTGGCGGACGGAAAGCGCGTCCCAAGCGGCGCGCGCCGACCGATTGGGCATGACAGTCGCACCGGTGCGGCTCATGATGTCCGCCGCTTCGCCGAAATCGGCGAACCAGCCGAGCCCAACGGCCGCCGACATGGCGGCCCCCAGCGAAGAGGCCTCGAGACTTTCGCTCAAGTCGATCGGCAAACCGGTCGCATCGGCGATCATCTGAATCCAGAGTGCGCTGTTGGCACCGCCGCCGACCGCCAGAATACGCTGCGGAGTCAGCCCGTCGTCGGCCATTGCCGCTACACAGCGTGCGCTCTCCAGGGTCATGGCTTCCAGAGAGGCTCGATAGAGGTGGCCAATGCCGTGGCTGGCGCTGAGCCCGAGAAAGCCGGCGCGCGCCTGAGGGTTCCAGTGCGGGTCCATGACTCCGGACAGATAGGGGCAGACAACGACCCCCTCCGATCCCACTGGGAGTGCTGCCGCGGCAGCCTCCAGCCGAGCGAAAACGCCGGGGTCGTCACGACCGCCGGCGAAGCCGTCGACAAACCAGTTTATGAAGAAGGCGCCGGCACGCTGGCAGCCCTCGAGGAAATAGCCCTCGCCCGTTGGCGAGGTCATGGTGCGCCAGGCTCGGCCAATCCGCGGAGTCGGCGACCAACCGCCGGTGATGATCGCAGTTCCCAGATTGAGGTAGACGAGTCCCGGCCGGACGGCGTTGACGCCGAGACCGGCACACTGCCCGTCGCCACCGGCAGCGAAAACAGGAGTGCCTCGCGCAAGCCCCGTTGCGCCGGCAGCCTCCGCCCCGACACAGCCGATCTGCGTGCCGGGCCTCGCCAATTCTGCGAAGCGATCCGACGCGAGACCGAGCTGCGCCAGGATCGGCGCGGACCAGGTCTTGGCCTGGATGTCGAACAGGCCAAAGGGATCGGCACTGGTCCAGCTCGCCGTCGGATGCCCCGTCAAGCGCCCGGTCAGGAAGCCATGAACGTCGAGAATCCGCGCCGCTTCGAGCGCGGAGGGCTCATGCCGGCGCAGCCAGCTCAGGCGGTAGACGACCGGTGTGATGTCCGGCGGCTTGCCGCTGGTCGCGTGCAACCGATCTGCGCCGAGCGCCGCCGTCAGTAGAGGAATCTCGTCCATCGCGCGCTCGTCGAGCCAAACGATGGCGGGTCGGACGGCCTGCAGGTCGTCATCGACGAAAGCGACAGTCTCGCGCTGGTTGGAAATCGCCAGCCCGGCGATCCGTGTCGCTTCCACCTCGGCCATCAGCGCGCGCAAGGCCGTGCAGGCGGCACGCCACCAATCCTCGACGTCCTGCTCCGCGAAGCCGGGGGCAGGCGTCTCCATGGGAATCGCAGCCCGCCCTTCCGCCACCGCCTCGCCGTCACGGGTCCAGGCGACCGCCTTCGTTGACTGGGTCGAACTGTCGAGACCGATAATCAGATCGCCGTTCATGAACTCTCACCGAGCAGCTGCGCCGCCGTGTCCGCATCGGTGACCAGATGTGTGGCGTAGTTGCCAGCGAGAACGGCCTTTATAGCCTTGATCTTTACAGGCCCTCCGGCTGCGCAAACACGAACGGGAATCGCCGGAAGCTCCTCCAGTGTCATGCCGATTTGCCGACCGCTGAGTGGGCCGTCGATCTCGCGTCCGGCTGCGTCGAGGAAGCGTCCGATCAGGATGGCTTCGCTCCCCGCCGCGAGATAGCTCTCGACAACGGAGGTCGGCAAGAAGTCGGTATCCGACCAGACCGTATCCGGCCCCAACTCCCCCACGCCGAAGACCGTGAGATCGGCCGCTCGCAAGCGCTCGAAATGGCGCCTCAAGCCGGGCTCGGCGAGCAACGCATCGCAGATCGCGGTTGTGGTGACCACAGCAGGCGCGTGGAAGTTCTGACAGCGCGCCCCGAGCCGCCCCGCAAACAAAGCCGTGCAGGCTTCAGGAGACGAGGCTTCATCGCCAAGCGAGCTGCCCGAGACTTGAACGATTTTTGTTCTCGACAGAGTCATGCTCGGCAAGGCTTGTGCCACCTCCAGCATGGTACGGCCCCAGGCGACGCCAATGGTTCGATCGTCGACCAGCCAGGGCGAGAGCATCTGCGCCGTCGCCCGACCGATCCGCCGCCGCAGTCGGACGGCCTGCGCCTCGGGATCTCCCGCCGCGGTTTCGGGCGGGGTGACACAGGCCCCTACGAGTCCGAACCGCTTCATGAGCGCCCGCCCCTGCTGCACCGTGGCCAGCAGACCGGGATCCAAACTGATGGAGACGAGGCCGCGACGACGCGCTTCCGCAAGGTAGTTCGCGACGGAGGCCCGCGAGACGCCGAGAGCGCCGGCGACCTCGTTCTGCGTCAGCGCCTCGCCGTAGTAGAGCCATGCGGCCCAGGCCAGCGCGTCACCGCCAAACTCAGGCGGCGTCTCAATCGCCGGGTCACCGGAAGAGGTCGGACGCAAGGACATACAGTCCGTCACCACGGCTGTTGGCAAATGTCAAGCACTGCCGGAAATGGTCATTGACAGTCTTGGGGCCGACCGGCATCGTGCAAATGTCAGGGAGGATTAGAATATGTCGGCCGAAGCGCCGCAGCAGACGACGTCAGCCGAAATCAGGAGGGATCACAAAGGACCTGCCGGTGGCTGGACTGAACTGATCGACGATTTCGTGGCTGGGCGCTGGATCAGCCCCTTGACCGGTCAGCCGGCGCCACGGCCGGCGACCCAGGCCATCGCGATTTCCGAAAGCCTTGACGGATCGGAGGCAGATCTCGTCGCCGCTCTCGGCATCGAAGGTCGTCTCGCGGTTGTCGCCGACGAGAATACCTGGGACGCTTTGGGCCATCGTGTCGCCTCCGCCCTAGGCGTTGCCGACAAGACAGTTGTTCTGGGCCCCCGCCCGCACGCGGACCTGCCGAGCGCCGAGGCCCTGAAGGCTCAATTGGACGGCGTCGACCATGTCGTGGCCGTCGGATCGGGGACCATCAACGATCTCTGCAAATACGTGACCGCGCAGGACGGGCGCAGTTGCTCCGTCTTCGCGACGGCCGCCTCGATGGACGGTTACACCTCCTCCACCGCCTCGATGGCCTTGCCCTCGGGGCTGAAGATCTCCCTGCCGGCCCACGCACCAAAAGGCGCCTTTTTCGACCTGAAGGTGATTGCGGCAGCCCCGGCCCGGATGGCGGCCGCCGGTTACGGCGACTGCCTCTGCTCCTCCGTCGCGCGTATCGACTGGTGGATGTCGCATCGGCTGCTCAGCACCTTCTTCATGGAAGAGCCCTACCTTGTCGCGGCCCAGAACGACCGGGACATGACCGCACGGGTCGCGGGCATCGGCCGCGGCGACGTGGAAGCCGTCGGGTATCTGGTCCGCGCCCTGGTTCTGTCCGGGTTAGGCGTCGCACTGACAAACGTCTCCAACCATGGGTCCATGGGCGAGCACCAGATCTCGCACTACATCGACTGCTTCGCCGGCCGACGACACCCCGGTACCCTGCACGGCCAGCAGGTGGGCGTCGCCAGCCTGACCATGGCGCGCATCCAGGCCGAACTTCTGCACCGAGACTCGCCGCCGGACCTGGCACCGACACAGGTCAACGAAGCCGACATGGCGCGCCGCATGGGGTCATCCATCGCGGCGGAATGCGCACGCGAGTACCGCAAGAAGGCGCTCGACGCCGAGGCGACAAAGGCCTTCAATACACGCCTCGCGGAGCTGTGGCCGGCGCTGAAGACCGAATGCCAGCAGATCGCTGTGCCCGTGGCGCAGATGAAGGCCGACCTGGAAGCGGCTGGCGGCGCGACGACCGCAGCGCAGCTCGGTCTCGACCCCGCTTTCTATCGCGAGGCGGTGCGGCATGCCCATGAGATGCGCAACCGTTTTTCCTTTGCCGATATCGCCTGCGATGCGGGTCTGCTCGACGACTTGGCAGCGGCGGAGGGTTAGGATGGTGACAGGACGAAACGACCGAAACGCCGAAAGGATCAGTTCATGAAGAAGGCCGAGAGGGAATTGCGCCGCGAGATCATTGCGCGCTGTCTGGAGATGAACGTGAACGGCATCAACCAGGGCACGTCCGGCAACATCTCCGCGCGCTTCGAAGACCGGATGCTGATCTCTCCCTCGGCGACGCCCTACGAGGCTCTAGAGCCGGACATGATCGCCTCGATGGCGCTCGACGACACCTCGGGTGCTTGGGAGGGTCCGCAGAAACCCTCCACGGAATGGCGATTTCATCATTCCCTGCTACGCGAAAGGCCCGATGCCGGTGCGGTCGTGCATGCCCATCCGACCTATTGCACGACCCTGGCCATCGCCCGCAGGGAGATTCCCGCCTGCCACTACATGATCGCAGCCTTCGGCGGCAACAACGTACGCTGCGCCGGCTACGCCCGCTTCGGGACCGAGGAGTTGTCCGCCATGGCCATCGAGGCCATGCGCGACCGCACCGCCTGTCTGATGGCCAATCACGGCATGATCGCAATCGGCGAGACCCTCGCCAAGGCGATGTGGCGCGCCGTCGAATTGGAGACAATCGCCCGGCAGTACTACCTCAGCCTCCAGCTCGAGCGCCAAGTCATCCTGACGGACGGTGAGGTCGACGAGACGATTGCCGCCTTCAAAGGCTACGGTCTTCAGGACGATGCCGAACGTCCCAAGGGCAAGCGGCAGAAGGCGCCAGCGAGAGGGAAGACGGCCGCATGAGCCGAACGGCGGCAGCTGCGACGGAGCCGAGCGCATACGTCTCGCGCCGCCCCGACTGGCTGCGCCTCGTGTTGCGCCCCTTCTCCGGCGACACCGCCTTTCTCTGGCTTGCACCGCTGATCGCGATGCTGCTGCTCTTCACGATCTATCCTCTGATCTACAATATCTGGCTGTCGTTCCACGAGTACGCCCCCTTCCGCCGGCAGCTCGAATTCGTCGGGCTGGATAACTGGCGAACGCTCTGGCAGGACACGCGTTTCTGGGGGTCGCTCGGGGTCACCTTCACCTACTTTTTCGTCGTCCTGACGGTTCAGCTCGTGCTCGGGATGGCGATAGCCCTGCTGCTCGATAGCGACGAACCCGGTTTCGGTTTGCTGCGAGCCCTGCTGACCCTGACGCTCGTCATCCCGCCGGCGATCACAGGCATGATGTTTCTGCTGATGCAGGACTCTGAATTCGGAGTCATCACCTACATCCTGGAGTCGGTTGGGCTGCTGGACGGCACACAGCCGATCCTCTCGACCGGCTCGACGGCGCTGATCGGTGTGATGCTGGCCGACATATGGCAGTGGACACCCTTCATGGTGCTGATCTTCCTAGCCGGTCTCCGGTCGCTGCCGCCCGAGCCCTTCGAAGCGGCGATGCTGGACGGCGCATCTCCCTTCCAGATCTTTCGGCGAATCACCCTGCCGCTGATGTCCAAGGTGATCGCGGTCGCTGTCCTGATCCGCGGCATCGACGTCTTTCGCATGTTCGACTACGTCTTCGTGATGACCTCGGGCGGGCCGGGGACCTCGACTTATGTCCTCAGCCTCTATGCCTGGCAGCAGACCTTCAGTTTCGTGAAGTGGGGCTACGGCGCGACGATCAGTCTTGTAAGCCTAGCCATCATCCTGATTGTCGCGAACCTCTTCATCAAGCTTGCGAAGGTGCGCTGGTGATCGTTCAGTCGACATATCGCCGTCGCTGGCGGATGCTGGCCGCCTGGGGCGTGGTCGCGCTGTTCGTCTTCCCACTCTATTACTGGATCACAACAGCTTTTAAGAATGCGCGGGACATCTTCGACCGTCCTCCCAACGTCTGGATCTTCGAACCAACGCTGAAGAACTTCGAAGAGGTTTTCGGCATTTCGCTCGGCTTCCTGCGTCAGCAGGAGGTTCTGCCCGGCGGCGGCAACTTCTACATGGCCCCCCGCCTTTGGGATTCGATCGTGGTGGCGATCGGCTCGACCACACTGTCCGTGACGATTGCCACCCTTGCTGCCTATGCGCTTAGCCGCTTGGATTTCAAGAACCGACATCTGTTCGTCGGTTGGGTCCTCTCGACCCGCATGATGCCGCCCGTCGCCGTCGCGATCCCGCTGTTCTTTATCTATAAGGACGTCGGGCTGCTGGACAGCTACACGGGGATCATCCTGATCCATGCGGTGATGAACCTGCCCCTGGCCGTGCTGCTGATGAAGAGCTTCTTCGACGACATACCGAAGGAGATCGACGAAAGCGCAATCATCGACGGCGCGTCACGCTGGCTGATTTTCAGGCGCGTGATCCTGCCGATGGCCAAGGGCGGAATCGCCGCGACGGCGGTCCTCTGTTTCATCTTTTCCTGGACCGAGTTCGTCTTCGTCCTGACGCTGACTCAGACCGGACTCAAGACGGTTCCGGTGGTGTCTTCGAGCTTCGTCACCTCCACCGGAACGGCCTGGGGCAATATGGCGGCACTGGGTGCGGCAGCGATGATCCCCGCCTTCATCTTCATTCTTCTCGTTCAAAAACAACTGGTCCGCGGCCTCACCCTCGGCTCGTTGAAACAATAATCGCCATGAGACAAGAGCGTTTATCACTTGGGAGGAATCACCAATGCGAGACAGCGATAGGAAACGTTACGTAGCAAACCTGACCGACCGTTACGTCCGACGGCAAATCAGCCGCCGCGACTTCCTGCGCGATGCCGGGCATCTCGGCCTCGGTCTCGGTGCCTTCGGGCTTGGAATGTCACGGCCCTTCGGCGGCAAGCCGGCCTTTGCACAGAGCGAGGAGCTGCGTCCGAATCAGGAGGTACTCGACTGGGTGCGTGAGGTCTCCACGCCCTTCCGCGGTACGACACTCAAGCTTGCGACAGAGTCGACGCCGCCGTCGAACGCCATCAATAGCCAGCTCAAGCCGTTCTTCGAAGAAGCCTCGGGCATGAGAGTCGAAATCGAAGTGCTGCCCCTGGAGCAGGTGCTGCAGAAACTGACTCTCGATATCGCCAGCCAGCTCGGCACCTACGATCTCTATTACATCGACCAGTCCTGGGCCGCCTTCACGGCGCAGGATGTGTTCGATCCGCGCGAGCAGATGGCGGATAAACCGGATCTCGCCATGCCGGACTGGAACTTCGACGATTTCCTGCCGGCTCTGGTCGACGGGATCGCCCGTTATGAGGACCGGCTGGTCGGGGTGCCCTACGACATCCCCATCTTCATCATGATGTACCGTCGAGACATCTGGGAAAAGATGGGCTTTGCGGCGCCCACGTCGCTGGAAGAGTACTACGAACAAGCCAAGGCGGTCACCGAGGCCGGCGAGCTCTACGGCGCAACCGGTCAGATGAAGTCCGGCCACTACAGCCTGGAGTGCGACTGGACGGCCTGGCTGTGGGGCCACGGCGGATCCATCTTCGACGCCGACGGCAGGTTCGCCGGACACGACGAACGCGGCCTGGAGGCCATGGAGTACTGGCGACGTCTGTTCGGCACCATGCCCCCGGGAGTGACCGGCTGGACCTGGGACGGGCAGGGTCAGTCCATTGCCCAGGGTGTCGCCGCCTCCATGATGAGTTGGGGTGAGTTCTTCCCCTATTTCGACGATCCCAGCGCCACCAAGGTCTCCGGACTGATGGAGGCGGTGCGCTGCCCGCCGCCGAAGCATCCCTTGCGCACGGTGGAGGAGACCGGTTTCGGCGAGATTCCCGGCGTCGGCCACCAGGGCGGCTCTTCCCTCGCGGTTTCGCAGAATTCGAAGAACCCGGATGCCGCCTGGATCTTCATGCAGTGGGCCACCAGCTACGACACCCAGGTACTGATCACGGCCTTGGGCGGTGGCACGGGTCCGACCCGCAGTTCGGTCTACGACGACCCGCGGATCATCGCGAACCGTCGCGTCGGGCCGGGAACGACCCGTCACCTCGATGTGGTCCGCGAGACAATTGCCAACGACATGGGGTCCGAGCCGGATCTGCCGGAATGGGCCGAGCTGGCGAACGACACCATTCCCGTGCGTCTTGGCAAGTACTTCGCAGACGACTACGGGTCCGCCAAGGAAGCGATGGACGACATCGCCCAGGCCGTCGACAGAATCGTCGGCAGCTAACCCTGCGGTAGACGTCGGGAGCGCGAGGCAGGATCGCCCTGCCTCGTGCCGCCCCTCAACAACACCAGCAGGGACGCGGAGTGACATGACAGACAAACCCCTCGTGGCGATCACAGGCGCCTCTTCCGGCATTGGAGAGGCGACAGCCCGAGCCTTTGCCGAGGACGGACATCCGCTTCTGCTGATGGCGCGGCGTCTGGAGCGTATGGAAGCTCTGAAACTGCCGAATGCGATCTGCCGACGGGTCGACGTCTGCGACCGCACGGCTATCGCCGCAGCGGTGGCCGACGCTGAGGCCCGGTTCGGTCCGGTCGACATGATGTTCGCGAACGCGGGGATCGCGCGCCTGGCCGACATCGGCCGACAAGATCCCTCCGAGTGGGACGAGATGATCGACATCAACACGAAGGGCGTGATGAACACGGTGCACGCCGTGATGGCCGGCATGATCGCGCGCCGGTCCGGCACGCTGGTCATGATGAGCTCGATCGCCGGGCGAAAGGTCTACCCCGACCACACGGTCTACTGTGGCACCAAGTTCTTCGTCCACGCCGTCTCGGAATCTTTGCGCGCCTACCTCTCACCCTACGACGTGCGTGTGCTGGTGGTGTCACCGGGGGTGATCGAAACGGAGGTGCTGAACTCCGTCACGGACAAACAGACACTGGCCGACTACAGGGCGAACAAGGTGAAGATGGGCGGCGGCATCGGTGCCGACATCGTGGCGGACCTCATTCTGGACGCCTACCGTCTGCCGCAGAAAGCGCTCGTGCAGGAAATCTGCCTCACGCCGACGCGTCAAGCTTACTGAGGGAGCTGCGCCGATGGCCACTGTCGAGTATCGCAATATCGCCAAGACCTACGGTGCCTTCGAGGTCATGCATGATCTCAACCTCAGCATCGCGGACGGTGAGTTCGCCGTCTTGCTGGGCGCCTCGGGGTGCGGCAAGACCACGCTTCTACGGATGACAGCGGGGCTGGAAACGGTCACCGCCGGCGACCTTCTGATCGACGACCGACGCGTAAACGATGTTCCGCCGCGCGACCGCGACATCGCGATGGTCTTCCAGAACTACGCGCTCTACCCAACCATGACCGTCGCGGAGAACATCTCCTTCTCACTCGAGATTCGATCCATACCGAAGGCGGAGCGCCGTCGCAGGGCGGAAGACGCCGCCGCGCTGGTCGGCTTGACGGAGCATCTCAACCGTTATCCGCGCGAACTCTCCGGCGGCCAGAGGCAGCGGGTGGCAATGGCCCGAGCCATGGTGCGCGATGCGAAAGTCTTCCTGTTCGACGAGCCGCTTTCGAATCTGGACGCCAAGTTGCGCGCCCAGATGCGCTTCGAGATCCGACAGCTGCACGACCGCCTGGGTACCACGACGATCTACGTTACCCACGATCAGATCGAGGCCATGACCATGGCGGACAAGATCGTTCTGATGCGAGGCGGAGAGATCGAGCAGGTGGGCACCCCGGACGAGCTCTACGACCGCCCGGTCAGCCGCTTCGCGGCAGACTTCATCGGCTCGCCTGCAATGAACTTCGTCGAGGGCACGATAGAGGCCAACGGCAATGCACCGGCCTTCGTAGCCGAAGGCATACATCTGGCGCTGTCCACGAGCATTTCTGCGCTTCCTGGCCGTCGTGTCGTTTGCGGTCTGCGACCTGCCGACCTGGTGCTGGACAACGACGGCAGTGTTGAAGGCCACCTCGTTTTGGCCGAAAAGACCGGACCGGACCTGCAGCTTCACATGACGGTCGGAGGACAGGACTTCATCGCGACGGCCCCAAGGGATGCGAACGTGCAGTCCGGTGACAGACTGCGCCTCACGGTCGCGCCGGAGAAACTTCACCTTTTCGATCCAGACAACGGACAGCGGCTGTGACGGCGACAAGAGACCCCTTTTCGGCACTTCGCGAGAGCGCAGACTTTACGCGGCTGCGCCGCCTGTCGGCACGGATCGGGCAGAACCCGCTGCAGGTCCAGGGCGCCGGCGGGAACACGTCGCTCAAGGACGGCGGTGCGATGTGGGTGAAGGCCTCCGGCACCTGGCTGGCCGACGCCGAGACAAAGGACATCATGGTGCCGGTGCGTGCGGCGGCTCTCGCCGCCGAACTGGCTGCGGGCGGTGAACCGAACGCGCTGGATTTCGTGCCGCCGTCCGGGACGCCGAACGGCCTGCGCCCCTCGATCGAGACGGCCTTGCATGCCGCGATGCCGCAGCGGGTGGTGCTGCACACCCATTGCGTTGCCACCATCGCACTCGCGATCCGCAAAGACGGTGCCGAAATCCTGCGCCATGCGCTTGCCGATCTGAACCCCATCGTTCTTCCCTACGTGATGCCGGGTCTGCCGCTGGCACAGGCTCTGATGGCGGAAGCCGGCCCGGATCGGCGCGTTGCCGTTCTGGGAAACCACGGCCTGATCGTCGCCGGCGACAGCCTGGAGGAGGTTGAAACACTGCTATCCGATGTGTCGGGGCGTCTGGAACGGATCGCGGCACCGACGCTCGTCAACGAGACCGCAGAATTCTACCGCTCGAGCGCACTCGCCAGCCCCCGCTATCGACCAGCAGATGCCGCGGCCTTACAGGCCGTAGCACGCTCCCCCCGGCACCTCGCCCTGGCGGCACGCGGGCCTTTCTTCCCGGATTACGTGGTTTTTCTCGAACCCGACCTCCGTATCGCAGAGGAGGGCGAGGAAGTGGAAAGGGCGGCGGACCGACTGACGCGCGATGCGCAAGCGCCGACCCTCATCCTGCTCCCCGGCATGGGGGCAGCCATTCGGCGCGATGCCTCGCCGGCCGCCGAAGCCATGGCCCGTTGTCTGGGCGACGTCATCGTCCGCGTGCCACCGGAGGCGCCGGTTCAGACTCTCGCGCCCGCGGAGGTCGCGGCGCTGCTGGGCTGGGATGCCGAGAAGTACCGAAAGGCGTTGAGCGCCGCACCCTCGGGGGAATGACGCGGCAGTCGATGCAGGACTCCACTTACCTTGCGCTCGGCATCGACGTCGGAACCTCTGGCGTGCGTGCAGCCTTGCTGGATGCGACGGCGCAACCGGTCGGCTTCTCCACGGCGCGAATGGCCGACAACGGCACCGACCCGCGAGACCCTGCGGTCTGGCAACGGACCTTTGCGGCCGCCCTGGCCAAGCTCGCGCCCGAGGCACGGGCTCAGGTCGGCGCCATCTCGGTCGACGGCACCTCCGGCACGGTTCTCCCTCTAGACGCCACCGGCAGAGCGCTCGGCACGGCTCTCCTCTACAACGACAACGTTGCCGAGCCGGAGATTCCAGCCGCAATCGCGGAGGTCGCACCCCGGACCAGTGCGGCGCATGGTGCCAGCTCGGGCCTTGCGCGCGCCATGCATCTTGCTGCGAGGCCGAAGGTACGACGTATCGTGCACCAGGCGGACTGGATCGCCGGCCTCTTGTCCGGCCGTCCCTGGATCAGCGACGAATCGAACGCACTGAAGACCGGTTACGATCCCGTCTCGCGCCATTGGCCGGACTGGCTTGGCAAGTTGATCGAACCCGATCTGCTACCCGAAGTGAAGCCGACCGGAGCGCCGACCGGGCTGGTCACAGCCGAGGCGGCCGAGCGATATGGCCTGCCGCAGAACGCGACCGTGATCGCGGGGATGACCGATGGCTGCGCATCCTTCCTCGCGACCGGTGCCGGCCGTCCTGGCGACGGCGTCACGGCGCTCGGCACCACACTAACCCTGAAACTGCTGTCGGACCGGCCGATCTTCGATCCGGATCACGGGATCTACAGTCACCGTTTGGGCACGCTTTGGCTGGCAGGCGGCGCCTCGAACTCAGGTGGCGGCGCCTTGGCAGCCCACTTCACTGCAGAGGAGATTGCCGAACTCTCCGCCCGCATCGATCCGGACCGCGATAGCACGCTCGACTACTATCCTCTGCCAAAGGTCGGCGAGCGCTTCCCAACGGCCGACCCCGACCTGGCTCCGCGCGTCACGCCCCGACCGCAGGACGATGCGCTGTTCTTGCAAGGGCTGCTGGAGGGGATCGCCCGCATTGAAGCGACCGGCTACCGCCGCCTCGCCGAACTCGGCGCTCCGCCACTCGCCCGTTTGCGCAGCGTCGGGAAAGGGGCCGGCAATACCTACTGGACTGCCATCCGCCGAAGGATCGTGATCGCTGAGATGACTGCCGAGATGCCCGCCGCCGACTCGGAAGAAGCAGCCGTTGGCGTAGCGCGCCTGGCACTTACCCATCTCGCCAACAAGAGAGACACTGCCCTATGACTCCGCACAGGCTTTCAGGCGTCGGGGAAGTTGCCGAGCGGTTCGATGCAGTTCTGCTGGATCAGTTCGGCGTCCTGCACGACGGCCGTGCAGCCTTCCCAGCAGCAAAGGATGCCGTCGCACGCCTCCGATCCTTCGGTCTACGCTTGGCCGTACTCTCCAACTCCGGTAAGCGACGACAAGCCAATGCCGAACGTCTGGCCGCTCTGGGCTTCGACCTCGCGCACTTCGCCGCCGTCGTTACCTCGGGCGAGCTCTGCCGTCAGCGCCTGATGGCCGCCCTGGCCAGCGGCCAACTGGTGGAAGGGGCGGCCGTCTACATGATCGAAACCAGCCAAGAAGGGTCGCCGCTGGAGGGCTTACCTTTGGGACGCACCTTCTGCCCTAAGGAGGCCGCCCTGGTACTGATCGCGGGCCGTGACACGCGACAAGAGCCGGATCAGGAGATAGAGCCTTTACTGCCCTTAGCTCAGCAAGGGATCCCCTGCATCTGCGCCAATCCGGATATGACGGTTTACGCCGGGGGCGAGGCCGCGCCCGGACCCGGGCGTCTTGCCGAGGCCTATGCCGCCGCCGGCGGACCGGTCGAGATGATCGGTAAACCGTACGCTCCGATCTTCCAAGCCTCGCTCGATGCACTCGGGCTCCCCGAGCCGGCACGAACTCTGATGATCGGGGACAGCCGCGCGCACGACATCGCGGGTGCCGCCGCATTAGGTCTGGCGACGCTTCTGATCGAGAGCGGCGTGCAAGCCGATAGGGATTCCGGCGGCCCCCTACCCGATTTCGTTGCCTCCACATTGACCTGGTAGCGCCAACCAAACCAAGTCGAGGACATCGCGCCAATGACAGTTCAGACTCGGTCGTTCGAGCCGCCGACCATCGACGTCGATGCCGCCTTCGAGCGCTACGAGGCCGTTCGGGCGCGCTTGCCTCGCACCCAGTTCGGCACGCGGAGCAGGCAGGCACGCAACCTTGAGGAGATCGCCGAAGCGTTTGACGTGTTTATCCTGGACGCCTTCGGCGTGCTGAACGTTGGAGACAAGGCGGTTCCGGGCGCTGTCGAACGGATCGCAGCCTTACGGGCAGCGGGGAAACGGCTCTTCGTGCTGACGAACGCGGCTAGCTATCCACGCTCCGTCGCGCTCGCTAAGTATCAGGGACTTGGCTTCGACTTCGCGCCGGAGGAGGTCGTATCGAGCCGGGACGTGGCTGCGTCTGCGCTGGCCCGCTTCAAAGAGGTAAGGCTCTGGGCGGCGGCCAGCGGCCCCGACCCGGACCTGTCCGACCTCTCAGGATACATCGAAGATCTAGAAACCGACCCGAACCTTCTCGACCGTGCCGAGGGATTCCTGCTGTTGTCGAGCGCGAGCTGGACCCCGGCCCGCCATGAGGCGTTAGTCGCCGCTCTGGCCGAGCGCCCGCGCCCGCTTCTCGTCGGCAATCCCGATCTGGTGGCACCCCGCGAGACCGGCCTCACCCTGGAGCCGGGCTGGTGGGCGCATGACATCGCCGACCGGACCAGCGTGATACCGGAGTTCTTCGGCAAGCCCTATGCCAACGCCTTTGCGGCGATCAAGGCGCGCTGCCCCGGAGCGCAGGCGCTGCGTATGGCGATGGTCGGCGACACACTGCATACGGACATCCTGGGCGGCCGTGCGGCCGGAATGTCCAGCGTGCTCATCACCGATCACGGCCTTTTTGCCGGACGAGACGTCGCGCCCTATATCGCGCGATCGCAGATCGTTCCCGATATCATCTGTCCGACGACTTAGGGCGGACATACGCCTTTTGAGAAGGACTGCGGCCGGAGTTCGAACCTGCCGGCGGTGATGCGCTTGGATGTGGCCTGTGACCTCATCCTGCTCAATCCTGTCGCCATCTCAAACTTCTTGGCGTGCCGCATCCCGCCAACCTGCAGTCGACCGATCCGATGGCCGCTGTATCGCTTTCTGGGCTTGCACGCCGGTCACCGCCATCATCGCATAGATGTCGTTGGCATCGCATCCACGCGACAGGTCGTTGGCCGGTCGTGCCAATCCCTGCAGAATCGGCCCGATGGCGACGGCACCGCCGATGCGCTGGGCGATCTTGTAACCGATGTTGCCGGCATCGAGATTGGGAAAAACGAAGACGTTCGCACGGCCGCGCGTCCGCGACTCCGGCGCCTTGGCCCGATTGACCGTCGGCACGAAGGCCGCATCGAACTGCAGCTCTCCATCGATGGACAGCCCAGGGTCGAGCGCCCGCACTTTCGCTGTCGCTTCCACGACCTTCTCGATCCTGGCATGCGCGGCACTGCCCAGGGTCGAGAAGGACAGCATGGCGACGCGCGGTTCCTCCCCTGTCAGCAGGCTGCAGGAGCGTGCGGAATCGAGTGCGATCTGGGCCAGTTCCTCCGCATTGGGGTCAACCACCAGCCCGCAGTCGGCGAAGAGGACGGCGCCTTTCCTGTCATGCCCAGGCGCGCACAGCAGCATCAGGAAGAAGCTGGAAACCAGCGGGCTGTCCGCGGCCCGCCCGATGACTTGCAGGGCCGTTCGCACGGTATGCGCAGTGGTCGCCACCGCTCCACCGACCATACCGTCCGCCTCGCCTTCGCGTACCAACATGGCCGCAAAGCCCATCGGGTCGGTCATGGCCGCCACCGCGTCGGCCTCACGCGCGCCCTTCGCCCGCCGCAGCTCGAGATAGCGCTGGACAAAACCGGCATGAAGCCCCGATGCGGAGGGATCCTCGAGCCGGAAACGCCCGACCGTGCCACCCAAGCGGCGCAGCCCAGCCTCGATCTTAGTGCGGTCACCAAGAAGTATCGGCTTCGCCAAGCCTTCGCGCTCCGCCCTGACAGCTGCCCCCAGCACACGCGGGTCCGTTCCTTCGGGGAGTGCGATGTGGCTCGGCGCGGCCTTGGCCTTGTCGATCAGACGCTCGAGCGGTTTCATGTCATCCTCCCTAGCCGAGCAGGTGCAACCCGCCGGCCACAAAAAGTGCGATGAAGAGCGTCTCGGCGACGATCAGAACGATCGCAGCAGCGCCGACATCCTTGATGCTCTTCAGCGATGTCTTCATTCCGACCGCCACGATTCCGAGGAGAAGAGCCCAGCGCGACAGATCGACGAGGATGGCCGCGAGCACCTCCGGAAGCAGGTTCAGGGAGTTCAGTCCGGCCAAGAAGATGAAGCCGAAGACGAAACCGGGTACGAGAGGCGGTTTCTTTCCCGATGCTTCCGTCGCAAGACTGCGCAGCGAGAGCGCGAGAAGCAGGACAAGTGGCGCAAGCAGCGTCACGCGCATCAGCTTGACGAGCGTCGCGGTTTCGCCGGCCGGTTCGGAAATCGAAAAACCGGCCCCCACGACCTGAGCCACGTCATGGATCGTCGCCCCGATGAAAATGCCGGCCTCGCGGTCGTCCATCACAAAGGCAGCCGTCACGATCGGATAGACGATCATGGCGACGGTCGACAAAGCGGTGACGCCGACAACCGTGAAAATCAGATTGCGTTCCGACTGGGCATTGCGCGGCAAAACCGCGGCGATCGCCATCGCGGCGGAGGCGCCGCAGATCGCCACCGCGCCACCGGTCAGGACGGCCAGGCGCCAGCCGCGCCCAAGCAGCCTTGCGGCGAGGAGGCCGAAAAGGATCGTCACCACGACGGCCGAAACGATCAGCGCGATCGTCTCCGCCCCCAGGTCCATCATAAGCTCGGCGCTGATGCGTGCGCCCAGCAGCGCCACGCCGAACCGCAGCACACTTCGGGACGTAAAGGCGACGCCGGCTGCCGAAGGCCCCTCCAGCGCCAGGAAATGGAAAGCCATTCCGAGAAGCAGCGCCATCAGCATCGCCGGCGCGCCGTAGTGGTCCGAAAGGAACTGCGCGGCGATCGCCACGGTCGCGCAGACCAGCAAGCCCGGCGCTAGCCGCACGATCGGCGTCACGAAACGCTGCTTCGCCGAGAAGCTGTCGGACAGCTGATCAGTCATCAAGGTGGCCCGGCACCTGGCGCCCTAGAGAGCGGTCGGCGCCGGTCCTGTCCCTGGCAAGCCGGAGGTTCACACCGGCATCTGTTCGCGCATGTCGGCTGGATCGATACCCGCAACCGGCACAGGCTTCTTCATGGCGTCGCGACGGAAGGGCTCGCCCAGTTCCTGGTTCAGGATGACCTCGACGAAGGTCGACTCGCCCTTCGCCTGATCCTCGACGGCCTGACGGAGCGCGGCGGTCAGTTCCTCCTGAGTGCGCACGCTGACGCCCTTCAACTGGCAGCCCTCGGCGACCTTGGCGTAGGAGAAACGGGGGTTCAACTCGGTGCCGACGAAGTTGTTGTCGTACCACAGCGTCGTGTTGCGCTTCTCAGCCCCCCACTGGTAGTTCCGGAAGATGACCATGGTGACCGCCGGCCATTCGTCCCGGCCGATCGAGGTCATCTCGTTCATCGAAATCCCGAAGGCGCCGTCGCCGGCAAAACCGATCACCGGAACATCGGGGCAACCGATCTTGGCGCCGATGATCGCCGGGAACCCGTAACCGCAAGGCCCGAACATTCCCGGTGCCAGATACCGTCGACTATGTTCGAAGGTCGGGTAGGCGTTGCCGATCGCACAGTTGTTGCCGATGTCGGTGGAGATGATCACATCCTCCGGCAAGGCTGCCTGGATCGCCCGCCAGGCCTGACGCGGCGACATGCGATCGGCATCGCGTTCCCGCGCCTCCTGATTCCAGACGGTACCCGGATCGTCTTCCTCGTGGTCGAGCGACGAGAGCATCTGCAGCCAGGCGGACTTTGTCTGGTGGATCGTCGCCTTGCGCTCGGTACGGCCGGCATCGCCAGCGTTCGGTGCCAGCTGCGCGAGGATCTGCTGGGCCACTTGCTTGGCGTCGCCGCCGATGCCCACCGTGACCTTCTTGGTCAAGCCGATGCGGTCGGTGTTGATATCGACCTGGATGATCTTCGCCTGCTTCGGCCAGTAGTCGATGCCGTAGCCCGGCAGGGTCGAGAAGGGATTAAGCCGCGTGCCAAGGGCCAGCACGACGTCAGCCTGGGCGATCAGTTCCATGGCAGCCTTCGAGCCATTGTAGCCGAGCGGGCCAACGGACAAGGGATGGCTGCCCGGGAAGGCGTCGTTGTGCTGATAGCCGCAGCAGACCGGTGCATCGAGCCGCTCGGCCAGGGCCTGTGACTCCGCGATGGCGTCGCCGACCACGACGCCGGCTCCGTTCAGGATGACCGGGAAGCGGGCCTCCGACAGCAACTTGGCTGCCTCGGCGATGGCCTGGGCGCCGCCCGAGGGCCGCTCGAGGCGGACGATTTGGGGCAGCTCGATGTCGATCTGATGGGTCCAGAAGTCGCGCGGTACGTTGATCTGCGCGGGCGCGCAACCACGCCAGGCCTTCTCGATGACCCGGTTGAGCACCTCGGCCATGCGCGAGGGGTCACGCACCTCTTCTTGATAGCAGACCATGTCCTGGAACAGGGCCATCTGATCAACTTCCTGGAAACCGCCTTGCCCGATCGTCTTGTTCGCGGCCTGCGGCGAGACCAGCAGCATCGGCGTGTGGTTCCAGTAAGCCGTCTTGATCGCGGTCACGAAGCCCGTGACACCCGGTCCGTTCTGGGCAATCGCCATCGCCATCTTCCCGGTCGTCCGGGTGTAGCCGTCGGCGATCAACGCCGCGTTAGACTCGTGCGCACAGTCCCAGAAGGTGATGCCCGCCCTCGGAAAGAGATCCGACACCGGCATCATCGCCGAGCCGATGATCCCAAAGGCATGGCGGATCCCATGCATCTGCAGAACCTTCACAAAGGCTTCTTCCGTCGTCATCTTCATCGCTTCGTCTCCCTTGATTTCCTTTTGCGGTCCTGCAGTCACTCGGCGGCCGCGTATGGCTGGGCCCTGCTGGCCGCCGCCCCGGCGCGTCGGTCCTCGCGCATCATGGCGCTGGCCTTCTCGCCGATCATGATTGCCGGTGCATTGGTGTTGCCGGAGACGATCTCCGGCATGATCGAGCAGTCGGCCACGCGCAGGCCCTCGATACCGCGCACCCTGAGCCGTGCATCGACGACCGCCAAGGCGTCGGACCCCATCTTGCAGGTGCCGGTCGGATGGTAGATCGTCGTCGCCGTCCGGCGCACCCAGTCGAGCAGCTCGTCGTCGCTGACAGCCCCGACCCCAGGCCGGAATTCCTCCGAGATTTTGCTGGTCAGCGGAGCGCAGCCGGCAATCTCGCGAGCAATGCGGACTCCCTTGACGATGGTGTCGCAATCGAGCTGGGTGGCGAGATAGTTCGGGTGGATCGCCGGATGGTCAGCGGCCTCCGCGCTCTTAAGCCGAATCTCGCCGCGGCTTTCGGGTCGGAGCTGACAGACCGATGCCGTGAAGGCGGAAAAGGGGTGCACACCCTCGCCCGGGCTGTCGGCCGACCAAGGCTGAATATGAAACTGAATGTCGGGCGTCGCCACCTCTGGCCGCGTCTTCAGGAACGCCGTTGCCAGACTGGCTGCCATGGTCATGGGACCGGCGCGAAAGGCAAGGTACTTGAGCGCGATCCGGGCTTGGTTGAAGACGCTACGCACCTCGTCGTTCAGGGTCGGTTCGTTGCATTTATAGACGAGCCGCGCCTGCAGATGGTCCTGCAAGTTCTTGCCGACGCCCGGCAGGTCGAGGACTGGGGTGATGCCGTGAGACGCGATCGCATCGCCCTCGCCGACCCCCGAAAGCATCAAGATCTGCGGCGAGCCGATCGCACCCGACGAGAGAACGATCTCGCCCTGTGTCTGGACGCGGTGCTCCCGGCCGGCGCGGTCGCGATAGACCACGCCCGTCGCTCGCCGGCCCTCAAAATCCAGGCGAAGAACCTGAGCATTGGTGACGACAGTGAGATTAGGGCGCTTGCGAACCGGATGCAGATAGGCGACGGCTGCACTACAGCGCCGTCCTTTGCGCGCGGTGAGCTGGAAGTAGCCTACGCCCTCCTGACTGGCGCCGTTGTAGTCCGGATTGAAGGGGTAGCCGGCCGCCTGGGCCGAGGCTACCCAGGCGTCGCAGATGGGGCGCTGGAGGCGCATGTTCGAAACGTGCAGCGGGCCGCCGGTGCCGTGATAGTCGTCGGCGCCGCGCTCCTGGTCCTCAGCTTTCTTGAAAAAGGGCAGGACGTCCTCTGCCGACCAGCCGACGTTGCCCATCTGGCGCCAGCGGTCGTAGTCCTCGTGTTGACCGCGCACGTACAGCAGGCCGTTAAGCGATGAGGACCCCCCGAGCACCTTGCCGCGCGGCCAGTCGAGGGAGCGTCCGGCAAGTCCGGGGTCCGGCTCCGTCTGGTAGCACCAGTCGACGCTCGGGTTGTGCATCACCTTGAAGTAGCCGACGGGGATGTGGATCCAGGGATTCCAGTCGCGCCCCCCCGCCTCGAGCAGGACAACACGGACATCCGGGTCGGCGCTCAGACGGTTTGCGAGGACGCAGCCGGCGGATCCCGCCCCCACGACGATGTAGTCAGCCTGAAGATCGCTCATGGAGCGGCCCGTCGGCTCAGCCACGCCTTCTTTGCAGCTTGCTTCATGGCAAGGCCTTCCTCTCGCCAAACTACTGGCTTGTGGGGCGGAGCTTATTCTGCAATTATTGAGACTTCAAGTCTCATTTTTAGGGAGGAAAAAATGAACGTTTCAAAAAAACTAAGTGGCCTTTCCCGTCGTGATCTGTTCGCGCTGACGGCCCAATTCGGCATCACATCCACGCTGATTGCCGCCGGCAGCCTGGGCGGTGCGGTCACACTGGCCTCGCTCGCGCGGGCGGCCGAATCAACTTACGAGAAACGTTTCGCCAAAGAACCCAAGCATCAGTTGAAGTTCGGCGCGTCCGGCTTCAATGCCCGCAATCTTCTGATCGAAAGGGCGGGTTGTCTGGAGTTCGCACGTGACCTGGAGGAGCGAACCGAAGGCGAGATTCGCGTCGAATTCATCGGCGACAATCAGATCTGCGGCCAGCTGAACTGCGCGGAGAAGACTCAGCTCGGGATCACCGAAATCTTCGCTGCCTCGACCCAGAACTCCGCCGGCGTGGCGCCCTACTACAACGTGCTGGACTATGCCTACATGTTCCCCAGCCGGGCGTCCCAGTACTACTTCCTCTTTCATCCCGAGAGCCAGCGCATCCTGCGCGATCCCCTGGAGAAGCGTCACGGCATCAAGTTCCTCTTTTCCCACTGCGAACTGCGCGGCATCCAACTCGGTCAGAACTTCGCGGACAAACCGCTGGTCACCAAGCTGGAGGACTTGTTCGGCACCAAGAACCGCGTGACCGGAACCCAGCTCGGCCGCATCGCCATGCAACAGCTGAACCTGAATCCGGTTCCGGTGGCTTGGGAAGAAACCCTCGACGGACTGAAACAGGGTCTCATCGACGGCGCGGAAACCTGGGCGTCGGCCGTGGCTTACGCCAACATGTCGCCTGTGGTCTCCCAGTCGGTCGACTTGCGGTTCTTCTGCGGCACGGAGCACACCGCCATGTCGGCGAAGGTCTTCGATGCGATGGAGCCGCATCTGCAGGATGCCATCATGGAATCGGCCTATCTGGCCCAGGTCCACGTGCAGGCCGCCAACGAGGCCGCTTTGGTCAAGACCGTCGGCTTCTCCGACCCGCAGCTGCCCGACACGATCTTCGTCGATCACAACGTGCGGCCGGCCTTCCTCGCCGACTACCAGATCAAGATGGCCGAGGAGATGTGCGCGCCGGAGCACAATCCCGAACCTTGGGCCCAGTGGCGCGAGCGGCTGAACAATTGGGCGGACGGCATCGACACCTACCAGGAGATCCATCGGGTCGCCCGGGAGATTCCGCTCGACATGAAGCCGGAAAACGTCGAGCCGCGACGCTGGTGGCGTAGCGCCTAGTCCGCGCCCGTCACCGGAGGCGACGGCCGAGCCGCCCTGCTCCGTCCCTGGCGGACGGCAGCGAGGCCGTCCAACCTCCAGAAGTCCAGTTAAGTCCAAGCAGTACGACGAGCCGGAGACGAGGGACGGCCCCGGGCCAAACCGCATACAGCCGCCGGGTTACGATTCATGCCCGCGCCGATCGCTGTCGTGTCTGGGGTCGACCCGCTCCGCGCCCGTCGCAAAAAAAGGCGGAAACCATCCGCCGATCGGGTTCGGGAGGAACCGTTCATGCTGGCTTTGATTGAGGATGCCGCGCGGCTGGTTTCAGCCATCGGCTCGAATGACGCCTGGGCGATCAGCAGCGCCATGCGCGGCCCCGGCGCCTGGCTTTTCGGCGCGGTTCTGACGGCGATCGGCGGCGGGGCCCTTGCCCTGTTGTACTCCCGATCGTCGCTCGCCGACCGCTACTTCGAACGCGTTCTGATGGTGTCCTGCTATCTGCTGATGGCCGGCATCATTTTTGTTGAAGTGTTCCGCCGCTTCGCGCTCAACGAACAGGCTCCCTGGTCGACCACGCTGCCGCCGTTCCTCTTCCTCATCCTCACCTGGTTCGGCTGCGCCTATAACGTGCGGCTGCGCACGCACCTGGCATTTTCCGAATTGCGCATGGCGCTGCCGCGTGTCGGACAGTTCGCCTGCCTCTGCCTCGACCATCTTCTCTGGCTCGTTTTCTGCTGGATTGTCGTGGTCACCTCGCTGCGCGTCGTCGCCAATTCCGCCTCGAATTATCAGATCCTGCTCGGCACCGACAACGTCATGCAGTGGTGGCTTCTGACGAGCGTGCCCTTGAGCTTCATCGCGATGGCCGCACGCACCTTCGAGAACGCTGCCGAGGACGTCGCCAACTTCCGGCACGGCAGAAACCTGATCAATCCCCAAGCGATCGGCGCGGACTGAGCATCATGATGGACGGAAACTGGATCACGCTCATCTCGATCGGTGCCACGCTGCTCTTCCTGCTCGGGGTACCGGTCTTCCTGGTCATCGGCTATTGGGTCATCGGCGCAAGCCTGGTCCTTGGTATGACACTCGACAACATCGGCGCGGCGCTGGGCGACGTCTTTACCGACGGCTTTGCCCTGCTCGCCATGCCGCTCTTCATCCTCACCGGCGATCTGATCAACCGTTCCGGCATCGCCCGCCGCTTATCGGACTTCGCCTACGCCTGCCTAGGCTGGATCCGCGGAGGCCTCGGCATGGCAAGTCTCGGCGCTTGCGGCCTGTTCGCGGCGATCTCCGGATCGAATTCCGCGACAACGGCGACGATCGGCTCGATGCTTCATCCGGAAATGGTCAAGGGCGGCTACGATGCGCGCTTTTCCGCCGCCACTGCGGCCGCCGGCGGCACCGTGGGCATCATCATCCCGCCTTCGATCATCTTCATTGTCTACGGCTTCCTTCTGAACCTGCCAATCTCCGATCTCTTCGTCGCCGGCATCCTGCCGGGCGCACTCATGGTCATCGCCATGCAGTTCGTCTGCTGGATCGTCTGCAAACGAAACGGCTGGGGTTATCTGATTCCGCTTCAGTTCGCCCGGATCGCCAAGACCGGGCTCGGCGCGTGGCTCGGATTCTTTGCCATCGGCCTGGTGCTCTGGGGCATCTACACCGGTAAGTTCTCGCCGACGGAGGCAGCCGGCGTGACCGTCGGCTTCTGCGTGATCGTTGGCCTTCTCTGCCTTCCGCTACATCGTCTGACCGGCAGCAAGGGAGAGGAACGCCCGATCACCAAGCGAAGCTATGGCGAAATGCTGGTCGTACAGGGCTTTCGCGTCACCGAGCTTCCTTCGATCACCATGCGCTCGGCCCAGATAACCGGGATTCTCGCCCCCCTGATCGCTGTATCGGTGGTCATGCAGCAGATCCTGTCCCTTCTCGGCGCACAGGAAGCGATCAGCGGTTTCGTCACAGGCATGGGCGGCTACTACGCGGTTCTCTTCACAGCGATGGTCATCATCTTCATCGCCGGGATGGTGCTTGAAAGCCTGCCGGTGACGATCATCCTGGCACCGATTCTGGCCCCCATCGCCCACTCGATCGGCATCGAGCCGGTGCAGTTCGCCGTCATCTTCCTGATCGGCGCTTCGATCGGCTTCATCACGCCGCCTTACGGCCTCAACCTCTACGTCGCAAGCAGTGTGACGGGTGTTCCCTACTTCAAGCTAATTCGCTATACGGTCGCCTATATAGCCGCACTGCTAACTGTTTGGCTGCTCGTCGCATTTGTCCCAGGCCTGTCGACGGCGCTGCTGCCATCGCGCTAGCGCGGCGCTGCGACGAAGGCGACAACGGGCGAATGCACGTTAAGGACGAACAAAGCGATACGATTCCCACTAACCTACGTCTCCTTTTGGTAATGGAGGAGGTGGCTCGGCTTGGCGTTCCAGCGACGCCGACCGAGATCAATCAGAAGCTCGGTCTTCCCAAGCCGACCATCCATCGCTTGTTCTCAACGCTCGAGCAGGCGGGATTCCTACAACGCGAGATCGACGGCCGGGCCTATACACCTGGGCGCCGAATGCGCACGCTCGCGCTCGGTGTTCTCTCGTCGCTGAGGGTGCGTACGGCGCGCCTGGCCGTGCTGAGCGCGCTTGCGGAGGACATCGGCGAAACCTGCAACATCGCGCTCCCGGACCGCGACGCAATGCTTTATCTGGACCGTGTCGAGACAAAGTGGCCGCTCAGGATTCAACTGCCAATCGGCACGCAGGTTCCCTTTTACTGTACGGCCAGCGGCAAGATCTATCTCAGCAGTCTCGCCGACTCGCATCTCAAGCGCTACGCGAGCGCGGCCGTCTTGACGCCGTACACCGACCGCACACTAACGACAGCGGAGAGTCTCCTAGAGGATATCAAGCGCACCCGCGCCCGTGGCTTCGCTCAAGACGACGAAGAGTTCATGGAGGGTATGATTGCCATTGCCGTACCGATCCTCGACCCCAACGGGCGTTTCCTGTCCTCGCTCTCCTTTCACGCTCCGACACAGCGCATGACGCTGGAGCGCGCGGCGACACATCTCGAGCGTTTGCGGCTCGCGGCCGACGAACTCTCCAAACTGGTCGCAGACGACTGATTGCGCCCGTTCGCGACGCCGGCACCTCACTCCTTTTGAAACCCATCCGGGAGATGGGACGAGGCAGGTAGGAGGTCGAACCGGAGTATGCCGCGTCTCAGAAGACGACTGTAGCGAGACAAGTTGCTCTCCACACGACGGCACTCATGTCGCTTTCGCTTCGCAGGCTGCCATGCCCCTTCATGGGTCATGGCGCGGCATCGACCTTGAGCATCACCTACGCGTCGACAACGGACCCGTAGGCGCCAATCTCCTCGGAAATCAACTCGACGCCGCGAGCGATACGGGCTGAAGGGATCGACGAATAAGCAAGCCGGTAAAAGTGCTTCGGGGCGGACTCGGGATTGAAGAAGCTACGGCCCGGTTCGATGACCACGCCACGCAGCTGAAGTCGGCCGGCAAGAATCTCGGTGTCGACGTGTTCGGGTGCCATCATCCAGAAACTCGACCCGCCATGGTCCTCTTCGCCCGCCGGGGTCAGACCATGATCCAGAAACGCCTGTTCCATCACTTGCCGCCGGCGCTGATAGGTCTTCCGCATGCGATTGATCTGCGCATCGTAGTGTCCAAGCGACAGGAAATAGGCCGCTGTGCGCTGGATCAGTCCAGGTGGATGCCGCAGGACCGCGGTTCGAAGGGCCCGGGCCTCCTGAATGAAGGCCGAAGGGGCCACGATGTAGCCCAGCCGAAGGCCAGGAAACAGCGATTTCGAGAACGAACCAATGTAGATCACGCGGCCCGTGTCATCGAGCGACTTCAGCGAGGGCGAGGGCGACCGGCGGAAAGACAGCTCGAACTCGTAGTCGTCCTCCACGATTACGACCCCCAGCTCTGCCGCGCGCCGCAACAGCTGATGCCGACGCCAGATCGGCATGGTCACGTTGGTGGGACATTGATGACTGGCCGTGGTGAAGAGCACATCGGTGTCTTCGGGAATGGCGTCGGGCGGAAGCCCATGGTCGTCCACATCGACAACATGAGTCCGGCATCGCGTCTGTTGCAGAATTTCCCGAAGGCCGGGGTAGCAGGGATTTTCAACGGCCGCCGCACGCCGCTGGGTGAGCAGCAGTTGGGCGCTCGTCCACAAGGCATTCTGCGCACCCAGCGTCACCAGAACATGCTCGGGACGGGCAGAAATCCCACGGCGGCTTAGAATATTCCGCAGAACGTATTCGACGAGTTTGGGGTCGTCGCGTTCGTAGTGATCCGATGTGAGGCTATCGAACTCCTTCCGCCCGAGCGCCTGAAGGGCGCAGAGCCGCCAGTTCTGATGGTCGAAGAGTTTCGGGTCCGTCTGTCCATAGACAAAAGGATAGGGATAGGCCCGCCAGTCGGCCGGTCGGTCGATCCGGTTCACCACTCCGTTGCGATGGGCCAGAAGCCGGCTCCAATCCATCGCGTTTTCGCCTGGATCGTCGGGCAGTTCGAACTGCATGCCGGAGGGCGCACTCAAGGAGACGAAGTAACCCGACCGCCCCCGCGCAACGAGATAGTCGTCGGCGATGAGATCGTTGTAAGCGAACGACACCGTGATGCGGCTGACGCCAAGGTGCCGCGCCAGCGCGCGGCTCGATGGCATTCTTTCGCCGGGCAGAAACCGTCCGGACAGAATTCCTTCGACGACCTGGCGCTTGATCCTGTTTTGCAGGGTTTCGGTCAAATCGCCGTCGAGGAAGAAGCTATCGGCATAGATCGTCATGATTGGCCCTATGCTGTCTGAGAATTTAGGTCCAGACCAGCTTGAGGGCACTCAAATCCCTTTACCCAGCTGCTACACGGCTTGTCTTTCTGCAGTCCTTCGACCTTGGTTGCCCGCTCACAGCCCCCTTGAGTTTCCAGCATGTCGCTGACTGGCCTAGCTTTTTCGCCATAACACCGCGACCGGCCTGAGAATTGCTTTTCGCGCAGGTTCGAAACAATGGTTTCCTCCATGCACAGTTAAGAGCGGAAACTGCGCGCCTTTTACAGCAGCCTAGCTGTACACTGGTATTATGACTAGGGCGCCTCTGGCCCTATCTGGGCAGAGTAGATTCGGTCAATTTTCCCACTTGCCTTTGGCCTTCGCAGCGGAGGAACGGATGAATACACTCGTCAATCCAAACGATCTGTCAGCAATCATCGAAGCGGATCGCGCGCATCTCTGGCATCATCTGATTCCGCATAAACCCTTCGAGACCAACGACCCTCGCATCATCGTCGAGGGCAAGGGCATGCGTGTCTGGGATGCCACGGGCAAAGAGCATCTCGATGCGGTCTCCGGCGGCGTCTGGACCGTCAACGTCGGTTATGGCCGCGAGCGGATTGCCGACGCTGTCCGCGACCAACTCGTGAAGATGAACTACTTCGCGAACTCGGCAGGCTCGATCCCCGGTGCGCAGTTCGCCGAGATGTTGATCGACAAGATGCCGGGAATGAGCCGGGTCTACTACACCAACTCCGGTTCGGAAGCGAACGAGAAGGCCTTCAAGATGATCCGCCAGATCGCGCACAAGCGGCACGGCGGGCGCAAGCACAAGATCCTCTATCGCGAGCGCGATTATCACGGTTCAACCATCGCAGCGATGTCCGCAGGCGGCCAGATCGAGCGGAACGCGCAGTACGGCCCCTTCACTCCGGGCTTCGTCGAAGTGCCTCACTGCCTTGAGTACCGCGCGCAGTGGGACGTCGAATCCTACGGAGAGCGTGCAGCTGACGCCATCGAAGAGGTCATCTTGCGCGAAGGCCCCGACACCGTTGGGGCGCTCTGTCTGGAACCCATTACCGCTGGCGGCGGCGTCATCACACCGCCCGAAGGCTATTGGGAGCGGGTTCAGGAAATCTGCAGAAAGTACGAAGTCCTGCTGCATATCGACGAGGTTGTCTGCGGCGTTGGCCGGACCGGCACCTGGTTCGGCTACCAGAACTACGGAGTCGAGCCGGACTTCGTGACCATGGCCAAGGGGGTAGCCAGCGGCTACGCGGCGATTTCCTGCATGGTGACGACCGAGGAGGTCTTCGAGATGTTCAAATCTGCGCCCGATGATCCGATGGATTACTTCCGCGATATCTCGACCTTCGGAGGCTGCACCGCTGGCCCCACGGCGGCCATCGAGAACATGAAGATCATCGAAGATGAAAAGCTGCTGCAGAACACCCTGGTCATGGGTGAACGGCTGATGGACAACCTCGAGGCCCTCAAGGAAAAGCATGCGGTCGTCGGCGATGTGCGGGGCAAGGGGCTGTTTGCCGGCGCGGAGCTGGTAGCCAATCGACGGACCAAAGAGCCCGCACCGGAGAAAATGGTGCAGGCCGTGGTCGCCGACTGCATGGCTCAAGGCGTCATCATCGGCGCCACGAACCGATCGCTGCCCGGTCTCAACAACACCCTGTGCCTGAGTCCCGCGCTGATCGCGACCAAAGACGATATCGACGCGATTACCGATGCCATCGATGGCGCGCTGACGCGCGTCTTCACGCACTAACCGACGGAACTGTCGCACGACTCGAACAAGCAGGAGTCCGGTCTTGAGCGAACTGCCCGCCACGGCGCGCGTGGTCATTATCGGCGGCGGCGCTGTCGGTGCGTCGACGCTGTTCCATCTGGCCAAAGCCGGCTGGACCGATTGCGTTCTTCTGGAGAAGAACGAACTGACCGCCGGTTCGACCTGGCATGCGGCAGGCAATGTGCCGACCTTCTCGGCATCCTGGTCGGTCATGAACATGCAGCGCTACTCGACCGAGCTGTATCGCGGGCTCGCCAAGGCCGTCGACTACCCCATGAACTATCACGTCACGGGTTCGATCCGGCTCGCCCATTCACGCGAAAGAATGCAGGAATTCAGGCGTGTGCGTGGCATGGGAAAAGCTCAGGGGCTCGATCTCGAACTCCTGGCCCCCAGCGAGCTGCCAGGTCGTTACCCCTTTATCGAAACGCACGACCTCGAAGGCGCGCTTTACGACCCGGACGATGGCGATATCGATCCCGCCCAGTTGACCCAGGCCTTGGCCAAGGGCGCTCGTGAAATGGGAGCCACTCTCGTGCGCTTCTGCCCGGTCACGGGCATCGACCGCAAGAACGGCGAGTGGATCGTCGAAACCCCGAAGGGCTCGATCCGGGCAGAGTATGTTGTCAATGCCGCCGGGTACTATGCGCAACGGGTCGGCGAACTGTTCAAACCCTTCGGCAGCCGCACCGTACCGATGATGGTGATGAGCCATCAGTACATGCTGTTCGAGGATGCGCCCGCCGTGCGGGCCTGGTCCGAAAGCGAAGGCGGCAAGCTCCCGCTCCTGCGCGACGTCGACAGCTCCTATTATCTTCGACAGGAGCAGTTCGGCTTCAATCTCGGCCCCTACGAACGCAACTGCAAAGCCCATTGGGTCGAGCCGTCCGATCCGATGCCGGAGGATTTCAGCTTCCAGCTCTATCCCGACGATCTCGAACGGCTCGAATGGTACATCGAAGATGCCATGGGCCGCGTGCCGCTCCTGGCCGAGCTTGGGCTCTACAAGACCATCAACGGTCCCATCCCCTACACGCCGGACGGCAACCCGTTGATCGGCCCCATGCCCGGCGTGCCCAACGCGTTCGAGGCCTGCGTCTTTACTTTTGGCATCGCCCAGTCGGGCGGCGCCGGCAAGGTGATGGCCGAATGGATCACCGAAGGCGAGACCGAGTGGGACATGTGGTCCTGCGATCCGCGCCGTTTCACCGCTCATGCCGACCAAGACTATTGCGTCGCGAAGGGCATGGAAGTCTATGGCCACGAGTATGCAATGCACTTTCCGCATCATGAATGGCCGGTCGGTCGGAACAAAAGGCTCTCTCCCCTGCATTCGCGGCTTGAGGAGGCTGGCGCAGTCTTCGGCGCCTACAATGGTTGGGAGCGTGCCAACTGGTTCGCGAAGCCAGGTGACGACACATCCGAGGAGGCTACGCAGACTTGGGATCGGGAAGGACCGTGGGAACCGCGTATCCGTGAAGAATGCGAGATCGTGCGCGACCACTGCGGCGTGCTTCCCATTTCAGGATTTACTCGGCTTGAGGTGAAGGGCACGGGCGCACGTGCCTTCGTCGACAGCCTCACGGCCTCCAAGCTCCCGGCGCCAGGACGGGTCAGCCTGGCCTACTTCCCCGACAGCCGCGGTCGAATCCTCACCGAAATGACGGTGACGGTGCATTCAGACGATCATGTTGGGCTGATTACCGCCGCTCCGGCGCAGTGGCATGACGCCGAAGTGCTCAGCCGGCAAGCCCCCAACGGGATCACAATCACCGATGTCAGCCACAACTTCGAATGCCTCTTGGTCACCGGACCAAAGACACGGAGCGTCCTGGCACAGCTGAACGACGGACACGACCTGCAGGCGCGCTGGCTGTCGATCAGCGATGGCGGCCGCATTGCGGGAGAGCCTTGCCGGCTGTTGCGAGTCAGCTTCGCTGGCGAACTGGGGTGGGAGATTCACTCGGCGCCTGACAGCGCAACGGTTATATGGGACGCGCTCATGACGGCGAGCGCCAAGCCTTTCGGCATGTACGCGTTGAACGCACTACGGATCGAAAAAGGCTATCGCGCCTGGAAGGGCGATCTTTCAACGGACTACAGCTTGCTGGAAGCAGGTCTCGGCCGATTCATCGACTTCGAAAAGAACACCGGCTTCCCGGGGCGCGATGCACTTCTGGCCGAGCGCAACGCCGGTCCGGCAAAGCGGGCGGTCGGCTTGATGATCGACGCCGGTACGGCGGACGCCCCCTACATGGCCTCCTTGTGGAAGGACGGTGACCTGGTCGGCGAAACCACCAGCGGTGGCTGGGGGTATCGTGTCGGCGCGTCTATCGCCATCGGCATGCTGCGGTCGGACCTCGCAGAACCCGGCACGGAAGTAGAGATCGACATCTTCGGCGATATGCGTCGTGCCACGGTTCACGACCTTCCCTTCTGGGATCCTAAGAACGAGAGGATCCGCGCGTGAAGACACCGCCTTCCAAGGCCCGTGCCGTCATCATCGGCGGCGGCGTTTCGGGCTGCTCTGTCGCCTATCACCTGGCCAAGCTTGGCTGGTCGGACGTCGTGCTGCTGGAGCGCCGCAAGTTGACCTGCGGCACGACCTGGCATGCAGCCGGACTGATCGGCCAGCTTCGCCCCAGCCACAACCTGACCCGGCTGGCGAAGTACTCGTCCGAGCTTTACGTCAGTCTCGAAACCGAAGCCGGCCTCGCAACAGGCATGAAGCAGAACGGCTCGATCTCGGTGGCGCTGACCGAGCATCGCTGGGAGGAGTTGCGCCGGCAGGCCACGCTTGCGCGCATCTTCGATGTCGAGGCCGAGGTGATCACACCGAACGAAGTGTCGAAGCTCTATCCTCAGCTCAACACCGACGACGTGATCGGCGGTGTCTTCCTGCCCAAGGACGGACAGTGCGATCCGGCAAACATCGCACTGGCGCTTGCCAAGGGTGCTCGGCAGCGCGACGCGACGGTCCTTGAGGATACCCAGGTCACCGAGGTGCTGGACGATGGCCGCCGGGTGACGGGCGTGCGGTGGGAAGCCGGCGGCGAAACCGGACTGATCGAGACGGACGTGGTCGTGAATTGCGGCGGCATGTGGGGGCGCGATCTTGCCGCCCGCTCCGGCGTCACCCTGCCCTTGCACGCCTGCGAGCACTTCTATCTGCTGACCGAGCCGGTCGAAGGCCTGGCCGCCCTGCCCGTTCTGCGGGTACCCGATGAATGCGCCTACTACAAGGAAGATGCCGGTAAGATGCTGCTCGGGGCGTTCGAACCGCGCGCCAAGCCCTGGGGCATGGACGGTATTCCACAGGACTTCGAGTTCGACAGCCTGCCGGAGGATTTCGAGCACTTCGAGCCGATCCTCGAGCAAGCCATGAACCGGGTTCCATTTTTCCAGGAAGCCGGCATCCATACCTTCTTCAACGGCCCTGAGAGCTTCACCCCGGACGACCGTTACTATCTGGGCGAAGCGCCGGAACTCCGGGGCTATTGGATTGCGGCCGGCTACAATTCGATCGGCATCTCCTCCTCCGGCGGTGCCGGCATGGCACTCGCTTCCTGGCTCGATACCGGCGAGCCGCCCTTCGATCTCTGGGACGTCGACATCCGTCGCGCCCAGCCCTTCCAGCGCAACCGGCGCTATCTCAAAGAACGCGTCAGCGAGACCCTGGGCCTGCTCTATGCCGACCATTATCCCTACCGGCAGCCGGAAACCGCCCGCGGCATCCGCCGCTCGCCGTTGCACGAACACCTGAAGGCCCAGGGCGCCGTTTTCGGCGAAGTCGCGGGCTGGGAACGCCCCAACTGGTTTGCTGACAACGGGCAGGAACGCGCGTACCGCTACGACTGGTCGGGGCAGAACTGGTTCGACAACAATCGCAGCGAACATATGGCTGTGCGCGAAGGCGTCGGCCTGTTCGACATGTCGTCGTTCGGCAAGATCCGTGTGGAAGGGCGCGATGCCTGCGCGTTTCTTCAAAGGCTGTGCGGCAACGACGTCGATGTCGAGGTTGGACAGCTTGTCTACACCCAGATGCTCAACGAGCGCGGCGGTATCGAAAGCGATCTGACGGTCACGCGACAGTCGGAAACGGCGTTCCTGATGGTCGTTCCAGCCGCCACCGTTGTGCGCGACATCGCTTGGCTGAAACGGCATCTGAGAGACGAGTTCGTCGTTATCACAGACACCACCGTGCAGGAAGCCGTCTTGTGCATCATGGGCCCCAAGGCCCGCGATCTGATGCGACGGATCAGCCCCGATGACTTCAGCAACAACGCCCATCCTTTCGGCTGGGCTCGCGAGATCGAGGTCGGTATGGGTCTCGCCCGCGCCCATCGGGTCAGCTATGTCGGAGAACTCGGTTGGGAGCTCTATGTCTCCGCCGATCAGGCGGCGCACGTCTTCGAAGCCGTGATGGACGCCGGTGCCGAAGTTGGGCTTAAGCTTTGCGGGCTGCATGCGCTTGACAGTTGCCGCATTGAAAAGGCCTTCCGCCATTTCGGTCACGACATCACGGATGAGGACCATGTGCTGGAAGCAGGCCTCGGCTTTGCGGTTAAAACTGGCAAGGAGAACTTCATTGGTCGGGATGCAGTCCTCCGACGCAAGGAGTCAGGCCTTGAGCGCAGGCTGGTTCAGTTCAGGCTCACCGAACCCGACGCGATGGTGTTTCATAACGAAGCCCTGGTCAGGGATGGTAAGATCGTGTCGCATGTCACCTCGGGTAACTACGGACATGCGCTCGGTGGTGCCATTGCCATGGGGTACGTGCCGAGCAAAGGCGAGAAAGCTGCCGAGATGCTCGAGTCCCGTTTTGAGATCGACATCGGCGGTCGTCGCGTAGCGGCCGAGGCAAGCATGAAGCCGCTCTACGACCCCGGACACGCCCGCATGCGGGCTTAAGCCTCAGATTCTCCCTGTCTCGAGCAACGATGTCAGGGATGCGGAAGCGCTCTTGACCAGAGTTACGGCTATCCGGCCTGTCCGATGCCGTTCCGGCATTCGCTGAGACCGCACCCGTGAGAGGCGACGCGCATGGGCCTAAACTTCCGCTTTGCACCAGCGGTCGTCGATGCCCGACTCTCTCGGGTAAAGGGCCGTCCACTGCCCGAGAGAGCCGTTACGTTGCTTGGAACAGCTGGTCTCAATTCTTTCGGTAAGCTGAGACGGTTTGGCGGAACCGGTCCCAGACTTCGGGATGCCGCTCGATGAAGGCCTCGGACGCGCGCTCGGCGAGCGCGCGGAACTGCGCGACTTCGGCCGCATCGACCGTTATCAGCTCTCCGCCATCGGCGATCATCTTCTCCATGGTTTCCTTGTCGCTTTGCATGCCACTACGCCACTGGTCGGCGACCAACTCTGCGACGGTCGTCTCGACAATCTCCCGCAGGTCCGGCGGCAGGCTCTCAATCCATTTAGCATCAGCGACCACGGTGTAGGTCAACACACTCAGGCCGGGGACCCAGGTCGCGGTCTGGGCTGCGTTGGTGCCGACCATCTCCCAACCGCCGGCAGAGGTGAAGATACCGTCGATTGCCCCCTGCATCAGCGCCGCCGCCATCTCGGTGGCGGGCATGCTGATCGGGCTGGCGCCGAGTTCGCGCATCAGCTGCTGTAGCACAGTCCCTCCGGTCAGACGGACCTTCGCCCCCTCCAAGTCCGCGGGTGTATTCACGGCCTTTTCGGGGAACAGGAAGACCAGATCGGCCGTGCGCATCAGACCCATCACCCTGAAACCGCGATCCTCGACGAAGCCCGACAGCAACTCCGTGAGAGCATCGGCGGCGCCGTCGGTGAGCATGAGTTCGTCGTCGATGGCGAAAGGCAGGTTGATGACACCATACTCCGGCGCCAGGGACTCCAGTTGCACGCTGACCGGCCACACCATGTGAACCGCGCCGGTCCCCAGCGCGGCAACCGCATCCCGGTCCTTGTAGAGAGCGCCGGCGTGAAAGATCTTGGGCTCGATCCGCCCGTCCGTGCGGTCGCGGATGGTGGCTGCGAAGTCCTCCATCAGCGCTGCCGTCCAATGCGACGTGGCGATCTCGTTGGTCATGATCATCTCGATCGGCTCGTCCGCGGCAGCGGTCGGCATCCCAGCGAGCGGCGCTGCGACGAGGCTGGCAAGCGCCAGCGCGGTTGCGGCTGCGCCGCGGCGTAAGCTTGTGAACATCTTGTCCTCCCGCTGGTTCTCTGAGTCTTTTTATTCCCTGCCGCTAGCTCCACCCTTGCGTGAGAGCGCTGCCCAAGAAGGCTTTGCAAAGGTGCGGTGAACGCGCGTTGGGTTCGGGAATGTTATCCGAAATCGTTGCTCTGGAAACAAATTTGTTCGATTAATTTATCTATGACCGCGAAATTCATTCGGCTTTTCAGGGTAAAAAACGTCTTCCGGCAGGTTGTGATCACTGGTTGCTGCGGCTCGCCAGCGCAAGGATACGCTGACAGCGCCGGACGATCGGCCGTTCAACCAAGGCTCCGTCGAGCAGACAGGCGCCGCCGCCCGCGGCCTCGAAGGCAGCGACAACCCGTTGTGCCCAGGCGACCGTGTCTGCGGAGGGAGCCAGCGCCGCATGGATCGCAGCGATCTGTTTGGGATGAATCGCCGCCCGCGCCGTGAAGCCGAGAGCGAAGCTGCGCCTCAGGTCATCCTGGTATCCGGTTTCGTCGTCTAGAGCGATCCAAGGCATCTCGACAGCAGCCTTCCCCTGCAGGACCGCCGCCTGAACCAGTCGGGCACGCGCGAAAAGAAGCGGGCTCCAAGCCAGATCAACCCCGAACTCCGCCGCCAAGTCGGCGCCGCCGAACATCACTGCGGTCAAGCGCGAGGTGGCCGCCGCGATAGCAGCTGCCTGCTCGACTCCGGCAGCGGTTTCAATGATCGCGCCGATCTCGGTCGGCATGCGGGCTTCATCCAGCAATGCCGCGACGAGGCGAAGCTCATCCGCAGAACCGGCCTTGGGCAGCAACAGGCCGCGGAGCCGCCCAGCTGCAGCAATGTCCGGCGCCGTGAGAGCGAGAAGATCGCAGAAGCCAAGACGGCTTCGCAGCCCATTGATGCGGACGAAGATCTCAGCCGCAGTCGCGCCGCTCTCGCTTGTCTCAACGAGGAAAGCGCAGACTGCAGCACGAGCCTGGTCCTTCTGATCGAAGGGCACCGCGTCTTCCAGATCGACAATGATCGCATCCGCACCGGAATTCATCGCTTTTTCAAAGCGTTCCGGCCGGTTACCCGGAACGTAGAGGTAAGAGCGCCGCAATAGCCGGGCCGCATCGGCAACACTCGGCGAGACCGAAGACTCAAAGGGCTCGGTGATATCCGGCATCGATTCAACCTTTCTATTTTGGCTGTCGCATGCAAAATGATATGGACAAATAATCCAATTCAAGCCCAAACCGTACCAGCGGAATTGCGGCTCGAACCTTGCCGGAAGGAGGCAACCCACGTGCAGAAGGACGGAAGCGGCGGGATAGTCAGGCCTCTCGGGCGCTACCTCGAGGACTTCGAGGTTGGCGACATCTACGAGCATCGTCCGGGCCGCACCATCACGGAGGCGGACAACATCAGCTTCAGTCTGATGACGATGAACCGGCATCCGATGCACTGCGACAGCGCCTTTGCGGCGAAGTCGGAGTTCGGTAAGCCCTTGGTCAACAGCGGCCTCACGCTCGCAATCGTGCTTGGCATGACGGTCGACGACGTCAGCGCCCAGGCCATTGCGAACCTCGGCTGGGACAACATCAAGCTGACGGCCCCGGTCTTTCCCGGAGATACAATCTACGCCCGAAGCGAAGTGATGGCCGTCCGCCCTTCCAGATCCCGGCCCACACAAGGCATCGTGACGACACAGACCGAGGGCTACAAGGCGGATGGAACTGCCTTCATGACCTTCGTCCGCAATAGCCTGATTCCGCGGCGCGGCCACGGCATCGGTGACTGACCAGCCGTTGCTCGACGATCGACCGAGGCCGGCAGAAGAGCGGTTCACGAAGAACCGCCATTGGAGGAAACCATGAGCGTTCAAGCTGCCCAGGACACAGCGCCGCCGGAGGCGGTTCCGGTTCAGGAAACCCTCGCCGCCTTCGTCGCCGGGACGGACCCCGACCAGATCCCCGAGCAGGTTCGCCAGAGGGCTGTGCACCACATGCTCGATGCGGTCGGGATTGCTCTCGCCTCGAGCCGGGAGGACTTCGCGCTCAGGGTTCTCACCGCCCTGCGCGGCCTCGGGGAGACTGGACAGGTGCCCGCGATCGGTTTGCCGGCCCGCTTGCCGCTGCGCGACGCTGCCATGCTGAACGGTTTGCTCTGCCACGGTCTGGACTTCGACGACACGCACATCGCCGCAGTGCTGCATCCGACCGCCAGTGTCTTCCCGACGGTGATGGCTGCGGCTTATGCGACCGGAGCCAGCGGTCGTGAAGCCGTCACTGCCTTTGTTGTGGGTGTCGAGGCCGCGACACGTTTGGGTATGGTCGCACGCGGCGGCTTTCATCGCGCGGGCTTCCATCCGACCAGTCTTGTCGGGGTGTTCGGCTGCACCCTGGCGGCCGGACGCCTCTTCGGACTGACCGAACGCCAGCTTACGCACGCACAGGGTATCGCCTTATCTCTGGCGTCCGGCAGCCTGGAGTTCCTCGAGGACGGAGCATGGAACAAGCGGCTTCACCCGGGCTGGGCCGCCAATGCCGGTCTGACCGCTGCCGCCTTGGCGCGCGAGGAGTTCGTCGGTATCTCGCGCCCCTACGACGGGCGTTATGGTCTCTATGCCTCTTACATGCGCGATGAGATCTCCGAGCACGATCTCTCGCAGGCGACGGCAGGATTGGCGAGCCGTTGGGAACTGACCGACACGGCGATCAAACCCTTCCCGGCTTGCCACTTCACCCACGGCTGCATCGATGCTGCGCTCGAGCTACTGCGTCAGGGCATAAGCCCCGACCGCATCGAGACGATCGAAGCCCTGGTGCCGGCCGAAGTCGTCGACATCGTCTGCGAGCCGGAGGCGAACAAGAAACGACCAGCCAACAGCTATGACGCTCAGTTTTCGGTGCCGTTCCTGGTTGCCGCAGCGTTCCGGCGCGGTCGCTTCACCCTGTCCGAGCTGACCAGCGATACTCTGAGCGATCCGCAGATCCTTGCGCTGGCAAAGCGTGTCTCTTATCGGGTCGATCCAAGGTCGCCTTTCCCTAGGACTTACTCCGGTGAATTGGTGGTCACTCTGTCGGGTGGCGAGGTGCGGACTCACAGGGAAGAAGTCAACCGCGGTTCTCCGCAACGCCCCCTCTCGAACATCGAGATCGTGGCGAAGTACCGCGCGAATGCCGCACTGGCTGTGGACGGCCGGGCTGTCGAGCGCTGCGAGACCGCCTTGTTGAGTCTTGATCAAGCGGAAGAGGCACGTCGTAGCTTTGACCGCCTTGGCAGAAGCATCGCCTAAGCCAGGACTCTGACGCTCGCTGCGACGGCGGCACATCTGAGCAAAAGCCGGAGCGACAGGCTACACGCGGGCCCTTTGTCCAAGAGAGAGAGAGAATACGAGGATCGCATCGATGACTGCCGAAGCCGCAGGGGATCTGCAAGGCGAACGCCTGGAACAGGAACGGATGATCCTGGACAGCGTCGAGCGTTGGCTGGAGCGCGATGTCCGGCCGCATGCAATGGAGCTGGAGCATGGGGACATCTATCCTGCCGAAATTGTCGAGCAGATGAAGGAGATGGGACTGTTCGGCGCGATCATCGACGAGACCTACGGCGGTCTGGGTCTGCGCCCTTCGGTTTATGCCAAGATCATCGAGCGCATCTCGTCGGTCTGGATGTCTTTGTCGGGCATCATCAACAGTCACCTGATCATGTCATTCATCGTGCAGCGTGTCGGTACGGAGCAACAACGCCGAACCTTCCTGCCACGCTTCGCAACCGGCGAATTGCGCGGCGGACTGGCCCTAACCGAGCCCGACTGCGGCACCGATCTGCAGGCGATCCGCACCGTCGCCAAGCGCGAGGGCGACCGCTACATCGTCAACGGCACCAAGACCTGGATCTCCAACGGTATCGAGGGAAGCTGCTTCGCGCTGCTGGTCAAGACCGATCCCAAGGCGGAGCCGCGTCACAAGGGCATGTCAATGCTGCTTGCCGAAAAGGGCAAGGGGTTCAAGGTCAGCCGCAAGTTGGAGAAGCTGGGTTACAAGGGTATCGACTCAGCGGAGCTGATCTTTGAAGACTACGCCGTACCGGCAGACCGCCTGATCGGCGGCACCGAGGGGCACGGCCTGGCCAACGCGATCTCCGGTCTCGAGCTCGGACGGGTGAATATCGCCGCACGCGCGGTCGGGCTTGCGCAAGCTGCACTCGACGAAGCGGTCAAGTATAGCCAACAGCGTGCGACCTTCGGCAAGCCGATCCATCAGCATCAGGCGGTCGCTCTGAAACTCGCCGACATGGCAACCCGGGTCGCCGCGTCGCGGCTACTCACCGAACAGGCGGCAAACGCGCTGGATCGCGGTGAGCGCTGCGATTTCGAAGCTGGCATGGCCAAACTCTTCGCCAGCGAAGCCGGCGTCGAGAACGCGCTCGACGCCATGCGTATCCACGGCGGTTACGGCTATAGCAAGGAGTTTGTCGTCGAGCGCCTCTATCGCGATGCCCCCTTGCTGTGCATCGGCGAGGGAACCAACGAGATCCAGCGTCTGGTGATTGCCAAGCGCCTGATCGAGCGCAATCCCATTTGAGCCGCACCGCTATCAGCCGCATCAAAAGATACGATCGGAGACCAGGATGCTTCCTCTCGAGGGCATGAGAGTCATCGCAGTCGAGCAGTACGGTGCCGGCCCCTTCGGCACCATGCTGTTAGCCGACCTCGGGGCTGAGGTCATCAAGATCGAGAACCCTGCGGATGACGGCGACGTAGGTCGCCAGGTCGGCCCCTTCTACTTCTCCGAGGGTGACAGCCACTTTCATCAAGCCTTCAACCGGAACAAGCGCAGCCTGACGCTGAACCTGAAGCATCCGGAAGGGCGGCGCCTCTTTCATGCTCTGGTCGAGCAGGCGGATGCCGTCCTCGACAATCTGCGCGGCGATCTGCCGGAGAAGCTTGGCGTTACCTATGAAGCCCTGAAGGAGATCAATCCGAAGATCGTCTGTACGCACCTCTCCGCTTACGGGCGGGAAGGACCGCGCAAGACCTGGCCCGGCTACGACTACCTGATGCAGGCCGAGGCCGGTTATCTGAGCTTGACGGGTGAACCGAACGGCCCGCCTGTCCGCATGGGCCTCTCAATGGTCGATATGATGGCTGGACTGATGGCGGCCTTCGGTCTCGCCTCAGGCGTCATCGGTGCGCGCGCCCGCGGCGTCGGCATGGATGTCGATGCGTCTCTGTTCGACACGGCTCTCCACAATCTGAGCTACCTGGCGACCTGGTATCTGAACGGAGGCCACGTGCAAGGTCGCGAGACGCGCTCGGCGCATCCCTCGCTGACGCCGTCCCAGCTCTATAAAACGAAAGACGGCTGGATCTTCGTCATGTGCAACAAGGAGAAGTTCTGGCCGGTCCTGGTGGAAAAGCTCGACCGCCCCGAATGGGCCGAGGATCCGCGTTTTAGGACCTTCCGCGATCGCCTGGCGCACCGCGATCTTCTGACCGAACTGCTGGACGAAGTCCTGAGCACGCGCACCACCGAGGTTTGGATGGAGCGCCTGGGCGGCAGCATCCCGACCGCGCCGGTCTATAACATCGCCCAGGCATTGGACAGTTCCTTCGTGCGCAACCGCGGCAGCCTGGCAAGCTTTACGCGCCATGAAGGCGAACCCGTCGAGATGCTTGCCAGCCCGCTGCGCATCTCGGACCACGATCTGCCGACACGCGCCGCACCGGCGTTAGGAGCCGATACTGTCGACTTGCTAGAGAGTCTGGGTCTCGATGCCGAGCGCATTACCGACTTGCGGCGCGACGGAGTGATTTGAAATCCGGCTGTTGGGGGCATGAAGGATGACCGAGGAAACGCGACGCCGCTCCGAGCGAGAACTTGCCAACGAGTACGTCAGACATGTCTTCGGCCTGGATTGCGACACGCAGATGCTGTCGCATATCGCCCACCTTCTCACCGACGGGCCGAACCGGCTGCAGGCCCAAGTGCGCCTTCTCGCCGAAACCCTTCCTGAGCAGACTCTGTTCGAGGTCTTACCAAGCGATCACGCCGCGATCATGGCCGCGGATGACCGCCAGGAAACCTCGTCGTGACAGAGCCACGTCTGATGACGTTGACCGCGGCAGCCGCCGCGCTGCGTGTGGGGGAAATCACCGCCGAAGAGCTGACCGCCAACTGCCTTGACGCTGTTGCGGCCGAACAAGAGCGGCTCAATGCCTTCATTTCCATCGAAGCCGAAGAGGCCCTGGCCAAAGCGCGCATCTGCGACGACGAGCTGCGGGCCGGTCGTCTGCGCGGCCCGTTGCATGGTGTGCCGCTGGCCCACAAGGACATGTTCTATCGCGCCGGACATCGTTGCACCTGCGGCTCTCTGATCCGTCGTGACTTCGTTCCGGACACGGACTCGACTCTGGTCGAGCGCCTGGAAGCGGCCGGCGCGCTGACGCTCGGCAGCCTTCACATGGCCGAGTTCGCGATGGGCCCGACCGGCCACAACGCCCACTTCGGTCGCTGCCGCAACCCCTGGAATCCGGACTACATCAGCGGCGGTTCGTCCAGCGGCTCGGGCGCCGCCGTAGCCGCCCGTCTGGTGTTCGGCGCGCTCGGCTCCGACACCGGCGGATCGGTACGCCTGCCTGCTGCGATCTGCGGTGTGGTCGGCCTGAAACCGACTCAAGGACTGCTCGATCGTCGCGGGATGATGCCGCTCTCGGACAGCCTGGACTGCCCTGGAGTGCTGGCTCGCTCCTCCGAAGACGTCGCCCTGCTGATGGACGTTCTGCTTGGCACCTCGCGATTCGGAGCGGCCCTCGCCCCCGAAACGCTCGACGGCCTGACGGTCGGGCTGCCGGAACGATTCTACTTTGAGGACCTGGCGCCCGAGGTCGAGCGGGCGCTGGAGGCGGCGCGGCGCGCCTTGGAGAACCTCGGCGCCCAGGTGCGATCCGTGAAGTTGCCTGACCACAGCGCGTTCGGAGAGTTGGCCAATCTGGTCTTCACGCCGGAAGCAGCCGCACTGCACCTGACCTGGCTGACCGAACGACCGGAAGACTACGGCACTCAAGTATGCGCGCGCCTGCTGCAGGGCCTCACGGTCTCGGCGGTTCACCATCTGCAGGCCAAGCAGCTGCGCAGTCTCTATGCGCGCACGCTGATGGACGGGGCCTTCGCCGCCTGCGACCTGATGCTGACACCGGTGCTGCGCAACATGGTGCCGACGGCGGACGAAACCGACGTGGCCACCGACGCGCGCATGGCGGAGGTGGTGGCCGAGGTTTCCGCCCTCACCCGGCCGCTGTCCTATCTCGGGTTTCCCGGTTTGGTGACGCCTGTCGGCTTCGACGGCAAGGGACTGCCGATCGCTATGCAGCTGATCGGCCGACCGCGCGACGAAACAACTCTGTTGCGGGTGGCTCATCTCTACGAAAGCGCCAACGACTGGCTATCGGTCGTGCCGCCGGGGACTGCCGCGGTACAGCAACAGAGACGGGTTCAGCATGTCAGCCGCTGACCCTTCGGATAAGCCCTCCCGGAACGGTGAGGTCGGCTGGACCGCCGAGGAGGGCGAGCTTCGCCTGGCACCGCCCGAAGTGCGTGTGCTGCCGCGGGTTTGGGCGATTTTCGAAGATCATATCCTGCTCAATCTCGCGACAGCCTTCATGGCCGGGGCCATGATCGTGATGTTCTATGAGGCCGCGAGCCGGTCGCTGCTGTCCGAGAGTCACTGGTGGGCAGAAGAACTGGTGCGCATTCTGGTCGTCTGGAGCGTGCTTCTTACGCTCGGGACAGCCAGCCGCAAACATCACTTCATCCGGATGGACTTGCTGGTACGCAGGCTGTCGGAGCCTTGGCAGCGCGCAGCCAGCTATCTCAACGCCTGTGTCGGCCTCGGCTTCTCCATACTGCTGATCGTTGCAGGTTTACGTGAAGTCCAGCACCTGCATTTCACCGGCATGCTGACGGATTCCAACCTCTACCTACCGCTCTGGCTGGTTCGCTTGGCCATGCCGATCGGCGGCCTACTCTACGCCCTGCACTTCCTCGGCAGTCTCTATGCACTGCTGAAGCGGCACGACCCCAACCAAGAAATCATAACCTAGCGCCGCCGGGGAGCATCATGGCCACCCTTATCGCCGTTGTCTGCCTGCTCGTGCTGATCACCAGTGGGGTGCATATCGCCATCGCGCTTGGCGTTGTGGCCGCCGGCTTGCTCAGCTTCAACCTCGGCATTCCCGTCGTGCTGATCTCGCAGATGGCATGGGATTCGATCGACAAATACGCTTTGGTCGCCATCCCCTTCTTTATTTTCGCCGGTAACCTGATGTCGCGCGGAGACCTCGCGCTGATCATTCTCGAGTTGGTCGGCAGCGTGCTGCGATGGTTCCGCGGAGGGGTGGCGCTAGCTCTGGCGACCTCCAGCGTGTTCTTTGCGGCCGTCAACGGCTCCTCCGTGGCCTGTGCCGTCGCCCTCGGGCCGGCGGCGGTCAAACTTCTGCCGCGCGAGGGATACAGCCCGCAGTTCACGGCGTCGGTGGTTGCCGTCTGCGGCACGCTGGGCCTGATGATTCCACCGTCCCTCACCTTCATCTTGATCGGGTCAATCGTCGGCTTGCCGATCACCGACCTGTTCATCGCAGGCCTGATACCGGGGCTGACCGAGGCGGTCATGCTGGCGATCACGACCATCGTGATCAGCCGCTTACGCGGCTACGGCAACGCGCTGCAACCGCCGGATTGGCGCCAGTTCCGGGCCAGGCTGCCGCGTGCCTCGGGTGCCCTCATGATGCCGGTTCTGATTATCGGAACGATCTATCTCGGCTGGTTCACGCCGACTGAGGTCTCTGCCCTCGCCGCGATCTATGCGGTGGTGTTGGTGTTGCTGATCTACCGGACCGTCGGCTTGAAAGACGTCTGGTCCACGGCGCGGGATTCGACGCTGCAAACGGTCATGATCTACGGCGTACTGATCGGGTCGGGTCTGCTGACGGCAGTCTTGACCCGTCTCGGCTTGGCCAACGAACTGGTCGCCCTGCTGCAGGATCACCAGGTGGAGCCTTGGCAGTTTCTCCTGGCCGTGAACCTTCTGATGATCGTCGTCGGCATGTTTTTGGACGGCGTATCGATGATCGTTCTGCTCAGTCCGATCCTGTTTCCGATGGCCCAGTCCGTGGGGATCGATCCAATCCATTTCGCGGTCATCATGACTGCCTTGGTGGAGTTGGCGACCTTGACACCGCCGATCGGGCTCAATCTGTTCGTGATGAGCCGAATCACCGGACTGGACATCGGCGCGATGGCACGAGGCGTTCTGCCGTTCTACGTCACTCAGCTGTCTTTCGTCGCGCTGGTCAATGCATTCCCCTTTCTCTCGTTGATGCTGGTGCGCTGACTGATGATAGTGAATGCGGAGCCGGCCAGACCGATCATCGGCGCTGCGCCGTCGAATCTTGAAGAATGGCCATGACCGAAACACGCGACCTGCTACCCGAAGACCGCGACCGTCCCCGCTACAAGGAGGTGATCTCGGCCCTACTCGAGGAGATCCTTCAACAGCGCTACGCCACAGGCGAACGCTTGCCCACCGAGGTCGAGCTCTGTCAGCGTTTCGGCGTCAGCCGTCATACGGTTCGCGAAGCGCTGCGCCGGCTGCAGGAGATGGGTTACGTCAAACGCCGCCAAGGTATGGGCACGGTGCTTATCTCCCCACAAGGCGCAGGTCAGTTCGTCAACTCGATCAGCCACCTGGAGCAGTTACTGCAGTACGCAAGCTCCACGCGCCTGGAGATTCTCTCGGTCGACCGCATTCTGTTGCAAGCCGAACAGGCCGAGCTCCTCCACTGCCGAACCGGAAGCGAATGGTTCCGTGTCAACGCCTTGCGCCGAGTCGAACCTGGGCGTGACGGGGAAACGGAGCCTGTTTGCTATTCGGAGATTTACGTCGATCCGAACTACGGGGAGATTCTCGATCAAATCGGCGCGGAGCAGCGCGCCGTCTATGCGATGATCGAGCAACGCTACGACGTCAGAATCAAGGAGGTGAAGCAGGAGATCGCAGCTTCAACGGCCGATCTGAACGTGGCCTCACGGCTTATGGTTCCGCCGCACGCCGCGGTCCTGGTGATTACCCGACGCTACTTCAGCGAACAAGGCCAGCTTGTCGAGATGTCCGTCAACACACACCCCAGCGACCGTTTTCGCTATGAGATGACGCTCGAGCGGAGGCAATTGTAGAGGCCGTTACGATCGGCTCCATCACAGCCAGCTATAAGCTCAGCATGTGACCAGAGTTGATCCAATGTCGGCCCGCTTTCTGCAGACTGCACGTCATTCAGTTTGTACGGCTTCACCCTGAGTAGGCGTACCGGGAACCGGACTGTTCTTGGCAATCCACTCTGTCGGTTCGGCCGCCGTAACGGAGCCGACCACGGACCGCAAGCTCTCCAGAAACGCCGCACCGGCGGGGGTGATTCGCCGGTCACGCCGCCAGCTGACGCTAACGGTCCGGGAAAGCTCCGGCTCGACCAGCGGCCGCGCCGCCGTCAGTTGCCCGTCGTCCTGCGGAAGCGCCATCCTTGGGAGAACCGAGACGCCGATTCCGGCTGCCGTCATGCCCTGGATCGTGATGAGGTGTGAGGCCTCGATACGACGCTTGAGCCCCACTCCGTTCTGATCTAGAGCACGGGCGATCATCCCGTGCATGGCACTCTGAGTGGAAAGCAGAACCAGGGACTCACCGTCGAGGGCACGCCATGGCACCTTCTCCATCGCGCCGAAGCGATGCCCCACCGGAAAGACCACGTGGATCGGATCCTGCATCAACGCCTCGGACTCCAGTTGCCGCGGCAGAGAGAGAGCCGCCGTCACGATCATGTCCACCGCATCCTCCTTGAGAGCGGCCAGACAGCGGGTAGCGACGTCATCCTGGATCACCAGTTCCACGTTGGGATAGCGGGACCAGCAGTGTCTCAAGACCAGGGGCATCAGCCGCGCCGAGATCGACGAGAGACAGGAGACGACAACTTTCCCCCGCTTCAGGACGCCGATGTCTTGGATCGAACGCGTAGTCGCGTCCAGGGCCTCGAACAGGCGCGCCACTTCATTGAGGAAGGCGCGCGCATAGTCCGTGGGCTCGACCACGCGCGTCGTACGGTGGAACAACGGCAAGGCAAGCCGCTTCTCCAGGGTGGAGATCATCACCGAGAAAGCCGGTTGGCTTACGCCGAACGCTTCGGCTGCCCGACCGAAATTGCGTGTCCGCTCCAGGAGCACAGCGGCGCGCAGATGCCGTTCATAGCCTTTCATTTGTTGTACCTATGAATTATTATGAAAAATATATTTCTAGGATGAATGCCCGTCAACTAAACCTTTCTCCAGACAGAAAACGGAGAAAGGAGACGGCGCAGTGGCCACCGGACGGCTCGACATCAGACGAGATGCCCGGCGGGCGCTCGATACGGTCCGCGAAGGCGGAATCGCTATCCTGCCAATGGACGTGGGCTACTCGCTGATCGGGAGTCGGGGCGAGGCCCTGGAGCGCATCTTCACCACGAAGCAGCGCCTACCGACCAAGTACAATGCCATGTTGGGCAGTCTGGAAACGAGCCGTCAGCTCCACGCTTTCACACCGCAGCAGCGCGACTTCGTCGAGGCGATTACCCTAGATCACGACCTGCCGCTGGGCGTGATCGGCCCTGCGCGGACGGACCATCCGCTCTTATGCGCACTCGACCCCTTGGCCTTGCGCCGAAGCCTCTATCACGACACGGTCTGCATGCTGCTCAATGCCGGGCCCTTCCATGCCGAGATCTGCAGATTGAGCTTGGAGGAGACCGTGCCGTTGTTCGGCTCCTCAGCCAACAGATCGATGCAGGGCACGAAGTTCCGGGTCGAGGATATCGAAGCCGATATCCGCGCGATCGCCGACATCACGGTGGACTATGGCCTGCGCAAGTTTCACCCCCACCAGGCATCATCGACCCTGGTCGACATGACAACGATGACTGTGGTGCGCCGAGGCAGCTGTTTCGAACTGATCCAGGACGTCGCGCAGCGGCATTTCAGCATCACGCTCCATGACGTTCGGCCGGAGCTGGAACCGGCGGAAGCCGGAGCCGGTTAGCGCGACTTTGAAGCCGCCGCTCGAAGAGGCCGCGCCAGTAAAGCCAAGGCCCATAACAGCGGAGGCAGCAGCAGACGGGAGGCAGAAGGATGAGCAGATATTCTGAACGCGCCACCGGCGTCGCTCCGGCCACGATCTTGCCCTTTTCGAGCAGATCGACACTGACACTGGACTCTCCGGTGCCGAAAGCCTTTTCGGGCATCCATAAGACGTCCCGGATCATGAAACGACACGCTCTCAAGCTCGAGTCTTTTCGAAAGGCCGAGCGATGAACGCGACCATGGATTGGCTGCGGCTTATCGGGTCAAGGATGACGGGTGAACCCCTAGCAGGCTGTACACCGTCAGTTTGAAGGAGAAAAGCGTGCCTAAGGTCCTCTCACTCGATCCACCCATCGCCAACACAGGCAATCCCATCCCACAAGACCGCTTGGAACACGACGTCGCAGAGGTTCTGGACGTAGTTTACGGCGGAGGCGTCGCCATCGTACCGCTGGATGTCGCCTATGCGATCGTGGGTCATAGCAAAGCCGCGATCCGGCGCATCTTCGTGGCCAAGAGTCGAAGCTATGAGAAACCGAGTGGCATGTTCGCGAACTGGACCACCAGCAACCACCTCCACCTGCTGCCCGACGAAAAAAGAGAAATGATTCGCAGTGTAATCGAGCAAGACCACCTGCCCTTCTCCGTCGTCGCCCCTTTCAACGACAAACACCCCTTCCTGGCTAACGTCGATCCCTTCGTCATACAAAACTCGACCAAGGCAGGAACCCTCGACATGCTGCTCAACGCCGGGAGCTTTCATGACGAGATCGCCCGCCAGGCCTGGGCGTCGGGCAAACCGGTGTTCGGCTCTTCTGCCAATAGTTCCTTAAAGGGCAGCAAGTATCACCTCGAGGAAATCGAGCCGGAGGTTCGGGCGGCGGCCGACATCTGCGTGGACTACGGACTGTCCAAGTACGCCAACGAAGAAGGTCGCTCCAGCACCATCATTGACTTCACCGATTTCACGGTGATCCGGGTCGGAGTGGTCTTCGAGAGAGTTCGACAAGCCTTCAAGGACCGGTGCGGCGTAGACCTCAAAGTCAAAGCCTGAGCGGGAGGAGCGACACCCATGGCGGCAGATACCTACGAGCAACAGGGGTTCGGAACGGGAAGAATCGGTTTCGGTGCACGCCCCGCTGTTTTAGTCGTCGACTTCCAACGCGGCTTCACCGATCCCGCAAGTCCCTTGGGCGGGAGCCAGCTGGTCGAGCAAGCGGTGGAGAGCAGTGTCGAACTGCTCTCCACCGCTCGGCGTTTGGGGATGCCGGTGGTGCAGACCTTTGTCGCGAGTTGTGGGGAGAAGGACGCGTTGCACTGGAAGATTCCAGCCGTCATCAGCGATTTTCATCTCGGCAATTGGACAACCGAGCTCGACAGCCGCATCTACGACCGTAGCTACGATGTCGTGGTTCAGAAAATCGGACCTTCGTTACTGTTCCAGACTCCGGCGATCTCCTATCTCATCAAACAACGCATCGACACGGTGATCGTGATCGGCTGCAACACCTCCGGCTGTGTCCGCGCAACCGTGGTCGACGCTTTTTCCTATGGCTTCCGGGTAATGGTTCCGCAGGAGTGCTGCGGTGACGTAGAGCGCGGCCCTCATGACGACAACCTGCGCGATGTCGGGCGCCGCTACGCCGACGTACTGTCTCTAAAAGAAACCCTCAGCCTGATGGAGACCGCGGCGCGTACTGAAAAACCATAAAAACGAACAACAGAGGAGTGCATCACATGACTTGCTTTGTAAAGACAACTGTCGCTGCCCTGGCGCTATCCGCGGCGGCGATGGTACCTCAGAGTTGGGCCGCAGAGCTTAAGGTCCGTTTCCCGGTCGAGTACAATGCCGACATCGCTCCGGGACTTGCGAACCAAGAGTTCATCGAGCTGGTCGAATCCCGCTCCAATGGCGAGATAGACGTGGAGTTCTATCCGGCTGGAAGCCTCTACAAGGGGCTCGACATCCTGCAGGCAGTGATGCGAGGCGACGCGGAGATGGCGACACTGGTTTCCGTCTACTGGTCGGCCATCTCTCCGCAGATCTCGATCTTCGAGCTGCCCTTCGCTTTCCCGACACATGAGTCCTTCTACCGGGCGGCCGACGACGAGAGCTTCATGTCCGGCGTCTTCGCCGAGGTCGAGGAAAAAGGCGCCTTGGTCATCGGGACGTTGGTCTACGACTATCTGCCGGTCGGCAATACCGAACGGCCGCTGCTGATGCCCACCGACTTCGAGCGGCTGAAACTCAGGGCTCTCGGCCGCACCAACGCACGCACGCTCGAGCTGCTGGGCGCCGAGCCGGTGCCGATCAACGTCACCGAGGTTTCGGGCGCCCTGGAACGCGGCGTGATCGACGGTCTCAACACACCGGCCGACGCCTTCATATCCTACAGCTGGGATGACACCGTAAAGTACGTGACCGACTCGGCACACTATTTCGCGTTCTATCCCTGGGCGGTAAACAAGCAATGGTGGGAAGGGGTCAGCCAAGAACACCGCACCATCATTACCGAAGCGATCGCCGAGGTCACGGCGAGCCATCGCGCGCGCGCACGTGCCGAGGCATCGGCCGCCTTTGAGAAGATGGCCGCCAAGGGTATCGAGGTGCATCGCCTGACAGATGCGCAACGCGAGGCTTGGATCGCAGCGACGGCCGTCCAATGGGACGAGGCAGAAGAGCGCTTCGGAGCCGAACTGCTCGGCGAGTTACGCGGCTTCCAGCAGAGTCAGTAGCCCGCGATGGCTGCCGCGCGCCGAGTTCTCAATCGCATCGAGGATGCGCTCTCCGGAGCGCTCCTCTTTCTCGGCCTGGCCATCGTCTTCCTGGAAATCGTCGGGCGTAGCCTGTTCTCCGCCTCGTTCATCTGGAGTGAGGAGGTCTCGCGCTACACCCTGATCTGGTTGACTTACTTCGGCGTCGCCGCAGCGGTACGCAGCGATTCCCACATCAAGGTGACCGTCTTCGTCGAGCTTCTGCCAAATGCCGCGAAGCGCTGGTTGACGATCGCAAGCGGCCTTGTGTGCCTCACCTACAGTCTCTTCGTCATCTGGTACGGCGTGCGACTGGTGCAGGACAATCGTAGCTTCGGCCTGATGTCGGCAGACAGCGACATCCCAATTCCCATCTGGGTCTTTCAGATGATCGTGCCGCTCGGCTACATCTTCATTTCCCTCAGACTGGTGGAGCGCATCGTGCAGGTCTGGACGGACCCCGATCCATCGCCGGTCCGGGAGCGCTGACCCAGTGGCCGTCTTCCTCATCATCTCCCTGTTCGTACTGCTGGCTTTCGGAGTGCCGGTCGCCTTCGCCTTGGGAGCGGTCGGACTGGCGACCATCCTGCTGTTCGATGTCACCTCCCTGACGCAGCTGGCACAGTCCCAATTCTCCGGCCTCGATAGCTTCGTGCTGCTTGCCATTCCTTTCTTTATCCTGGCCGGCAACATCATGGTCGAGGCGCGTATGGCGCCGCAGCTCTTCGATCTGATGCGCGCCGTCACCCGGCCGATCCGCGGTGGCGACGCCGTCGGCGCCACACTCTCGGCGGCTCTCTTCGGAGCAATGACAGGCTCGTCGGTTGCATCGGCCGCTGCGCTGGGTCGCATCGTCATTCCGGAGCTGGACCGCGCCGGCTATCCGCGCAGCTTTTCCGGCGGTCTTCTGGCGGCAGGCGGCACCCTGGGGATCATGATTCCGCCCAGCATCGTCTTCGTGATCTACGGGGCCATGGCCCAGGTCTCCGTGACCGACATGTTCAAGGCGGGCATCCTGCCGGGCCTCTTGGTGACGCTGTTTCTGATCGGCGTCACACTGGTCCTGGCCAGCCGCAACCGCTGGGGAGAACGCGGCCCCTTTTTCCTGGGCGTGGCGCTGCGCGCCCTGGCCAGGGCCGGCCCAGCTCTGCTGATGCCGACAATCGTCCTGGGCGGCATCTACGGCGGCATCTTCACGCCGACCGAAGCCGCCGCGATCTCCGCGATCTACGGCCTGTTCATCGCCGCCTTCGTCTATCGCAGCGTCGGACCGCGAGGACTGGCCGAGATCTTCGTGCGCAGCGCCAAAATGACCGCGTCGATCCTCTTTATCGTCGCACAAGCCCTGTTTATCGGCCTGCTGGCCACCTTGGCCGGCATTCCTAGCGGCATTGTCGAAGCCGTCAGCGCGCTCGATCTTCAGCCGTGGATGTTCCTACTGGTCGTCAACCTGGCGCTGCTGGTGCTGGGCTGCTTCCTCGACGGTGTGACGATCCTGACGGTGGTGGCACCCCTGCTGCTGCCGGCCGTTCTTGCGCTGGGGATCGACCCAATTCACTTCGGTATCATCCTGACCCTGAACATCGAGATCGCGGCCATCACGCCGCCGATCGGCATGAACCTCTTCGTCATCTCCGGCATCTCCGACACGCGCCCAGAACAGGTGATCCGCGGTGTCGTCCCCTTTGTCGGGGTCATGCTGCTGGCACTGGCAGTGGTGACATACATGCCTTGGATCTCGCTGGCCTTCGTCAACTAACGGGAAATCTGTGGAAGCGATGCCATGACCCAGTACATCGACACCTTGAACCATTCGTTCCGCCTGACCCACGACCGCTGTGCCTTGCTGGTGGTCGACATGCAATACGCCAGCGGCAGCCGCCAACACGGCCTGGGCAAGTGGTTGAGTAGCCAGGGGCGCCTCGAAGAAGCCTCGTACCGCTTCGCCCGCATCGAGCAGGTGGTGGTGCCGGGGATCCGCCGTCTGCTGGACGGTTTCCGCGCTGCCGGGCAACCGGTTCTTTATCTAACGCTTGGTGCACGTCTGCCCGACTACTCCGACGCGCCGGTGCATATGCGGCCGTTCTTCTCCACCCTCAATAACCACGTCGGCACCCGCGAGCACGAGATCCTTGACGAGTTGAAGCCCCGGACCGGCGAAGTGGTACTCAACAAGACGACCCAGGGCGCGTTCGCCTCCAGCCCGCTGGAATCCGTGCTCCGCGCCAAGGGGCTGAGTCAGGTGATCGCGGTCGGCGTTTCCACCAACAACTGCGTCGAAACGACGGCACGCGAAGCCTCCGACCGGGGCTTCGAAACCGTCATGGTGTCGGATGCCACCGGGACCTGCAGCGACGAGATGCAGAACCTCACGCTGGGCGCCTTCACTCGCTTGTGGGGACGAGTGCTCACGGTCGACGAGGTGCTGGAAGAGCTCAACCTTGTACCTGCCGTTGCCGTGTGATGTCGGTGAAGATGTCTCGGTTTGGGCCTGGCGACGTGGAGCAACGACCAAGTCTGCACGAGTGGGCGTTACCTGTTGCGCCCCTGCGGTGCCGCGCCGAGCAGATCGTTTGACTTGAAACGATATGAGGTTTGTTCAACTCTAAGAAAACCCACAGAGGAGGCAAAGGCATGTCGTCTGAAAGTGCCATTGAGGAAAAGGTCTACCGTTTGGGCGTCGACGTCGGCGGAACTTTCACCGACCTCCTGCTGATCGACGAGAGCAGCGGCGGAAGCTACAGCGCCAAGGTGCCATCCACACCAGAGGACTCCTCCGTCGGCGTGCTGAACGGCATCCGCAAGATCTGTAGCAGCGCCGGGATCGATCCGCGCGCGATCGCACAGGTGATGCACGGCACGACGGTGGCGACGAACACCGTCCTGACCTCCAGCGGCGCCAGAGTTGGCCTGGTCACCACAAAAGGATATCGCCAGACGCTGCAGATCGCCCGCTCCTATGTCCCAGGCGGCCTTGGCGGTTGGGTGATCTGGAACAAGCGCGCACCCTTGGCGCCACTGGAGCTGACTGTCGAAGCGGATGAGCGGGTCGGCGCGCAGGGCGAAATCGTTGTGCCGCTCGACGAAGCCGATCTCTTGCCGAAGCTCGAGCACCTCAAGGCCCTGGGCGTGGAAGCGCTCACGATATCGCTGTTCAACGCCTACGCCAACGGCGCCCATGAGCGCCGCATTCGCGATCTGGCCGAGCAGGTGATGCCGGAGACCCTCGTCTCGATCTCCTCCGAGGTGATTCCGGAAATGTACGAGTACGAGCGCACCGAGACGACAGTGGTCAATTCCTACGTGCGTCCAGTCGTTCAGGGCTACATGGAAAGCCTGCACGACGAGCTGCGCGCGAGCATGGGAGACGTCAGCCTGCACGTGCTGCGCTCGGACGGCGGCTTGGCATCGGTAGACTCCGCCAAGGCCGCACCGGTAACGCTGTTGATGAGCGGTCCGGCCGGCGGCGTAGCGGGCGCTCGCTGGATCGCCGAGCAGGCCGACTACCACAATCTTCTGACCTTCGACATGGGCGGCACCTCGACCGACGTGGCGCTGATCCAGGACAGCGTGGCACAGACACGCCGGGAGACGCGGGTCGCCGACGTCACGGTGCGCGCCTCATCGATCGATGTGCGCACGGTCGGAGCCGGCGGCGGCTCGATAGCCTACGTGCCCGAACTGACCAAGGCGTTGCGCGTCGGCCCCCAGAGCGCCGGAGCCGCGCCGGGCCCGGCCGCCTACTGCAAGGGTGGCGAAGAACCGACCGTAACCGATGCCAACGTGGTGCTGGGTTACCTCCCGGCCTCCGCCAAACTGGGCGGCGATATGGTGATCGACCGGGACAAGGCCGAGGCCGCCGTGGCGAAGGTCGCCAAGGCCCTCGATCTGAGCGTCAAGGCAGCCGCCGAAGGGATCGTCAACATCGTCAACGAGAACATGTTCGGCGCCCTGCGACTCGTCTCGGTCGAACAGGGACACGATCCTCGCGACTTCGCACTGGTCGCCTTCGGTGGCGCGGGCCCGCTGCACGCCAACGCGCTCGGTCGACTGACGGGGTCCTGGCCGGTCATCATTCCGCCGGCGCCAGGCGTGCTCTGCGCCTACGGAGATGCCACGACGCGGCCACGCAACGAAGCCTCGCAGACCCTGGTTCGCCGTTTCGACGCGACCGACGACGCCAGCGTCCTGGAAATCCTCGAAAGGCTGACAGCCGAGGCCGCCAAGGCGCTGGAGGAAGAGGGAATCGCCCGCGCCCAGCAGAGCGTCACCCTGCAGATCGACGTGCGCTATCACGGGCAGGGTATGGGCATTCCGGTGGACACGACGCTGGAGGCCTTCCGTGAAACCGGTCTGGAGGGCCTCGGGGCGATCTTCGATCGCGTACACACGCAGCTTTTCACCTTTGCGCTGGAAGCGCCGAAAGAGCTGGTCACCTTGCGCTCGATCGTGCAAGGGCCGGCGCCTCTGATGGTGGCCGCCAAGTTGGACGGCGGCAGCGGCGACCCGGTCGATGCCGTCATTGAGGAGACAACGGTCTTCGTCGACGGCGCCGACCGCAAGGCCATGATCTACGACCGTGCCCGACTTCGCGAGGGTGACGAGATCCAGGGGCCCGCAGTGATCGCTCAGATGGACACGACCACCCTGATCCTCCCGGGCTACATCGCCCGGGTCGATCCCACAGCATGCCTGCTGATCGAACCAGCCGACCGAGTCAGGAGCTAGCACCGCCATGCCTGCAAGGATCGTTCAGACCAACGAGACTCCCTTCGAGAGCGTGACCCTCGATCCCATCACGCTCGATATCGTCGAAAACGCGCTGCGAAACGCACGCAGCGAAATGGACGCAGTGCTGTTCCGCACGGCAATGTCACCTGGCATCCGCGAACAGCACGACGCCTTCCCGATGATCGCAAACCACCGCGGACAGATGGTGGTCGGGCAATTCGGCTCCTTTCTGCACGGCTTTATGCAGAACTATGAGGGAACCATCGAAGACGGCGATGTCTTCATCACCAACGACCCCTACGCCTGCAACGGCGCGGTCAGCCATCTTAACGACTGGTTGGTGATGAAGCCGATCTATTGCGGTGGCCGGCTGCTCTCCTGGGCAGCCATGTTCGGGCATATGTCCGATAACGGCGGGAAGGTTCCGGGCTCGTTGCCCACCGATGCGGCGCAGATCTTCGAAGAGGGTCTGCAGGTGCCACCGGTGAAGCTGCTGCGCAACAACGAACTGAACCGCGACGTGGTCGACATCATGATGCGCAACTCGCGCATGCCGGATTGGAACCGCTCCGACTTGAACGCCTTGCTGGCCGCCTTGCGCTTGGCCGAGCGGCGGGTTCTGGAGATCGCCGAGCGCTTCGGGATCGACACCTACGTTTCGGCAATGGACGAGATGCTGGAGCGCAACAAGCGCGCCATGTCCGCGATCATCCAGATGATCATCCCGGAAAACAAGAAAGTCTACTTCGAGGACTATATCGACGACGACGGCCTCGGCATGGGGCCCTACAAGATCGCCTGCGCGATGTGGCGCGAGGGCGACAAGGCGATCTTCGACTTCTCGGAGTCGGACCCGCAGTCCATCAGCTCGGTGAACTTTCTCCTCAACGAGGAGATGTTCAAGATGTTCCTGGGCGCCTTCACCATCAATCTGTTCGATCCGCAGATTCTATTCAACGACGGTTTCTACGAGCTCGTCGAAGTGCGTATTCGGGAAGGAACGATTCTAAAGCCGAAGCGACCTGCCGCCTTGTCCTGCCGGACCCATCTGCTCGGCAGGATCTTCGATATCATGAGCGGTCTTTTGGGACAGAGCGCGCCCGACGCGCTCTGCGCCGCCGGCTTCTCGGACAGCCCGCATTTCATGTATTCCGGCCATGACCGGGAGGGCGAATGGTACCAGCTCTACCAGATCGGTTTCGGCGGCATACCCGGCCGGCCCGCCGGAGACGGCGCAGACGGTCACTCGCTCTGGCCGGCCTTCACCAACGTGCCGAACGAGTATCTGGAGGCTTACTTTCCACTGCGGATCCCGATCTACGAAACCATTCCCGACTCCGGCGGCGCCGGCCTGCATAGAGGCGGTAACGGCGTGCACATGGTTTACGAGTTCCTGGAAGCCGGTCAGATCTCGATCCACGATGATCGCTGGCTCACCTACCCCTGGGGCGTCAATGGCGGACACCCCGGCCTGCGCTCGACCAAGCTGTTGGAGCGGGCAGACGGCAGTCGGGAGTTGATGCCGTCGAAATGCGACCGCATCCAGGTGGAGATCGGCGACCGCCTGCACTTCAACACCTGGGGCGGTGGCGGTTGGGGCGACCCGCTGCAGCGCGACCCCGAGCTGGTTGCCCAGGACTTGGCGCGGGGGTTGATCACACGAGAGGGCGCTCAAGCCTACGGTGTGGTGCTGAACGAGGCCGGCGCGCTGGACACCGCCGCAACCGCAAACCTACGTTCGGAGATGGTAGCCAAGCGAGGTGAGACCGCGCTCTTCGACCGGGGCGGCAGCGTCGAGGAGCTGCTGGAACGCTGTGAGGCTGAGACTGGCATGACACCCCCGCAACCGCCGCGCTTCCAGAGCTTTATGACGACTCGCAAGGCCGCCGAGTGAATTCTGTTGCGATCGAAACGCAGCGAACCGCGGTGACGCCGTCCGAAGTCACCCACCGATCGACGCCGGCGTTGACGGCCGATCCGGAAAGATCGGTGTCCCGCGGTCCTTTCGAGAGGCAAGTGTGCGATGACCGACTTGCAAGAAAACTACGGCGGCGTGTTCGACGGTCGGGTCGGATTTGGCGACCGCCCGGCGCTGCTCTTGATCGACTTCGTCAAGGCCTACACGACGCCCGGAGCTGCACTCTACGCTCCGGGCGTTGTGGAGGCGGTCGCGCACACCGGCCCGCTCGTCGAGCTCGCCCGTGCGACCTCGATTCCAGTCATCTTCACCAAGGTCCTGTTCCATCCCAGTGGCCAGGATGGCGGCTGGTTCGTACGGAAAGTGCCGGTGCTTCGCGATTTCGTGCCGGGCGAGCCCTTGACCGAGATCGTCGACGAACTGCCGGTGGCCGATAACGACCTCGTGCTGGTCAAGAACTACGCCAGTGCCTTCTTCGCCACCTCCTTGGCGGCCACTCTGACGGCGCAAGGCATAGACACGTTGGTGCTGTGCGGCTGCTCCACGAGCGGCTGCGTGCGTGCTACCGCCGTGGACGGGCTGCAGCACGGCTTCCGGGTCATCGTACCGCGGGAATGCGTCGGTGACCGTCACGCGGCACCGCACGAAGCCAATCTTTTCGATATCAACGCAAAGTACGGGGACGTGCTGCCTCTGGAAACCGTGATGGCGCATCTGCGCGATCTGGCTGGGCCCAGCTGAAAAAGCGACTGTGGGCAGGGCCGAAAGCAAGCCAGCGCTATAGGATCCCCAAAAGACCCTTCAGAAGTGGTGCTCCCCGGTCGCTCGCCCCAACCGGTTGGGAAACAACTAAGTGGAAGAATGATCCTCCGTTGGCCCCAGTTCGAATCCCGGTCCTTGAGCCGGCCGGATACCTACAGTGCCGAACGCCCGACGACGCGTGTCACTCTCTCACCAGCCAGAAGGGCAGCGCGCTCTTGGTTCTGGGTTCAATCGGATAGCAACAGCTCCAGGGCCTCCTCCGACAAGCCGAGCCGCTCGACAAGAACTGCGCGGGTATCCGCCCCTGGCGCCGAACAGGGAGAGACATCCGGCGAACCAGCCTGCGCAAACCGAAGCGGCGAACCAGGCGTCAGGTAACTGCCGACCCCAGGATGATGGACGCGCGTGAAGAGAGGATTGGCCTCGGAGCAGGCCGGATCGTTCGTCACCAGTTCGCGCAGTGTCTGATACGGGCCCCATAAGACCCGATTGGCATCGAAGAGCGCACGCACATCGTCTAAGGTCCGGGCCGCAAACCAGGGTTCCAGCAGAGCCGATATCGCACCGCGGCACCGCCAACGATCCGCATCCGTGCCGAAGTCGGCCTGAAGGGCCTGCTCCAGATACCCGAAGGCATCGCCGAGTTGAGTCGCAGTGCAAAGCCCCGTCCACTGGCGCGGCGTGACCACGGTCACCATGACCCTCTTTCCGTCGGAGGTAGCGAAGTCTCGGCCGAAGGCGCCATAGACGGCATTGCCGATCGGCGCGCGCTCCTGCTCTAAGACCTCAAGCTCTGCAATGTAGCCAAGACTCCCGATCAGCCAGAGCGCGACGTCTTCGAGCGACAGCTCCACCAGTTGCCCGTCACCCGTCTTGCTACGACGGCGCTCCGCAGCCAACAGGCCCAAAGCTGCCGTCAGCCCGCAAAGCGAATCCCAGAGTGGCAGCGGGTGATTGATCGGCGCGGCGGACTCGCCGCTTCCGGTCTGGTACGGCAGGCCGGTGCGCGCCTGCACTGTGTAGTCGACCGCCGTCTGATTGTCGTGCGTCCCGCGAATTACGATCATGATCAGATCCGGACGTCGCTGCCGAAGTTCCTCGTAACTCAGCCAGCCCACGGCAGGTCTATTGGTCAAAAGAATACCTGCATCGACGATCAAGTCCTGCGCCGCCGCCTGCCCCTCGGGCGAATGCAGGTCCAGAAAGACTGAGCGTTTGGCCTTGTTCAGACCCTGCCAATAGAGACTCTGGCCACTCTCGGTTATGGGCCAGCGATGCATATCGAGGCCACCCCCGGTCTGATCGATACGCACCACGTCCGCACCCAATTGCCCAAGGGACATGCCGCCCAAGGGAGCCGCGATAAAGGCGGAGAGCTCGACGACCTTCAATCCCGTGAGAACCGACGCCATCCTGTGATCCTTCTCCCTACAAACGGATTTTCTTGAGCTGCCAAGCCCAAAGGCAGAGATCTGCTAAGGGCCCGCCTTCGGCGGACGGACACTGCAGAGCAACCGGGCGTCAGACCGCCATGGATCCGGTTTCACGCCGCCAGACGCTCAGGATTTCCTCAGCCGTATGAAGCGGATAGCGGGCCCGATAGAGGCCGAGGCTCGCGTCGTGGCGGTCTCGGTTCGGACTGCCAAGCGCGTCCTCCACAACCACCGTGTAGTAGTCTAGGTAAGAGGCGCTCCGCACTGTGGACTCAACGCAGCCTTCGGTATTGACGCCCAGAATCACGAGCGTTTCGATGCCGCGGCCGTGGAGAACCCGCTCCAGGCAGGTGTTGAGAAAGGCGTCGGGCCGGGTCTTTTCAACGATGCTATCGTTCGCGCCGGGCTCCAGCCCCTCGACAAAGTCCCAACCGAAGGTGCCAGGCAGCGTGTAGTTCGGGTCCTTGCCGTCCCGAGTCTTGAACCGCAACCAGGCAGGACTATCCGAATGACCGTTTGGCAGCGTCACCTGGCGGATGAAGATCACCGGCAGACCCAGCGCCTGACTCTGCTGCACGAAGGAGACCATGGTCGGCAGGCGCTCAAGGGTCAACGACAGGTTCTTGCCGTGGCGGCCGAAATGACCGTCGGGGTGGCAGAAGTCGTTCTGGAGGTCGACGCTGACGACCGCCGTGCAAGCAAGCGCGATCATCTCTTCCAGACTATCGCGAACCTCGACGCCGTTGATTCGTTTCATGGAGTCTCCTCTAGACGCTCGGATGAGGACCCGGAGGTGGATTGCCGGCGGCGGTCCTGCAGCACCTGCAGCGCGAAACAGCCTGCGAGGAGAGCCAATCCGAAGATATCGGACTCCAGGCCCGGCCAGATCAGTGCGATCGCCGCACCGGCAAGTGCGAGACGCAGCAGCCAGCCGGCCGGCCGAACCAACCAGCCGATCGTCGAGGCCGCCAAGGCAATGGTTCCCACGAAGCCGGTAATCGCGGCTGTCGCGATGTCGAGAGGCTCGCCCACCAGAATCAGTTCCGGGTGATAAACAAGCAGGAACGGCACGATGAAGGCCGCCAGTGCCAGCCGAAGCGCAAGCAAGGCCGTCTTCAGCCAGTTCGCTTCAGCCATCGCCGCGGCGATGAAAACCGTCGCACAGAGCGGCGGCGTGATCCCCGAGAGGATTGCATAGTAGAAGACGAAGAGATGCGCCTGCATGGGTAAGAGGTCGAGCCGCACCAGAGCCGGCGCGACCACGGCAGCAGCCAGAATGTAGGCCGCCGAGGTCGGCAGTCCCATGCCAAGCACCATGGCGATCCCCATGGCCAGCATCAAAGACAGCAGTAAGTGATCTTGCCCAAGCGAGATAATCAGGGCCGAGAACTTCACGCCGACCCCGGTTCCCGCGATCATCGCGAGGATGATTTGCGAACAAGCGATCAGGATCGCCACGACGACCAAACCGCGACCGGCCAGGATGAGACCGTCCAACAGCATGCGGAGGCGACCGGTGAAGGTCTCTTCGGTCCCCAAGATCAGATAGGCGGTCATAAGCGCTACGGTTGCCCAGAAGGCACCCGTGGCCGGTGTATAACCCATGACCAGAAGGGAAATGAGCAAAGTCAAAGGCCCAAAAACCGGTAGGCTACGCCGCCAATGGAGAAAGGTGTGGGGCAAGGGAACATCGTCTTTGTCGATCGTCCCATAGCCGCGCCGGCGCGACTCGAAGTGAATCGCCGCAAAGCAGCTCGTAAAATAGAGAACCGCAGGAATCAGCGCGGCCAGCGCCACCTCCATGTAGGGGACGCCGAGCAGCTCGGCCATGATGAAGGCGCCGGCCCCCATGATCGGCGGCATGATCTGTCCGCCCGACGACGCCACCGCCTCCACCGCCCCCGCGAAGGAGCGGCGATACCCGAGCTTGCGCATCATGGCGATCGTGAAGGTCCCGGTGGTCGCGACATTAGCGGCTGCCGATCCGGACACCGTGCCGAAGAGGCTGCTGGCGACGGTCGCCACCTTGGCACCGCCGCCGGTGAAACGGCCGCTTAGGAAGAGCGCAAGATCCATGAAGGTTTGGCCGCCGCCGGTCTTCAGCAGGATCCCGCCGAAGATGACGAACATGGCGATCACTGTCGCCGAAACGCCCGTCACGAGCCCCCAGATCCCACGATCCGTGCTGTAGAGCACCTCGCTGATCAGCTCCAGCGATAGGCCACGGTGTGCCCAGGCCCCGGGGAAAAGAGGACCGAAGTAGGCATAGGCGATAAAGGCGACCGCCAGCAGCGGGAACAGCCAGCCGACAACCCGGCGGGTCACCTCCAGCAAGACAAGTGTCAAGGCGACACCCAGCCAGGTATCGAGAGACGTCGGAAAGAAGCCGATCGACATGATCCGGTCGTACTCGACCACGACCCAGCCGCAGGTGATCAACACTGCCCCCATCAGAAGAGCGTCGACCGCTAGCGCGGTCCGGGAACCGTCGAGCCGGCGCCCGGGTGAGAACAGCAGAAGAGCAAGGATCAGGCAGAGGCCGACGTGAGGGGCGCGCTGCTGGATGTTCGGCAGCGCGCCGAAAGCGCCGGTGTAGAGGTGGAAAGCCGCGAGCGCGAGCGCGATGGTCGGGACCGCCAGTGCAAGCCAGGCAGGCAGCCGGCGGAAGGTCGCCGACGTGGCGCCTTCAGCCGGCTGACTCTCGCCGCTTTCCTTCACCCGCCGCCGATCGGGCGGGTCGGCTGACACCTGCTCAGCCTTCGTTGGCTTCAGGCGGGACCAGATGGTCCGGTACGTCCCGGCCCAGCTCGGTCAGGTATCTGTAGACACCGATGTGCAGAGGTGCTGTCCCGTACTTCAGCGTATTCTCGACGATATCGACGGCGGCGATGGCTGGATAGGTTTCCGCGATCTTGTCCTGGTGTTCGACCATCGTCTTGAAGATCCGGTAGCCCAGTTCCTCCGGCATCCGCGTCGTCGTACCTTGCGCGATGAAGACGCTGCGTACGACCGTCTCCTCAGCACCCTCGAAGGGGGGCGTGAGGCTGACGAACTGATAATGGGGAAAGGTCTCCTGGACTTTGGCGATCTCCTCTTCGCTGTAGCTGATGAAGCGAAGCGGCACAGCGGTACCGATATCGAGAATCAGACCATCCGGCCGATCAAACAAGCCAGCCTTAACCAGACCGACGATCCGCCGGTCTTTCATGGCGTCGCGGGCATCGCCGTAGCTGCCGGTGAACCAATCGGGCGTGATACCGATCAGATCGAACTGGTTGTTGCTCACTCGCTCGGTTGAGCTGCCGCGCGATCCGCCGCTGAACTCCTCACCCGCCAGATCCGACAAGGTCTGAACGTCGCTGTCGGCGTTCACGACGACGTAGTAGGCGAGAGGATTGGTCACCCAGAACAACCTGAAGTCCGGCTGTGCCTGACCTTCCCAAGGCCCGACACCTTCCTGGTACTCGAAGAACTCGGGTTCGGCGAAGAGGCCCCAGTCGGCCTCCTGCCGGGCGAGGCGCTTACGATTGTCGACGCCTCCTCCCGTCTCCATGACGGTAACCTCCAGGTCGTCGAAGAGTTCGTTGAGAACCTGCGCCTGCGCCACGTGATAGGCGTAGAGCGACGAAGACTGACCCGTCGCGGCGATGGTCAAAAAGGTCTTGTCCTGCGCCTCCGCCTCCGATTGCGGCAGTGCGACCGCCAGCGCGACAACAGCCGCCGCGACTGAGATGTCTCTAAAGCGTTTGGCTAGTCTGTATGGCATACCAGATCCTCACCCTTCACAATTTCTGTGTTGTCCACGATGGACAGACTTGGGGCCGTCCTCGCTGGAGAGTTCGGCGGCGGAGCACACTGCGATACCGCCGCCGGCTGGGGAGAGAGCGTTTCGGGAGGTTTGGCGAAACGCCCGCACCACGGACGGCGCCGAAAACAAGACGGATCCGCGCATCGTGAAATCTCAGCTCCCCGGAGCAGCCCGGTTGCCGTCGGGAGTCAGAGCCTGGGCGGTTCCGATCATGCTGTCCCGGGTCACCAGGCGGGCAAGCTCCGCCTCGGTCATGTTCTCGGTCCCCGGTGGCTGCATCGGGATCACCAGATACCGGCAGTCCGCGGTGCTATCCAGCACGCGAACCTCGGTCTCGTCGGGCAGAAAGGTTCCGAACTCGGCCAAAACTGCGCGCGGCTCCCGCACGGTTCGGGCGCGGTAATCGCGCGATTTGTACCAAAGGGGCGGAATGCCGAGCAGTTGACGGGGGTAGCAGGAACAAAGAGTGCAGACCACCATGTGATGGCGCTCAGGCGTGTTCTCCGTCGCGACCAGCTTGAGGCCTTCGAAAGGATAACCGAGCTCCGCCACTGCAGCGTTGGCGTCCGTAAGCAGCCGGTCGCGAAAGTCAGCATCGACCCAGGCACGGGCGATGACCTCCGCCCCGTTGCGAGGCGTTCGGCCGTCCCACTCCTCGATCTTGTCCTCGATTTCCCGCGCGCTCAGCACACCCTTTTCGATGAGCAACTCGCGCAAGGCGATTTCCAGAAACTCCCACTCCTCACTCGGCTCCGGCAAGTCGGGCTGAAAGGTCTTCGCATGGTCGTGGTCGTGACCATGGTCATGGTGGTGATCGTGGTGATGGCCACCCGATGTCGCCGAGCTCTTGGGAGTCTCTTTCACGTCTCAGGCTCCTCGAGCCAGTGTTCGTAGATGTCTGCCGCCAAGGTATCGGCAGCCGCATAGCGGCCTTCACCTTGCCAAAGCTCATCCATGGCGAAGCGCACCTGATAAAGAGGGATCGGAGGCAGGCCGTCTTCGCCGACGGCCAGGCGCTCCGGATTTGGAAAGGCCCCGTGGATGGCCGTGACCGTACCGCTGTGGCCGCGCAGGAAAAACGGCGTGCGGATGTGACCCGACACCTCCGCATCGCGGATCCGGACGGCGGCCCCGACTTGGAAGCGGGCCTGAAAGCCAAGCGCCGTCACGCCTTTTGACTCTCGGAAGAATGCCGTGCCCGCACCTCGGCGAGTTTCGCCTCAATTTCATCGTCGGTCAGTACCGCCTTCTCGACGAGCAGCCGGCGCATCGCCTCAACCCAACGCTGGTAGTAGGCACCGCCGTCATAGAGCTCCGGCGGCAGACCTTCGATCGTGCGGCGATTCTCGTCAGTCTTCCAAAGCGACCGCGGCCGGTCGCGCAGCAACATCATCATGGCGTCGATGCGCTGTTCGACCAGAGTTGCCTGATGCTCACTACGGTCAATGGGACCGGCCTCGAGACCGCCCAGATCGTGCATGGCTCGCCGCGTCAACGCTGCCTCCCGTTATTCCGGTTGGCACGACAGCGTTCTGCCAACCGATTGAAGTGCCGAAAAGATGCCTTAGCAGGTTTTCTATTTCAATTCTTTTATTCCATTCTGCGGAATCGTAAAATCGAATTTCGATCTCAAAAGCTGCATGCTGACAATCGCCTTGTGAATCGGAGGTCGATACGGATGCCTCCCGACGGCGACCAGCGGTCCGGGCTCTCCGTCGTCCCGGCTAGCAAGCAACGACCGAGGTACGCGGCAGCGGTGGAACCTTGGCCAGAGAGGGAGCCTCAATGCGCAAGACCACCCGACTGAAGTCCCTGATCGCGCGCCCGGAGATTCTGGTCATGCCCGGCGCCTACGATCCGATCAGCGCGCGCCTGATCGAGGCGGCCGACTTCGAGGCCGTTCAGTGCACCGGCCTCGGCATCACAGCCGCGAGCCTGGGCCTCCCGGACTTCAGCGTTCTCGGCATGAGTGACATGGTCGCCCGGACGGCACATATCGTCCGGGCGACCCAGTTGCCGGTCATGGCGGACGGCGACAACGGTTTCGGCAACGCCGTGAACACTTTTCTTGCGGTTCGGGAATTCGAGGCTTGCGGCGCCGCCGGCATCAATCTGGAGGATCAGGAGATGCCGAAACGCTGCGGGCATCTGTCCGGCAAGCGGGTCATCCCGACGGCGGAGATGGTGCAGAAGGTCCGCGCAGCCACAGAAGCCCGCGTCGACCCTGACTTCGTCATCAACGCACGCACCGACAGTCTGGCCATCGGTGGCCTGGAAGAAGCCGTCCTTCGGGGCAACGCTTACCTGGAGGCAGGGGCGACGATGGTTTTCGTTGACGGCGCGGACAGCGAGCAGGCCATCGCCCGGCTGGTCGAGGAGATCCGCGGACCTTTGGCGGTGAACATGGTCGAGGGCGGTAAGACGCCACGCGGACTGACCATCGAACGACTGCAAGCCTTGGGCGTCGCCCGGGTCAGCCTTCCCCTCACCGCACTTCTGGCGGCGGTCGAGGGCATGAAGCGAGCCTTAGCCGCACTCAAGGCAACCGGAAATCCAGAAACCTACGATGCCGACCTGGCAGGCTTTGACGAGTTGCACAGCCTGATGGGAATGGACAAGGTGCGCGACCTGGAACAGCGCTACGCCACACTCGCGGACAAAGCGGAGACGGCCCGGCCTATGGCATAGCGGGCCCGACGTCCAAAACTCTAGGTCCGGGCGCCGTAGCGCGCCTCCAGCGACATCCAGTCGTCATAGTCGAACAGAGACCAAAGCGCCCGATGATCGAACATCCGCTCGGCCTGACCGGCCGTGGTACCGTTGGACTTTAGCTCTTGCAGCAGATCCAAGCCCATCTTGCCGATCAAGCGGGTCAAGGAGTTCGGGAAGATCGCAAGCCGGTATCCCAGGTCCTGAAGTCGAGCGACCGGGAGGACAGGCGTGCGGCCGCCTTCGACCATGTTGGCGATTAGCGGCACGCCAGGAAAAGCCTGGCAGATCGCCGCCATCTCCGTCTCGCTTTCGGGACTTTCGACAAAGAGTACGTCGGCACCGGCCTCCAGATAGCGCCCCGCGCGCTCGATGGCTGCTTCGAGCCCGAGCGCTGTACGCGCATCGGTTCGAGCGACGATCACGAAGGCCTCGTCCAACCGGGCGTCGCAGGCAGCCTTGATCCGGACCTCCATTTCCGCCGGCTCCACCACCTTGCGGCCCAGCTCGTGACCGCAGCGCTTCGGCGCTTCCTGGTCTTCGATCTGAATTGCGCTGACGCCGGATCGCTCGAACTCGCGAACGGTGCGGATGATGTTCAACGGTCCTCCGAACCCGGTGTCCGCATCGGCGATCACCGGGATCGTCAGAACGTCACAGATCCGTTTGACACGGTCGGCAACTTCCGAGAAAGACGCGAGTCCGACATCGGGCGCACCCAAGCAGCTCATGGAAAGGCCCGAGCCGGTGATGTAGGCGGCCTCGAAGCCGGCTGTCTCGACGAGACGAGCGGTGAGACAGTCGAAGCAACCGGGCGCAACGAGAAGGTCGGGGGCAGTCAGCCGCGCCCGCAGGCGGGCACTGCGCTGTGCCACCTGACGTAACCCAGGTGGACAGGTTCCGTTGAAGCTTTCGGACATGGCTGATGCTCCTCGCAAGACAGCTGGCTCAGGCGTTCGCTCGTCATGAAAAAGGGGTGCGGAAGCGATATCCCACACCCCTTTTCCCGGCTTGTCAGGCCTTACTCAGTTGGAAGCCAAGGCGCGTTCGACGAACTCGTTGGTGAAGGAGCTATCAGCCAGAGACGCGTCGAACTTCCGGTCAGAGAACTTGTTCAGGAAGTCGATAACCCGCACAAGCTGCTCGCGCGAGACCTCCGGAGAGGTCGGATAGGCCTTGACCACGCGGCTCCAGGCGAGATCGAACAGGTCCTTGTCGAACTGGTCGAAGAAGGCTGCGTAGACCTGATTGCGGACATCCTCGGTCCGTGCCGGATCATGCATGGCCTGCGTGGCATCATTGATTGCGGCGACGAGGTTGGCCGAGCGCTCCGGATCCTCCTGCAGCCAGCTCTCGCGTGCGTTCAAGGTGATGTAGAGGTAGCCGTTCAAGTCGGGAAGCTCACCCGCCGCCATGTCGAAAAGCAGGAAGGCATCGTGCTTTGCAATTGCCGTATCCGACGTCGGGTTGGAAAGGATGAAGCCGTCGATGCGGCCCAGTTCGAAGGCGGCCAGCAGCTCGCGACTGCCGCCGACGAAGACCACCGTGGCGTCCGTTTCAGGGTTGTAGCCAGCCTGCTCCAGCATGTAGAGGGCGAGCTGATGGGTGCCGCTGCCGGCGCCGGTGACACCGATGTTGAGATCCTTCAGCGCCTTCAGGCGGTCTTCGACGCTCGAGTCTTCGGTCAGGCCAAGTTCGCGGGCGATCTCCCCCTGGATCACGACGTTGGAGGCGTACTGGGTCATCAAGGCGGTGAAGATCTTGACGTCGGTCCCCTGCTGAACCGCGCGCATGGCTGCCGCCGGCGTGCCGGGGTAGACGTGCGTATCACCACCGATCACCGAGGCCATGGCGGCCGCGCCGCCCGCCTTGAAGACTCGTACATCGGCTTCGATGCCACGGTCCTCGAAGTAGCCCATGACGTCGGCTACGTAGACCGGCAGATACAGCATGCCGACGCTCGGCATCGCAAAGGTGATCTCCTGCTTGTCCTGCGCGACGGCGGGGAGAGCGGCTCCCCCCAGCAGCAAGGCAGCGCCCGTGATCGCCGCTACCATGCGAGTCCGAACAGTCATTGTGATGTCACTCCCTCTCGTTCCGGCCCATCATTCGGGCCCTGTTATTCCAGGTTTGTCTTATTCACCGAGGCACCGGCTTGTCGCTTTCGGCAAAGCAAGAGGGCCCGCACCTAAATGGACATCTCGCGCTTGTCCTCGACCGTCTTCCAAGGCATCGCCCTTTTCTCGAACCACTTCACCGCGAAGTTGAGCAGCAAGGCGAGCATCATGATGGCGATCAGCGCCGCGAACATCCCGGAGGTGTCGAACTGCCCCGAAGCGTCCGCCAGCAGGTAACCGAGCCCCTTATTCGAGGCGATCAATTCACCGACGATGGCACCAATCAACGCGTAGGGCACGGACAGGCGCAAACCGTTGAAGACCCAGGTGATGGCTGAGGGGATGACCACCTTACGCAAGATGTCGCTCTCGCTCGCTCCCATAAGTCGCATGATGGCGATCTGCTCGCGGCTGACCGCGCGAACACCCGAGTAGGTATTGAGAAACACGAGAAAGAACACGATGGTCGCGGTCAGGTAGATCTTCATGTCGATGCCGATGCCGAACCAGAGGATGAACATCGGCGCGAGTGCGATCTTGGGCAGGCTGTAGAACATCATGATGAAGGGGTCGAGCACATCGGCAAGAGTCTGAGCGCGCCCCAGAACGACACCGAAGGTCATACCGATCGCACTCCCAAGCAGGAAGCCGAGCAGTGCCTCGATACTGGTGATGCCGGCATGGAAGAACAGCTTGCCCGATGCCGCCCAGATATAGAGCGTCTCGGCAATCTCCGATGGCCTGCCGATGAAGAAGTCGGACACGAGGCGACCGGCCGAGAACTGCCAGATAGAGATGATTCCAACCAGTAGGAGGGCGCGCGCCAGCCAGATCTTCTGGCGCCGCCGGCGTTCGGCCTGCCTGCGCTGCTCGGCCTTGCTCGGCGTCGCTGCGGCGGAGCCACCGGCAGACAAGGTATCGGAGGGGCGCTGCATTGTGTCGCTCATGTCAGTCCTCCATCCGCTCCAAGTCAGGCGACAGCAGATCCCAAAGCTCGGCGGTCAAGTCGCGGTAAGTCGCGTTGTGACGTAGCCCCAGAAGGTCCCGCTCGCGCGGAAGCGGAACCTCGACCACGCGAGCGATGGTGCCCGGCCGCTGCGTGAAGACCACACAGCGGTCCGCAATGCTGACCGCTTCATCGAGGTCGTGAGTCACGAAGACCGTCGTCTTTCCAAGCGACATGGCCAGACGGCGAATTTCGATCTGCATCTTCAGGCGGAGTTGAGCGTCGAGCGCGCCGAAGGGCTCGTCCATCAGCAGGGCTTCGGGGTCGTAGGCAAGCAGCCGGGCCAGGGCGCAGCGCTTGCGCATGCCGCCGGAAAGCTGCGACGGATAGGACTTCTCGAACCCCTTGAGTCCGACTGTGGCCAGCAACTGCTCGACGCGGTCTCGGGCCTCGCCTTTCGGCAGACCACGAATCTCCAGCGGCACGATCACGTTGCCCATGACATCCCGCCAGGGCAGCAGATGATCGTTCTGAGTCATGTAGCCGACCCGCTGGTTGTAGGGAGCAACCACGGAGCCGCGGTAACGAACCGTGCCCATCGTCGGCTCGAACAGGCCGGCAGCCATGTTCAGAAGAGTCGACTTCCCGCAGCCGGAGGGGCCGACCAGGGTCACGAACTCCCCCTCGCGCACATCGAGAGTGATGTCACGTACGGCGACGACATCGCCCTGCAAGGTTTCGAAGGTTTTTCCAACTCCTTCGTAGGAGATCAGGGTGGGCGCTGGAGCCGACGCCGGGCTGACGCCCACCATGCCGGTCGCTTCGCCCTCAGCAGACGCCTCAGCCGTGGCCGTCGTACGAACCATCGCCTCCCATCCCTTGGTTTGTTTTGGCCTCGTGAGCAGCTGGCTCACCTGCATTCGCAGCGATACCAACAACACGATCTACGGTCAAACAGTTCCGCAATGCGGACCCGAGAAACCACTATTGTGTTGGCCTGAGTGCTGGGATAAGAGTGTTTCAACCAGAGTTTTCAGGATCTGACTGACAAACGGGAGTCCTGGAAATCGCCCGAAGCGGAACCATCACGCCATGAAGAGCAATCCCGGCCCTCTTGCCGAAGAGGCTTACCTCGACAAGGACGATGAGATCTCCCCGGACGCCAGTACGGACCGCAAGTTCATTACGGCGCTGGCCCGAGGGTTCGAGATCCTGCGTGCCTTCAAACCGGGCAATGGTGCGCTCGGCAACCAGGAGCTGTCCCGGGTCACCGGCATTCCCAAGGCGACCGTTTCGCGGCTGACACATACGTTGTCCGAACTAGGCTACCTGCGTCACCTGAGAGCGGAGGGGAAGTACGAGCCGACCGAGTCGATCCTCGCCCTTGGCTACGCCGTGCTCTCCAACATGCTGGTTCGCGAAGTCGCCCACGACCCGATGCAGGAGATGGCCCTGCAGCACAAGGTTTCGGTCGGCCTGGCAAGCCGCGACCGGCTGAGCATGATCTTCGTGGACGTCTGCAACAGCCGCTCGCTCGGCACGTTGCGTCTGGAAATCGGGTCGCGCGTGCCGATGCCGAACACGGCCGTCGGGCGGGCCTTCCTCGCCGGGATCGAGGAGCAGGAGCGGCAGTTCTTCTACGAGCGCTTCGCTCAGCGGCTCGGCGCGGAAGAATGGGCCGCCTTGAAGGACCGGGTGGAAGAGGCCGTCGCCCAGGTGGAAGATCGGGGCTTCTGCTATGTGGAGGACGAATGGCATCACGGGATGCGGGCGGTCGGAACCCCCCTGGTCTCGATGGGGCGCCAGACGGTCATGGGCATGATGTGTGGCGCTCCGGCCTTCGTCGTGAATCGCGAACAGCTTGAGGGAGAGTTGGGCCCCAGACTGGCACACCTCTGCCGCAGCCTGACCCCCATGCTTCGCTGACTTAACCGAACGGCGGTGTCCCGCCGCCGACCGGCCACACCGGAACCCGCCAGACCACGAGAGGAGCTGACTGCATGACGGCCACCGAGAAGATAGAGAAATGGCGCGGTCTGGTGCCGGACAGTGAGCTGGACACCTACGTCAAGGGTGGCTTCGGCAATCGGATCGGTTTGGGCAAACGCCCCGCGCTCCTGAACATCGACACCACCTACATGTTCGTCGATCCGGCTTACAGCCAATGCGGTGGCGAAGATCCAGAGCTCGTCGCGGCAATCCAGCGCATCACCGATGTCTTTCGAAACCTGGATCTGCCGATCTACTACAGCCGCCGCGACGACCGCGCCCATCCGGTCCGGCGCGGCATCTGGAATCTGAAGCTGGGAACCGCCGACGACTTTCAATACAGCCGCGACCCCAGAGCGGACGAATGGCCTGAAGGCTATGCGCCGCGCGAGCAGGACGTCGTGGTCTATAAGAACAAACCCTCATGTTTTTTCGAGACTCCTCTGGAGTCTTTTCTCCGCTACGACGGCATAGACAGCCTGGTCTGCATCGGCATCTCGACGAGCGGCTGCGTCCGGGCCGGCGTCACGGACGCCTTCTCTCACAACTTCCGTGTCGTCGTTCCGCAGGAAGCGGTTGGCGACCGCTGTGCGACCGCGCACCAGGCCAATCTGTTCGACATGGACATGAAGTTCGCCGATGTCGAACCGCTGGACAGCGTCATCGCGGAATTGGAAAACCGCTTCGCAGCCGACGTTCGTGCGGCCCAGTGAGATTTGTCAGCCCAGCTGGCGGCAACTTCGCAGCCGCTACGCGATAATAACTTGCAGTCTTGTTGTATCGACCAGCTCTGTTGCAGGGTAGGTGGCGCCGCGAAGGCTTCGGCCTTCGCGGATGACCTGGCAAGAGACTCCGCATGGCTGGACCGCCACTCTATCATCGCATCTCCACGGTTCTGATCGAACAGATCCGGGAGGGCCGCTATCCGCCTGGTAGCAGCTTACCCGGCGAATTGGAGTTGGCGAAGCAGTTCAACGCCTCTCGTGTCACCATCCGCAAGACTCTGGATCAGTTGGAACGCGGAGGTCTGGTGGAACGCCGCCAAGGCCGAGGCACCTTCGTGAAAGCCGGCAAGGCCACTGAGCCGGTCAAGGCGGAGGTTACAGGGCTGGTCGAGAACCTGCTGGCCATGGGCCTGCGCACCAAGGTCAAGGTCCTGCATTTCGCCTACGAACCCGCGCCGGGACCTGTCGCCGAGCGACTGGAGGTCCCCGCCGGAACTATCGCGCAGCACAGCGTCCGCCTGCGGAGCTACAAGGGGGAACCCTTCTCCTACGCGGTCACCTGGCTGCCCGAATCCGTCGGGCGAACCTTCCGGCGCGGGGAGCTTGCCTCCACCCCCCTCACCCGCTTGTTGGTCCGCGCAGACGCCGCACCGGCCGAGGCCGATCAAAGAATTTTCGCGCGAGCGGCCAGTGAGGTGGTCGCACCGCTGCTCGATCTCGAGGTCGGTGCTCCACTGCTGGGTATCGAACGCAGGGTGCGCGACGTCCATGGCCGGCCCGTGGAGCATCTGCGCGCGCTCTACCGGCCGGATCGCTACGAGTTCGAGTTGACCATGCGCCTTCGGCCGAACGACCCGGATGCCCTCTGGGAGCCCGCGACACTCAAGGGTGGATAAGCCTCGATCCTTTACAGCTCTGTTGTATTAACATAGATACAACAGAACAAATCAGCAGATGCGAAACGCATCGAGATCGGGAGGGCGCGCCAAAAGATGGACTTCGAGCTCAATCCGGAGCAAACGCAGTTCCGCGACAGCGTACGCCGCTTTGCCGAACGTCATTTGGCGGATGGCGCACTGAGGCGGGCCCACGAACCAGGCTTTCCCTTCGACATCGCCCGTGCAATGGCAGAAGCGGGGTTGATGGGCATCACCTTGCCCGAGACCGACGGCGGGCAAGGCGGGACACTGATGGACGCCATCATCGCCATCGAGCAGGTGGCGCTGGTCGACCCGCGCGCGGCGGATGTGGTTCAGCAAGGCAACTTCGGGGCAATCCGCACATTTGCCGAATATGCGACACCGGAACAGAAGGCCCGCTACCTGCCGCCCCTTCTGAGGGGTGAAATGGTGATCGGTCTTGGCATGACCGAAGCCGATGCGGGTTCTGCGGTGACCGATCTCACCACCCGCGCCGAAGCCGACGGCGACGGCTGGCGGATCACCGGCGGCAAGGTCTTCACGAGCCATTCGGCGGAAGCCAACCTGTTTCTCGTCTACGTCCGCTTCGGTCCAGGCGTCGGCGGCGTCGGCTCGGTGCTGCTGGAGCGTGGCCAGGACGGCTTCGTCTTCGGCCAGCCAAGCAACTACATGAACGGCGAACAGTGGTGCGCTCTCTACTTCGACAATGTCCGTGTCGAACCGGAGAACGTTCTGCTCGGACCCGGCGGCTTCAAGAAGCAGATCGCCGGCTTCAATGCCGAACGGCTAGGCAACGCGGCCCGCGCGCGGGCCCTGGGCGAGTTCGCCTTCAACGCCGCCCGCGAGCACGCAATGACACGCAGCCAGTTCGGTCGCCCCCTCTGCGAGTTCCAGGGTCTGCAGTGGAAGTTCGCAGACGCGCTACTTGCACTCGAGTCCGCACAGCTGCTGCTGTATCGGGCCGCCGTGAAGGCAGACCGGGGCCTACCCTCGGCGCAAGACACCGCCCTTGCGAAGCTGATGTGCAACAAGGCCGGTTTCGAGACCGCGCACGAAGCCGTACAGGTGCTCGGCGGCACCGGCTACTGCGACGAGCATCTGGTGGAGTACTGCTTCCGAAAGACCCGTGGCTGGATGATTGCCGGCGGATCCATGGAGGTGATGCGGAACCGGATTGCCGAAGGCATCTTCGATCGCCGCTTTTCTCAACGTCCCGTCAAGGCGGCGACGGCAGGAGCATGACGGTCAATCAACCTGGCGCCACAAGATCGCTTGCCGACTACCTGCTGCGGCCACAGAGCGTCGCCATCGTCGGTGCCTCCGGGAACCTGAAGAAGAACAATAGCCGGCCGCAGCGCTATCTGGCGAAGCACGGCTATCCCGGCTGCGTGTATCCGATCAACCCGGCCTATGAGGCGCTTTTCGACGAGCGCTGCTATCCCAGCCTGACTGCCGTCGACGAGACGATCGACCATGCCTACGTCATGGTTCCGGATCAAGCCGTCGAAAAGGTGATCGACGACTGCATCGCCGCCGGCGTGGGCTGCGCAACCATCTTTACAGGGGGCTATGCCGAACTGGGACCGGACGGGCTCGCTCGACAGCAGCGTCTTGTCTCTCATGCCCAAACGGGCGGTCTGCGTCTGCTCGGCCCCAACAGCCTTGGGGTCATCAACACACGACTGCCGCTGACGCTCAGCGCGAACGCCGTGCTCGAACGCGATACTCTGCAGGCTGGGCGTTTCGGACTGGTTTCCCAGTCCGGTAGCCTGATCGGCGCCCTGATATCGCGCGGTCAGGCTCGGGGCATTCACTTCTCATCATTGATATCGGTCGGTAACGAATCCGACCTCTCGGTCGGCGAGGTCGCCGGACTGCTTCTCGACGATCCGGACACCGACGTCGTCTCCCTCTTCCTCGAGACTCTGCGCGACCGCGCGGCGCTGGAAGCAATGGCCGTGAAGGCTCAGGCGATCGGCAAGCCGGTCGTGGCCTATGTGCTCGGCCGCTCAGAGCTGGGCCGGAGTCTGGCACAGTCTCATACAGGAGCGCTGGCTGGTCAGACCGCCGTTATGGATAGCTTTCTCCAAGACATGGGTGTCCTGCGGATCGACCTTTTCGAAAGCCTCATAGAAGCACCACCGCTGCTGGTCGGCCGGCAAAAACCCGCAGGGCAGCGTGTGGCCGTCGTGACCACAACCGGCGGCGGCGGCGCCATAGTCGCGGATCACCTCGGAGACCGCGGCCTTACCGTCGTTCGACCGCCCGCCAAGCTCCGAAAAACGCTCGCCACTCATGGGCTCACGATCGGTGAAACGCCGATCATCGACCTGACGATGGCCGGAACCCGCGAAGAGACCGTGGATGCCTGTCTCGCGACGCTCCTTGACGACCCGGATGTCGATGCCGTGGCAATGGTCGTGGGATCCTCCTCGGAGTTCTATCCCGAACTGGCTGTGAAGCCCTTGGCAAAGTGGGCCGAAGCCACAAAGCCGATTGCGGCTTTTCTCTTTCCCAACGCCGAGCAGTCGCTGACCCTTCTCGCAGAAGCCGGCATTGCGGCCTTCCGAACCCCCGAAGCCTGCGCCGACGCACTCAATGCCTACCTGCGCTGGGGGCCTCCGCGGGATCGCAAGGCACAAGCGCTGTCGGCCGAGGTTTATGATCTCGTCGAGGCTCACCGTTCGGCGACAAGCTTCAACGAACGAGATGCTCTGGCACTCTTCTCCAGACTGGGCATCTCCGTCGTTGAATGCCGCGTCATGGCGCCCGACGGCCCCGTCCCGGTCGATGTGAACTACCCTGTCGCCGCAAAAGTCCTCTCTTCCAGCATCGCGCACAAAAGCGATCTCGGTGGCGTCGCCCTAAATCTGCCCGACGGCGCGGCAGTGTCTGAAGCTGCTGGGCGGTTACAGCGCGCGCTCACCGATGCTCGACCCGATGCACGGCTGGAGGGCATCCTGATCCAGCCGATGGTGAAAGGCTTGGCCGAAATCATCGCCGGTGTCCGGATCGACCCACTCGCAGGTCCGATTGTGGTTACGGGAGTCGGCGGACTGCTTGCCGAAGTCTACGGCGACGTTTCCATACGGCTGGCGCCGGTCGACGAGCAGGAAGCTCTGGCCATGCTTCGCGAGGTCAAAGGCCTCGCTCCTCTCTTCGGAGCAAGGGGGCGGCCGAAAGGCGACGTGGAGGCGCTGGCACGCACAGTCGCAGATCTCTCCCAATTAGTCGCGGATAACGGTCTTCCTGTTCTGGAGGCGGAGATCAATCCATTGGTCGTTCGAGCTGAGGGAAAAGGCGTAGTTGCCGTGGATGGCTGGGTGAGGCTTGCCGAGCAAGATGAGAGCCATGACTGAGTCCACCACGACCTTCGAGACGGTTGCAGTCATCGGCGCGGGAACGATGGGGCGCGGCATCGCTCAGTTCTTCGCGCAAGGCGGCTTACGGACGCTGATCTACGATACGAGTGCGGAGCAAACTGCTGAGGCGGTGCGCTTCATTACCCGCATGCTGGAGCGCCGTCTGGAGAAAGGCGAGGCGACCGAAACAGCAACCCGGACGGCCATCGCCAATCTCGTTCCGGCCGACAGCCTCGATGCCCTGGCACCCGCTACTCTGGTGGTCGAGGCAGTCGCGGAGCGCCTGGACGTCAAGCAAGATCTCTTCCGCAGTCTCGAAGCAATCGTCGGCGAAGACGCCGTTCTGGCGACCAACACCTCTTCGCTGCTGGTGACGGCCGTGGCCGCCGCCTGCGCCAAGCCCGGGCGGGTTGCGGGTTATCATTTCTTCAACCCGGTGCCCTTGATGAAACTGGTCGAGGTGATTCGCGGCGAACGCACGGACGACTCGGTAGTTGCTCGGCTGGCAGCGCTGGCCGAGAGCCTCGGGCATCGTGCGGTGATGACAACGGACAGTCCCGGGTTCCTGGTCAATCACATCGGTCGCGCACTCTACACCGAAGGTCTGCAGATCGTGCAGGAGAGCGTGGCCACACCACAGGTCGTGGATGCCCTGATGCGCGACGCCGCCGGCTTTCGGATGGGGCCTTTCGAGCTGTTCGACCTGACCGGTCTCGATGTATCGGGCCACGTTCTGGAGTCGATTTACGGCCAGTTCTTTCAAGACCCGCGTTATCGACCGACACCCTTGCCGCGCCGCCGTGTCGCGGCAGGTCTCTTCGGCCGCAAAACCGGCGAAGGCTTCTACCGCTACGAAGATGCGCAAGTCCTTCGCCCGCCGGAACCGCCGCGACCGGACGCGCCGCTGCCCGCCACCGTCTGGATTGAGCGGGCAGCGGCGAATGCCGATGCCCTGGCTAAGCTGTTGAGCAGACTCGGCGCCACTCTCGATCAGGCTCCGCAACCGGCCGAAGACAGCCTGATCCTGCTCGCTCCCGTCGGTCTGGACGGAAGCGCCCTCTGCGCCCGGTACGGCCTGGATGCGTCACGCAGCCTGGCGATCGACCCCCTGTTCGGACTCGAAACCGGGCGGCGCACTCTCATGACCCTGCCTGGCACCGACCCAATCTGGCGGGACGGGGCCCATGCGCTGCTCGCAGCCGATGGTCTACCGGTCAGCGTCGTCGGTGACAGTCCGGGACTGGTGGTTCAGCGAATGCTTGCGGCCATCGTCAACCTGGGATGCGAAGTCGCTCAGCAAGGCGTCGCCAGCCCCGCAGACATCGACGATGCCGTGCGCATCGGCCTGGGTTATCCCGCGGGGCCCCTATCGCTCGGCGATCGTATCGGACCGTTACTCGTGCTGGAGATCCTGAAGGGGATCCACAGCTTGACGGGAGATCCGCGCTACCGCCCGAGCCCTTGGCTTCGCCGCCGGGCCGAGCTGGGTCTGTCACTGACCACCGTGTAACTGGAGACAGGTTATCCTGCTTATCTGATGCTGCCGTGCGGGTTCGCGGTGGCAAGCGATCAGCTTGGCAGAGGAATCACCGTCCTTGCCTGGGTATTCATGGCAATCTCGATTTCGCGCCACCTAACAGCCGGCCGAAGGTTGACCGGAACCGAACGGCGGAAACAGACGATTCCGCTCTCGGAGTGACGCCAGGCAGAGGCGAATCGCATTGGTTTGGACCAGCGGCAATCGCAACCTATTGATTTGCGGCCTCTTTAGTGCGTTGCAGCTTAATGGCGTCCCCAACGGGAGTCGAACCCGTGTCTCCACCTTGAGAGGGTGCGGATACACGGACGCAAGCGCACCCTAACCTATTGTAATCGCGAGATTATCTGGCTGCAGCGGCTTGCCAGCTATGAAGATCGTTGCGTGAACGGCGAGCGAACACGCAAGGGGGTGCGGTGCAAATTTGGTGCAAGTCCAGCCCCGCAGATCAACGGGATTGGAGGGTGAGATGACGCGACAATTGCCCGGCACGGATCTGGTGCTGGAAACCTGCTGCAAGTGCCAGTCCGAGTTTGCGATGCCGCTCTCTCTGTACCGGGCGGCGCGAGCGCGGCGTGGCCCAAACGGAATCCAGTTCTATTGCCCGCATGGCCATGGACAACACTACGTTGAAGGCGAAAGCGAGCAGGAGAAGCTCCGGCGCCAGCTTGAACGTGCCAGGCAGCGCGAGGCGTGGCACGAAGACCGGGTCCGCGCTGCCAACGAGCGGGCCAATCACGAGGCGCATCGAGCGGCTGCGTTCAAGGGCCAGGTGACTAAGCTGCGGAAGCGAGCCGGCGCGGGCCTCTGCCCCTGCTGCAACCGGCACTTCGACAACCTGGAACGTCACATGGCGTCCAAGCACCCCGAGGTGAAGGGCGATGCGCCAGAGCCGGATCTGCGGGTGGTGACTGGCGGAAAGGAGGCCTGACCCCATGATCACCGACGCACAAGTAAAGGCCGCCGCCGACGTACTGCAGAAAGCGCTATTTTCTGGCGGATCAGCGGACCTCGACCAGATCGCCCGCGCCGCCCTAGAGGCGGCAGAGGCGGCGGCGTGGTCTACGGATATGGAAGCGGCGCCAAAGGATGGAACGCCGGTTCTGGTGAGCCAGCGCCAGACAGTGTTTGAGGCCTTTTACGAGCCAGACTGGCCGGGCCAAACATGGACCCTCGCCAACGAGCACTGGACAGACGCGCACGACACAAGCTGTGAGCCGGAAGCTTGGCGCCTCATGCCATCCGGCCCCACTCCCCCAACAGAGGGGGGCAACTAGATGCGCGATAAGCCACTGTGCGACCGTCTTCGTGCGAATGGGTCGCCGCTGACACTTGAGGCGGCGGAGGCCATCAGCCAGATGGCCGTTCACGCAATAACGCTGGAAGCGGAAGCTGCTACTTGGCGGCAGATGCTCAGCCAAAGCAAGGCAGAGAACGCGAAGCTACGGGAAGCGCTGACTCCCAGCGCAGACACCAAGGCCGCCTACATGAGCGAAGTCGTTCTGGAAACGATTTCCGATGACGACGAGGACGGCTTGCCGGTGGCGGTGACAAGGTATGTACCTTGGACCGCGATCAAGGACACGATGAAATTGATTCGCGCTCGCGCCTTAGAGGGAGATAGGTCAATGCAAAAGGCCGACAGGAACCGAGATGAGCATCAATAAGGCAGATAGCCACGCACGCGCCTGTTGGGGCGAGGCTTACGACAACATCCCCAAGAGTGTTTTCGCAACGGTCGCTTGGCACCTGGCCAGTGTTAGCGGCGACAGCCCAGGAGCGTTTCTTGAGCAGCTTCGCGCGCTTGCCGACAACGGGACCCTTCCCGAGCGCCAAGCCAACGCATGCGCGAAGGCTCTCGCTGCTCTCACAAACTGACGAAGATGATAGACAAGCCCTGTAGCCTTGCACTGGTGACACTCAAGGTCGCTGTCCTCTGCCTCCTGGCCGCCAGTGCCCTGGCCGATTCCGTGCTTGAAGGCGCTGTCACGCATGTCCGCGACGGCGACACCATCGAGATCGGAGAGACCGCTGTCAGGCTGAGCGGCCTGCACGCCCCGGAGATGGGCGAGGACGGCGGCCCGGCTGCCAGGGCCTTCATGGTCGAGCTGGTGGCCGGGAAGTTCGTCGAGTGCCGCCTTGAGGGGCGCCGCAGCTATGATCGGGAAGTCGGGGATTGCTTCCTGGACGGCCGCGACATCGCCGGGCTTCTGGTCGCTGCGGGGCTTGGCAGGGACTGCCCGAGATTCTCAGGCGGGCGGTACCGCCACCTGGAGCCGGACGCGGCGCGCGCGATTCAACTCCCAGCTTATTGCGTGCCCCGCTGAGCCTGCATAATGTTCCGCTTCTGTTCACACAGCGGAGGCGGTCATGGCAGCGAAACACCACTCGACCCCAGACCCCTTTGCCGGCGAGGATCGGCCGGACTACGAGCCGCCGGAAATCACCCAGGAAGCGCGCATTTACATCTGGGACGAACTTGCCCGGAACGAGGAAGATAACCGCATCGTCGCGCGCGGGCAGGTCGCGGGCAAGGTCGCGGAGCGGTTCGGAGTGTCAGCATCCGTCGCCATTCGCTGGGTCGGCCATGTCTATGACGACCCGGTACAATTCCGGCCGATACTCGGGCCCCACGGCTATGATTTGGAGCGCCTGCCGGTGAGAGGCCCCAATCCCTTCACCGATAAGGGGCCGGGCAAGCCTTAGTCGGATCGATCTCCCGCCTCTCGATCAGATCGCGCACTAGCCATAGCTGACACTGGCAGGCGTCGTAGGCGGCCGCCCAGGCGTTGCTGCGGTTCGCCAGATCGGCGCTCGTCATGCTGGCTGGCTTCGGTGGTGCTGGCGTGCAGGCGAAGAGATCGGCCGGCAGTTCAGGCCGGATTAGCACAGGTTCGGGCGTCGTGCAGGCAGCGAGCAGCCCAGCCAGCACTAAGCTAACGGATCTCATCGTAAACCGCCTGCGGCAGAGGCTCGGCACCGCATTGCCAGTCCGTCGCCGCGATACGGGCGCTGGAGGCCCGCAGGGCTTCCGCCTGCCGCTCGGCGTAGAGCCGACGTCCTTCGGCCGCCTGTGCGGCCTCTTGCGCGATCCGCGTCAACTCCCGCTCTTGGGCAAGCTGGCGGGCCAGTTCGGCGGCCTGGCAGTCTGCCTCCGCAGCACTATGCCCCTTGCAGTATGCCAGCGTGAGCAGCCCCGCTGCTGCGGCAGCGACAGCCACGTACTTGCCCCACTTGGGCAGCAAGCGTGCAACCGTTGCCCAGCCGATCACCGCACCGGCCCCACGACAGGCACCCTACCCCGGTTCTTATCGTCCCAGGCTGCAACACCGGCATAGATACCGACGATCAGCGTCACGACGCCGCCAGACGTGGTGATGGCGACCGTTGCGACCTCGGGAGCGGCCAGGATCGCCAGCACGGGCAGCGCCATGGCCCACAGCAGAGCGGCCCAGATGACGCGGCGGCGTTGGCGCCACATGTGCGGCGGTGTCGGCTCAATAGGACCAGACATTCGGACGAGCCCCCTCATTCCAGGTATCGAGATGGACGAATCGCCCCCGGCCCTTCTGCTTGACGCCGATGCCCGAGAAGCCTTGCGCGAAGGCTGTCGAGAGGATGGTGTGAGCAAGCCGCCCGTCGCAGCCGATGTCCACCGCACAGCCCTTTGAGTGTGTGCCTGGCGCCTTCTTGCGCGCCTCTACCGGGTGCGTAGGATGACGATAGCCGGAGGTGACCGGGAGCGGCTTACCGACCGCCTCGCGGAGACGCTGCAGCCGGTCCAGGAACTCCGCTTCCATCTGCAAGGTGCCTGTGTGTTTGCATCGCAGCTCATCGGGGGAGAAGTTGGGCCAGCGCTCCGAATCCCAATTCCGGTCGGTGATCACAGCCACCACGCCCCGAGTGCGAAGCCGCAAAGAAAAAGCGCGGCTCCAACGGCAGCCGCGCCCCATTTGATCCGGTCGAGTTTGAGCTGAATCATTCGTCTTGCTCCATAGCCAGTTCGCCGGCCAATGCGGAGTAGCCGGCCTGATCAACGAAGGTGTCGGGTTTGGGGGTGCCGGTGCGGACGCGCGCGATCTTCAGCAAGACCATCATCTGCGCCACGTCTTCCGCGCGGAGCGGCTGGGCGAGGTAGGAGCCCCACAGCTCGGCAGTCAGGCCCAGGCACTCCTTCGGGCTGCCGTATTCCGCTTCTCGGTCGCGGGAGACGCAGCGGTCAGCATCGGCCAGGATCTCGGCGCGGTTCATGCTGCCGCCCTCGGTACGGCGACCCACTCGGCACCGACCGTCGCTTTCGGCTCGTCGGCGTAGACCGGCATCTGAAAGGTGATGCCGTGCTGCGGATGCGTGATCCAGCAGGCTTGTGCGGGGCGTTCGAACGAGAAGTTGTTGGCGAAGGCGTACTCGTCGAGGCCCTTGAGCGAGCCGTTCACGATCAGGTGCGGTAGCTGCATCAGGGTATGGAAGTGACCGCAGAGCATGGTGTCCCAGGACTTCTGCAGGCTGGCGTCGCGCGACTGCTTCTTGTGCCGTCCGCGCGTGACAGGACCAAGCGGCCCGATCAGCCCATCACCGCCCCGGAACTGATCGCCGTGCGTCAGCAGGTAGCGGTGACCGTAGATTCGGTAATGCGCATCCGAGGCATCGGGGATATGGAACGTAAGGCGCGGATCATCGCGGAATCGCACCTCGAGAAGCTGGTAGACCAGCCAATCGAAGTTGGTCGCATAGCGCTGCTTGGCCTGAATCTTCCGTGTGTTGCGGCCATGGTTGCCCGTCACGGCCACGACGAAGACCGAGCCGAAGGTATCGACCAGCAGGGACAGAGCGGCGGTCAGATTCTCGAATAGATCGACCACCGTCGGCATGATCGGCGCATCGTTGGTCGCCGTCAGCTCTTCATGGATATCACCGGTTACCATGTCGCCGCCCAGGGCCACCACAATGCCGGGGTACTCCGCACCCGTGAGGTGCTGGGTCAGCAGCCGCACGGCGGATTCCGTCACCCGCCGCGCACGGTCTTGGGCAATCGGCAGATTGAACTCGTTGGCGAAATCGACTTCCGACGGCGCGACGCACTCGCCCCAATGCCAGTCGGACAGAAACAGCGTCGGCACACCGAGAACATGCGATGCCTTGCGCGGCGTCTTCACCAGCCACTTAGGCGGCGACGCCGGTTCGTCCCGAAGGCCAAAGATGTGCTTGCGCACTGCCTTGCGGGTCAGCTCCTCGGACTGGGCATCGCGGAGCGCCGAGCGGAGATTCTTCACCTCCTGTTGCAACTCGGCAATGCGGTCTGCCGGCAGCACTGTGTTTGGATCGGCGGGGCGCTCCAACGACCAATCGGTTTCCAGGCCGTGCAGGCTTTTGGCACGACCCAGCAACCGAGCGAGGTTCGGGATACCAAGCCGCCTAGCCGCTTCCTCTCGCGCTGAAGGCTGCCCGGACGCGCGGAAGCCATCTCGCAAGGCATCTTCGACGGCCGTCACGATCTGGCGGGCACGGTCTTCGGTCAGTGGGGGTGTGGGCATGGCTTAACCGTGCACCTGTTTCCAGAGCGCCACGGCCAGGGTGGCAATGCCGCCAAGGAAAGCGAGCAGCCAGAACAGCAGCTTTTTGCCGCCCCGGATTTCGTGCAGGGTCTCCCACATCTCGTCTTGGCGGGCTTCCATCTTCGCGAGCTGCTTCGCTTGCGCTTCAAGCTCTGCCCGCGTCTGGACCACTTCCTGCAGCAGTCTGTCGTTGCTGGTCGACACCTACGTCCCCTCGCCCGACAGAGGCCCCATGAACACAGGCCCGCACCGCATCCCCCACTGCTTCACACCAGCGAGCGTAGAAACTTCCGCTTCCACTTGCTCAATCGAGGGACACTTCGGAACGGGGGTGGCGAGGTAGTGGATCTCGTCCTCATTGAGCTGAATCGCAACGACAAGAAACAGAACAACTAAGCTGTTCATGCTTGGCCCCTTTCGTCAGGACAGGGGTTGGGAAGTCGCCGGTTCGGGCTCGCCAAAGCCCGGCCGGCGGCGCTGGTCAGTAGGTCTGTGCTGCGCGCAACAAGGGTCGTTCCAGGTTGGCTACGCTGATCTGAAGTTGCATTCTTATCTGTATGTACATAGTTTCTGTGGACTATGCGTTTTGCGTCCCCGCTTACCTGGATCACCGTAGTGTTTCGCCGGCCCGCTGCCCGCGAAACCCAGACCGTCTTTGACCAGCAACGGGCGCTGATTGCCGCTTTGAAGGGCGAGAACTATCGGCTTCGACGTCACCTTGAGAGAGCCGAGTGTGAGAACGCCCGACTGCGAGAAGCTTTCGCACCGCTCACCAGCACGGAAAGCGCGACCCGAGACGGCAAGCCCTTCAACAACTTCGATCTCATCTCTATTCGCGTGACCAAGGGGCAGTTTTCGAAGGCCCACCACGCTCTCCGTGACAGGGGCGATGTCTAAGTGCTGACCGGAGCGATCTGCGCTGCGGGGAACAAAAAAGCCGCCCAGAAGGCGGCCAGCCAGATCAACGATTTCGCGAGGTTTAGCCCCCTAGGGCAGCTACTCGTGCAAAGAGGCCCACGGTATCGCCAGGGCGGTATATGTCGCCGTCTCGGAAGATCAGCATTTTGTGCGGATTTCCATCGACTACGATCTTGATGGAGCGTCCGGCCTGAGCGCCGATTACAAGGTCGTCTTTTCCGTCGCCCAACTGCCAACTCGACGGGCCGATTGCGGCCATGCTGGTTTGCGTGGGCTTGTCCGTCAGGAAGTTGATGCCCGCCGCGCCGTTAAACGGCTCCAGCTCCAACAGACCATTAACGTAAAGCTTGTGGTCTCCCGGCGCCGCGTACTCGCCGTAAGGCCAGAAGAACGCTGCGCCCTTATGCGCATAGCCCCGCAGAACGATGTCATCGCGGTGCTGGCCCTGCGCGTCCACGCCGTGAGCATTGAGACGCCACTGCCCAGTGAAAGTGGCGTCGTCGTGATTTCCGTCTAACAGGGTGCCCGAGAAGCTGATCCACTTTCGATTGACCGGCTCGCCAAGCGCATCGCGTGTCCAACCGGAGACGAGCCAGTAACCTTCATCGTTCGGCGCCGTCACCGTTCGGTTATCGACGATAGCCGCGAAACCAGCCGCATGCTCGCCGACTGCAAACACTTGGCTCTCCGGCCCCATTCCGGCGATGTTGCCGTCTGGCTGCACACCGGGCGTGTCCGGGGGCTCCCATGCCTTTGCTGGCCGGAGCAATGCCGTCAGTGCCAAGGGCGCGGCAAAGGCGGCTGCAAGAAGTGTACGACGCATCATTGGCCTGACAGGCCCATCAAGTAATCCAAACTCAGGCGCGAAAGTTCATCACAGTCACTCGCTCGCTCTATAAGAGCGTGCCCTGTGATGTCGCGCAACCTCTGCTTTGTCGTGACAATCTCCGACTGCCTTGCCGTGTCGTCGGCTTCAAGGGCGCGCTGATACTCCACGTCGAGCGCAGCAAGCCGTGGCGCGCGCTCACGGCGCAGAACCTCGCGGTGGATCTCACGCGCCTTGGTCATGTTGACCTGGATGACCGCCCCAGCGTCGAGTGCCCAGGCGTCGCGAAACCGCCGGTCACCCTCAGCGGCAGGGCCGGATGACGACACGATTCGGCCGTCCACGAGATGTTTCGCGTTCACGCGGCAATCTCCCAAGAGTTGCGATACTCACGATTGGCAGGCAGCTGGCACTGCCGGCAGATCAAGAAGCGGGGGCGGTTGCCTTCCGGTGCGGCCCAAACCGAGGACGGCAGGCAGAGTTGAAGGAGGTATTCAATCGCCCCATCGAGACTCAGCGGCCCAATTGCCTCGGCATCGAGTCCGGCTCGCGCCGCCTCGACGGGCGGCAGGATTCCTCCGAACAGTGCGGCAGCCAGCCAGCGGGCATCCGGCGGCCCGGTCACCTTGGCAGGCGCGTCCGGATCGGCCGGATCTTCCCAAACAATCACGAGGTCGCTGTGAATCGGGCGCAGATGCTTTGCCGCCCATCTTAGGCGGCGGCGAGCTTTCAAGCTCATCAGGTGCCGTGACAGGCGATTGAAAGGATATCGAAGTCGAGATGGCCGCCGGGACCTGACTCATTCGAGAAGCCGCAGCCCATGCGCGCGGTCGTGGTGCTCCTTGCCTCTTCTCGAACCTGCCGCGCGCCGATGCCACTGGCTGCGAAAACGTCCTGGTCGAACCGCGTCGAGTAGGTGACGACAAAGTTCCCGTCAACGAAGGCGCTCGACATATTGAAGGTGTAATCGCCGATCCCGTTGTCAGTGGGCGCAGCCATGCCGAAGCTGTTGAGCAGGCTGATTGTGCCGGTGCCCTGCAGAACGCCCCAGGCGTCCGCAACCCCTTCGCCGGCATCGGCGTCATCGACCCGCTGCCACCGGCTCGAAACACCGTCGTAAATCAGCAGCGCCGAGCGCTCCGGTGAAAGCGTTAAGTCGTTGCCGCCCGCAAAGGCGAAGCGGTTTGCCGCCGCTGAAGAGGCGCTTTCATGGCTGAGCGTCAGGCTATTCGCCCCTACGTTCTCTACCAGCAGGAAGCGGCCCTCGGCACCGCCCTGAAGGCCGGTAAGCGCCAGAGCGCCGTTGGTCGCCAAGCGCAACCGAAACGCTTCTGCAAGTCCGGTCGGATTGTAGTCGTTCTGATTTGCAGTAATCTGCGGCGGCGTGAGCGCGCCAGATGCGACAAACTGCTGTGTGGCCGTGAGGTCGGTCACCGTGGCCGGGGCGTTAGGTTCAAGCGGCGCCGCACCCAGGCCACCGAGGAAACCCCATTGCGCCGCGCTGATCGTCGCAGTGTCGATGTTGAGGAGTTGCGTGATTTCCGCAGTCGTTAGGCTGCCCAGCAGTGCCGGCAACACCGTCCCGTCGTTGGGAGCCTTGTTTTCCAGTGCCGAACCGTCTGCGTTCCAGCCGAGGAGCGTGTTCGCGACCACGCCCGGGAGAGACGTGGAAACGCCGTCACTGGTGACAGAGAGAGTCACCGTCCGGCTGTCGACCTCCTCACCTTGCTGCACCAGCATGGTGAGCTTGTCCAACGAGTCCTCAATGGTCTGCGCGAAGAACGCGCCCTGATTCTCCAGGTCGGTTTCCTGCGTCGCCGGCACGTCGCGCGTAATGACAAGCTGTAGGCCAGTCGCCAGCGGTGCGGTCAGGATCACCGAGCCGCCAGCCGCATCGCCAACGCCCGTGACGCTATAATCGGAGGTCAGCATCAGTACCGTTTCGATGCCTGCCCCGTCCGCCGTCGTCACCCGGAGATGCGCCGCGTCCAGAATGCGGAAGGTGTAGGCAAAGCTCGTCGTGACCCCGTTGCCGGCGTAGGGGCCGGACCGGGCGGTTTCGCTCGGGACTGTCATTCGTCTTTCCCATGAAAAAACCCCGCCGGAGCGGGGTGTGATAGATCAATGCCTTAGCAACCGTTCGTTGACAGCCGAGCCCCGGCAGACCACGTTCGTAGGTCTGGAGGCGAGCAAGCACTGATGATGGTCTTACTCTACATCGCCGTTGGGTCGCTTATCCGCAACTACTGGATCATGGCGACGAGCGCTCTTTTGCTGGGCGCTGCGGTGTCTGCCGCGACCGTTTATTCAAACTGGAACTTTTGGGCCGATATGGGCTTCGACCCCCATGCCAGGGCGCTTGAAAGCTCGCTGGTTCGAGTCTCGATTGCCCTGGTCGTTACGCATGCTGTGTACGGCATCGCCTTCTTGGTGCGTCGCTACCGCAGCTCTGGCGCCCGCTCCGGCGCACTTTCCCCCGGCGTCCAAAAGAAGTCTTGATCGAACTCTCGTAGATAGCGCCTCTGCAACCGCGCGAAGTCCTCGTCAGCGCGCGGATTGATCTGCCTGTTCAGCTCATCGAAGATCAGCCGGTCAGTCGCTAGACGCGACCACCAGATGTTGTTGCCGGGCGTGTAGCGCTTGATGAAGCGCGCCAAGTCGCGGCCCGCATTGGCGTCGCGCTCCTCGTCCAGAGCCGCGGTGATGTTCCCGAGCGTCAGTTGCGATGCATCCACGAACAGGCCCATGCCTGGCCCGGCCAAGGTGGTTTGAAGCCCATGACCCGAGCGCGCCGTACTGGAGTAGAGATAGTCACCGAGGATGCCCAAGCCGCCGCCCTGCGCCACAGCCGCCGCCCAGAACTTCGGGTCGGTCATGTCCCGCGGATCGCGTCCGTTCGCCACCTCGCGCGTCTGCAGGCTAAACGCCGCTATCGAGGTCGTCGAAACCAGCAGGGCCGCTAGATACAGCCCGTAGTCGCCCGACTGAATGCTCTTAAGAGAGCGCATCCCGTGCATGAGCATGATCGTGACCGGGAAGGTCTTGTACTGCACCGTCGAGCGCAGAAACTCCCCTGCGAAAGTGCCCGGCCGCGTCCTGAATCCGAGCATTGAGCGCTCAAGGGCGCCTGCTGTCGGCACCGCGAAATCTTGCTCGGTCGAGATCATTTGCTGCAGCTTGGCCGCTGTCTGCGCTTCGGCGCGGCCTTGGCGTGCGAGCGTGAGGTGATCCAACATCCGCACGTCTTCGCCTAGGTCTATCAGGCCAGCCCCGCGGAGGCGTTCCCAGTCGGCGGCATCGATCCCGTAGCGCTCCATTGCACGGCGCAGACCTTGGGGCACGCTATCCCACCCACCGCGCTCCGCGGCGTCCGTGATGTTGCTCAACAACTCCCAGCCGAAGGCCCAGCGCAGCGATTCAGTGTGCGGTGTCAAGAGACTAGCACGCATCACCGTGTCGGCTATCCGCGTCGGCAGCTCGCTCCCAACAATCTCGGCTTGGTGTCGCATGGCGCCGGCAGCGCGCTGTGTGGCACCTTCTGCCCCCAAACCGGCCCGGATGGCTTGCGAGCGTGCAACTTCGCCTCCGGCCATGATCCGCATGTACCGAATGACGACGCCCGTTGACGGGATGCCGTTCCACTTCGATGTCAATGCGGTAATGCCGAGATCGTTGAGCGATGCCAGGAACGCAGAGCCTAGCTGTGATGAAACCAGCCAGGACCGCACTGAACGGCCGCCCGACGCCCACCACTCGTTGACAGGCGTCTGCACGCGGCCGGAGACAAAATCCCAGGTGCCCTCGACACGCCATGCCTGAGCTTGAGCACTCAGGAATCTTGTCGCGCCCTCTTTCTTCACGAGATCGACCAGCCGCCGCGCCTGAGCATGCGGATTCGGGCCTAGAACCTCCATCAAGGCGATATCGCGCGCCATGCCGTCGAGATGGCCGGTCAGAAGATCATAGATCCGGTCGTTGCCTACCCCGAACTTCTCATTGAACTCGAACCATGCATCCGCGGTCGTCCATTCGAAAACGCGCGATGCGGTTCGGCTGTTGGCGACTTTGCCCTGCCCGCCCTGGCCCGGCACCAGATCGGAGATGCCATCGGTCGCAAGCCGCGGATAGGCCTCGTCAATGATCTGAATTCCGCGCTCGCGGCTAACCGGCAGTCCGGTGTCGTAGTCCGTAATCCGCAATCGGCCGTCATCCAAGGCGGCCAGCATTTCAGAGCGGAAGCCGTCTTCTCCAAACCCGCGGACCTTGACCGATTCCCAGTTCTGCGGCAGCCGCCAATTCTCCCGCCGCCGTAGATCCCCACCCGCACGATTGAACTGCTCGACGGCACTATCGACGGCCTCATTCCAGCCGCGCATCGCGGCACGGGCCACGTCGTCGCCGGTCTCTTCGCCGTAAAGCCCCCGGACAAAGGACTGCGTTACCAGCCGGTCCTGACGCAAGCCGGCGGCTTTGGTTCGGAAGGTCGCGATACCATCTGCGAAAAGCGCATGCAGGCCGCGCAACACGCCGCGCTGGCGGGCCTCGACGTTCTGATAGGGCGCTTCCTGCCAGAGATCGCGAGCAAAGAGCGCGTTCACGCCAGCGGCGATTCCCTTGCTGTGCGTCCGCGCGTTCGCCTCGGTCTCCTGCGCCTTGATGACCTGAAGGGCCTTCTGCCGCTTTGCCGTCGCCGCGTCGTCTGCGATCTGCTGTGCGGCCTTCGCTGCCGCGCTCGGCTGCGGCATGCCCTGGCGTTCGAAGAACCGGACCAGTTCATATGCTTCGTCGGCCTGGCTCTGAGTAATGGCCCCCGTGGAGACGCGGCCGTTGAGGCAGGCGCGAAGACTGGCCGTCATGCGGCGCTCCCTACCAGACAGGCCGCAATCTCGGCTGCCTGCGTCACGGCTTGCTCGCCTTCCTCGAGGACTTCGGAGGCAGGAACCAAGCGATAGTCGATAACCTCACCCTCTGCATTCAAAATCGGCGTCGGAACTTGCGGTTCGGCTTCGGCGGCGATCCTCTGCGCCTCAATCTCTGCTGCGCTTGCAACATCGTCGGCAGGGACTTCCGTTGTCGTGCGGACCTGCTCGACGGTTACCGCCCGCCGCTCGGCTTCCGTCTCGAAGATGGTTCGGGACTCTTCCGCCTGGCGCGTTCCCGGACGCGACGCCATGGCCTCATCCAGATACGCATCCATCCGACGCCGCACCGCGGCGCGCGATAGGCGCCCACGGCCATCTCCGGCCCCCACCAACATACCCAAGGCCGCGCGCTGGCGGTCGTTCAGGTCGAACAGGTCTCCACGCTCAGCCAACTGCCCGACCGTCAAGCCCTCCTGCCGTGCGCGCTGTACAGCCCGGACCGCGGCGCCCAGGTCGTCGGTGATGTCTAGCTGAGGGTCGATGTCTCCGCGCGCCGATGCCTCACGCATGGCGGACCACCGGCCGGAGACGTCCTGGAGCCCGCGGGGCAAGGCCTGTGCTCGCGCCGCCTCATCGCCGGACAGATCTCTAAGCGCTGTTGAGAGGTCGTCGCCGTAAGCGCGCGACATCAACGCTTGTTGAGCCATGGCCGCGCCTTCTCGGGTGAGGCCGCCACGCGGCCCGAAAGCGATCTGGCGCGCTTCCTCCGGTAAGGTGCGCGCGAAGCCCTGCACGAAATCTCGGTTTGCAGCCGACGCTACATCGCCACCGCGATATAGCTCCGCGACCGGAACCCACGAATCTTGAGCGCGGGCTTGTGGGGCGGCGCGAGCCGGAGGCTCTTGATCTACACGCGCCAGCGGCGCGGCCGGAGGCGTTTGGCCGCGCTCGACGTACGCCTTTGCGACCTCGACATCGGCCGCACGCACGTTGTCTCTCTGGTCCAGAATCGCCCTTTCCAAGACGCGCTCTGCAGCTTGCTCAGACGGCCGGAGACGGCGACCTAGTGCCCCAAGGCCCTCCATGAGTCCTCGAACCCCGCCACCCAGCACAGCGCCGCCAGCGGCGGCCATAGCCACGTTCGCAAGCGGATCGTTCTCGATGCCCAGTTGCCGGTAGAAGTCGGCGTTCGTCGCCTCAGATGCAATTTGCAAAGCCGCATTCAGCGCCGACTCTTGCGCCCCGACACGGACAACCGCCCCAATGGCCGTTTTGGCGCCGCCGGCTCCTAACCCTATCGGCGCTGTCAGCAGCGTTAAGGGATCGCGCAGCCCCGCGAACAGGCTCCCTGCGATCTGTGCTGTCCAGGGCGCGGCGGCCATGGCCTGTTCTTGCTGGCGCTGGGCAAGCTCTTGCACGCGCTCATAGACGCTGTTTTCGATCTGCTCTCTGGTCCGCAGGTCGCCGGCAATGCTCGGGTAGGCCTGGCGCAGCCTCGTTATGTCCGAGTCCCAATCGAAGGACTGATCGGTGATCGGATTTCGCACGACTTCGCCAGTAAGGTCGCGGACGCGCTGAATTTCGTCAGAGAAGCCGGATCTGAGAAGCTGGTGACGGCTGTTGAACCAGTCGCGTTCGCCCGCCTCGTTCCAGAGCGAGAAGGTCTCACCCCAATCGCCCGGCGTCGTGGGTATCGGGTTGAAGGCGATCCGGTCTTCCTCGATTGGATTGAGGCTGAATACGTCGGTCATCGCAGCGCCTCGAAAGACCGAACAGGCAGGCGCAGAATGAACGGCGATCCGGCCTCATCCAGCAAGTCCAGGCCGGCAATGCGCACGCGGTAAACTCCCGGAGAGACCGTAATCAGTTGCCCGTCATCGCGAATCTGTTCCGCTGTGAAGCGGGAGCCGTCCAGCCCGACCGCGGCGCCTAGGTCCGCATCGGTCAAGCTATCCATCTGCTCTTCAAAGCTGTCTTCGTCGTAGGACCGAGACGGCGGCAAGATCTGATGCCCATTGAATTCGACCACCGGCCCTAGCACGCCCTCGATGGACTGCTGCATGAGTCCGCGGTCGATGCTAGCGGCGCTGGTCTGATCCAGCTCGCCCCGCTCGGCAAGCAGCGACGCATAGAGAGACTCAATCGCATTGAGCGCGTCGAGTTGCGCTCGCGGCCTCCCGACAAACAGCCCCTCCAACCGAGTAAGAACCCATCCGTTGATTTCCCCGCGGCTCGGCAAGACGCCCTGGCTGGCCGCGATCACATCCTGGCCCAGAATGACCTTCCGGGCGGCCTCGGGGTTCGTTTGCGCAATGCCGCCGGCTACCGCCCAGAACCGTCCGGCCCCATCGTCTTCCGCGATCTGACGCAGCAACGGGGCATAGGATTCCCCTGCACCGTCGCGCATCCAGTTGAGCATGGCGATCTGTCCCGCCGGCCCCGCGGTGGTCAAATACTGACGAAGCTGAACGGCCTCCGCTTCGGTCAAAGGTGACGCCTGCACACCGTAGTGTGCGCTGACCAAGCGGGCCTGCTCGACGCGCGACGCCAACTCGCTTGCGTTTGGTGTCTGAATGCTCAGTGGCTTGGGTGCTACGATGCCCTGCCGATGGGCGGTCAACATCGCGTCGTCGGTCGCCAGCCGCCGCAGGTTCTCGTCAAGCTGGGTTAGCGCCGTGTGCTGCTCGACCTCCAACCGCCCCGCCCCTTGCGGACTTGGCTGGAGCTCTGCCAAACGCAGCGCGCGCTCCCGTGCCGGCAGCATGGCGAAGCCCTCGCGCTCATCGAGCGCCGCGGTGGCTTGATCCAGAACCTCACCGTAGGCCGTGCCTAACGCCGATGCGCGGAGATTCGCCAGATTTTGCGGCCGAAAACCTCGCGACATGAGCCACAGGGCTTCATCCACCTGCCGGCCAAGCTCAGCTTGCGCGACGCGAATCTCTGCCTCTCGGACAGCGTCAATGCGCCGTTCGATGCGTGCGCGCTCCGACGGCAGCATTTGCTCCTGATGCGCCTCGTAGTGCGCGGCAGCAACTCTACTTCCACCATCGGCAAGCAACCGATCGATCACACCGGCATGCATCGCCGTGACAGCTGTTCGAACTCTGCCCGCGGCGGCTTCGTCCGCCTCGCCGGTCAGGTCTTGAATGTCTCTTGTGGCTGCCTGGATAAGCCGGATTTGGTCTGGGATGGTCTCCGGCGCGGCGATACCCTGCTCGACGGCCGCTTCGAATTGCGCCCCAAGCGCGCCCAGCTCGTAGACCTGGAACTCGCGCCCATAATGCCGCCTCGTTGCCGCCTCAAAAGTCGCGCGGCGTTGCGTGACCGCAAGGTCGAACATCTCGCGCGCCTTATCGCTAGGCAGGTTCGCACGGATGTCTGCCGTAACGACATCAAGCTGCGGCTTAATGCTGCTGTAAGTATCGACAGCGTTTTTGCCACGCTGGGCCTGAAACTCAGTCAACAGCGGCGTTGTGCGTTTCTGCCAATCTGCGATGGCCTGCCGCGTCGCGGTCTCGTTCTGCCGCCTCTGCCCATCAAGCGCGGCAGCCCCGATCTGCGCCCCAGCCTGCTGCAACTGCCGCCCGCCCTGCTCAAGCGCCCTCGCCTGCCCCGCCCCGAAGGTTTCGGGGGACACGGCGATCTGCTGGCGCACGGGTGCAAGCGGCTGGACCGCAACGCGCTGCCGGGAGACGGGTACGGTAACCATCAGTCGAGCAGACTGTACTGATACCAGGTGTCGGCCACCTGCCCGCCAGCGCCCAACAGCGGCGCAATCGTCGCGCCCTGCACGTTGCTGCGCTGCACGTCGAGCAAGCCCGCCTGTGCCCGGTCGTTGGCTGCCTGCACCTCGAAGCGCCAAGCCTCGCGTGCGGCGTTATCGCGGATCGTCAGCGCGTCCAGCTCCCCTAGCTCAGCCGTGTCGCCCAGGATGCCCAGCGCAGAGCCCGTGTCCGCCTGGAAGCCCGTGGCGGCCAAGACCGCCGTCTGACGGCCCTTCAGGTCGCGCGTCGTCATACGCTGGCGCCGCTCCTCTTCACGGCCCCGCTCGCGCGCATCTTCGGCCAGACGCTCCGACGTGATCGCGTTGTTCTCCGCAACCTGTCTCTGATAGTCGAGCGCCTGGCGCTGTGCGGTGGCCTGCTGGCCCTGCGCCTGCATCTGCATCACGCCGCCGATCACGGTCGAGGCCGTCGAGGCAATGAGTAGCGGCTCACACATCGCAGCAGTTCATCCAGAAGCGGTGGAAAGGGCGACCGAAGCGGCCGTAAGGCGCGGCGGGGTCCAATGTGAAGCCCAGCCAGCGCAACCAGCGGATCGACAGCGCATTGCCGGCATCGACCCAGTTTTCGAGATGGTCGTAATTCCGCCGCCAGCCCTGGACATGCTCACGGCCCAATACCAGCAGCGCCCGCTTGTGATGCACCAGACTGCGCGACCCCAGCAGCCAGGGCGAGCCGACGCCGCCCAGAAGGGCCACGCGCACCACGCCGAAGACGCTCAGCAGTTCGCCGTCCCGACGCACCGCCCAGGCCTCGTCGGAGCGCTCCAGGCTGCTTTGCAGCGCCGCCAAGGCCCGGTGCCCGTGCGAGGCCATCACCTCGCGCCTGTCGGCTGTTCTGAGGCGTGGGGCCAGCTCTGCCGCGTCTTCGATGCTGGCCGGCTCGACGATGTAGCTATCCACCGATGTCCACCTGAGGCGCGATGGAGAGCAAGACGAGTGGGATCGGGTCGCTCTGGCGGATGCAGACGATACCCTGATCATTCCACTCCGGCGGTATGTCCATGGAGATGTCGCCGGTAAAGAGACGGATGGCCTCGCCATAAGCTTCGGTCGAGCGCTGTTTGTACTCGTCCAGGTTTTCGAACGATGGCCCGGCGAAGATGCCGCGCGCATCCTGAGCGCGCAGTGTAATCTCATTGATGCGCTTCTGGCGCCCCATAACCGTGCCGATGCCCGGCAGGTTGCCCAGATCGAGCGGCAAGGTCTGGATATCGCAACGGTAGGGCAAGCCGACGTGAACCGTGCTCGCGTCGTTCGGCAAGGTTACCTGACCGCTCTGCACCGTGAGATTCTTGACCACGTTGCCATCGGCCAGGGCCACCACGTCCTTGCCTTCCAGGTGCCAGAGATTGCCCAGCGCAGATGTCGGAGGCCCCTGGTAGGTCAGGCCGGAGTCCACGCAGAAGGCGTCCTTCACTTCGTCGAAATCGTGATCGTCGAAGCGCTCGACGTACTGCACCGTGCGGCCATCCACCTGACGCTCGACGACGGTATAGACCGCGTGCGCGTTGCCCTCGCTGATCGAGCAGGTCGACTTGAACTTTCCGTCCGTCTCGTAGCGCGTCCATCCCCACACCTGATGTGCCAGCAGGTACGCGAGGACCAGCAACGTCCCATCATCGCGCACGGCCTTGACCAGATTGAACGGCGCCTGTGCGTAGCACCAGTCAACCAGCATGCGGTTACGCACCAGGTGCGGGGCGAAGATGGTCAGATCGTTGCCCCGGTAGCCGTCGCTCTCGAAGCTGTAGGACAGATCGCGGACCACCGAACCCTTGTCTTGCACGAATAAGACGACATTCCCAACGACGATGGGCGGTAGGCTCGCGGCCCCATGGTAGGTCTGCGCCTGAATGGTGCGGTTGCTGGGCGTCAGAATGCCGTCGGAGGGCGCCCGCAAGCGCCATTCGGCACCGGAGGTCAGCACGATCAGGTCCTCCAGCGGCACCATGCTGCGGATCTCGTTGACCTGCCGCGCAGCCAGAGTGGCGGTGATGGCATCGTCATCCTTCGTCGGAACCGAGACGTTGAAGTTCTCGAAATTGGCGCTGCTCGACATCCAGATGGTTTGCGGATTGTTGTTGGTCTGGCCGAGGCAAAGCCGCTCCTGATGGATCATCGCAACGGCGGGATAGTCCCCTGCCGCGCTGAACAGATCCTGCACCTTCTGTGGCGTGTCGGAGGTATCCGGGTCGATGTTGTCGTCAAAGAACTGGATAGCCTCGGTCCCGCCGATGAAGCCGTAGATGCCGTTCTCTTCCTTGTAGACAATGTATCGAGAGGCAGCGGGGTTGAAGGTCCAGGATATCCGGTTCTGGGCATTCGCTACGCTGAGATCGTTGTTCACCGTCGCGATGGACGACGGCAGCGATTCCTCGCCCGTGTCGTCGGAGATGGCGGAGACGCGGTAGCGATAGGTCACACCCGCTCCCGGCCCGCTGGTCGCCGTTGCGGCAACACCCGTCGGCGCGGCGATGCCCGGCTGGAAAGTGACCGTCGTCAGCGTCCAGGCGGTGTCCCCCGTGCGGGTCAGTTTGCGCACAGCATGCTTGGGGTGGCAGAGATAGATCACGTCGTTCGACTGCACGTAGCCGATGTCGAAGACCTCACTTGCCGCATAGGGCGCCGCGATCTCATAGACCCGCTGCACCTGTCCGCCGGAGACGTAAGCGCCGTAGCCGGTGCCATCGATGTTGACCCCAGCCAAGTCCTGAAGCTCAAAGGTGTTGGTTGTCACCGACGCAACCCGGAAGTTGCGCCCGTTCAGCTCGGTCATGCCGGTGACGCCTGAGATAAACACCTCGTCGCCGTTGCTGTAGCCGTGGGCCGTGGCCGCGATCACGACGGGGTTGGCAGTCGTCGCACCTGAGATGCTGGCCGCACCCTCGACGATCTGCCCCGTGTCTCGATGGAAGCGGATGTAACCGCCGCCGAATTCCAAGGCGTAGGTCTGTTCCGTGTTGAACTGGAACGGGATCAGCCGCGTGGGCTGGCTGGAGTCCTTCACCTCCGCAATGAAGCGCAAGCCCGGGCGCGTCGCCAGGCCGCCATAGGGCCGCACGAAGACGTTCAGCGCGGTGGCGACACCGACCCGCCACTTGGCGGTATCCACACGCGCCAGCAGGTCCGGCGCGATCTCGCCACCGGCGAAGGAAGGTTGCAGGGCTTTCAGCATTACAGTCGCGCGGAAACCCAGTCCGCGTCGCGCTGCATCCGGTTCGTGGCGGCCATGCCGTCGGTGGCAGCCGCTTGATTGATTGCCGTGACGGCCTCCCCCAATGCTTCCCTGCGGCGCTGGATATCGCCCTTCAGGGCTGTCGCCAGATCGGCAGCGAGACGCCAGGACAGCGCCTCTACGAACAGCGGATCGAAGCGCGTCGGGTCCTCAATGCGCGCCGTGTAGATCAGCACCGCCTCTTCCTCGTCGGTCATGATCCGCCGCCCGGCGCGAACCTCATACGGCGGTGTCGCGTCGGGGATTTGCCCGCGCCAATACTCCGCGCCTTTGTGGCAACGGTCGTAGGCGTAGACAGGCCCCGCGTCTTGCGGCTCGATGTAGACCGGCTGCAGGCAGTCCGACGGCAAAGCGTAGACCTCTGCCCACTCGCGCGGCTGATCTGCCTCGGTCAGCGCCAGGGCGGCCAGGACAACCCGCTGGCGGGCAAACCGCCAAGGGTACATTTGCAGCAACGCGTCCCGCGTCGGCTCATAGAGCGCCTTACAATGCCGCGCGGCTGACGACGCTTCCTCAAGATCGTTGATCGTCTGCGCCCCAATCCGTGTCAGGGCAAGATTGCAGATCGAGACGACTGAGGTCATGCGCTAGACAGCCGGACCGCCGGTCAGGGCCTCGTTCACTTCCGAGCGCGTCGGCTCCCACCCCAGCAGTTGCTCCAGCAGATCGGTCTTCACATCGCCGCGCGCGGTGAGATTTACCGGGTCGTTGATGTCGATCTGGCCTACAGCCTTTTGGATCTGCCGACGAACTGCGGCCGGATCTTCGGGCTTACCGCCTTGCTCGGTGTCTTCGACCGGCTCCGCCTGGACTGGCCCCTCAAGAACCTCTGCGTCACGGGGCAAGCGTTCGGAGAAGCGGTCGAGTACCTTGTTCTCGCCCTTGAGATAGCGGTGGCCCTGAATGAAGTACGGCCGCTTGAAGTCTACTTGCATGTTGTCTGTCTCCTGAGCCGGACGCCCCGACCGCCGAAGCAGCCGGGGCTTGCCCTTAGCGGTCGCCGTCGGCGTAGGCCTGCCAGCCGTAGGGCTGGGTAGTCAAAAAGGCGTTGATCGCGCCTTCCGTGACCGTGGTCGTGCCGATGGTGGCGAGAATGCCGAGGTAGCGCTCGTAGGTCGCAACGCTGTTCAGGGGCAGCGCAACGACGGCAATCACGTCGCCAGCGTCGAGCGCGTTCAACGCGTCGTCGTCGGTGACGAAATCGCCCGTCTCGAAGTGGACGGTAGCGGACCCGTCCGTTGCGATGGCGGCCTGTGCATCGGACGCCAGCGCAAAGCGGATGGTGCCCGCCACGCCACCGGTGATGATAGAGGTGTCTACGGTCATCACGAGGTAAATCGGCTGTCCGTTACCCACATCACGGCCCGCCGTGCCGAGGTCGATCACATCTCCGACCAGGGCCGTGCCCGCCGCCGCCGCAACGCTCGTCGCGTCGCAGAACTCGGTGCGTTCATCGATAATCATGTTCCAAATCCTCTGTTGAGAGCCGGCGCTTACGAGAACGGCACGGCAGCTTCGTCGCCGGCCAGCGCGTCGGAACGGCGAATGGGGATGCCCAGGAAGCTCATGACCATCTGCCCGCCGACGTTCTCGGTGGTCAGGGTCGAGCCCTGAGTCTTGGCGGAAACCTGCTTGCCCAGGAACTCCAGCAAGGTCCGGTTCATGTAGAAGACCGGGCGCCCCGAACGCAGGTTCGGAATGCGCGTGATCATCGAGTGCATCAGGTCCGGCAGATCGGCGCCCGAGGCAAAGCCCGTGCCCGGCGTGAAGAGCGCGGAGAGGTCGGACTTGTCGACGTTGCAAGCGCGGCTGACGTAGCGCCAGTCCCGGACCACCATGCCCGCACCCCACTTGTAATGGGTACGGTAGGCCTCCATCCGACCGTTCTGGCCGTCCACATCCTCGATGGTGACCTGCCCCTTGTTGTTCACCTGCAGGCCCACGGTCGAGCCCTTCGGGTAGAACATGTGGCAGGTGTTCGGCCCCCAGACGACAAGCCAGATCGAGGCGTTGTCACTGCCGGCGCCCAGACCGTTCAGGATGTTCTCCGCGTTCGCCGCGCGAGCGGGAGCGCCGTCGTTGAAGCGCGGGGCCAGACCCGTGAAGCGCTCGGGGTACACGTCTTCATCTCCATAGAAGATCGTGTCCGCCATCGTCTGGTTCATGCCCTCGATGTGGGCGCGATCCTCCGACATACGGAAAGCGGCCGTGTTGCCGTTAAGGTCAGCAAGATCCTTGTCGACCTCGGCATAGGCCTCCAGATTGCCGGCGTTGTCCGTCACCTGGACAGTCTGCGACTTCGTGGGCTGCACGCCGCCGTAGAGCTTGCGCCACGTCGGCTGAGGCAGACCGCTGCGAATGGTGGAGCGGTGCCCCGTAGGCAGGTTGCCCTCAAGGAAGGTGAGATCCTGCAGAACCTCATTCTGCTCGTTCAGGATCTCGACAATCTGTGCAATGGAACCGTCGGGGTCCATGCGGCTGGTGTGATCCAGCAGCGTCGGGTTGGTGGTAGCGAGAGTCGCCATTTTTCAGTTCCTTAGTCTGAGTAGGACTGGGAGTAAAACGCCCGTGCCCGCTCCTCTTGGGTGCGAGGGGCGCCCTTGCCGGTTGATTCAACGAAACGGTCGTCGGTGACGATCTGGCCGAAGTCCCGCATGCCCCTGATGAATCCGGGATGGTTCAACAGCCCGAAGTGCTTCAGCAGGTCTTGCGTGGGTTTGTCGAAGGCGTGCTGCATGGCGGCCTTGCCGAGCCGCAGAGTCTCATCCAGCTTGTCGCCGCCGATCTCGGGGTCTGACCGCGAGTCTTTGGTCCAGCCCGCGACCATCTCGCCGTGGCGCTGCAACATGACCTCGCCCTGCCGCTGCATTGCTTTGGCGTGCAGGTCGGTCAGCTTTTGCGCCTGGCTGTTGGTAAGGCCCAGCTCCTTGGCGACAGGCGTGAAAGCTTCCACGGCCTCCGCGTCCAGTTCCTGGCCCTCTGGCGCCGTCAGCTCGTAAGTCTCCGGCACCTCTTCCTTGGCCTCGTCCGGCTTGTCGGAGTCGCCCTCGTCGCGATCCCCGTCCCCAGCGTCCTTGGCCTCTTCCTTGGGCGTGTCCGCCTCAAGAAGCGCTTTGCCGTCGTCGGCGTTGCCATCGCCGCCCAACAGCTCGTCACGGGTGTCTGCGGCCTTCGCGTCCGCACCCGTGGTCGTGGTGGTCTCCGCGCCAGCCTCCGGCGCAGCGGTCTCCGCAGCCGCGTCCGTCGCGGCCTGAGTCTCGTCAGTCAATATCAGTCTCCTGGTGTTGCGGCGCGCTCGCTTCTGCGTCGCGCCGGGCGATCTCGGCTTCTATGGCGAGGTACTGTTTCGGATCGGCCACAGCGCAGTAGCGGCGCAAGGTCTCTCCGACCATGCGTTCGCCCTCGCGCCGGGCCATCTCAAGCGGGTTTTCCGAGAACACGCTTGCGAAAGGCCGCGTTTCCATCAGCAGCCGTGCGAAGACACGCCGGCCGCCCTCTGTAGTCAGAATGGCCCGCAAGTCGGCCAGGAAGGCTTCCTGCCGGTCGTTCAGCTTCTCGCGGGCTCTACGCTCGCGACGCTCTTGCGGGTCCATCAGACGGGCGCGACGCCGCTTTGCAGCACACTCAGCCCGGCGAGCGACTGGCTGGCGTCCACAGTGGAGCCGATGGCTGCACCTGCATCCTTGGCCATGCTGGCGGCCTGTTGCGCCATGGCCATTTGCTCTTGCTGCTGCTGCCGCTGCGCCTCTGCACGCTGCATGGCGGCGACTTCCTCGTCAGAGCGAACCACACTTGGGCTGACGCCCAGCATTTCGCCCATCTCGTCGACGGCTTGCGGCAGGTTCGCCTTCATGGCGGCTGCCGGGTCGACCTGCCCGAGCCCATTGGAAAAGCCCACGAAGCGCTCCAGCCCTACGATGGCGTCCACCCTCTGGTCGCGGGCCAATATGGAAGTCAGCTCGACCTTCAGATCGATGCCCTCCAAGACCTCCGGCGTCTCAGGCAGAATCCCAACGCTGGCGGCAATCTCAAACGTGCGCTCGATCAGCGGCTCAAGCAGCTCGTTTTGCAGCCGCTCCAGGATCGGCCCGAGGGCCAGCATCTTCTCTGACCGGCGCTCTGCAATCTCGGTCGCCGTGACCTGCCGCCGGTCCATGTTCGAAATCATCAGGAATAGGTCCGCGAAGAAGCCACGCCGCACGGCCTCCTGCGTTTCGAAGAGGTCCTGTCGCAGATCGCCCAGATTCAGCCTCACATCGTAGACCGAGCGCAAACCCTGGCGCTGCAGGTCGCCGTCGGCGAGGATGTTGATAGCACCGGGCAGCAGCGAAACATGGTGATTGCTGTAGGCCGGTCCGCCTTGCATCGGCGGGTTGACCTGCTTGTCCACTGCCTGGCCCTTGCGCCGCTGCATCACCTGTAGCTGCTTGATGTCCCCCAGCACGTCCATGGCTGGGCTACGGCCGTAGACATCGTTACCGGTGACGTACCAGCGCGGCGCCAGCACCGGGAAGGAGTCGAAGCCGCTCTCGCGCAGCAGCTTGTCCTCCTCCGCGCCCTCCTCCAGGTAGACCGAGCGCCAGCGCTTGTTCCGGCCGTCGCCCAGGGCGGGGTCGCGGTCGCGCCGCGGCTCGATGGCGTGGAAGACCCAATATTCCTGATCCAGTTCCCCATTGCGGTAGGCGTTCTGCGCACTCGCGGAGCAGGACTCCAGCCCGAACTCCTCCACCATCTGCGCCACCGTCATGCGCAGGTCGCGGTAGCAGGTATCGACCAGGCCATTGGCACCGGCCGCCAGATAGTAGCTGCCCATCGGCATCGGCCGCAGCCGGATCACGTCATCGAAGTCGGGCTCGATGTAGATCGCCGTGGTGCCGAACAGGCCAAGGTCTTCGTAACCAACCGTCAGCGCGTTGTAGACGTTCGACGCCGCGAAGATATCGCGCATGAGCAGCGTAACCGCATGCAGCCAGCGCGACACCTCGGGGTCTTCCGCCAGTTGGCGAGCGCGCGGCGACAGCTTGAACCAGGGCCGCGACGGGCTGGTAACGCCCGTCATCAATCCGGCAACCAGCGTTCGCAGGGCAAAGGTGGCCGTGCTGTCGACGATGCGGCTGTTCAGCTTCTTGCCGCGCCGGCCCTTGTCGTCACGGTCGCTGAAGCGCAGCCGCCGGGGCAGTACGAAGTCGCCCAGTTCTTCCCAGTGGTCGCGCCAGTCCTCCCGCTCCTCCTTCAGCGCGTTACGCCGTTTCAGCAGGCGGCTGCGCAGAGTCTCTCGCTCGATC